>JAKASU010000001.1 GCA_021818925.1 Microcaldota archaeon | reverse complement strand
GAGACAAGGTAAAGATAACCAACGGCTACGTGAGCGAGTTCAAGGGCAACCCTCAGCTTTCGACAGGAAAGTACGGCAAGATAGAAGTCGTAGGAAAGGGCGAATAATAGTACCCTGTTTCTTAGGTTTTTATCACGCCTAGCGCAAGCTCTGTGTTAATTTGCTTCCAATTACAATTATTCTATTTGAATTTTTAAAATGCCTTTTCCAGTATATTTGTACGTATTTTTTCTTTAGAACTGGCATCTCATTCATGATGTAAGAATCGACTACATGATCGAGGTTGATTTTTAATACATCAGCTTTTGGGAGTTTTGTAATTCTGAGTCCTCTAACCTTGCGTCGCCCCCCCCCCATCAACTTGCCTGATACCAACACATTTTCTGAGATTGCTTCGTATTTTTTCGGAGATATCGTTGCGTTGATGACCTCTATTTTAAAGCGATTCAGTTTGGCATTTTCCTTTATAAGATTAGCAAGTTGGGGGTAAGCCTCTACTGAATAAACTTTACTTGCACCTCTACTTGCAAAATATATAGAAGAATCACCTATGTAGCCTCCGACGTCGATTACTTTCTTCCCTTGTATTTCTAAATCTTTGTAGATTTGTTTTCTGAAGACGTTGTAAAGAACCCCAAGTGTATAAGGAAGAGATACGTTACTAATTTTGAATTTTTGACCGTAAACCCGCAGCGTTACTGTTTTCTTTATTCTGAACTGGAAAAATATGGCATCGAGCTTGTTCCTAACATCGAAAAAAGCAAGGATAGGAGTAATGTCCATTTTATCGTTCAAGATTCAGTTTTAATCTTTATAAGACTACTTTAACATCCATAAAGGTTCCAAGCAAGGGGGATAGGGATACTTCTTCAACCATTAGAAGTCCAGCTTGATCGTGTCCCCCTGCCTTGGCACATGCGCCTTGAAGCCCTCCGCGTTCAGTGCTTCGGCGAATGCCTCCGATGTCTTCTGGTCGCCGTGCACGCATATCACCGTCTCCGGATTGCTCTTCCTGACGTACTCGTAGAGATCGGATTTGCCGGCGTGAGCTGAGAAATCGTAGAAGACCCACGGTGTCTTTATGACCTCCTTACTGCCGTCTATGAGGAGCGGCTTGCCGTCCATGAGCTTCCTGCCGTTCGTCCCTTCTACCTGATACCCGGTAAGGAAGATCTTTGAGTGTTGGTTCAGCTTCGAGAGGTAGCTGAGCACCGGCCCGCCGTTCAGCATGCCTGCCGTAGTGACTATTATGCTAGATCCTGCCAGGGCGCTGCCCCTGTGCTCCTCGCTGCCGACCCACATTATCTTCTTTATCGCGTCATGCAGCAGGTCGGCGTTCCTCATGTACTCGGGATACCGCATCGCTATCTGTGTTGCCTTGCGCGCCATGCCGTCGACGAAAACGAAATCTGTCAGTTTGCTCTTGTGAAGCACGGCGAGGATCTCCTGCGCCCTGCCTACCGCAAACGAGGGGATGAGGGCCGTGCCGCCCGCATCAAGGGTTTCCTTCACCTCGTCCACGAACTTCTTCATGAGCTCCTCCCTTTCAGGGTGGTCTCTAGTTGCGTAAGTGGTCTCAGTCACGAGCACATCGCTCTTCACTATGTCGGCGCTGCCCTGGATCATCTGTGGTTCGAGCTTGAAGTCGCCCGTGTACACGAGCTTCCTGCCCGTCTCCTTACTCTCGAGCTTCGTTATCGAGCTGCCGCTTATGTGACCGGCGTCGAACAGCGTCAGCGTATAGTCTCCAAGGTCGACCTCCTCGCCGAACTCGTGAGATGCGTATCTTTCGAGCATGCTGTGCAAATTGTGTTTGTTGAACTTCGGAGGCTGGTGGTTCTTCTTCCCCACCTTCATCGAGTCCTCGATGAGCAGCTGGCTGAGCTCCTTCGTCGGGTCGGTGCCGTAGGTTATCGGAAGCGCCTCCTTGTAGAGAAACGGGAAGTTGCCGCTGTGGTCTATATGAGCGTGGCTGAGCACGCACGCATCGACCCTGCCTAGCGGCATCGGGTACTCTGTCTTGTGGTTGAGCTTGATGCCGTAGTCCATGATTATGTGCTTGCTACCCTTGAACAATATGGCAGAGCGCCCTACCTCGCTCGCCCCGCCTAGAAACTGCAGTTCCAAAGAAATCACAAAACTGTGAAAGACTATTAATTGTTAACTTATAAAGGTTAATTGGTTGCATGGCCTCTGATCCTGAGAACATAAACTTCCTAGACCTTGCGTGCCTCTTCAAGATCAGCGAGGACACAACTCTCGAGCGCTTTGGCAGCACCATAAATGCGAGCGTGTTCGACGCCGCAAACATAACCGGTTCGCTGAAGCAGAAGGGGCTAATAGATTTCACTGCATACTATCCGGGACCCAACAGCATCGTTGTGACCGATGCAGGAAAGAAGCTGAAGGCGGATGCTGACGCGAAGAGCGCGGAGGCAACCGACGGGCTCGACGACGAGATATTGAAGCACATGTCGGGAGGCAAGAGGTTCCCGGCGGAGCTGCAGAGCACGCTGAACATACGCTCAAAGGACCTGGCTTTTCATCTCTACAAACTGTTCAAGCAGAGCTATCTCAGTTACGAGCTGAAGAACGGCACAGTCGAGCTCATGCTTACGGAGCAGGGCTTCCTGAAGGCGAGGCCCACGCAGGCAATTCAGACGCCGAAGATTCCGCAGGCCGTGATCCAGCCGCAGGCACAGGCGCAGACCCCGGCACAGCAGGGAACGCAGCCTCAAATGAAGGCTCAGCAGACATCTGCCAACGGAATAGACCAGATGGCGGTCGAGCTTAAGAGGCCGAAGAGAGGCAGGAAGGGTCTTACGCTCGGCATAGCGGCGGTGCTCGTGATCGTGCTTGTTGTTCTGTACCTAAACAGCCAGGGGCTTCTGCCCTTCACACTGTGAGCCCATGCCTCTGCTAGACTACATGCTGGCGAAGAAGCTGCTTGAAAAGTACAAGATCAGGAGCGTTGACAGCAAGTACGTGGAGAGCGCGGACGATGCCGTGCGCTTCTCAGCGGGCGGGAAGATAGTGCTCAAGCTTCTCTCCGACAAAGCACTTCACAAGACCAAAGCGGGGCTTGTGAAGCTCGGCCTGAAGGGGGAAGGTGAGATAAGGGCGGCGTATGGAGACCTTTCCAGACGCGGAAAGAGCCTCAGGCCTTACAAGATACTTGCACAGAAGATGGCCGAAGGCGGAGTGGAGATAATAATAGGCGGCAACACAGACAGGCAGTTCGGGAAGATGCTGCTCGTCGGATTGGGAGGCATATACGTTGAGACTTTCAAAGACGTGCAGCTGCGCCTCTGCCCGATAACCAAGGCAGATGCGGAGGACATGCTTTTCGGGCTCGAGTCGCGTAAGATAATAACCTACGACGGGAAGGCGGAGGAAGAGGTTGTGGAGCTGCTGCTCAAGGTATCTAAAATGTTCACCGAAAACAAAAGGATAGTGGAGCTTGACCTCAATCCGGTCATAATAAGGCAGGGCTCCTACGACGCAGTAGACATAAGGATTATAGTGTGATTAGATGGACAAGAAAGCGGACCTTACGCCGATGATGAAGCCGAGAAGCGTGGCGATAATAGGAGCTTCGAGGGATCCGCACAAGGTGGGGAACGTGATACTGCAGAACTACATCAGCGCCGGCTACGAAGGCAAGCTTTATCCTGTAAACCTTAACGCCAATGAGGTTTTAGGGTACAAGGCGTACAAGAGCATACTTGACATTAAAGAGGCTGTTGACCTTGCGGTCATAGCCATACCTGCTCCTGCTGTACCCGGAGCGTTGGAGCAGTGCGGCAAGGCGAAGGTCAGGTCCGCGGTGGTTGTGAGCGGGGGTTTTGCTGAGGTGGGTGAGGTAGAACTGCAGGACAAGATAACGGAGATAGCAGAGAAGTACAAGATAGCAATGGTGGGCCCAAACTGCCTGGGCGTCATGGACATGCGCTCTAAGGTCGACACGCTCTTCCTTCCGACGAAGAAGATAAGCAAGCCCAAGGTGGGGTTCGTCAGTTTCGTCTCGCAGAGCGGAGCGGTAGGCAGCACGGTGCTGGACGTGATAGCGGGCGAGGGCATCGGCCTCTCCAAGTTCATATCTTACGGCAACGCGGCATACATAGACGAGGTCGACATACTCGAATACCTGATGAACGACCCTGAAACAAAGGTCATAGTGCTCTACATAGAGGGCATAAAGAGGGGCAAAGAGTTCGTGGAGCTGGCAAGGAAGATTACAAAGATTAAGCCCGTTGTGGTGCTCAAGGCGGGAAGGACAAGCGCCGGCACAGCGGCGGCGCACTCTCACACCGCTTCGCTTGCAGGAGATTATGCGGTGCAGGAAGCGATTTTCAGGCAGTTCGGGTTCACGGTAGCGAACGACATTAGCGAGCTGCTCTATTACGCGAAGATATTCGCCTCTGAGGTAAAGCCGAAGGGAAACAGGGTGGGCGTAATCACTAATGGAGGAGGGGCCGGAGTCATCACGGCCGACGAGATAGGGTCTTCGAAGCATCTGAGGATGGCGGAGTATTCGCCATCGGTGAAGAAGTCGCTCAGGAGGATAATGCCGTCCCTTGTGAACATCACGAACCCTCTTGATCTTGCCGGGGACGCGGATGCCGGGAGGTACATGGACGCCATGAACGCTCTGGGATCCGATCCTGAAGTGGACATGCTGCTTGTCATAATACTCTACCAGACGCCCGGCGCGGACCCTGGAGTCACAAGAGAGGTGATACAGAAGAAGATAACACTAAGCAAGCCGCTCCTTGTGGTGACCGTGGGCACAGACTATACGCTCAGGCAGGCAAAGTTGCTGGAGGATGGTGGCGTGCCCGTTTACGACTCCCCGATTTCTGCGGTAAGCTCACTGGAAGCGCTCTTCGAATATGCGGAATACAAGAAAAGGCACTAGCGAAATCCTACGAGAACAGTTCTTCCAGGGCCTTCTTTATTACCTTGTCCTTGCTGCCCTCCTCGCTGAGGAGATCGAAGAGATCAGATGGGCCAACGCCGAGCTCGTACTTGCCCTGCTTCAGCTTCTCAAGGAATATTCCAAGCCCGTAATCTTTTACGGACATGTTTTCGAGCGAACCCTTCCTGAGCGAATCCACATCTGTGCTGGTCTCTATCGTCTCCATTCCGGGCTTTGATATCTCGACGATTGCCCTGCCCTGGTAGTCCTTCACTATTCTATTGAAATCTACATCGATGCTGCGCGACCCTTTCTTCATAGAGCCGGTGAGTTCCACCCTGACAACAGGAGCCTGTGTTCCATCTTGGACCGCACCATCTATAGCCTTCCTTATGTCGCTTGCCACGCGTGCGGGGTCTTTGCCTTCCAGCTCTACCTTTGCCAACACAAACTTGCGCGAGTTTATCTTATGGAACGTGTATGAGTTTGCGACAGTGTCGTAGACGATGAAGCCCTTGTCCTCCTGCTCCGCCTCCTTAAGCTGCGTGAGAACAGTGCTTCCTGGTATGAGAAAGTGTCTGCCGTGCACCCTCTTCTCGACCTTGTTGTGTATGTGGCCGTCAACATAGAGGTCGAAATCCATGGGCAGCTGCTCCGCCCTTATGAAATCGTCGCTGAATGGGAGGAGCTCATAGGTTGACTGGTGGAACATGAAGATGTTGAAGTGGCCGGGCTTCGGCTTGGGGTCCAGTTTCTTTACCGTTTCGAGGAAACGTTCCTCTGACACGCCACCTATCCCGTACACCATGACTTTCTCGGCGCCTTTCTCCAAAACGGCGTAACCGTCGCTTATATCTACAAGAAGGCCGGCCAAGCCCAATAAGTTTACAGGATTCTCGACCCCCTGTGCCCGCCTTTCGTGCGTGCCTGGAATCGCAAGTATTGGCGCTCTCGTGTACGCCTTGCTTGTAGCGGCCACCTCGGTAACTTTCGCCTTCCAATCCTTCTTTGACAGGTTCCTGAAAAGGTTTATTGCCTCGGCAAGTACGTCGGGCTTGGGAACGCGCATGTCGAAGACGTCGCCGGGTATGATTATGGCGTCGGCCACTGTTGCCGCCTGCTCTAGCGCAGATTCTGCCTGCCTGTATGCGTCTTCCCTGAACCTTTCATAGCCGAGGTGAAAATCGGAAGCTATTGCTATCTTCAAAAGTATCCCATCCTATTTGCACGGGAATAGATAAAACACTTCTGGGAAATGTGACGGTGTGCTTATTGCTTGCTCCCCTGAAGCAGCTTTTCCTTTATGCGCTTTACTGCTTCTTCGCCGGCGAGCTGCGCCGCCTCGCGTTTTTGGCCGTATGCCCCTGCTGCGCAAGCGTGTCCTCCTCCGGATCCACCGATTATCTGCCCTATGTCCTGCATTATAAGCCCGAGGTGCATCGAGAGTTTCTTGTCAAGGGGAGGCCTGAGCCTTGCCGACACCGAGGCCTCCGTGTTGCCTGTCACCCAGAACACAGATGCGTCTGCTTCAAGCTTCAGCGCGGCGTCGGCGGCGACGTTCGCGTGCGCCATAGCGCTGCCGTAGACCAATATGTACTTTCCTACCACCTCTGCTTTTGCCGCTGCCATGTCCTTTATCACTTCAAACCTGTTGCTCAGCGGTATGTTCTCGTGGAAGTACTCGGAAAAGAACGAGTAGTCCTTCTTGGCTATCTCGAGGAGCTCTGCAACCTGCCTGAAGGTGAGCGGAGATGAGTTCTGCATCTCTGCTGAATCTGCTATTATGCCGTTTAGCAGGCAGAACGCTGCGTTGCTGCTGATTGGCGCTCCGAGCCTCTTCATGACCTCGCAAACTATGCTTGCGGTTGAGTTGTAGGTTTCGTCATTGTACGCTACGGAGTCTATTTTCACTTCCTCGTGAAAGGCGTGATGGTCGATGAACAGTATCTTTGCGAGAGAGGGTACAAGGCGCTCGCCGAGCCTACCGAGCGCAAGGGTGTTGTTCGCGTCAAGGACTATGAAAAGATCTGCAACTTCTGGTAAATTTGGAGTCACGGTGTTTGACATGTTCAGGTAAGACAGCATCCTTTTGGCGTTGTTGGTTATGAAATCAGGAGTTACGACCTCCGACCTTGGGAAAAAAGTAGAGAGAGCTACCGCAGATCCAACCGCGTCTCTGTCACCTATCGTGTGGAAGGTGAGCACAACGCGCTTGTCCCTGTACTCCTTGAGCAAGTCGCAAAGCTCATCGAATCCGATGGCGCGCATTAGCTCACTGACCTTGCTTGTACAGTTGTGTTATCTTTTCTCCTAGCTGCTTCTCCCTGCTCTTCAGTTCGGTTAGCTGCTTGTTGAGCGAAGCGACCCTCACATCTGCGAGTTCCGCCTTCTCCTTTATGTCTGCAAGCGCCTTGTCCTTGGTGGTCTCCACTATCACCCCTCCGACAGTTATGTACACTTTGCCTCCAGAGACGGACACCTCGTCCTTCGCCCTTGAGAGTTCGGCTTTCTGCACCTGCAACTGCTCGAGCTGCATGGTAGCCATTCTCAGTTGCTCTTGTACCATCTGGTAATCGCGTACCGTCTTCTCTGCCTCGTTGTTCTGCGTGTTCGCCTGTTGTGCCATCCTTTCACCTGTCTAGTTCTTCAGTTCCTCCACGTGTACGTCATGGGAATCGGCGCCCTCGAAAAGGTTCTTCGGTAGGTTATCTATCCCAAATTTCATAAGCTTTGCCTGATACTTCAAGAGGAACCCCTTCGTGCAAGCCTCATCTTTGATTATCGCCGCTACGCCGTCGTCAACCGTGACGAAAATCTGCTTGCTGTCGCACACCTTGCAGTATCTAGGCATCGCATATAAACCTAGCGGGATAAAGATATAAGAGTAGGCTAAGAAGATTTTGGTTTTGCGAATGGCGGAGCTAAGCGAATCTGAACTCATAGACAAAGAGGTCACGCTCAGGAACATGCGCCTCACAAAGGAGGTGCTCGAGACGCGCAGGTCAATAGTCAGGTGGCTTGCGTTATCGCTCGGCGTGATTAACCCGGGAGAATCGCGACTGAGCTCGGTTGCGGTGCTTGACGCGCTGATAAACTTCCAGTTCGTAAAGAGGAGCGATCCGTCTGTTTCCGAGCTTGCCGAGTACATAACGAAGAACTGGGAGCCGATAAACGAGAAGACGCTCAGATATCACTTGCTGCGCATGAAGAAGACGGGTCTCGTGGAGAACTCGCAGGGCAAGTTCTACCTCAAGCCGCCAGCGGTCGGAGACAAGTACGACGCACTGACCTGGGCCACGGCGCTTTATGAATCGGATTACAAGGAAATAGCAAGCAAGATAAACGAGGCGATACGCGAGCTGCGGAGCAAGAGCGCGATGGATGTGGTTTGATGAAGAACGAGATCTACTTGTGGGCCGTAATCATAATAGCGATTGTAGGAGTGGCGCTGTACTTCAGGTACTTCTGGCAGCCGCAGATAAGCGTTGCTCTTGGTATAAATGGAGGCCCAACCTCGCATTTCTATCCGTATCAGAAGGCCGCGTTCCAGATAAACGTGTTCAACAACGGCAGCAGCGCAGTGAGCAACCTGAGCATAGGCGTGCTTGTCAACGGTAACCTCTCGACGCTATACAAAGTAACGCTGCCGTCAGGCAAAAAGACAACGATAGCATACAACTACTCTCCGACCGCTGAAGGAAGCTACAACATAAGCGTGGTGGCAGATCCAGGCAAGCTCTACAACATTGCGGACAGATCAAAGACGCTTGTGAGCACTTCCATAAGGGTTTTTGCGGCTCAGGCCGCTTCACCAGCGTCGATGCTGCCGAGCAACGGAATCATGAGCTTCAGGAACGCGTCGCTTACAAACGGTGGGCTACTGCTTGGCACATATCTCTTCGACCAATACAACGTCGGCCTTTTCAGGCTCACGGGCAACGGGCAGATTGATACCTTCCTCAAGCCGATCCTTAACCTCACTTCTTACTACATCAAGAACGTGACGCTTGCAGAGGCAACGTACCCCAACAACTCCGACGTGTATTCAATATGGGTGAAAGGCTATCTTTCTCCAAGCATATTCTCTGCTGCGACAGTGGGATCTTCGCTCAGCACAACTAACGTAAGCACAAAAATGGGCGAGGCTACCTTCATCAAGATGCTCAACGACACAACGTTCTGTGGCTGGTACTCTGGCGGGTGGCTAAAGATCCTTGCAGAACAGAACTATTCGCAGGCATGCTACGCAATAATGAACGAGAGCAGCCTGGGCGCCAACGCTTCTCAGCCCGCCGTTTTTAGCAAAATGTTCCTGAGTGGGCTTTCCATAACGAACGCGAGTGTTTTGGGCAGCTACAGCTCTCACGGCGAGGAAGGCGACTTCCTTGCGGGCGTATATCTTATTTCAAATTCGTCGTTCATCTACGACACCATATCTAACACGAGCGGTCCGAGAAACACAACCTGCTACGGTGTCATAAGCACGCTCAATGGCACGTCGTTCTGCAGCACATACATATTGCCAAAGTCAGGGAAAATAGGCGCCATATCTCTAATACGCACTACAGCATACAAGGGTCCATACAACCTCACCGCTTTCTCGCTCGTAAACGCTTCGTTCACTCTTTCGCAAGTAGGTAGTGCGGCTGCAGTACTACAGAAGATAAACGCCACAGGCGCTCCCCTGACCTTCACTTCTGCTCTGGTGAACTCGTGCGAGTTCAACGACACATTTGGCTGCAGCAACCTGCAGTACGGCAACGGCAAAGCCAGTTTCACGCTAATAAACAAGCTTGATCAGAGCGCGAGGTTGAACAGCGTTAGATGCTATCAGACAGCCGGAGTGTACAGCACTCCTCTTAACCAGACTCTCGTGCCTGGAGGAAGTACAGGGATAAGCACCCCGTGCTACAACGTCACCTCGCCAATAAACGGGCTGTCGATCAATCTGCACCTTGGAATCGCGGTCAACTATACAGTCTCCAATTCGACGCAGGTAGTCGTGGGCAGCGCGTTCGTGCCTTTTGGCTAAGGATATGGTTGCAGATCCGTACGATATCTTCTTGAGGCGATTTGGAAGCTTCACAGACGTACAGAAGGCCGCGTTCGAGCACGTGGAGAATGGTGAGAACTGCGTAATCACCGCCCCGACCGGGAGCGGTAAGACAGAAGCGGCGATACTTCCGCTGTTCAAAAGACTTGTAAACGAAAAAGAGGCAAAGGGGATATGGCTCATATACATAACCCCTTTGAGGGCGCTCAATAGGGACCTCATGAAAAGGCTCGAGGTTCTTGCGAAAGAACTGAACGTGAGCATATCAGTAAGGCACGGAGATACTCCGACAAAAGAGAGGCAGCTGCAGGCGGCTTCGCCACCGCAGGTGCTGATAA
Source organism: Microcaldota archaeon (assembly GCA_021818925.1). Taxonomy (GTDB): domain Archaea; phylum Micrarchaeota; class Micrarchaeia; order Micrarchaeales; family CABMGC01; genus JAJYVH01. The sequence goes on along the minus strand of JAKASU010000001.1, from coordinate 576,601 downwards.
CCACCCCCGAAACGCTGCAGAATCTCTTCCTCTCTCCAAGACTTAGGAACGCACTGGCAAACATCAGGGCAATCGTCATAGATGAGCTGCACGAGCTTTATGCTAACAAGAGAGGAGCGCAGCTTGGGGTTGCGCTGGAGCGCCTTGAGGAGCTGGCAAAGGGCTACCAGAGAATAGGTATAAGCGCCACGCTGGGCAACTCAGAGGAGGCGAAAAGGTTCCTGTGCAACGGAAGGGATTGCATGCTCGTAGATGCAAAAGGAGAGAAGCGCATCGAAGTGACGGTGGAGATGCCGCAGCAGCCTGAAAAGGATTATTCGGAATTCGGGCAGAAGTTCGGCCTTGATACGCAGACGCTTGCAAGGATAGAACGCATAACTGCTCTGATTAGGGCCTCGTCCTCGACGCTGATCTTCGCAAACACGAGGCAGGTTGTGGAATCGCTTGGTAGCAAGCTTGTCTATTTCAACAGGATTGAGCCGTTTGGGGGCATAGGCGTACATCACAGTTCGTTGGATAAGGAGGAGAGGATAAAGGTCGAAAACGAGTTTAAGGACGGCAAGGTCAAGAGCATAATAGCAACAAGCTCTTTGGAGCTAGGGATAGACATAGGTTCGATAAACCTCGTTGTGCAGTACGGTTCGCCTAGGCAGGTTGTAAGGCTGGTGCAGAGAGTAGGAAGGGGCGGTCATAGGGAAAAAGAAGTGTCCTATGGGAGAATGATTGTTGCGAACAACATAGAGATCCTGGAATCGCTTTCGATAGTCAGGCAGATGAGGGAGGGCAGAATAGAAAGATATCTCATAGAGGAAAACGCGCTTGATGTGCTTGCAAACCAGATATGCGCAATCGTTCTTGAGCACAAGAAGGTAGAGATTTCAAAGATCTTCGAGATAGCAAAGCGTTCGGCGTCATACGCGAAGCTTGAGAGGAATGTTTTTGACAAAATAATCGAGTTTCTTGACGCAGAGAAACTGATAAGAGCGAAGGACAAGTTTGCAAGCATAGGATACCGGTCTAGAACATACTTCTTCTCCAACATAAGCGTCATACCAGACACGCTCAGGTTCGTAGTTAAAAGCACCGTTGGTAACAGGGTGATATCAACCGTCGACGAGCAATTCGCGACAAATTACCTTGAAGAGGGCGCCACTTTCATAACAAAGGGTCTGCCGTGGAAAGTGGTGAGCATCGAGAAGAATGTTATCTTTGTTGAGCAGAGCGAGGAGTTCGAGGCCGCGATACCTGACTGGGAGGGAGAAGACATACCCGTATCAGAAGCTACTGCACGCGGGGTTTATTCCATGCTTAAACAGGGCCTGCATCAAGAATCCGAGGTCATAGACAAGCAAACTGCAAACTCTGTTGAAAAGTTCATCGAGTCGCAGAAGAAGTGTTTTGTCCCAGCAGATGACTTACTTGCGATAGAGGAACTGGAGGGTTACGCGGTGGTGCATATGGCGCTCGGCAAGCTGGCCAACGAGTTCATCGGAAGGATTGTGGGATACGTTGCTACCCAGGCGGGTGGAGGCAGGGTGTCGGTGCGAGCCACTCCGTATGCCCTGATAATAGATTTTACCGGCGCGAAGAGACGGCCTGCGACAAAAAGAATATTTGACACAATAAAAACCTACAAGATCGACGACATCGTCAGCAGCGGCAGCTTTATAGTTAACACTGACCTGTTCAGGTATAAGTTTGTTCAGATATGCAAGCTATTTGGGATAGTTGAAAAGAAAGCGACGATAACAAAGAGCAACGCAGACAGGCTCGTCAGGTTCTACAAGGACTCGCCGATAGCGCAGGAAACATTGCGCGACCTGAGGAAAAACTACTTCGACATAGATGCAGCTGTCTCATTTGTAGAAGGGCTGCGAAAGGGAACCACGCGGTTGGAGGTCTTCGAGGGCGCGGCTTCGCCACTAGCCGAAGAGATAATGCGCGCAACATACAACTACAAAGAACTTCTGCTGCCTGTGCTGCCTTCTGAAGCTGACATAAACGAGCTTGAGCAAAGGATAAACCAAAAGAAGACTGATTTGCTTTGCACCTATTGCGGGCTTGAGTTCCAGAAGCAAATTTTGGTGCAGACAGAGGAGAAGATACAATGCCCTCGGTGCAAAAGCCCGATGGTGTGTGTGAGCAGCGAGGGCAAAAGCACTGCGGTGAGAAAGAAGATAGGTGACAAAAGTTTAGACTCAGCGGATCGAAAGAGCTACAGCGAAGCTATCCGTGAAGCTGGGCTTGTGGGAGCGTACGGAAGCAAGGCTGTCGCAGCGCTTTCGGTTTACGGTGTGGGAGCATCGACCGCGGCGCGGGTGCTTAAGCTGCTTAGGAAGAGCAACAAGCAGTTCTTGATAGACCTCATAGACGCGCAGAAGAATTTTGTAAGGACGAAGAAGTACTGGAAGTAGTTCCTGCTCCGTCCCGCTCTAGAAGAGCCCAGAAGCTCGAGAAGGTTTCGCCGCGCCTTATCTGCATCTTAAGAGTTTTGCTCAGCGCTGCGATTCTTTCCCCTCTGGTGTCCGACATGTCTTTAGTTCCAATTAGGATGAAACGGTCGGATATGTCCTTTTCCGAAAGCTTAAGAGAGTCCATGTTGGCCCTTACGTAAGAGAGGAAGGCGTGGTTTGTTACAACTACAAGAAAATAGTTCTTGTGATGCTGTGACTGCATGAATGTCTTTAGCTTGTTGAGGAACGCCTTGTCGAAATATTGCGACCCATGGCATTCGACAAGCATCTGCCTGCCTATCACGTCTGCGGACACCTTCAATAAGAAATCAGGGGTGAACGTGTGCGTCTCACCGTTTGCGAACTCAAGGTCAAATACTGGTTTTTCAGTGTCGTAAGGCACTCCAAGCTGTTTTATAGCTTCTTCTGTTTCGATGGCTAGTCCTGATTTGTATCCAGGCACGCTTGTCGGATTAGGATGCGCTTGTTTTCTCGCATTCTTCATGACCCATTTCATATTCATTTCAACATCAAAGAACGACTTACTCTTCCTTGTTTTTATTAATTTCCTATGGAAACGTTAGCGTCGCTCATCAGCTTGGCGTCTATAACCTTTGCTCCCGGCTCTACACGCATCAACCTGACTCCGCTTGCTGCCCTGCCAGTAACCCTAATCGACGCTATGGGTATCATTATGCTAACACCCTTGGAAGTTATCAGCAAAAGCTTCGTCTCTTTGTTTAGGAAGAGGGACTTTGCTACAGGGCCGGTTTTGTCGTTTACCTTCAGGTTCATCACGCCGCCGCCTCCCCTGCCTTGCATCCTGTATTCCGATATCTCGGTTATCTTTCCGTAGCCTTTCTCGGAAACTGTGAGTATGCTGCCTTCGTCGTTTGCGGCAATGAGGTTCTTCGCTGTGTCGCCGTCATGAAGTCTGATGCCGTGGACACCTGCCGCAGATCTCCCCATCGACCTCGCATCGTTCTCCTCAAACCTTATCGATTTGCCGTTCTTCGTCGAAATGACAAGGTACTTGTGGTCCTTAAGCACTATAACATCTGCTATCTCGTCGCCTTCGTTAAGCGAGATAGCTCTCACTCCTGTGGATCTGGGCCTTGAGAACAGCGCTGCGTCAGATTTCTTAACAAGCCCTTTGACGGTGAGGAAGACTATACTCGATTTTTCGAAGTCATTGATCTTGAACATGGTCACTATGTTCTCACCCTGCAGGTTGAGCAGGTTCGCTATGGACCTGCCTTCGGAGTACCTGCCTCCTTCTGGTATGTTGTAGGCCTTGAGCCAGTACATGCGTCCCTTGTTGGAAACGAAGAGGATGTAATCCTTGTTGCGAGGCGTGATAATGTGCTTGACAAAATCGCCATCCTTTAGGTTCATTGCGATTATGCCCTTCCCTCCCCTCTCCTGTTCCCTGTAGCTTCCTATACCTATCCTTTTCACGTAGCCAGAATTGGTGAGTATCACGCTGACTTCATCGTTGCTTATCATGTCTTCGTCCTGTATCTCGAGTTCCTCATCCATCTGGAGTATCTCTGTCTTCCTCGGCCTCCCATACTTCTTCTTTATCTCTGCCGTTTCTGTCTTGATTATCTCATCTATCTTTGTCGGGTCTGCCAGCACTCCAGTATAATACTGTATTCTCTCGTTCAGGTCTTTGGCCTCATTGTCCAGCGTCCTGCTTTCCAGCTGCGTGAGCCTGCTAAGCCTCATATCAAGGATGGCGTTCGCCTGTTTTTCTGAGAGTTGATAGTGGGCCATGAGCATGGAGCGTGCCTCGCTGACCTCCTTGCTGTCCCTTATGGTCTTGACAACACGGTCAATCTGGGCAACGGCTATCTGCAGGCCCTCCACCAAGTGCAGCCTGTCCTTGGCAACCTTGAGCTCAAATTGGCTTCTCTTTGTGACTATCTCCCTCCTGTAGTTGATGAAAACGGTGAGAAGCTGAGTTATGCTGAAGCTCTTGAGTATCTTGCCGGTAACGGCCAGGCTTATGATGGGCATGGTTGTCTCGAGCTGCGTGTGCTTGTATAGCTGGTTCAGTATCTGGTCTGCGTTAGCGTCTCTCGTGAGTTCCATGACTATTCTGATGCCGTTCCTGTCACTCTCATCGCGTATATCCCTTATGCCGATTATCCTTCTGTCTCGCGCGAGGTTCGCCACGTTCTCAACAAACGACGCCTTGTTCACGTTGTATGGGATCTCGGTTATGCTTATCCTGCCCTTCTCCGTGTCTATCTCTGCCTTACCGCGCACTGTCAGCTGGCCTCTTCCGTATTTATAGCCGTTTATTGAGTTCTGGCTCATTATTGCTATCCCGCCTGTAGGGAAGTCCGGACCCTTGATTATTCCTAGCACTTCTTCTACTGTGGCCTCCTTGTGCCCAAGCACATAAAGCACGGCATCGCACACCTCGGAAAGGTTATGCGGAGGTATGCTTGTGGCAACCCCTACAGCTATCCCGGCCGCGCCATTCACAAGGAGGTTCGGGATCCTTGTTGGCAGCATCTCTGGTTCTTTTTCCGTGTTGTCGAAATTGGGGAGGAAGTTGACAGTCTCCTTGTCAAGATCTGCAAGCACGTCTTCGGCTATCTTGGCGAGCCGCACCTCCGTATAACGCATTGCCGCGGGAGGATCGCCGTCTATAGAGCCAAAGTTGCCCTGTCCCTCCACGAGCGTGTGGTTCATCGCGAACGGCTGTGCCATGTGCACCAACGCATCGTAGATCGGTATGTCTCCGTGCGGGTGGAAGTGACCGATCACCTCGCCGACGACGGTGGCGCTCTTCTTCGTGGGCCTATCGTGGGTGTTGTTGATCTTGTACATCGCGTAGAGGATCCTCCTCTGCACCGGCTTGACGCCGTCCCTTGCGTCGGGTATAGCCCTGTCTATGATCACGCTCATGGCGTAATCAAGGAAGCTGGTCTGCAGCTCCTCCTCAAGCACAACGTTCTTCGTCTCGGCCAAAAAACCACTATACGTCCAGAAACTTCACATCCCCTGAGTGTTCCTCGAGGAATTTCCTCCTCTTGTGCACATCAACACCCATCAAGATTGCGAACAGGCTGTTCGCGCGTTCCGCATCTGATATGGCTACTCTCTTCAATATCCTGTTTGAGGGATTCATGGTTGTGTCCCAGAGCTGCTCAGCGTTCATCTCTCCGAGGCCCTTGTACCTCTGCACGTCCATCTTCCCGTCGTACTCCTTCCTTCTTTCCTCAAGCTCCTCGTCCGTGTAGCAGTAGTTGACCGATTTGCCAGAGGTGACCTTGTAGAGCGGAGGCTGTGCTATGTAGACGTAACCACTTTCTATCAGTTTCTTCATGTAGCGGTAGAAGAAGGTGAGCAGCAGAGTGCGTATGTGCTCGCCATCAACGTCGGCGTCGCTCATTATTACTATCTTCTTGTACCTCGTCTTCTCCGGGTTGAAAGTCTCCCTTATCCCGGTGCCCAGCGCCGTTACGAGCACGTTTAGCTCAGCACTGTCAAAGATTTTCTCCTCGCTGGCCTTCTCGACGTTCAATATCTTGCCCCTGAGCGGCAGTATGGCCTGAATCTGCTTGTCCCTGCCCTCCTTGCTCGAACCGCCTGCGCTCTTCCCCTCAACAATGAACAGCTCGGTCCTTTCAGGATCGTCCTCTATGCAGTCAGCAAGTTTCCCAGGCAGCACGGCGCTCTCGAATATGTTCTTCTTCCTGGCAAGCTCCCTGGCACGCCTAGCGCTCTCCCTCGCGTTCATGGCACCTATCGCCTTCTCTGTGACGCTCCTTGCTTCTGCGGGATGCTCCTCAAAGTACCTTGACAGGAAAGAGTATACCGTTGACTCTACTATGCTCTTTACCACAGAGTTGCCCAGCTTTTCCTTTGTCTGGCCCTCAAATTCTGGGTTGGGCATGAGAACGCTGAGTATGGCCACGAGGCCCTCTCTTACATCGTCTCCAGTGACCTTGACGCCGTTCTTGCTGTTCTTTGAGAGGTAGTTGACGATCGCCCTTGAAAGCCCGGAGTGGAAGCCGATTACGTGGGTGCCGCCCTCCGCCGTCCTTATGTTGTTGACAAACGCCTCAAGCCTCTCGTCATAAGAGTTGACGTACTGCAGTGCGAACTCGACGACCATTCCGTTCTCCTGCCTCCTCTCATGTATTATGTTGGTGACGCTCTGTTGCTCCCTGTTTATGTATCTAAGAAAGTCCTCCATGCCCTTTTCTGAGAAGAAGGTCTCTTCCTCGTGCGAGCTGAACCTGTCGTCCGTGAGCTTTATCTTGAGCCTGGGGTTGAGGAAACTTAGGTACCTGAGCCTGTCCTTGAGCTGCGCCGAGTCGAACCTCGGCGCGGGGAATATCTCAGGGTCTGGCTTGAACCTGACAGTTGTACCGTTCGCTTGCGTCTCGCCCAGCAACTCAAGATCTGTTGTTGGTGCACCCCTGGAAAACGCCTGCTTGTAGCTTTTGCCGTCCTTCGCCACGTATACGTTGGTGAATTCTGAAAGTGCGTTTACGACTGTGAGCCCTACGCCGTGCAGCCCTCCAGATATCTTGTACGTGTCGTTGTTGAACTTGGCTCCTTTGTGCAGCGTGGTCATTATCACCTCCAACGCGCTCTTGTTGAACTTGGGCATTACGTCAACAGGTATGCCCCTCCCGTCGTCAGAAACCTCCGCGATGTCGCCAGTTTCGTCCTGAGTGAGATGTATGCTTATGTTTTTTGCGTAGCCCGCGAGGGCTTCATCAACCGCGTTGTCGAGCACCTCGAATAGAAGATGCAGCGATCCGGCGCTGCTGGTGCTACCTATGTACATCGCGGGCCTTTTCCTTATCCCCTGCGGCCCCTGAAGCACAATTATCTTTGATGCGTTATACTCATCTGCTTCTTCCTGCATGAAATCGACTGGCACCCTGTTAGTGTAATGGCTGTTTAAGCAATATAAAGCTTCTGGGGGCGTTTTGTCGTCGAAAAATTGTCCTCGTAAAATGCCGTTCCTTTGCGCTGAAACGAACCCCCTAAAAGGTATTATATTTTCGTGTGCCAATCTGATTGGAGGAGTATTTGAAAAGGGAGAGAATTATCATAATGGGGGCCGCGGGAAGGGACTTCCACCAGTTCAACACATTATTTAGGGACAACCCTTCGTATGAGGTCGTGGCTTTTACCGCAACGCAGATACCGTTCATAGCAAACAGGGTATATCCGAAGGAGCTGAGCGGGAAACTGTATCCGAAGGGCATAAAGATCTATGACGAGGCCGAGCTGCCACGGCTGATAAAGAGGCTGAAGGCAGATGCGTGCTCGCTTGCCTACAGCGACCTCCCGTACCAGACCGTCATGGAGAAGAGCAGCTTGGTGAACGCGTGCGGGGCCGACTTTGTGCTCTTCAATCCGGAAGCGCAGATGCTAAGGTCGACAAAACCGGTCATCGCCATATGCGCGGTAAGGACGGGTTCGGGAAAGAGCCCCACCACAAGGTACGTTTCGCGGCTGTTGCGCGATAACGGGGTAAGGACCGTAATAATAAGGCACCCTATGCCGTACGGCGACCTGAAGGAGCAGGCTGTGCAGAGGTTTGCTACGCTAAAAGACCTGGTGAAGTACAAGACCACTATAGAGGAGAGGGAAGACTACGAGCCGCACATAAAGAACGGATTTATCGTTTATTCCGGGGTCGACTACGAGAGGATACTGAGAAAGGCGGAGAAGGAGGCGGATCTTGTGATCTGGGACGGCGGAAACAACGACATGCCATTCATCAAGCCGGACCTCATGATAACTGTTGTTGACCCGCTGCGGGCTGGAAACGAGGTTTCCTACTATCCTGGAGAGGTGTGTGCGAGAGCAGCAGACGTGCTGCTGGTAAACAAGGTGAACTCGGCGAGCGCTGATGAGATCACCACGGTCAAGCGCAACCTTGAAAGGATAAATGGCAAGGCGAAGATGATCCTTGCGGACTCTGCGGTCAGCGTGGACAATCCATCTCTGGTTAAGGGCAGCAGCGCGTTGCTTGTTGAGGACGGCCCTACAATAACCCATGGAAACATGAGATTCGGAGCGGCCACCGTGGCAGCCAAGAAGTACGGAGTGTCGAGGGTGGCCGATGCCAAGAGATACGCAACGGGCACGATAAAAGACACATTTGCCAAGTACCCGGCCCTTGACAAGGAGCTCCCAGCCATGGGCTACAGCGCAAAACAGATACGTGACCTCGAGGCCACGGTCAACAAGGCCGACTGTGACATCGTCCTTTCGGCAACGCCGACCAACCTAAGGAACATCATAAACTCCAACAAGCCGATAGTCCAGGTTTCCTATGAGATACGCCCACATGGAAAGGAATTTGATTCTTTAATAGAGAAGTTTGTAAGGGCAAGGGTCAAGTGACCCCTATTTTGGGCTCGTAACTCAGATTGGTCAGAGTGGCTGGCTCTTAACCAGCAAGTCGTGGGTTCAAATCCCACCGAGCCCGCTCTCGAATTGTTTAAATATCAGGAGATGCATAATACATATTGGCGACAGAAGAGGGTAAAGTAGCAAAATAACAGGACTTTGTCTGTATTATGCAAAATAAGAAACCCTTTATATATAAGGAAACGCATATTATTAGCTGTGGTGCTATGGCAGACAACGGTGACAAATTAAAGAGGGCGGTAGACGCGCTTTCGTACAACGAGGAGACAAGTATAGCATGGATGCAAAGAGACACGGGCCTCTCAAGGGAGACCATAATCAAGAACCTGCGTAAAGAACAGAAGGTTGATGTTGACGTCGTTCACGGAATTGTGAGGAAGAGGCCTGTATAAAAGCGGTTATTTATTAGTGTGGTGCGTATTATATGAACAAGAAGACCGGTCGTGTAAGGATGCCAAAGGGCAAGAAGGCCAACGCTGGAACTAGGAATACTGCGCATGTGAATGCGAGGAAAACACACCCCATGAGCGTGCGCGTGAAGAAGATGCGCCTTGAGGCAAGGAGGGAACTGAAGCTGAAGGCTCAGAAGAAGGCTCTAAAAGAACAGGCGAAGCTGGATTTGGAGGCGGCTGAGAACGAAAGGCTCAGGGTTGAGGGACTTCTGGACAATGCTGTTTTTGCTGATTTTATATCAAAGAACATAGGCAAGAAAGCCATAAGCGTAATAAAGATGCTTAACGAGCCACAAACCGATGAGAAGATTGCAGCGGACCTGAACGTGAAGATAAATGAGGTAAGGCGCGTGCTAAACGTGCTTGACAGCTACGGAGTGGCTAGGTACGACACCAATAAGGACAGCAAGGGCTGGCTAACGTTTAAGTGGTACCTCGACGGCGAGAAGCTGACAGAACTGCATCAGAACGCTGTGAATTCAAAGCCTGGGGATGGTTACAAGATGCCTGAGAACTGCAACGACTTCTTCTACTGCGGAAAATGCTATGAGGAGGCGAAGGTCATACTGCCTTTCGATGCTGCATTTGAGAGCCAGTTCAAATGCGAGGGTTGCGGGAAGGCGCTAAAGCAGATGAGCAAGGAGGAGGCCAGGGTACTTTTTGAGGAGGCTTCTACAAGCAACGACAAGGGAATTACCGCTGCTCCTGTTTAAGGTGAAGTTGTGGTTTCTGGGCACGTCATACCGGCATGGGGACGTGTCGGAATTCGGGTTGTGAAGCACGACTGCCAAGAAACTACGCTTGCTACTGCCATAGACGAACAATTGCATGTTGTGTGGGCTGACGATGAGAAACACAGCCCGGAGAGAAAGCGATCTATAGAGTATTGGGTGCAAATCCAAGGCAGAACCATGCCGTTGGCGGAAAGAATGTGCAGCCCTGCGGAAAGAGAATCGCTGAAAGAGACGGTGAGGCTCCGCACGTTGAGGTTCGCAAAGGGCGTTGAGGAGCGCCTGTCTGGAATGCCCAAAACAGAAACTAACGAGGACGCTTTGAAAGCAGTTAGGCTGTTTCTCATAATGCCCGAAGGAAAGAGTAGACAGTAGCTCGTTTGAAGCTTTTTATACATTAACAGGTCATTCTTTTGCATAGCGAGGTAGGGTAGCCTGGAGTACCCGTCGGGCTCATAACCCGAAGATCGGAAGTTCAAATCTTCCCCTCGCTATTTCACAGTTTCAGGGGACGGTTCAATTCCACTAATCGTTTACTTTTATGCAGTTATATGTATGATGATAATTGTAACCTTGCAGCAAGTATTAATAAAAAGTTCAGAAAATTAATAGTGGAACCGCATGGTCATCGGTGTTTGCCTGCCTCTAACAATATCAACAGAGTTTCTTTTTTCCCTACTGCAACAGGAGAAGGCCACAGGAGAGCTGCAGCAACTTCAGCACGATTTCTACTCTCAGGCCAACAGTCACCTTTTCGCGCTCTCAAAACAGCCGGCGAGCGAGGACGCCGCGAAGCAGCTGGAAAACTCGAAGAAACTACTCTCTTCCCTGAAGGACAAAAGGAGGCAGAAGATACTCCTCTATATCGCTTACAACAAGCCGCTCCCACCATCAGTTCCAGAAGAAGAGGAAAGCCTATATAATGAAATCTTCCTAATACTAAACAAGAACAACACGCAGGCAAAGGTATCAAAGCTAAAGATCACGTCCGATATCCCTGAGGTTCTTACCTCAAAGGGCAACAAGATAGGCCCGTTCAAGCAGGGTGAGGTGGTCGAGATATCCAGCAGCAACGATGTCGAGTTCATTATAAAGAACAAGATAGGAGAGATTGTAGTGTAGTGAGCTTATGAAGATAGAGAACCAGATAATGGCCTATTGCCCGTACTGCAACAAGCACACGCCCCACAAAGTGAGCGTCTTCTCGAAGAAAGCGCCGAGGGGCCTGGCGTGGCATACGCTTGCGCACAACAGGTCCATCAAGGGATACGTAGGCAGCGTAGAGCCGAAGGTCAGGGCCAAGAAGCTTGGGAAGAGGCAGGTGCTGCTGCTCCAGTGCACCGTATGCAAGAAAACAGTCCAGAGGGCGCTTTTCGGAAGGACGAAGAAGAAGGTCGAAGTGAAGAGGTGACTATTTGATAGCGCAGAAGGAGCTCCCTGACATGGGAGAGATTATACTGGTAAACATAACGAAGATAATGCCGTACGGAGCATACTGCGAGCTCGTCGAGTACAAGGCCGACGCCTATCTGCCAATAAGCGAGGTCGCGAGCGGATGGATCAAAAACATACACGAGTTCATAAGGGAGGGCCAGCGCGACGTAGCGAAGGTGGTCTTCGTTGACCAGACAAAGAGGGCGCTTGACGTTTCGCTGAAGAAGGTCACATCGAAAGAGAAGAAGGACAAGATAAACGAGTACAACCTTGAGAAGCGCGCCGAGAAATTCTTCACGCAGGCCATACAGGCGGCTCACAAAGAGAGCAAAACCGACGAGATAAAAAAGAAGGCCGCTCAGGTCGTGAAGACGTACTCTGAGCTCCTTGACCTTACAGTTGAGGGCAAGATGCCCGCAGGCGTGTTAGACTCAGATGTCAAGAAGGCATACGATGAGATACTTGCAAAGAACGTAAAACCAAAGGAGTATGAGGTTGGCTATTCGGTGGAGCTTAGGGCGCTGGGGGGGAAAGGCAGCGTCGGCACGATAAAGAAGGCATTCTCAGAGGTAGAGGCGCTCGGCGTCGACGTACTGTACGAGGGCGCGCCGCACTACAAGCTTACGGCCAAGGGGCCGAGCTACCCTGCTGTAGAGGGCAAGATAAAGGAGGCAGAAAGGGTGTTAGAGAAGTATAAGAGCACGCTGAGCGTCGCGATAAAGAGGTAGTGGTGGGATGAGGGAAACAAAGATATATTACAAGAAGACGAAGCTGAACGACCCCATACTGTTCGTCGGGCTTCCGGGCATAGGAAGCATAGGCAGCCTAGTGGCAGAGCACCTGAAGAAGGAGCTCAAGGCGAAGAAGTTTGCCACCCTTTACTCCCCGTACTTCCCGTACCAGATAATCATGCTGAAGAAAGGGTCATTCAGGCTCGTCAGCAACAGGTTCTATCTCTCAAAGGGTGCAAAAGGCAAGAGCGACATAGTAATACTCCTCGGCGACGCACAGCCGCTGAGCCCAGAGGGCCAGTACGAGGTCAATGAGAAGATAGTTGAGTTCTTCAAGCACCTTGGCGGCAGGAGAATATACACAATAGGCGGATACAGCATGGGTGCGCAGTACGTCAAGGAACCGCGCGTGTTCGGGCTCGGCACTGATGCTAGCACAGTCGGGCAGATGAAGAAACTCGGGGTGACCCCCACGGAAGCTACGGGGATGTCTGTTCTAGGTTCAGCGGGCATGATAGTTGCCTTCTCAAAGAAGCACAAGATAGAAGCCGCGTGCATCATGGGCGAGACGGGGATGCTCGACGTTGACGCAAACTCTGCCAAGGCGGTCATCCGGGTTGTCGGCAAGGTCATAGGCAGGGAGATAAAACTCGGGAGCATAGAGAAGCTGAGCGGAGAGACGGAGAGGATGCTAAAGGAGCTGGACGACACGAAGATGATGTCCTTCCCTTCAGAGAGCAAGCCAAAGGAGGACACGAGCTATATAAGATAAAATACTCGGCGCCCAATTAAAACCGGGCGCATGTAGTCTAGCCTGGTAGGACGATGCCTTCCCAAGGCATCAACTCGGGTTCAAATCCCGGCATGCGCATGCACTTACATGGAGATAAAACACGAGCCCGGGAGGTTCTTCGCAAAGACGCAGCACGGCACAGCCGAACTGCTGTACTCACAGGTAGACGCGAAGACGCTTAGCTTCTACCACACGTTTACCCCTGACGAAGACCGCGGGAAGGGTATAGCTGAAGAGCTTGCAACGGCGGCGTTCGAGTATGCAAAGGAAAAGGGCTTCAAGGTAAGGCCCGACTGCCCTTACATACCCCACTTCCTTGAGAAGCACAGCGAGTGGAAGCAGTACGAGGCAAGCTAGCCTTCGCTAAGCCCGCTTTGGCTTCAACGCCTCCAATTTTTCTTCTGTCTTGTGCGCCGCGCTCAGCCTTTCCAGCGGATACTCATTCATGTCGATAAACTGCATCGTCGTATCGTTCACCAACGTAGGCAAGGTTTCGTTCAACTGCTTATACGCAAGCTGGGCCCTCCTCCTATAATCCGGATGGCCCTGCGGTCCGCTGCGCAGTTCCAAGAACCACGCAGCCTGCCTTATGTCGCAGGTCGCTATCCACTTCACCCTGTGCGCAAATGTAACCGCAGTTTCTGCGTAAGCCGGTTTCCTGAGGACTAGTTCCTTGTACAGCGCGTCCGAAGCTTCCATCGCGTCTTTGAACAACCCCTCCCTGCCCGCATCTATGATTATCGGAGGCATGTCGTATCCGTTCGCCGTGGTCAGCTTCTGCCTCTCCTGGAGAGTGAACCTGTTTCTCTGCAGGTCTCTGAATATCCCAAAATTGCCCTCAAACTCAAACATCACCTGCGCATTCTCGAAGGCACGGGGGAGCTTGTGCCTCCTGTTTGTCCTCCCCTCGGCACTGGCCTTTATTACCCGCGACACGACACGGTCTCCCGCGCCTTCAAGCTCGTAAAGCCGGGCCTCCAGCTGACTCATTGAAACGTTCGTGTACGGGTAGAGCGCCGCGGCCGCAACCTCGAGAGAGGCCTGCCTATCGTCATCCCTGTGCAGAAGATCGGCATCATAAGTTCTCCTCGGCCTCAAACCTCTGGTGACATCACGTGCAAGCGCGCGCAGCCTTTCCTTCTGGCCTGCAAGGTACTCCGCTTCCTGCATTCCGTGCGAGCCCTTCACCCTCTTGATCAACGAAGGCTCAAGGGCAGCCAGCTCTTCGTAGCAGAAGTTAGCTGCCTCAGCGTCGGGCGCAAAATCCGACGCCAGCATTTTTATCAGTGAATGGTCGAAACTCCTGAATGACGCGTGCCAGCCTAGGTTTGTCATCGTAGAGGCCGGGAGCGGGCCTCTTGTAAGATCAAATGTCTTTGCCTTTATAGAGACATTGTAGGCCGCAAGCGCTTTTTTTTCCTCCTTTTCAGCATCAATGCCGTTTGTTGACGCTATGTCTTTGAAGGCCACCTTTCTCCTCTCCCCTCCCACGTTTATTTCGAAGAGCTGCTCTTCAATCGGGGTTGCTTGCCGCAGCTGCCTTGACACCGCATCGTGCATGTCTATTACTGCGTTAAACAACAGGTCCATCGTGTACGTGTATGTTCCAGCAACAGAAGAGTACATTATTTCCGGATATTCCTTGTAGAGGAAGCTACCGCCGTTCTTTGCCGGGCCTGTAATCAGCCCCTCGGAATCCAGCGCAAGCCGCGCCGTGAAATCAACGTATCTTGAAGATTTTTCAATGTACCCGGCAAGCCTCCCATCCTCAATCTTCTTTGCGGTGACCTGATCAACGCCCTCAAGCGCTACGTGCCCTGAAGCCGAATCGATGACAGAGTCATCGCCGTACTGCGCGAACACCACATCCATAAATTTGCCTGCTCTGGCACCGCCGACCCTAAACTTTGAGGCTTTTTCCAATGCACCTATGTGCTCTTCGAAGCCCTCATAGTACTCGCCTGTCTCCGGGTCCCTTACGAACTCTTTCAGAAAGAGCCTTCGCATGCTCATCGATGAGCGCGAGTATCTTGCGAAAAGCGCGGCCTTCGTGTCCTCAGGCAGGTTTTTCAGCGCAAATACGCTCTTGTCGCTGTTGGTGAAGAATACGCCAAGTATGCGTTTTTCGTCCTCGTTAAACCTCTCAACATATCGCGTCAGTCCTGGCATTTCAGCTACCCAAAAACAGCAAATTTGATTGCAAATTAAGGTATTTATAACCAAAAACGCAGAAAATTTCTCTGCGTATACTGCCTCAAAACACGAGCAGCGCAGCGCATATAAGGGCTCCAGAAACCGCGCACAGGAAGTTCGAGGTGTGCTTGTTCCCTATCCCCTTCTCCTCGAAGTAACCGAGCACGGAGTCGACCATGTTGCCCAAGAAACCGCTTAGCGCAACTATCGCAACCAGCCCCAGCGAATAGTGTACCAGAAGCACGCTAGAGCCTACTACCAGCGCGCTCAGAATCGCGGCCCCTGAGCCCAAGAGAGTTATGGCTCCGGAGGTGCCCTTCTTGGCCTTCTTCATGGTCAGCAGCATCGTGGGCTCGCCGTTCAGCACCCCTATCTCATGTGCTACCTTGTCTGCGGTTACCGCGGCCACGCTCGCAACATAGACTATGGCTATGAACGACTGCGGGAAGCTCCCGTAAGTGTAGTTGAGGAAGTACAGGAAAGCGATCACCAGCGGCACCGTCCCGTTTGAGGCCACATTCCTCCAGCCACGCAAGCTTTCATACACGCCCGCGCCCTCCTTTAACCTCTTTCCCGCGTCAGTGACTATAGCAGAAATGACCAAGAAAGCGAGGATGTCTACCAGGAACAGAATGCCATAGTTCTGACCGAAGTAGAGTATGAGGATTCCGAACACAAACGCCAGTGCCAGCCCCTTCTTGTCAAGAGTGAGAACGCCGGCCATTAGTTTCATCCTTTTGAAAACTTCCACTAGTGAGCAAGGTTTTTAAGCTTAAACAACGGATACAGTTCAGGTTCTCGTACCAATCCTCTACTGTGGGGAAAAGTATGAAACTGGTCGCCTTGCCAGCACATGAAAATGTGCTGGCCTTTTTTTATTTTTGGCATTACCTAATCCACGCTTAGTTAATCCCCAAATCTTATAAACCCATTCCAGAGCAAGATTTAATATCTTCAAGTGAGCTAAAGTTAGGGGCTTTTTTGGCTAAAGACAAGGGCGTTCATGAGCTTGAGGACCTTCCAGGGATAGGCCCTGCAGCGGCAGCGAAGCTCAGGGGTTCCGGGATAGACAACATAGAGAAAGTGGCCGCGTCCTCGCCTTACGAGCTATCCGAAATGATAGGCATAAGCGCGGAGAACGCGAAGAAGGCCATAGAGGCGGCAAGGGAAGCTACGAACATAGAGGTGCAGACCGGAACGTCTGTGCTGGAGAAGAGGAAGGCCATAGGGAGGATCTCAACAGGCTCGAAAGGCCTGGACGAGCTGCTTGGAGGCGGCGTCGAGACAAACGGCATCACGGAGATGTACGGCAGGTTCGCAAGCGGCAAGACACAGCTAGGATTCCAGCTTGCCGTAAACGTGCAGCTTCCGGTAGATAAGGGAGGCCTTGACGGAAGCGTTCTTTTCATAGACACAGAGGGCACGTTCAGGCCCGAAAGGATAGAGGCGCTCGCCAAGGCTCAGGACGCGGATTCGAAGAGCGTGCTGGACAACATCTATGTCACGCGAGTCACAAGCACCGACCAGCAGATACTCACAGCGGAGCGCGCCGACAAACTGATCAGAGAGAAGAACATCAAGCTCATAATCGTAGACTCGCTCATGTCCCTATTCAGAGCTGAGTTCATAGGGAGGGGCGCGCTGAACGAGAGGCAGCAGAAGCTCAATGCGCACATACACAAGCTGCAGAGGCTGTCTGACGACTACTTCCTTGCTGTGTACATAACCAACCAGGTCATGGACAATCCAGGCATGCTCTTCGGGGACCCCACGACTCCGGTGGGCGGCAACATAGTCGCACACGCGGCAACGACCAGGCTCTACATAAGGAAGAGCAAGGAGGAGAAGAGGATAATACGTTTGGTCGACTCGCCAAACATGCCCGAGGGCGAAACCGTGATCAAGATCACTCCTGAAGGCATAAAGGACTAGGCGGTTGATTGTCGGCTAGTGCAGTAATAGACATCCAGGGAACGAAGAAGAACATAATAGACGGGAAGGCAGACATAGCGCGTATCGCAAGAGACTTCACGAAGGACGACCTTTTCTCACTTCTTGATGCAAGGACCAATGACACGGATGTCGTATCGGCAGCCCCCATTCTCGCAATCGCACTCCTAAAGGAGGACACGAAGATGTTCGTCACCTTGGTCAATGCTGCAAGAGGCAAGCTCGACAGGAGGCAGCAGATAAACCTGCTCTATGACAGGGTATTCGGCTACGACAAGCTGCTCGATCTGGCTTTCAGGAAGGACGGCAACAAGGAGAGCAAGCAGGCGGCGGCCAAATGGGCCGAGAGCCTCGACCCCCTGTGGTAGCATGCTCTTCCTTATAGGTTTGGGGTTGGGCACCAAGGACCTTTCACTCAGGGCGATCGACGAGATAAAGAGAGCAGACGACCTTTTTCTTGAGACGTACACCGCGTTCTTGCCCGAAGGCTACGCGGAGTTCATAGAAAGAGAGGCGGGCAGGAAGCCTGTGCCGCTGTCCAGGAAGGACCTTGAGGACGACCTGAAGAAGACGGTTGCCGCAGCAAAGGAAAGAGAAGTTGTAATACTTGTTCCTGGGGACCCACTGATAGCCACTACGCACAGCATAGTCCTCAACGAGGCCAAGTCACAGCACATAAAGACAGAGGTCATCCACGCGCCGTCAGTGTTCTCGATAGCGATAGGGGAGAGCGGCCTCGACGTCTACAAGTTCGGGCCCACCGCAACCATACCTTTCTGGTCAGAAAGGTATAAGCCCACGGCGTTCATGGACTCTATTAACAAAAACCTCAGAGAAGGGCAGCACACTCTGGTTTTGCTCGACATAGACCACAAGAACAGCGTGCCAATGAAAATAGGAGAGGCAATGGAGATACTGATAAATGCGATATCGGGGAAAGAGGGCGTGACTGCTGACACAAAAGTCATCGTCATGGCCAATCTTGGCAGGCCAGACCGAGCGATAATAGTCACCGAGATCAAAGAGATGGGCAAACTCTCCAAGGAGCTCGAGGGAAAAGTGCTGTCGCTCATAGTTCCAGGAAAACTTAGCTTCGCCGAAGAGGAAAGCCTGAGGCGCATAGCCTCTATCTCCTGATGTTCCAGTACTTCATTGTGTACATAAGGAAGCTCGTGCTCACGCCCTCAGTGAACCACATGCTCGCTATTCTGAAAAATATCACTATTGCCGACGCCACTCCGAACGTCACGCCGTCGCTTCCCAAGAACGCTATAAGATAGCCGAGCATAGCAGCATCTGTAACGCCAAGCGTTCCTGGTATACCGGTTACCATCCCTATAAGGAGCGAAGAGGTGTAGATGAAGAGAATCGTGGGCATCGCTCCAGGATCCAAGTTTATCCCAAAGCTCAGGATCACGAAATACAGCGCAAGGCCGCTCAGCAGCACAGCGGGTATGGTGAACAGCATTGCGTACGCATAAGCTCCCGCATCAAGCGACCTGCTGCTCCTGAAGTACATGTCCGCTGTCTTGAATATTCCCCTCAGCCGTCTCCAGTTGCCTACCCTTCTCTTCACCCATTCGTACGGTGCGCGCACATAGATGAAGAAGAACGGTATGAGAAGAAGCACGCTTATCACCACCGATATCAGAGTGAAGCTCCTTACCAGGAAGGCGGTGACAAGGGCAACAGCGATGAATCCAAGGAAGTCGGTGAGTATGTCGGCCACTACAGCCGGGAAAGTTTTCCCGAATCTCATCCCCGTGATCCTATTAAGCGTGTAAGCAACCACCGCCCTGCCCCATCTTCCAGGCGTGATGTCCATCGAGAACATGGACTGGTACACCGCGAAGTTCTGCTGCCACGGTATGTGTATGCCGAGCTTCCTGACAAACATATCCCATTTCGGGAAACCAACGGCAGTGCTAAGCATCACGCTCGCGAGCGCCAGAACGTAGTACAGCGGGTTTATCGACTCCAACGTCGAGACAAACTTTCCAGCGCCCTCGTTTATGACAGCCAGGGCAGCTATGACCGCGAAGACCGCTATGCTGAGGCCAAGTATGCTCAATACCGCGAACCTGGCGCGCCGCATCCTTTCGCTATAAGCCTGGTCATTCGCCAAACAGTCGCCACTACAAAGAGACGTTAGAAGTTTATATGTGCTTTGCTGCAGATATACCTACGAAGATATGTTGGAGCTTTCGCTGCGCGGTAAAAGCACTATCATGGCCAGCGGCGCCTCCACAACAGACATACTCAACAGAGGTTTTTACGGCACAAAAGAAGGGGCGTCGCTCAAGCTCTCGCCGGAGGAAGCACTTTACCTTATGGACATGCGCAACGCAGTTTGCACGCGCGGAGACCAAGAACTCAGGTTCTGGGACCTCGCGTCAATCTTCGCTGACTCCAACAAGTTCATGGCCAGGTATTTCACATACAGGGACTGGAGGGACAGGGGTCTAACCGCAGTCTCTGTGGGCAAGCCATACAGCAAGCCTAGGCCGCAGCAAACAAAGCAGTATCCTGCGTCTTCGCTCCACCTTCCAAAGCAAAAACTTTCCGGAACCTTCTTCAAGACAGACCTGGTCACGATCCTGGATGATGAGGAAGCAGGCAGGAAACTTTATGAGAAGCTCTGGATAGGACAGTACGGCTCCTACAAAGCGGCAGACCGCGGCTCACACAGCAAGCTCGATGCCTTCGAGACGCTTCTCATGATAGAGGAGGGCGCGCTCTTACTGAGGAACGCAACAAAAACCGAACTAATCAGGCATGCGACTGAACGCAGGAGCGATTTCCTCAGATTGTATGAGGTTTACAAGGATTGGAGGGAAAAGGGCTACGTAATAAAGACCGGATTCAAGTTCGGCACCCACTTCCGCGCGTATTTCCCAGGCGCGAAGCCGTCTGAGACAGGGAACGGAGACCAGGCGCACTCCAAACACGTGATACAGGTATTCCCGAAGGAATCAAAACTGCTCATATCCGAATGGGCGCGCGCCATAAGGGTGGCACACTCTGTAAGGAAGACGTTCATATTAGCGGTTCCGGGCAAGAGCGGCGGTGCCAAGGAGAATATAGACTTTGTGCTCTACCATAGGCACGGCGGCGAGGCCGACGAGCCCGGCGAGAGCCCGCCGAAATACGCGATGCTGTCTTTGGGCGAGGAGGAGTACATAGGCGGCCAGGAGTTTGCAGGCGCGCTAGCATCGGCAAACACGATGGGCCTCGAGCTGCTGCTTGCCATAGCCGACAGGGAAACCGCAGTTACCTACTACAGGGTAAGGAAGATCAAGCTGCCTGGAAGCGCGCTCGACTACTTCGAGATAGACTGGATGCAGCCCTAGGACAATCGCTCCAAGTCCTTAAGCACCACTCCCTGCTTGCCCATCAACGCCTGCTCTATCATTTTAAACCTGGTGTCTCTCTGCGACTTAGGGGTCTGGAGCAGCGCCTGCACGAACTTTTCAGGATCCGCCCTATAGTCTATCATCCTGGTGACATCTTCCTTCATCTCTTCGAGCTTGGTGCTCAACTGTTTCGCGGACACAGTCTTCATCCCCTCAGCCGGAACCGTAGAATAAAGATCTATTCCGAAACTGTTCCCGCCTGTGTTCTTCCCGATATAGGCCACAACGACATCTATGTCCTTCTCGTCGATGACCTTCTTTACAGCGAACGCTTTCTTGTACACGGCAACCTGCTCAAGGTGCGCACCCAGCCACGATCCATCCTTGTCGGTCTTGTAGTCGAGCAGCATGTACCTCTTGCCTTTCGGCGTGTCAATCTCGTACACTGCGTCTATCTTGCCGGTGAACTGCGTTCCGCTTTTAATATCGGGGAATATCTCAGATATGTCAAGCGTGAATTCGTATTCGGCATCTGTCTGTTTCGCCTTGAACGCCAGCCCCATCCTGTCCCTGACCTCCTTTATGTTGTCAAGGAACCTGCGCTCCGTGTCGTTCAGCGAGCTCTCGTCAAGCGTCTTCCTGAAGAATTTCTCAGCAATCTCATGTATCTCTCCTCCTACGACCATGCCGCTGTTTTTCTCGTGTATTCCGACCACGTACGTGAGCAGATAATCGTACGGCTTTTCAAGTACGGAGACGCGCGTGAACGAAAGGTGTTCGTTCTTCTTGAAGTGGCTGTAAATTATGTCCCTGTATCCGTCTTCTGTGTCAAGCGGCTTCCGTATGCTGCCCCTCAGGTCAGCAAGTTTTATTGGCTCTGGTTTGATTTCTATCTTCTTGGCCTTTTCCTCCTTTATCAGCCCTTCTATGTAGAACCTTGGCTGCAGCTTGGGCGGCGCCACAATGTATAGCTCGTTTTTGGCCCTAGTCACAGCTACAAAATCGACCTTCGTAGGCTCGTCCCTGGTCTTTTCTATTATGTCTATTCCCGTTGTAGACTTCATTATAGCGTATTTCGTATTGTCCATGAACGAGCCCTCTCCTCCGAAGTGCTTCGGTAGGTAGACCACGTTGTCGGCCCACTTGCTCTTCGCCTTGTGGACCGTAGCCAGCAGCACCCCATTCCCTTCTCCGATGGGTTCGTAACCTTCGCTGCTGAGGCTCAGGTAGTCGAACAGCGACTCTCTTGTGGAAGGGTCGCTCTTGTCCGCATAAGTGTCGAGGCTCCTGTATATCGCCCTTGAGACAAGAAAGTGCTCCTTGCTTATCGACACTGACATGGGCAGTATCCAGTTCGTAAACAGGTCCTTCACCTTGTCTCTTGTAAACTCGTTCTTTATCCCAAAGAAAGGCGCCGCCTTCTCTTTCAGCCCCTCCCACGCAATCTCTCCCGACTTGTACTTCTCCTTTATGTCGTACGCATCGGCCCACGTGATTCCAGAATATGGGGTGAACAACGCCCGGATCACAACATCCGGATCGTTGTAGAAGAGCCCCTTCAGGAACTCCAGCACATCCTTCTTTGCATGCCCTCCTGCAGATCCTTTTATGGTCCCGGAATACTTTATCCCTAGGGTGTCTAACTGTTCCGCCATAATGGCCAATTGTCTGTTGGTCCTAGCAATTACCGTGACCTCCTCTCCCCTGTCGTGTATCTCCTTAACTATGGCTGCCGCGCTCTGCTCCTGCTCATCTGAAGTAATGAGCTTAACGATGCCCTTTCTGTCGTTTCTTTCGTTCACGAGTCCTGCAAAATCCGCCTCGTACTGCTTCCTGCTGCTGACGTTTCTGAGGAAGAACTCCTGGGCGTAGAGCGAAATCTCACGCAGGTTTCTCTTGTTTACGTTACCCGCGCTGCTGGTGACTATCCCTTCCATGGTCGTGGCGCTCCATGCCTCCTCTATCCCCCCTCCTCTGAACTCATAGATGCCCTTCTTCTCGTCCTTAACCAGGCGTTTCCACTTGCCCGAGTTCTCTACTATCTTGGATTCAAGGAGGTTCATGTCCTGTATGCCGTCGACGAACACAAAATCATACTTCTTGTACGCGCCTTCCCCCCTTTCAAGCTTTTCGTGCATCAGCATGAGTCTGTCATTGTAGTCCATTGAGCCTTCTTCGCTCTTTCTGCTCTCGTAATATCCGAACGTCTTCATGAAAGAGTCAAGGAATTGCAGGTTGTTGGCCGTTCTCCTCTCATCATAACCACGTTTGGTGCACAGTTCCTCAAGCGCCCTGCGCGCCAGATCGTAATTAATGTTTGTCGGCATGAGCCCAAAGCCCTTAAGGTACTGTATCGCATTCTCTACGTCGCCTACTTGCGATGCCAGGTACTCATCTGAGTATCTCTTCGGATTGTTCTGTTTCAGCCCCTCAAGCATGAACAGCCTTGACTGTTCTCTAGAGATAAGCTCCTTTGTCTCCGTAGCCTGGTCGCGCATGAGGCCGTAGGTATAACTGTAAAAAGTCCTCACCTCTATATCTGACGGCCTAACTCCAGGAACCTTCCTCTCCTCAAGTGCCTTGGAGATTCTCTCCCTTATCTCGTCGCTGGCCTCCCTTGAATAGGTCATAACAAGTATCTTGTCCGGCTTAGTTCCTTTGGCAAGCTCATCTACGATGCCGCCCACCATCCTGGTTGTCTTTCCAGTTCCCGGCCCTGAGGAAAGCAATACGTTGGTATCTCGTGCAACTTCATTCTTCAGAGCAGAGACCGCAGACGACCTCGCCGCCTCCGCCTCATCGGGACTTACAAAATAGTCTATAGTGGTGGCAGCGCTGGAGGCAACAGCGGCCCGCTGCCTCGCAATCGCTTTCTTATTCATTATAATCTACCAGTGCGTTGGCGTCGAGCGTACCTTCGGCTCTGCCTCAATTTGGCTTCGCCTTCGAATTCTTATCCCGGCGTTCAATTAGTCCCCGACCTAGTCGCCAGTGCGATGTTATATGCAGCCTAATCAAATTTATAAAAACTAGGTAAGGAAATCTTTCTTATACTAAACAAAATTTACGTTCCCTCCACGTTTTCGCAGTGCCTTCATCCAGAGTTTCTGTTCCGCTATTGTTTAAAACTTATAAATGTATCCGTCGGTATAGTAGCGGCGACAAGGCGAGAAGATGAAGCTTTCCGAGATCTACAGGATGGACATCTACAGCGATTCAGGACAGTACCTAGGCGAGGTGCAGGACATAATAGTCGACCTTGAGAAGGGCGAGGTAAGCAGGCTTCTCATGATGCCCATGAAGGGACTGAAGGGTGACATGAGAAAGATGCTGATGCAGAAGAGCGTCCTCTACAAGAGCGTGAAGAACGTAGGCGACGTTGTGCTTGTTTCGGCACCTTCGGTAGGCGGGCAGGAAACGACTAAGGAAGAGGTAAACGACCTTTCAAGGTAATTCCTTTATTACCTTAGGCAGACGTATCCCGCGCTGGCCAAGGTAGAGCCCCGAGTATGCATTCCTGACACGGTTGAGCGTGGTAGCGAAGATTATGTGAGCGAACCTAGTTTTCGGCTTCAGCTTGATTGCGTAAGGGCTGTGGTTTATTATTTCAAGGGTTATGTTGCCCTTGAAGCCCGCGTCGATTATTGATGGAGGCATGCTGAGCCCGTGCCTGCACCACGTGCTCCTCAGCTCTATAAACCCCATCAGATTATCCGGCAGCTCTAGGTACTCAAGCGTCGATATGAGCACCTGGGCCATTCCAGGCAGCGCGAACTCGCTTGCGCTCTTCATCACCTTGTACTCCTTCTTCAGGCTCTTCTCGTCATAAGGATCCAGCACAAAATTCTTGCTCATTTTCGTGTTCTTCACCGCGATCTGGTTGCTCAGCCTAAGGTCGAGCCCGTTTTCCCTTATTGTGCTCTCGTGGAAAGGCCGTACAACGAGCCTCTTGTCACGTATGTAGCTTTCAAGATCGAAGTCAGACAGTATCATGTGATTTCACCTTGGTTTTATCTGCCTCAAACGCAGGCATAATAGCATTCATGATTGAGGTGTGCACTTCTTCTATGCTTTTGTGCCCTGCCACTCTTACCCACTTTCTTGCCATGAAATTTTCGTCCATGAGCCTAGCGAACACCTCCCTGACTTTTTCTTGCAAAACTCGGTTTCTTTCGTACTTATCAACCTCATCGTTTTCCAGTTTCCTCTGCGCGGCTTTCAATAGCATTGACTTTTCTATCGGCATATCTATGTACACAACAATATCCGGCTGTGGCAATGCGAAGGCACGCTCAATCGCCTTGGCGTTTTCATAGTCTGTGCCCGCCGCGCTGCCATACGCTATTGTGCTGAAGATATACCTGTCAAGTATGACGTCGTTCCCTTCCTCCAGTTCCTTTTCTATCAGGTCCTCTTTCACGAGCATGTCTGTCAAGTACACGGCAAAAGACACTTTCTTGCTCATTGGATCCGTCCCTGTCAGGTGTCTGCGTATGCGTTTGCCGTCCTCAGACTCGTAATCTGGGAAGGAGTGGATGATTACGCTATGTTTCTGCGCCTCCAAATCCTTTCTGAGCAATTCCACCTGCGTGTGCTTGCCTACGCCGTCTGCGCCTTCTACAGCAATTAATAGCCCCCTGATAAAAACACCGAAGAAGAATCCAGAATAGTTGATGCTAGAGCTTTTTACTTCTTACTGTACGATATTTGTCTGCATGTAAAGACACGAAAGGTGGTAAGTTTTTTACGTATGTTTATTAAACTGTTTATAGAATTTCCGTTGGATCAAACAGTGTTTTAGTGGCGAGAGGAGCGTTCATTGTTCTCGAAGGGCTAGACGGTTCAGGCATATCCACACAGGCAACGTTTCTCGAAACGCACCTGAGGAAAGAGGGCTACAAGACGCTGCTCACCAAGGAACCCACAACAGGGCTCATAGGCGGAATGATAAGGGCGGCGCTGAAAGAGGACTGGAGCACGTCGTTCAAGTCTCTTCAGCTTCTTTTCTGTGCTGACAGGGCGAGGCATCTAGAGGACGAGATAGAGCCGGCGCTGTACAAAGGCAGGGTGGTTGTATGCGACAGGTACATGTTTTCCACGCTCGCCTACGGTTTCGCAGCCGGAGTCGATGCTCATTGGCTCTTCAACGTGAATCGTGAGTTCCGCATGCCAGACCTCACGATCTTCATAGACATAAGCCCAGATATCTCGCTAACGCGCATAGAGAGCGGAAGGGAGAAGCGAGAGATCTTCGAGAAAAGGGAATCTCTCAACAAGGTCAGGAGGGCGTACCTGAACCTGGCCAAGCGCTTCAAGTTCAAGATAGTGAACGGCGAGAACGGCGTCGACGAAACAAGCAATGAGGTGCGGCAGATAGTCGATAAGTTCCTCTCAAGAAGGTAACAAATAAATAAGCCCAGAGCCGAGTATAAGCCTGCTCCCGTCGTCTAGTCCGGCCAAGGACACAGGGCTTTCAACCCCGTAACCCGGGTTCGAATCCCGGCGGGAGCACGTTTTTGTTTGTAATAAAAGCCTTTACCTGCAAATACCGTTGATGAAAAGAGGCAGCACAGCAAAGACCGCGGAGCACGAGCTCAGAGAGAGCGGGTTTGCAACGGTATTGGCAAGCAACATGCACACCTTTGCAGACATCTTTGCACAGGGCCGCGAAGGCAAGTACATAATCAAGGCGGTGCACAACATAGACTCGGTGACCAGGAAAGAGGCCGTCGCGCTCTCAAAACTTTCGCAGTTCATGGGCGCCGAACCGCTGGTGGTCGGCGAGGTTTCGAAGAACAATAAGCTCAAACTAGGCGTAAGCTACTATCGCTTCTCGATAAGATGTGTCTCGCCAGAGATGCTTTCCAACCTTTCCGATTCTGCCACAAGCCCGCTAGCGTCTAAATCCGTGGGCTTGAAGGCGATGGTGGACGGCACCAAACTCCGCAGGCTCAGGAAGATGTCGGGATCCAACGCCCCCGACCTGGCAAGGCGGGCCAAAATATCAATATCGACACTCTACAAGCACGAACGTTCGTCGAACTACGCCGCGATGACCACAGTGACCAGGTTGGAAAAAATACTTGGAGATTCGGTCAGGACCGAGAGTCAGCAGTACTACAGAAGGACCGTATTCAAAACCGGCACCCTGGAAGGCACTGGAATGCAGGCGCTCAAACTAAACACAGCCCCGTTTGACATCGTCGCCAAGGACAAGAACTTATTCGAGATAAGCCTTGACGCCAACTCGAGGACGCTTGCAAAGCGGGCAACATTCTTCAGCGCGATACGCGAAACATTCGAGAACAACTATCCGTTCTTCCTAAGCAGCAGGAAGAAGGGGCGCGTGCTGGGCGTGCCTGTTGTAGGCAAGGAAGAGATATCCAGAGTACATTCCGAGGACGACCTTCTGGACCTGGTGTACTGACTACACCAAGAACAGAACCACGTTTCCGAATAAGAGCGAGATGATTATTCCTATCAGTATGAAGACCGCTAGAGGCGCGGCGTTCCTGTATACTGGAAGCTTCTCCCTCGAGTTCCTCATGCGAGCAATAAGTTTCTTCGTGGCAAGCCTTCCGAAACCCTTGTACTTGCTGAAACGTTTTATCTCAGAAATGCTCATCATGTTGAATGCTATTATGTCGCCTTCGTCAAGTTGCCTTGGATAGATATTCTCCACCATCCTTGAGGTTATTTCTTCCTCGAACACAAGCGTGATCGCCGAAGGCACGGCAACGACCATTATGAGTGCCACCCTTCCCAGCGTCGACCCGTAGAAGTAGTAGACGAAGAACAGGAGAATCATGTACAGCAGGAATAGGGATACGCCGTAGATCACGTGTTTCTCGTCAGGCATCTTCCTCCAACTTTTCTTAACAAAAACCAGATAGAATATCGGCACTATCCATATCGCCGCAACCCCCGTAGCTATGAAGACAGACAGTATAAAAGGGAGGTCCAACTGTGCCACGTTAGCTAATATCGGCAACGGCTGTATCGGAAAGATCAGGCTTATGGCCACAAGCTCAAAGTAATCGCCCGCTCCCCACAAACCCATCCTGTATATCACGTATCCTATGACCCCTACGGTGAGCGCTATCGCCAGGCTGTACAGCAGGTCGGCCTGGTTGAAGGCAAAAGTGATGATTACCCCTACTATGACGCTCAGATAGGCGAAGACGTCAGGCACATTCCTCTTGTTGAAGAGATCGAACGCAGCGTAGAGCACCGCTACTGCAAGCAGCGCAAACAGTGACACCGTCATCTGTAAGTCCATTCTCTCCCAGATTCAGCACAAAAGATTTAAATAGCATGAGCAACGAACAAATAAAATACTGTGTTCGTATGCAAAGCAGCGAAAGAGAAATGCAGTGGCACGACTCATTCTCAAGGATAGCCACAAGCATGCCTCTGACATGCTACTTTGCTAATAATATCAAGCCCGCTGCGTAAGGGCTAAGCTTTCTGTCTTTCTTCTGGTGCTCTTATGCAAGTGGGACGAACTAGTAGCTATGCTATTGCGGTGCTCCGTCTTAGCGGGAAGGAGGCCCAGGTGCTTGCTGAGATAGGCATGGATTGGGGGTCCACAGCAACGAGCTTCGTCGAGTACATGTGCGACCGCTATGAGATATCCCGCAGCGGAGCGTGGTACGTGCTGAAGAAACTTAAGGACAAGGGTGTGGTGGAATTCACGGAAAGAGGGGAGGAGCAGAAGCCTCTAAGGATGACCGATAAGGGACTAGAGGCCTTCCGCGCTTACATGAGCGACGTGAGGAAGGATGGGGTACAAGGAGGGCGGAATAATCCGCTCTCCAACTATGGGTTTGGACCTGTATTCTAAACGCATATTTTAATTTTGCTTACAAAGGAGTAGCATGCAGCGAAAGGAACAGCACATATGGTTCGATGGCAAGTTTATTGGGTTTGCAGAAGCTCAAGTGCACGTGCTCACTCACTCCCTGCAGTACGGCAGCGGCATCTTCGAGGGTATAAGGGCTTACAGGACAGGCAACGGGCCCGCGATATTCAGACTGAGCGACCACGTCAAGAGGTTCTTCAACACCGCTGAGATCTACGGCATGCCTCTTCCGATAACTCCGAAGGCCCTCTCAAAGGCGATAATCGACACTGTGTCAAAGAACGGGCTTGATGAGTGCTACATAAGGCCGTTCGGTTTCTACAACGACCAGCACATAGGCCTCAACCCGATGGGAAAGAAGGTCAGCGTCATAGTCGCAGCAATCCCGTTCGGGAGCTACTTCGCCAACAAGGAGAAGGGCATAAGCTGCAAGGTATCCTCGTGGCAGAGGATCAACTCGCTGATAATGCCTCCGGAGGCAAAAGGCAGCGGGAACTATCTGAACTCCATACTCGCCTCCATGGAGGCGAAAAAAGACGGTGCTGAAGAGGCGATAATGCTGTCGCATGACGGCTACGTTGCCGAAGGCCCCGGAGAGAACATCTTCATGGTCCAAAACGGGAGGATCGTCACGCCTTCGAAGACCGCAGACATACTTCTCGGCATAACAAGGGACAGCGTAATAAAGATAGCCGAAGCGAAAGGGCTCGAGGTTGAGGAGCTAGAGATCCACCGCGAGGAACTGTACACGAGTGACGAGGTGTTCTTCTCAGGAACTGCGGCAGAGCTGACCCCGATAACCAAGATAGACTCCAAGAAGATAGGAAACGGCAAATCCGGTCCGATAACAAAGATGCTGATGGATGCTTACAGCGAAGTCGTGACGGGCAAAAACAAGGATTTCGAAGATTGGCTGACCTACATATGATAAAATTTTGGGAAAATGGGAACAAAAATAACAGACGAGCGACCATGGGGGAGATTCGAACAATTCACCCTCAACGAAAGAAGTACAGTCAAACTCCTCTACATTAAAGCGGGCAAAAAACTCAGCTACCAGTACCACAGGCACAGGTCTGAGTTCTGGCATGTCGTATCAGGAGAAGCTGTAGTTACGATCAACGGAAAGGACAAAAAACTGCGCAAGGACGGCGAAACGGTAGTGCCAAAACTTGCAAAACACAGAATAACCGGATTAACTGACACTATCGTACTTGAAGTTGCGTTTGGGAAATTCGATGAGAACGACATAATAAGAATAGAAGACGATTTCGGGAGAACTTTTAATAAACACTTAAAGTAAAGGGGACGTGTTGAGATGGATTTCAAAGTCGATGTGAAGTATCTTCCGATAAAGATAAACAAGAAGCTTCTTGACAGCATATTTGCTCAAGCACGGAAACAGAGAGCTCCTGTCATAGCAGTGGTCACAGCGACAAAACCCGATTTTTACAAACAAGCTCCGCTTGTAGCAGAAGCCGCAAAAGAAGGACTTCCCGTGCTGATAATCAATACGGGTCAGCATTACGACGAGGTTCTTGGGTTTGGGATAAAAGAATTCAGCCTCGAAAAGTTCATGTGCGCAGACCTGCAGGTACGCGGCGATCTTCTCGAAAAAGCAAGCGAGTTGATGATAAAACTAGGTTACTTCGGCAGATACTGCAGCAAAACCTACTCTAACGGAAGAGACATGCTGCCGATAGTTCACGGAGACACTCTCGTTGCAGGTATAGGCAGCCTTGCATGGGTGTTTGGACTTGGAATGAAAGTGGGGCAGAACGAAGCAGGGCTCAGGTCTATGGCTCCCGAAGCCATGAAAAAAATAAATGTTGATCACAAACCGTCAAAAGAACGCGTCAAGGAATTCATCAGCGCGCAACTCTATGGCAGATGGTTCAGAGCACGAGAGGAACCGTTCCCAGAGCAGATAGATACATGGGTCAGCTCTGCAGGGACGAAATATTTCTTTGCACCTACAAAACTGAACCGCAACAACCTGATTAATGAGGGATATCCTGAAGAGGATGTATTTGTCGTCGGTAACTCTGTGGTTGATGCAATTAAGCTCAAGAGAAAAGAGCACGCAGAACGCAGCATCTTTGATATGTATCCGCGGTTGGAATCAGGAGAGTGGATGAGAATCGATATCCACAGAAGGGAAAATCTCACACAACGAAGATTCAAATCAGTGCTTAGCACCATAGAGCACCTGGTGAAGGATACGGATCACAAGCTTGTTCTTGTCATGCTTACCGCTACCAATGCCGCAATCAAGAACTACGGTCTTGAGAACAGGCTCAAACTGCTTCAGACTAACTACCCTGACAAATTCATGGTAACTCCGCTGTGGAAAGAATATGCCCATGTTATAGAGTTCCTTGATAGCGGCCACTGCTGGGCCGAGCTTACCGATTCAGGATCGATGCAAGAAGAGCTGCTTTACTTCTCAAAGGTGCTTTCGCTTACAGTGAGATTAAACACAGACAGGCCAGAAACCGTTTTCGAATCAAAAAGCAACATTCTGGCGCCCCCTGTGAGCAAAGATTGGATGCTACCGATCATCGAAGAGGCATACAAAAGAGACGGTGATCTAGGAATACAGCTAAAAAAGAAGAAACAAATATACGGAAGGCCAGGCGAGGTGTCCAAAAAGATCGTTGGCATACTTAGCAATAAATTCGAAAACGGCAATTTCGACTTTTACCCGTGGCTGCACGGAAGATTGAGTCTTTGGAAAGAAGAGCACAAACTTGACTATCTCTAGCTATAACAACTTAAGCGGTTTTGTAAACTTGTCTATCTTAGCCGCAAGATCAGGTCCTATCCCAAGCGCGGTCGTTGTTCCAGGCGGCAGTTGCGTGAGTCCAGCATCATCGACCAGCGCGCACGGCACTTTTTCGTACTGGAATGCTTTGTAAAGTTTCTCAAGCATCTTCTCATCATCTCCCTCAAGCACAATCTTCTTCTGACCGCTATCGAACCAAGCCTTCGTTATCTCCTTGTCCCTCTTCAATGCCTCTGAGTAGCTCAGCATCGACGCGTGTGCGACCTGAGCCGCGAGCTTGCCGGTACCCATCTTAAGGTCCTTCCTTACCACGATGACCTGCTTGACATCATCCATGTTCATAGTCTGCACTCAGGTATTTTATTACTTTCAGGAGGATCAGACGCGTATCTTTGCCTTGGCCACCTTCTCAGATACCTGGTGTTTCGCGTACTCCTCAAACAGTCCGCTCCCTCTCTGGAGCCTCGAGTAGACCTCAGCCTCAAGCTTTGCTCCGGTAAGCCCATTGTGCGGCATTGGCTCTTTCGGCATGCCCACAAACTCAAGCGCGTAGTCAAGCGAGATGTCATCGTGCTTCCCCTTTATCGGAATCTGGAAGCCGTTCACCTCATGGAATTTGCGCATCACCGTGTGCAGATCCACAGACCTGTGTCCGAACACGTTCTCTATGCCGAACTTTCCAAGGCTGTCCGTGATGCCCCTCATATCGAAGTATCCCACGTTCTCTCCCGCAAGCGTTACCTCTTCTACTGATTTTGTCCAGTCGCAGAAATGCAGCATCAGCGTCCCGAGGCCCTGCTTGTTAGGGTCCGTGACCTGCTCAACCGTGAATCCATTTATCTTCAGCGCTCCTTCGCTTATTTGCATGCCCTCAGGCACCCTGCACTCCTCATAAAACGTGTTGCTGTGCCTCTCGTACTCAACGGCCCCCAAGGAGACCAGGCTTCTAGGGTCAAGATTCACGCTTTCATTGTCTACAAATATCATCCGATCGCTGTCCGTATCGGTTTTCCTCTTTTAAATACGTTCCCGTTAAATCACTTGACGCAACTGCTATTAAGCTTAAACGCTGTAACATAATAGGAAGCTAATTATGTCGGATTTCGGCAACAAAACAGTCTCAAGTTACATAAAGGACTACTACAAAAACATTGGCAGCATCGCACCAGAGAGGATTGCGGAGAGGGAGTTCGGGTTCGGCAGCTTCGCTAACAGGATTGCAGTAAGGCATACTGTGTTCAGGAATGACAGCGAACTGCGCGCGTACCTTATCGACACCGCA
Source organism: Microcaldota archaeon (assembly GCA_021818925.1). Taxonomy (GTDB): domain Archaea; phylum Micrarchaeota; class Micrarchaeia; order Micrarchaeales; family CABMGC01; genus JAJYVH01. The sequence goes on along the minus strand of JAKASU010000001.1, from coordinate 544,169 downwards.
CCGCTCCACGTTGACTATTCAGCCGCTTATTACAAACATCCCGAAGCCCCGATGGACAAGAAGGAGTGGCTGGGCTCCGAGCTCAGGTTTGATATCGATGCAGGAGACATAGTCAAGCTGCCGTGCAGGATAGAGCACGGCAAGGAATGGTCTTGCGACAAGTGCCTTGACGCTGCAAAGGAAGAGGTGATCAAGCTCATAGAGAACTTCCTCGTTCCGGACTTCGGGTTCTCCACCAAGGAGATGGAGATCAACTTCAGCGGCAACCGCGGCTACCACGTGCATGTGCACAAGGAAAGCGTGCTCTCACTCGATAAGCCTGCGCGCGAAGAGATAAGCAGCTACATCTTCGGCAACGAGCCCGACTATGATGCCTTCTTCTACACTGTGCGCATCGACCCAAGGCACGAGAAGCAGATGGGTCCCAGGCCAAGCGACGGAGGATGGAGGGGCAAAGTGGCACATGCATTTCTCAACGCGGCAAGCAGCAAAGGAGACCTAACATCCCTCGGGATCGACAAGACTACGGCTTCATGGATATTTAGGAACATAGAGGCGGTGAGGAAGGACATAAACCAGGGCAACTGGGACTTTCATCCAATACCAAACAGGAAAGAAGTTCTTGTCAACCTGTTGAACAGGCAGATAATCAACCAGGGCAACAGGATAGACAAGGGGGTGACAAATGATCCTTCCCATCTTATGCGACTCCCGAACAGCATACACGGGGGCACAGGGCTGGCGGCTAAAAAGGTGCCCTCTCTTGCCGCTCTAGAGATATTCGACCCGATGAAGGGCGCCGTCGCCTTCAAGACAGGAGAGCTCAAGGTTCGCGTCGACTCAAGATACAAGCTTTCGATAAACGGGAGGGAGTTCGGGCCCTACAAGAACGAGACACTCGAACTGCCAGCATACGCGGCAACCTATTTGTATTTAAAGGGGTTGGCAGATATACTTAATAGCAACTGAGATTCAGCGAGCAAGTCGTATTCTCTCGGTGTAAACATGGGCGGTTACGGATACATAAACAAGTCGTTCCAGCACAGCTACAAGACGAGATCCACGCAGCTGAAGCAACGCATAGCGTCATGGAGGGCACAGTCGCCCGTAGCCCGCGTAGATAAGCCCACCAACGTTGCGAGGGCAAGAGCTCTTGGCTACAAGGCCAAGCAGGGGGTGATAATAGCCAGGGTCAGGGTCGACAGGGGGCTGAGCAAGAGGAGGAAGATACAGGCGGGCAGGAAGCCCTCAAAATCAGGAAGATTTTACGCATTCAGGAAGTCGCTTCAGGCAAGGGCCGAGGAACGCGCCTCTAACAGGTTCGCAAACTGCGAGGTGCTCAACTCCTATTTTGTCGGAGAGGACGGCAACTACAAGTTCTTCGAGGTCATCCTGCTCGACAGGACACATCCCTCGGTGCTTAGCGATCCCGGTTACGCAGCGGTGGTGGCGCAGCGTGGAAGAGCCGTACGCGGTCTCACGAGCGCGGGCAAGAAATTCAGAGGTCTTATCGACAAAGGGTTCGGGACCACGAGGAACAGGCCCAGCGTCACTCAGGGAATGAGCAGGCGAAAGGATTAGGTGTGCGCGTGCCCGACGCTATTCTTAAGCTCAAGCTTGGGCCAAGAGCAAGAGACTATGTCAAGATAGTCGGCAAGGGGGAGAGATACAAGAGGGGCAGCGTATCTTTCAAAGCCACAAATGACAGCGTAGAGATAAGGGTGGAGGCTGACGATCCGGTCGCGCTTCTGGCATCTGTTTCAAGCGCGGTAAAGCAGCTAAAGGTCGTTGGAGACGTCGGATCCCTTTTAACAAAGTAGCACACAAAGTATAAATAGCCAGAATCGGCAATGTCTCAAAAGATGGTGCGATGAGTCTAGGCGATGCAAAAACGTCAGGCAACCAGGAGCAGAAGCCAAGAACGGCAATAGCTTCAGACGATGCCATCATAGACAGAGTGATGAGGACGAAAACAGAGATTGAGATATTCAAAGCCCTGCGCCGCATCCCCGAGTCAAACCTTCCTCAAAAGAGAGCTCCCCAAAAGCGCAAGACAGCAACATATTCCCACCCCTACTGACCCTCTAGTTCGCCCTCTTTTAAAACTCCGGCTTTACTTCCGCAAACACCCCCTTTCCAACACTTTTATAAAGCTAAATCAGCCTATTGTTAACGTTATTTAGGCGCTCAGGACTCGCCTTTGTAACTGCGCTCATTTTAAGGTGCATCAGCATGGCTCACAGACAAGGTTCCCACAAAGGATCCCTAGAGTACTGGCCACACAGAATGGCCAAGAGGCTACTTCCAAGAGTGAGGAACTGGCCCGCCACAGCAGAGCCGTCAGTGCAGTCGCTTCTCGCGTTCAAGGTCGGCATGACCCACGTGATGATGATAGACGACTCGCAGTCGCACACCAAGGGCCAGGAGGTGATGCGCGCAGTCACAGCCGTGGTGCTGCCGAAGATCTTCGTGTACGGGGCAAGGGCGTACGGGAAGAAGTACCTCTACAGCCAGCCGGTGGCAGAAACTTATGACGCGGCCACCGCCCAGAAGGTCGGCATAAAGGATGCGAAGGTGCCGAAGATCGAGGAGCTCAAGAAGGGCGCATCGACGTACAGTGACGTAACCGCTCTCGCGTTCGCTGATCCAGGATCGCTCGGAATAGGGATAAAGAAGACGCTCAGGTTTGAGATCCCAGTTGGAGGCAAGGACGTTGCAAGCAAGCTGGCGTTCATCGAGAAGATTATCGGCAAGGAGCTCAAACTAGGAGAGGTCCTCGCCAACGGAGATTTCATAGACGTGATATCCGTGTCCAAGGGCAAGGGATGGGAGGGCCCGGTGCACAGGTTCCACGTAGCGAGGCAGTTCCACAAAGCAACAGGAAAGGTAAGGCACGTCGGAAGCCTGGGAGCTTGGCACCCCCCGAAGGTCATGTTCTCCGTCCCGCAGGCAGGCCACATGGGGTTCAACTACAGGACAGATCTTAACAAGCGCGTGCTGAAGATAGGCACAGCGCAGGATGCGGAGGCGGTAACGCCACGAGGCGGCTTCCTGAACTTCGGTAACATAAGGAACGATTATCTGCTAATCGACGGTTCCATTCCGGGCCCGGCGAAGAGGCTGTTGAGGATAAGAAAGGCACTGAGGCCGAGCAGGAAGCCCGTAGCGCCAAAGCTAACGTATGTGTCACTGGAATCAAAACAGGGTGCCTGATATGGAAGCGAATGTTTATCAAACTGACGGCAAGGTCGAGAAAAAGATAGCCCTGCCAGAGGTCTTCGGCACCGCGTTCAACGAGGACATAGTGAAGCGTGCGCTGCTCGCAGAGCAGAGCGCCGAGTACCAGCCGCAGGGCCACTACCTGCTTGCTGGAATGGACACCTCGGCATCGTATACCGGCAGATACGGCACATACAGGACGCAGAGGCACACCGGGAGGCCTCCCAGGCCGAGGCAGAGGCTTGCGAAGGGCGGCTCCGGGGACGTAAGGAAGATACCTTCGTCGGTAAAGGGAAGGCGCGCGCATCCGCACAAGGTCGAGAAGACGATAGTAGAGAGGATAAACAGAAAGGAGTACGCGAAAGCGATCTCGAGCGCGGTAGGCGGAACCGGGAATGCCACGCTGATAAAACAGTCATACGCTTACCAGAAGGAGCCGCTGCCGATAGTCGTGTCTGCGCAGATAGAGAAGATAGGCAGGACCAAGGACCTGCTCAAGGTTTTCGGCGCGCTCGGGCTCTCGGAAGACCTGGAAAGATCGCACTCACCGAGGTTGAGCCTCAATAACAGGAGAAGGAGCAGGAGGAGATATTTCAGGAACAGCGTGCTCATAGTCGCAAAGGACTCGAAGAGCGTCGAGAGGGCCGGCAGGAACATCCCCGGAGTCGACGTGCTTGAAGTTGACAGGCTGAAGGTCGCGAAACTCGCGCCGGGAGGGAGGCCAAGGCTCACGGTTTGGTCCGAAGCGGCTGTCGAATCTGTCGTGGACGGGATAAGCAAGTCGGCGGTGAACAGGAATAAGTGATCGGATGAGCGTGCTAATGTATCCAATAGCAACGGAGAAGGCGATAAACATGATCGAGAGGAACAACGTGGTCACGTTCATGGTGGACACTAGATCGAACAAGACCCAGATAAGGAAGGAGTTCGAGGACATGTTCAAGGTAAAGGTTGACAAGGTTAACGTTGAGATAGAGCCGAGGAACAGGAAGAGGGCCTACATAAGGATAAGAAAGGAGTTCAAGGCGAGCGACATAGCTCTCAAGCTGAAGCTAGTGTAAAGGTGAAATGAATGGGTAAGAATCTACACCAGCAGAGAAGGGGCAGAGGCACCAATGCCTTCAGGAAGCCTCCCAACACCTTCAAGGCAGATGTGACATTCGGAAGCATAAAGACGGAATCCAAGATAACAGGCGAAGTAATGGAGTTCATAGACGACCCCGGGCACAGCGCGCCGTTGATGAAGGTCATCTACGAGGACAACTCCGAGACGATATTCATTGCGCCGGAGGGCATACGCGTCGGGTCAAGAATACAGGAAGGCGCCGCAGCCGACATAACTCTCGGCAGCGTACTCCCTCTCTTGAAGATACCTGACGGAACTCCGGTTTACAACATAGAGTCCCTTCCCGGAGACGGGGGGAAGCTCGCCAGAGCCGCAGGTAACTACGCAACCGTAGTTTCGCATTCGGCGGACAGCGTAAGCCTGCTGCTGCCCTCAAAGCGCGTAATGGACATGAGTCCGATGTGCAGGGCGCAGATAGGAGTGGTAGCAGGAGGAGGCGCGGACGCGCAGCCGATACTGCGGGCGGGCAAGAGCCACTACATGCATCATGCGATAAACGCGCCGTGGCCCCACCACCGTGGAGTCAAGGCGAACCCTGTAGACCATCCGTTCGGTGGCAAGCAGCACCACAAGGGCGCCTCGAGCATGGTGTCGCGCAACGCCCCTCCTGGGGCGAAGGTCGGCCACATAGCAGCAAGGCGTGTAGGAAGGAAGAAGAGGAACTAAAATGGCAAGGACGTTTAGTTTTAGAGGCAAGAGCCTGGAGGAGCTCCAGAAGCTCAGCATAGCGGATTACTCCAAGCTCGTCACCTCTAGAGAGAGGCGCGCGCTGAAGAGAATGAGCCTAGGATACAAGGAGCTCATCGCCAAGGCGGCGGAGGCCAAGAAGTCAGGAAGAACGGTAAAGACGCAGATAAGGGAGGCTGTCATACTGCCGGAGTGGGTCGGAATGACATTTGGGGTGCACAACGGCAAGGAGTTCAAGGAGATAGTCATAAGTCCGGAGATGCTGGGCCACAGACTCGGAGAGTTCGCATACACGACAAAGCGCGTGCAGCACTCGGCTCCTGGAATTAGGGCAACAAGAGGAAGCAAGTTCCTCGCGGTGAAGTGATGAGGTACTCGATCAACATAGGCAAGGAGCAGATCGCCCTGGCCCACGGTTACGATATCAACGCCAGCTTCAAGGACCTCTCTGCCGTATGCGATGCCATAAGGTACCTCAAGACTGACAGGGCACTGCAGGTAATTGACGGAATAGTAAAGGTGGAAAGGCCGATACTCTTCAACAAGTACAACAAGCACATGGGATCGAGGCACGAGCTGGGTGGAAGGAAGGGGGCGTTTCCGGTGAAGGCTGCACGCGAGATAAGGCTTGTGCTGCTGAACGCCGTGGCAAACTCTAGGAACAAGGGGCTCGATGAGGAGGCGCTCTACATAGTTCACGCCTCTGCGAACAAGACGAGAATAGAGAGGAGGAGCCCTTCAAAGGGTTCGCTCTCATGGGGCAGGGGAATGTACGGTCTGGGAGCAAGAGTGCATAGCGACATAGAGTACGCAAAGGTCGAGATCGGCCTCGCCAACCCCGACGCGCCCTCGCTCACCGACAACATGAAGAGGCTGATAAAGATCAGGAACCCGGTGAAGGCCGTGAAATCAAAGCCGCAGCAAAAGCCGGCGTCGAAGCCGAAGGCGAGGGCTGAACAGGCGAAGGTCGAGGCGACGGCAAAGAAGTGATACGATGGTGGTAGAAAGGAAGTTTATCGAGGACGCGATGGTGAAGCACGAGATCTCCAAGTACCTTGAGAAGACGCTGAGCCGCGCTGGCTTCTCTAGGGTGGAGATACAGAAGACGCCTGTCATAACAAGGATTACCGCTTACGTTACCAACCCCGGCAGGGTCATCGGAAGAGGCGGCTCCACGATAGACGCAATAACGCAGGAGATAAAGTCAAAGTTCAAGATCGACAATCCGCAGATAAGCGTGGCAGAGGTGAAGAACGAGGTGCTAGAGCCCAGACTCGTGGCAAGGCACATCTCGAACGCGCTCGAAAGAGGCGCCAACGCCAGAAGCCTGCTCCACTCTACGCTCAAGACCATAATAGAGAACGGCGCCCTGGGTGCCGAGATAATCGCCACAGGCAAGCTTGCCGCGAAGGGCGCGAAGGCGAAGCAGATCAAGGTCAGATTCGGCTACATACCGAAGGCAGGCGACACGGTAAAACAGGTAGATACAGCGCTGCTGACGTCCTACCCGAAGTACGGTGCCATAGGAATACAGGTGAGGATAGTGCAGCCCGGCACGCAGTTCGCCGACAGGCAGCTTAAGAAGATAGAGATGCCGAAGTCGCTGGAGGGCGCGAGATAGTAATAAATACCAGAAAATGCATAATAGATGATTGTAATGCGTATAAAGGAGCTAAGGGAGATGAGCGTAGACATGCTTAGGAACAGGCTTCAGCAACTTTCACTCGATTTGTCAATAGAAAAAAGGAAGATAGCAGCCACAGGTGTGCAGAGCAAGAAGGTCAAGGTAAGGGAGATGAGGCGCACCAAGGCCCAGATTCTTACACTGCTAAAGGAGAAAGGTGCCAACTAGTAATGCCTGAGATGTGCCCAAGGTGCGGACTACCCAAGGAACTGTGCGTCTGCGAGATTCTCGACAGGGAGGCGACAAAGCGCATCAAGATATACAAGGCCAGGGCGAAGTTCAGCAAGTTCGTGACCATAGTCGAGGGCCTCAGCGGAGACGAGCTCGACAAGACAACCGTGGCGCTCAAGAACAAGCTCGCGTGCGGCGGCACGCACAAGAAGGGAATGATAGAGCTCCAGGGAGATCACATCGCGTCTGCGAAGAAGGAGCTGGTCAACCTCGGCTTCCCCGAGGGCAGCATAGACGCAGCAATCTGATTTTGTAATCGCAGGAAACACCAGCGAGTCTATATAAGTTTAATTTCGCTAGGAAGAGTATTCTGCTGTGATGTGGATGCTTCCGTTTCTCGCATTTATAGTATTCCTGCCCTTCCTGTTCATCATACCTTTGCTGTTTCTTCCGGAAAGGCACTCGTTCGCGGTCTCCATAGTATCATCGCTCCTGGTCCTGCTTGCCGTTCTTGCCGCGTCGGCATACGGCCTGACGCAGGGGTTCCCATCACTCTCATTCCAGCAAGGATACATACAGAGCATAGGAGTGAACCTCGACCTCGAGCTCACAAAGTACAGCAACATATTCATGGTTATGTCAGCCATAGTGCTCCTCGCGGCCGCAATCGTTGCAAAGAGCTTCATCAAGGAGTCACAGCGTATCTACAATCTGCTCTTCCTCCTCGTGTCAGGCTCGGCGCTTGGCGTCTTCCTGTCAGGTAACCTCTTCCTGTTCTACGTCTTCTTCGAGATCAGCGAGATCTCCATGTTCTTCATAATCTACGTGTTCGGGGGGTACGACAGGCGCTACGCGGCCATAAAGTTCCTGATATACTCAATAGCCGCGAGCCTGCTCCTCCTGATCGGCATACTGGTGATCTACGCGGGTCTCCCTACAGGAACGTTCACTATAACCTCCATAATCTCACAATCAGCTTCGCTTCCTGCATCTTCGCAGCTCATCGCTCTCGTGCTGCTGGCAATAGCTTTCATGATAAAGATACCGTCGTTCCCGTTCCATAGCTGGCTGCCGGACGCCCATACCGAGGCGCCCACGACAGGCAGCATGATACTTGCAGGAGTGCTGCTAAAGTTTGGCGGCTACGGGCTTCTGCTCATGTTCCTCCTCCTTCCGGCCGCATCCTCGTACGCGCTTCCGCTGGCCGCGGTCTTCGGATTCTCAGCGCTCTACAGTTCCATGGTGGCGATTCGTCAGGCACATCTCAAGCGCCTCATCGCTTACACTAGCATAGTTGACATGGGCATAGCGTCTCTAGGCATCGCCTCTCTCGTGCCTTTCGGCATAGCCGGAGGGCTTTACGCGATGCTGAGCCACGGGATAGTCATATCACTCCTCTTCATGATAGTCGGCGCCGTGGACGAGGCGTACGGCACAATGCTCGTCGCAAGGCTCAAGGGGATTGTCAAGAGCATTCCGCTTCTCGCGTACGGCTTCATCTTCGGTGTGTTCGCGCTTATCGGCATACCGCTTACCGCAGGCTTCGTAGGCGACCTTCTTGTCTTCATCGGGGCGTTCGCCGCATACAGCATATGGGGCGTCGTGCCGCTTGCGGCGGTGCTGATAATCGGCGCCTTCCTGTTTTTCGTGGCGGAGCGCGCGTTCCTAAGCACATCGAAGGCCTCTGAGCCTTACACGACCCCGGGATTGGATATCAAGGTCTCTATGGCGCTTCTCTCCATATCGGCAGTGCTGCTAGGAATAGTCCCGTCGTTGCTCCTGTCCCCGTTTGCCTAGCTACAAAAGGCCCATGTAATAGCCTGTGTGAATAACTTCCTCAAGCACGTTGATCAGGTATCCAGCGTTCTTTGTGATGTCCTCTGTTGTGATCATGCCAAGCAGCTTCCTGTTCGCATCCACTACGCACAGCTTCTTGACCTTCTTCTCTGCCATGAAACGCGCAGCGGCCTCAAGTGTCATGTCCCTGCTCACCGTGATAAGCGGCCTGCTCATAACGTGCCCCGCCTTGACGAACCACAGGTTCCTCTTCGTCGAGACGAGCCTTCTCACTATGTCGCCCTCTGTTATTATTCCAGCAGGTGCGGCGGTCTTGTCCGTTATCACTATCGCATCTATGCTGTGCTTCTTCATGAGCTTCGCTATCTCCCTTATGCTCGTCTTCTCGCTAGCGGTCACAACAGGATAACTCATTATATCTCTAACAGTGAGGGACCGCGCCTCGCTTTCCGTCAGAGGCTTATCATACGCTTCTTGCACATTCCCACCTTGAGTTAATGGTGAAATAAAAACCTTTTAAATCAGAGTTTACGTCCGATATACTTGCATACAGATTCGTGAAAAAGGAGAGCAGGAAAAGGACGTATACGCCTTGGCCGGGATTCGAACCCGGGTCACAAGCGTGACAGGCTCGTATGCTAGACCACTACACTACCAAGGCGCGATAGAACTGCTCGTTTCAGGTTTATAATTGTTGATAGGAGCGTTATCCGTACCTTATCTTGAAGACAACGAGTGCCGCCGTGAGGACGAGCAGCGCGAGGTTCGATGCAATGATTGGAAGTGAGGCCAGTATCGCACCGTATACGAGCCAGGCCCCGTCCCCCACGATAAGTATCGCGAGCTACCACTTGGATAGATCCTTGGCAGACTTTGTCCTGTATACCTTCATGACCTGCGGCACGTACGCTATTGCAATTATGATTCCTGCAGCGTAGCCGATAAGAGAAGCAAGATCTACCACAGGAGCCACATCTGCAAATCCCGCAGGCCGGAGTCGAACCAGCAACATCGCGCTTTCTGACCCCTTTTTGTCAGTTTCCAAAACTACAGGCGCGCGCTCTGCCATTGAGCTACTGCGGGAAACATAGTTATAGCAGTTAATCAATATTAATATAGGTATTTGAGAGTTAAGAGTATGCAGAGGAGAACCGGGGGCAAAAAAGGCGGCGTGCCTTCTGGGGGCGACCCACCATCAGGCGAGTCTACCGCCGACATGCTCAAGCGCAAGCTGGTGCCGATCTCGGTGTACTGGCTCAAGGATTTTGTCAAGCGCGTAGTGTCGAACCACAACTTCCATGACTCGCTGGCCACATCCTTCGCATTCATAAGCATAGGCATCGCTTTCCCGTTCTTTCCGCTAGCGCTCTTCGTACCGCTCCTCTTGCTCGTGTTCGCGTTCACCTATATAGCTCCACTCCTGGGGCTCATGGCGCTCCTACTTCTGACGCTTCCAATGCTAATCTATCAGGCGCCGCTTCTGGCATGGCTGATAACGATATTCATAAGCGCGTCCCTATTTCTGGGGTACAAGCACTACCGTTCCATATCCTACGCCTACGCACTCGTTGCGCTGCCGCTCACGCCTCTCGGCCTCCTCTTCGAGGTCCCCGGCTTCATAATAGCGGTCCTGACGCTCGGCTTCAGGCGCGGCGCGATAATAGGCGTGCTCGTGATACTGATTGTCGCCATAGTATCGAACCTTGCCAACATACCCGTCTCGGGTCCAATCGCCTACAACTCACAGCTTGGCCACCAGTCCATAGCGTCGCTCTCATACGCGGAATACTTTACAGTAACATATCCTGCCGCAACGCTCGGCAACTTCATTTCGAAAGCATCATCTTCTCTTGCAGTGTTCTTCGGCCCAACCGTTGATGACCACCTGTTCGACACATTCTACTACGCAGGCGCCGCCCTGGCTTTTGACATACAGTACACGATACTTCAGATAGTCTTGTGGGTCTTCGTGGCTTTCAGCGTCGCCAGCTACGCTGTGAAAAGCAGGTCGCCGTACAAGGGCACGGTGTCGAGCCTTTTTGGCGTTGTGCTTCCGGTATCGTCATTCCTGCTCTCCGGACCTACAGGAACGAGCTTCAACCCGCTTGTCATAATCAGCTTCCTCCTGACCCCGATCGCCATCTTCGCGCTCGAGAGCTCAAACATAGAGGTCGTGCAGGCTCTGGACGTGATGAAGCGTGACATCCTTGGCAAGTTCGGAGTCGCTTTGGAGGACCTCACCCAGGGAACCACAGAGACGCTTGATGATGTGGCGAACTACGATGAGACGAAGCAGGAGCTCAAGGAATCAATACTCGGTCCCATAGAGCACAGGGAGATAGCCGGAGCGTACAACGTCAAGCCCGCAAAGGGCATACTGCTCTTCGGCCCTCCCGGAACAGGCAAAACGCTGATAATGAGGGCCCTGGCAAACGAGATCCGTGCAGGATTCTTCTACGTAAGCGCGTCGTCGCTCATGTCCCCCTATCCTGGCGAGAGCGCCCAGGCGCTTTCAAGGATATTTGCAACTGCGAAGAAACACGCACCCTGCGTCCTCTTCTTCGACGAGATAGATAACATAGCGGGGAAAAGGGAACAACAGACCAACACGAGCGGACTCGAGCTCATAACCACCCTGCTCAGCGAGATGGACGGCTTCAAGACGATATCAGATGTGGTCATAGTCGGCGCCACCAACGCTCCGCAGCTCCTCGATCCTGCGATAATGCGACCCGGAAGGTTCGACAAGATACTATACATGCCACTACCGGACCAGCCAGGCAGGGAGAAGATATTTCAACACTACCTGGCAGCGCTCCCGATAGGCAACGACATAGACTACGAGAAACTGGCCAGCCTGACCAACAGGTTCTCGGCCGCTGACATAAAGAACGTATGCGAGGAGGTCAGCAGGGAGGTCGGCGACGAGGCGATAACGAAACACCAGGTGCTCACTATAAAGATGGCCGATGTTGTTCACGTAATCAAGGGCACCAAGCCTTCGACGTCACTCTCCCAGCTCGAGGAGTTCAACACCTTTAGACTCGATTACGAGAGGAGGGTACACCCGGAGAGCCAGGTGGAGGAGGAGAAGAAGGTGAACCTTGACGATGTGATAGGCCTCGACGAAGCGAAGAAGGCGCTGCACGAGGCTGTAGAGATACCAATAATGCATCCGGAACTGCTCAAGAAGTATGACATCGGCAACATAAAGGGCATACTGCTCTTCGGTCCTCCCGGAACCGGCAAGACGATGCTGATGCAGGCAGTAGCAAACGAGGTCGGCGATGTCCACGTGATGATACTGTCAGGCTACGACATAGCAAAGGGAGGGCCAGGAAACGCCAGCGCAACGATAAAGGGCATATTCGACAGGGCGAAAGAAAATGCGCCTTCAATAGTCTTCGTGGACGAGATAGACGCGATAGTGCCGTCAAGGGACAGCGCTATGGCGACCAACCTTGAGATAGCCGGCGAATTCCTGCAGGAGTTCGACAAGATAAAGGAAGCTTCAGGAGTCGTCGTGGTGGCTGCTACGAACAGGCCTGAGGCGCTCGACCCAGCTCTCCTCAGAGCGGGCAGGTTCGACAGACTGATATTCATGCCGCCTCCGGACCCGAACAGCAGGGCCAGGATCTTCGAGCTCAACCTGCAGAAGGCTCCGCTCGACAAGGATGTAGATTTCATGAGGCTGGCGCAGGTGACCGAGGGCTACACAGGCGCGGACATAGCAAACATATGCAGGCAGGTCAAGCTGAACACCCTCGAATCCAGCCTGATGACCGGGAAGGAGGTCAAGATAAAGCTCGCAAACATCACAGACCTGATCCAGAGGGCGAGGCCTTCAGCCCCCACGCTGATAATGGGCAGGTATCTCGCCTTCTTCAGCAAGTACGGGAGGAGATGATTACGTGGCAGCTCCGAAGAGATGGCTTGCAGCCCCGCTCACCGCCTGTATCATTGGCTGCGGATAAGCGCCGAAAAGCATGACCGCGGCAAGGCAGACCACTATCACTACAAGCGTTGGCGTGTCTAGCTTTATGCGGTACGCTCCCAGCTTGTCCGTGTACATTGCCGTCATTACCTTTGCGTAATAGAAGACGGATATTACGCTGTTTATTATGCCCAGCAGCGCAAGCCACAGCAGGCCGTTGTTCACAGCGCTGAAGAATATGAGGAACTTGCCTACGAAGCCGGCTGTGAACGGGATGCCGATCATCGCCAGCATGAATATGCTCAGCGCGATAGCTGCAAACCTATTCTCCTTATAGAGGCCTATCGTGTCGTTGATCCCGTTCCTGTTCCTGTTCTCGAGCCACGCGACTATGCTCATCGCGCCTATGAACATGAACGTGTGCGCGAATATCTGGAAGATGCTGGCCGAGATCCCGCTCTGCGTAGCGACCGCTATTCCTATCAGTATGTAACCTGCCTGCGATATGGATGAGTAGGCTAGCATCCGCTTGAGGTTGTCCTGCGCCAGCGCGACCAGGTTGCCATAGAACATGGTGAGCACCGCAAGCGCGGCGATTATTGCAAAGGCAGTGCGGAATGAGATGAACACAAGAATCAGTACCTGCATCAGTGCTGCTATCCCCACTTTCTTGTTCAGGCCTCCCAGCATCGCGGTCGCATATCCTGCAGAGCCTTCGTACACGTCAGGCAGTAGTATGTTGAAGGGAAACACCGACGCCTCGAACCCCAGCGACGTAATGAATAGGACTAGAGCAAACAGCATGAGCGTACCGGGCTGCTGCGCCTGGAGCGACAGCGAGTTCGCAGACCCGTACACCAGCACTATGGCGAAGGAGAGGAGCGCGATCGATATAGAAGCCATTATGAACAGTTTCGTGGCGGCCTCAAGGCTCTCCCTGCGGGACAGAAGCACTATGAATGCGGAGGGTATGACCATCAGCTCGAGTCCAAGGAATATGGTTATCAGCGAAACAGACGAAACCACAAGATACATGCCCACAAGCGCGAAAGCTCCAAGAAGAGCGAAGTTGTTGTACCCGTTGGAGCGCGCGTAAGCCAGCAGGTTAAGCAGCAGCATAGCCACGGTGAAGAGCGCGAAGAAGAACACCGAGTATTGGCTTATGGAGATAATGCCGAAGTACGTGCCCTGCACCTGCGAGAGCGTGAGGACGCTTGCGGCAAGCAGAGCAAGCACAACGAGGTTGAATGCAAGATGGAACTTTTTCCCGCTGCTGATCCTGAGCAGCATGTTACCAAGCACGAGCGCCGCGGTCAGGGCCCCGAACGCATAGATTTCTAGCATCATAGTGCCACCACAACTATTATCAGCACCACCATCCCGGCAGCGAAGAGCGCCACATAGGCATTCACGCTTCCGCTTGCGAAGAGCCTCATCTCCCCCGAAGCTCTCATCGCAATATGTCCGAGCCAGTCAAAGACGGCATCGAGCTTCGCGTCAGCATACGCTACCGCACTCGCAATCGCCTCAACAAAACCAGCGATGTGGGCGTAGAATGCGTTCATGAGCGCAGCGGAATAGATCGTGTTGAACAGAACTTCCGGCTGCACCATCTTCAGCCTGTTCCTCTTCCTCTGCTTGTAGAGCACGAAGCCAACGTACGCGCCTATCGCGATGAGCACGGTCTCGACCACACCATCTATGGCTCCTATGGTCAGCGTGCCGCCTCCAAGCCCGCTAAACATTGAAGGGAACATGAAGAACGCCACACTGGCTCCTAGCGTGGCAAGGGCAAGGACGAGCATGCTGTAGCTCATGCTCTTCGGCGTAGAGGCGTAGTTCAGCGAGACCCTTGCGCTCCCCTCCTTCCTCGTCTGGCTGAAGAGCCACCTGAAGATGTAAAAGCTGGTCGCCAAGCTGGCAAGCGACACAAGCGCATATGCTATGAGGTTTGTAGAGAAAGCGGAGTCTATTCCTATGTTGGCGAAGAACCCATCGAACGGAATGAATCCTGCAAGAGCGAGGGCGCCGAAGATCGTGGTTATGTATATGAGCCTATTGCGCTGCAGCCCTGTTATGTCAGCGAGATCTTCCTTGCCCGTGGCCTTCATGGCGCTTCCAGCGCTGAAGAAGAGCAGCGCCTTATAGAAACTCTGCGCAAAGAAGAAGTAGACTGCTGCAAGCAGGGCGTTGCTGCCTATTGCGACCAGCATGAAGCCCAGTTCCTGCACCGTGGAGTAAGCCAGCACGCGTTTCACGTGTCGTGACCTTGTCGCACTGAACACGGCCAGAGCCACGGTTATCGCACCCACGGCAAGCATGACGTTGAGCATTCCAGTAGCTGCGAAGAGAGGAAAGAGGACCAGCGCAACGAAAACTCCGGCCTTCACCATCGTGCTGCTGTGCAGGAAGGCCGATACTGGTGTAGGGCCTTCCATCGCATCCACCAACCATTCCTCTGTTGGGAACTGCGCAGATTTGGTCATTATGGCGATGAAGAGCAGAGCTACCGGAATTAGCGTAAGCCCCCCGTTGCCGATCCCGTTGAGAATCACGCTGAACTGCAGACTCCCGAAGTTGTTCTGGAACATCACCATCGAAGCGAGCAGGGCTATGTCGCCTATCAGTATTATCGTTATCGCCTTGCGCGCCGCTGCGGCAGCCTTGTCCCTGTCGTACCAGAAGCCTATCAGCAGGTAGCTTGTCATGCTGAGGAACTCCCAGGCTATGAAGAGCACGATGAAGTTGCCGGCCATGGCAAAGGCGAGCATGGCGGCCTCGAAAGCCAGCATCTCTATGTAGTAGCGCCTCTGTTCGCTCGGCAGGTCCATGAAGCCCGCCGAATATATCATTATCAGCGGGCCGATGGTCAGCACAAGAAAGAGCAGCATGTAGTTCAGCGGGAGCACCGAGGCAGTGAGCGGAAGCTGCACGCCTCCTATCGAGAGCCATCCAACGTTTTCCGTGCCGCTGTCTATCAGCGGGAAGAGCGCAAGGCTCAGGAGCGATCCTGCGATTGCGAAGTACTTTGCGTACTTGTGGCTCTTGATCGCAGCCACAGCTAGGATCGCAGCAAGCAACGGCGCCAACAGCGCAAAAGCTATCATGTTCACCACTTTAGTTTCGAGAGCCTCGTAACGTCGAAGTCGAACCCGCGGAACTTCATGTAGACATAGAAGGTGATGAGCGCAATGACCTCCACGGCAGCGACAGCCCATATCGAGACCATCATCGGGAATACGGAAGGGTCGGGGTTGCTTGCATGGTAGAAGAAGTACATCAGCAGGATGGTGCTTGAGATGAACATCAGCTCGACAGCAAGCATGATCACGATGAAGTGCCTGTCCGTTATTATTCCCGCAAGCGCTATCCCCAGGAGCGCAACCGCGGCCACGAGTATGAAGCTTATCACTAAACCACCAATTTCGTGAATCTCTTTATCACGATGACGCTGCCTATCGCAGCTGCGAAGAGCAGGAAGACCGAGATGAAGAGAACGGGATAGTAGGTTGAGATGCCGTTCTGCGCGGCAGCTGAGAAGTCATTTCCTCCTCCCGTTGGTGCCTGTAGCGAGAAGACGGCGGCCATGAGCCCAGCCACTATTATGAACGCGGCTATGAAGAACGCGGCCACGTTCCTTATCTTCACCTGCTTCACCTCGCTCGCAACAGCGACTATCAGATACGTGGAGAGCCCGCCTACGAACACAAGCAGCTGAAGCAGCGCGACAAGCACCTGGTTAAGGTAAAGAAAGATGAAGGAGCTGAAAGCGGCCGCCACGGCGAGGAATATCACCGAATGCACCAGTCTCCTCTGCAGTATCATGGCTATTCCTGATGCTGCGGTCAGGATTGCTAGTATGATTGCCAAAAAGCCGAGAGCCATAGCTTATCCCCTGAGCTCCTCGGGCCTCTTTATGTAATTCCTCTTGTCGTAGGCCTCGAAATCATAGCCCTTGGTAAGCGTTAGGCACTTGGGAGGGCATACCTCCTCGCACAGCCCGCAGAAGAGGCATCTCTCTATCCCTACCTGCGGCATGACCTTCGGCCCTCGGTCTGTTATGACCTCGACCATCGTTATCGTCTTGTTCGGGCATATGCGCTCGCACGCCGAGCAGCTGATGCACGTGTCCATGTCCAGTCTGAACATGTACCTCTCGCGGTCGTCCAGGGCTTCGCGCTCCTCTGGGAACTCCACGGTGAAGCGCTCCTCTCCAAGGCTCTTTATGCTTTCGAGTAAAGGCTTCAGCACAATCTTGTCACCCGATGAATAATAGATAGATAAGTATTAAATTAAGCAGCGATAGCGGGAGCAGCCAGGTCCAGCCGAAGCGCAGCAGCCTGTCGATTCTCATCCTCACGGTCGTAGCTCTCACTATCATTATGAAGAAGCTGATTATGAAAACCTTGAGCAGAAGCCAGACCACGGGAGGCAGCACCGGCCCGTTCCAACCTCCGAAGAAGAGTATGGCTATAAGGAGGCTGCCAAGGAACATCCTCGTGTAATCGAGGAACAGTGCGAGCGTGTAGTACGGCGCGCTCACATCGGTGAGCCAGCCAGCGATGAGCTCGTTATCTGCCTCGCGCATGTCGAACGGTGGCCTCTCAAGCTCCGCAAGCATTACTATGAAGAAGACGAAGAAGCCGATCGGCATCAGGAAAACGAACCACCAATGATTCTGCGCGCTCATAATGCCGGAAAGCGTGTAACCGTTCGCCAGCACGCCCACCGCGGCGATGACGAAAACCAGAGGTATCTCGTAGCTCAGGAGCATTACGACAGATCTCTGGGCGCTTATCGCAGCAAACTTGTTCCCGCTTCCGAACCCGTTTGCAAAGATTATCAATGGCATGAATGAGAGAAGCACCAGAATCACTAGCAGCCCCAACCCTATGTTGGTCTCTATCAATTCCGGTGTCAGCGGAATCAAGAAGATCAGGAATACTGACAGCGCAAGCATGGCAGGTATGGTGGGCAGGAACAGGAGCTTGTCAGCCCTCTTTGGTACCACGTGTTCCTTAGAAAGCAGTTTTACGAAGTCTGCCATGTTCTGCAGTATCCCGTACTTGCCCGCGTATGTCGGGCCATGCCTCTTCTGTATCTTCGCTATAGTTTTCCTCTCAACCCATCCGAATACGTAGTCAAAAGCGACTATGAGTATCGATACAGCGACAGCGTAAGCCACGATCCCTATAATCTCCGCCAGAATCCCGCTAACGCCGAGATACGTGGAAACTATTGTGTTCAAATCCGACATCGGCTCACCTGTCAGCGTCGCCCATCACCAGGTCGAGGCTGCCCATTATTGCGAATATGTCAGCGGTCCTGCAGCCTTTTGCAATCTCATTCAGCGCAGCGAGGTTGATGAACGACGGCGACCTTATCGAGAGCCTGTAGGGCTTTTGTGGATCTGCTACCATGTACATCATGCACTCGCCCCTAGGCATTTCCCTGCTAAGCGTAACCTCCCTATTCTTCGCGCTCGGAAGTATAAGCCTGACCTGCATGCCCAGCGCGTCACCGCCGGGCATCTTCGAGAGCGCGTCTTTTACCAGCTTGATGCTCTCCCGCATCTCAAGCATCCTCACTTTGTATCTTGCGAAGCAGTCCCCTTCGCTCCTGGCCTGCGGCTCAAAGTTTAGCTTGTCGTATACGTAATACGGGTTGTCTTTCCTGACATCGTAGCTTACCCCCGAACCCCGCAGCACCGGCCCCGTGACCCCCAGCTCTATCGCCTTGTCGCGGTTCATCACTCCCACGCCCCTCATCCTCTCAATGAATATCGGATTCTTCTCAAGGAAGTCCTCGTACTCACCGATGCGCTTTTCCATGTAGTTGAGCGTCTCTCTCGCCCTGTCATCAAACCCGGGTGGCAGGTCCCTTATCAGCCCGCCTATCCTCATGTTGACATAGAACATCCTCGCCCCCGAAGCCTCCTCAAGAAGCCTCAGTATAAGATCCCTGTCCTTGAAGCACCACATGAACACGGTGAAGAACTGGCCGACGTCGTTTGCCATTGTGCCAAGCCAGAGCAGGTGGCTTGCTATCCTCTGCAGCTCAAGGAGTATCGTACGCACCCACATCGCGCGTTCCTTCACCTCCACCCCCATCGCCTTCTCTACCGCGGCCACGTACGCCTCGTCATAGGACATCGGAGCGACGTAATCAAGCTTCTCCATGTACGGCGGACTCTGCATGTACATTCTCGTCTCTACGAGCTTCTCCACGCCCCTGTGAAGGAAGCCTATGTGGGGCTCGAGGTTGACAACTGTGTCTCCGTCTATGTCGGCGACAAGCCTGATGACCCCATGCGTGCTCGGGTGCACCGGTCCTATGTTTATCCTTGTTATCGCCATCAGCTTCCCTCCGTTTCGTAGGGCGCGTTCCACGTGAAGTTCTTGCGTAGAGGGGCTCCGGTGCCATTCCACTTCTCCAGCAGCAGCCTCTCCATACTCCTGCCCTTCACCTCTATCCCGAACATCTCAAACAACTCACGCTCGTACCAGTCAGCTGCCTCGAACTCGCCCATCAGCGTTGGGACCCAGGCGTCTGCTGGGTCGATCTGCACCTCCAGTACCTCATCCTTTCCAGCAGGCATGTTCCTCAGGAAGTACAAAACATCGAGGTACTTCTCGTAGTCGACAGCTGTTATCTTCACGAGGTAGGAGTAGCCCTGCGTCTTCAGGCTCTTGGCGACCTGCACAAGTTCGTTGCGTTCAGTCTTCAATCTCCCCACCGATCTTCTTCTGCAGTTTAATGAAGCCTGCGTAGAGGTTCTCCGGTTTCGGCGGGCAGCCAACAACGTAAACGTCAACAGGCAAGACCTGGTCTATCCCCTGGATTATATTGTAGCTCTCCCACCAGGGTCCTCCGCAGGTTGCGCACTCGCCGAACGCTATGACGTATCGCGGCCTGAGCATCTGCTCGTACAGCCTCTTTATCTCCGGAACCATAGACTTTGTGACCCAGCCAGCAACGACCATCACGTCAGCCTGCCTCGGAGTGGCCCTGAAGAAAAGGAAGCCGCGTCTCTCGGCGTCGATTCTTGCAGATCCGAAGTTCATCAGCTCCATCGCGCAGCACGAAAGCCCGAACTGCAGCGGCCACAGTGACCTTATCCTAGACCACTCGATAAGCCCCTTTGACATGGCCTTCGAGATATCCGAGAACTTTGCGAACATGACGTTCGGCTTTGCCTCATATTTATGCATCGACGCCTTTACGAGCTTGCTCATCTCCATCTCGGCGTTGAGGAACCTTTCCTTTTCGTACGGAGCTTCTTCCATTTGATCACATAACGAAATCAGCCAGCCTCTTCTCTCCAAAAGGATGCATCTCCGCCATCGCGTTGCACTCCTTGCAGTACGCGCAATCATCTCCCACCATGAACCTGCCCTCTTCTATCTTGCATCCGCATCTCAAAACTTCCATCATTTCACCCCGCTCCTGCTTATCGCAAGCAGGAAAACCTCAAACACGAATCCGAATATCATCAGGAAAACCATGTACATGCCGCTTCCAATCTGCGCCCCGCGGCTGAATGTCGACCATATAAGCACTATGACCCCCACTATCTCAAACGCAAGAAAAGCTATGAAGTAATGCAGGTACTCGTGCATTATCTCCACGTGCTGCCCGACGCTCTGCTCCGCGCTCTCGTATGTGAGCGTCTTAACGTCGTTCTCCTCGGTGTTGGGTCTCACCATCCTTGAGAAAAGAAGCGTTGACAGAGGCACTAATACCGCTATCGCGGCGAAAATCAGCAGAGCAAGGTATTGGTCGGCCATCGAATAGCTTATGAACTCAAAATGTTAATATTCATATGTATTTTACAACGATAACGGGGATGTTTTGGAGCTTTCAGCCAAGGCCAAGGAGATAATCAGGCAGGGTGCGATCAAACTGCGCGTCAGCCGCAGCGGCATGTTCCAGCAGATTACGTTTCGGGTCAGGAAGGCAAAGATGGGCAACATAGAGTATGTGGAACTGTTCACAGACAGGCAGATAGAGCTCGCCGAGCTCTCAAAGATATCAGAGGAAATGGGCCTGCCCGCAGAGGCGCCGAACGGCAAGGCGTTTCCGCACGGAACCAGTGCAATGGATTTCAAGGAAGGCTAGCTCTTGCTGAGCACGCGGCCGCGCCTGCACGCCATGCAGATTCCCATCTTCGTGTCGAAGTCCTTGTCGCACGCCAGTTTGCCGCAGTTGGTGCACGAGTTTGACGCAAGCATTCCGCATATGTGGCACATCCCTATAGATTTCCTCACCTCCATCTGCTCACTCGAATTCCGCGACCTCCTTTAGCAGGTCCTTTGCCTTCGCCATGGAAAGGGGTCTCATGCCCTTGTTCTTGGCGTATTTGCATTGGTATCTTATGTACGATTCGTTGATCTTCGTGTTCGGGTTTATCGTCTTGCACCTTTCGATGTAGTCTATTATAACCTTTGCCGCGCTCTCCTCATCGAGGCCCTTGACGTTCACAAGATACGGGGCCAAGATGAGGTTGACCGACCTGTGCCTAACGTCAGCTATCGGAGTTTCGAGTAGCTTCTCTATCCACGCGTAGGAACCGGGGCGCGCGCTAAGCGGCACCCTTCTCTCTTGCGGTTTGAGCGATTTCGCCGCTTCTGTCACTTCCTTTGGAAGCTTCTTCCTGTCTATCGGCAGGCCCCCGCCTATCCCCTTCTCGACCGAACCCTTCACAAGTTCCAGAAGCTGCCTTACATTCATGCGCACCTTTCCGTTCGATAAGCGCTGGTTTATCAGCCTCATGGCCCGGTCTCTCTTCGGCACCGACACGAAGGCCTCGAAGCCCACGATGAAGTCATCCTTCTCCCTTTCTATCCCGAGGCCCATTTCGTTGCCCACCCTCACCATCTCGTCCAGATTCAGCGCCAGGAATTCGGTCGCGGCCTCGGCTTCGGCCGCAGCAAACCTTGAGATCGAATAGCCATCACCAAGCGCGCTTACAAGCATCCTCGCGTATACGTAGCCCATTATGTAACCAATCTTGACCTCCGCTATGCCTCTCGCCCTTTCGCGTGTCACCCTGCCCGTCTTAAAGATATCGCCCAGCCTCGCGACGCCCTGATGCAGATACGCCTGGGTCACCGATGTTGTACCGAGCTCCGCCACGACCTCCTTCGCCTCCTTGGAAAAGGGATATTTGTAAGCGAAGTCGAGCTTCTCCTGCTGCATGTACAGCATTTGCAATCCAAGCTTTATAACCCTCTCGTGGCATTATCAAGACGGCAGAGAAGAGGAGAGAGTGTCAGATGTCACCAAGAACAGTAGCACAAAACGGCTTCAAGCTCTATGGATTCACACTCAGACTGGAAACCTTTGAGGGAAACGCGAAGCACAAGGATGGATGGCGCGTCCGTGTACTGAAGAGATGTACCGCAATTCCCTGAATATACCATAACTTGCGAAAACGGCAAGGAAGAACTCCTCTGGCGTTCATGTGCTGCTCCAAAACCGCCATATCAGGGAAATGGTCGAAGAGCAGCATCGCCAAGACCAAGTTGTGCAGGGGCTGGCTCCAGATAGCAGAAGCTGATCAAGACCTGCTTGAGAAAAAGCAAGACAGAGAGATTAACAAGCCTCCTTTTGCTTATAATTGAGCATGGAAATGGAAGCAATAGTGAATAACAAAGCCGAGAGTGAAGGCGCACTGGCAGCAGAAGTCCAACGGATGGTAAACTCAGTATACAGGATAGAAGTGCTTTTCGGGATTGCTCGTCAGTCAGGAATAAGGGAGTTCAGCTCGAGCGTTGCAGACATGCAGGGAATTTTCAGGAAGCTTGCCAAGAAGGACCCAAGACTCATGGAGCAGATACGGATAGACAGAACATCAGAGTTCACAACAAACATGTACTCGTCAAGTGACCTAGAGGACCTGATGATAGGCGACGGATATCTGGTTCCGCTGCACCGCCTGTCAGAAAACAGGTGGGAGATAGATGAGGTTGCGGAGATGACAGCTAGGATATGTGCGGTTGTGGAAGTGGGTAAGCCAATACCTGAACCTCCCCTATACATGCAGAAGCCCATATCTCTGATTGTGCGGGAGGACTACAAAAATGCGTCCAAGGAACTTATAAAGGAGCTAAAGCGAAGGCAGTAGCTATTCCTCTACGTAGGGCGCGAGGAAGTACGTCACCGCAGCGTCGCCGATGTTGTACGTCAGCCTGAGCGGCTGGTCGCTCTTTATGGAGAGCTTGATGGCGTTGCCCATCGGGCTCGAGCGCACCATGTTCTCAAGGAACTCGAGGTTGAACACCGATTCCGCATCCTTGCTCGCGTCGAGCTTCTTTATCCCGGTGCCGTCCACTTCATTGAGCTCCTCGAGCTCTCCCGAATCTCCCTTGGCGCTTATGGTGAAGTGGCCCTTGCCCGCCTTGAACGCTATGTATGATGAAATGAGCGAAGCGTCCTTGAGCGCGTTCTTGAGGTGTTCGCCGTCGACCTCTACCTGCGCGTCGAACTCAACCTTTGGCTCCTTGTCGTCCTTCTTCCTTACGTCTATGAGGTGCAGCCTGTATCTCCGCCTGCTCTTCGCCCCTACGAACTCTAGAAGGAGTTTGCCGTCGTTTTCCTTCAGCACTAGCGCCTCGTCGTCCCTGGTCCTTGACATTATCTTGCTCAGGTTGTCTATGTTGAGCCCGACATCCTGGCTCTTGTCAATCTCATACTTGGAGAACGCCTTGCTGGGCATGTTGAACGATATCATGCTTATTCCGGAGGGGTCCATCGCCCTCAATGAGATGCCGTCCTTGCTTATGTTGAAGGTGCCTTCGTCCACCAGGCTCACGATCGCCTCCACGCAGTCCCTCCAGTACTTCGCGTTATCCAGCTTTAGCTCAAAAGACATATTCGCCCCCTTAGAATTACATTATTGTTAGCGATATTAAGATATAAAGATATAACGTATCTTGCTGTATCTAGGCGGTTTTGCGATAGGCATGGTGTACTCAAAACTCGACTCCGCGGGCTCCAACATGGCGGCCCAGATAGCCGCGCAGAACGGTTTCGAGAGGGTGGAAGGAGAGCGCTACCTTAGGTACAGGAACGACGAGATTCACATATACGAGTCAGACGTGCTTCCCTTCCAGGCGGATTTCGCCGACACGCTGGGCTGCTCCGTGATCATGTTCCTGAGCAGGCACAAGAGCGAGGCTGATGTCGACGCCTTCACCACGCATTCGCTAGGCAACTGGCGCAACAGCTCCGATTTCGGCGGCAAGCCAAAGCAGCTCTCGACCGCAGCTCCGGAGCTTATGCTCTTCGCGCTTGCAGGCATGAGCAAGATAGACGAGAACGTGCAGAAGACGTACGAGGCCACTCACCACGGACCCCTGCTCAAGACACCGTCGCTCTTCGTGGAGCTCGGGGGCAGCGAGAGGATGCTGGACAGCAAGACGATAGCGGCAAAGGTGGCCGATGCCGCATTCGCTTCTCTTACGAGCATGCTCGAAGGCACCACCTCCGCGCGCAGGATAGTGATCGGAATAGGCAGCAACCACTATCCCCAGAAGTTCACCAAGCTCGCATTGACCAAGGGCTACGCGTTCTCGCACATACTGCCGAAATATGCGATACTGAACGAGGACGGGAGCAACAACCTTGACGTCCTTGAGCAGGCCATGGGGAGGTCGTCTCCCGAACCTGAGTCCGCGGTAATCGACTGGAAGAGCCTTAACTCTGCGATGAAAGAAGAAACAATTAAGAAGTTAAACGAAATAGGACTTGACAATGAAAAGGTATGAGATCATATTCGCCTTCGCCCTGCTGGCCTTCACGGCGGCCACAGCCACCGCAAACGCGCAGTACTGGTTCCAGAGCGGCGCGAGAGCCGTGGGGAACTCAGACCACAACAACGGGGCCAGCGTCCAGATACAGACCATAACCCCTCAGAGCATCGTTAAGGGGGCCATGGCCTTCTGGGTCGGCGAGACTCTCTCCAACGGCGCGTTCGTGCAGGTCGGCTACACGATATCCAATCAGACCGGAAACCTAAGCACCGACTGCACGCCATCTGGATGCTCGGGCACCACGTTCATCAAGGCAGGCGACGCAGAGTGGTTCTACGAGTATTTCCCTCCAGGAAACAACGACACATTCTACGGCTCTACAGGGCCCGATGGCTCCGCAGGACTGAACGGCACATTCCATACGTACTCGTTCTACTCGCTGGCAAACAACTGGTACTTCATGTTCGATAACAAGACGCTCGCCACGATCAACCTCGGCGTATCGGACTCAGGGCCGTACACTCCGACCGCGATAGCCGAGGTGGCTAACACGACTGACGCTAGCACCCACATGATACCTGTCACGTTCGCAAACCTTTCCGCTTACAAGTATGACGCATTCATGCCCGTGCAGAGCGGTTTCGGTATCATAAACTACGGCACCGGAAGCCTGACCAACATCAAGAACCCCTACGGCGTGCAGGAGATAGGCACGAGGACCAACTACTTCCAGGTCGGCTCCGGAATTCCTACGACCAACAACAACACGAAGCTGTGGACCCTTGGCTACAGGCTTACCGTGATGTCGCTATACGGCAACCTTTCGAGCAGGAACACATACGTGGCATACACGCCCCAGACGATATACGCGCCGCAATACATAAACTTCACGCCAGACAGCAGGGCGGCATTCACAGGCTGGACAGGCAGCGGCCTAGGCTACTACAATGGCACGCAGAACAGGGTCACGCTCCTCATGACCGCAAACATAACAGAGAAGGCCAACTGGCAGGTCCAATATCTTGTAAACGTTCTTTCCCAGTACGGTGAGACTTCGGGGACAGGCTGGTACGGCAACGGGAGCACGGTGACTTACAGTGTCAGCAACTCGTCGTTCGTGCGAAACGGCCAGTACCTCAGGTTCGCTGGCTGGAGCACAGGCGCAAAATCGCCCGCTAGCGAGAGCGCGGTAGCCGGCCCAGAGAACATAACGGCGATCTGGCAGTACCGCAGCCAGCTTTTTGGTACCAACGCGTACGGCCAGAGGGTCAATGTCTCCCTATTCTTGGCTAACAACCAACAGGTGAACAGCACACCGTTCCTCGGAGCAAGCGCACCCACCCTTATTTCTGGAGCATACTACAAGGGAGTGTGGCTGTCGGCAAACACCAACGTCACGCAGGACTCTCCCGAGACGGTGCAGGTGCCGCTGCCGATATACAACGTAACCGTGAAGACCACAGACGTACTCGGGTTCCCGGTAAACGCGTCGGTGTCTGCAACATTCAAGAACGGCACAACCGAAGCCTTCTATACCGGTACCGACGGAGTTTTGATCATACCCAACGTCCCGTTCGGCTACGCAAATCTCACGATGAGATACCTCTTCCTGCAGGAGAATGCGGTCGAGAAGAGCGGCATACCGGCGAGCAACGTGTTCATCTCAGTACCTAACATAGCGGAGCTTGCTGTGCTGATTGCAGTCTTCCTCTATGTGGCCGACATAAGCATAAAGAGGGAGTTCGGCAAAGGCAGAGGCCGGCAGAAGCAGATGCAGCAGAAACAGGCACAGAAGCAGCAGCCCAGGAAGGTGTGGTCTCCGTAGGACAAGGTTTATCTTGTTTTACAGCCAAATATTGTTGATTGAATGAAGGTGGCGATCCTCATTGCTCCGAGAGATTTCAAGGACGAGACCGTGTCTCACCTGCAGCTTCTTTTCGGAAAGAACGACATAGAATCGCAAGTGGTGAGCCTCACAACGAAGCCGTGCACCGGATACCACGGTGCTGTGATAAAACCGCAGGCTGACGCGCGCGCGATGGAAGCCGGCACGTTCGACGTGCTGCTGATAGCCGACGGTCCTGGCGTGGAATCGCTTAAGCTCTATGACCACAGGCCTCTTCTCGACCTCGTGAAGGCGTTCCGCGAGACCAAAAAGAAGATCGCTGGCATAGGCAACGGCGTGAGGGTCGTTGCAAGAGCCAACATAATCAAGGACACGCGCATAGCAAAGACCGACGAGGAGACCGAGAAGCTTGTCAAGCTCTACAGGGGCAAGCCGACGGAAGACTTCGTTGTCAGCGACAACGGCATAATAACGGCAAGCAGCATAGACAACGTGGCCGACTTCGTTTCCGCGCTCACAAAGCAGGAAGCCGCGTAGTCGCTGCTCAGCGCCTTTTCTTGTAGAATATGTGTTTCTCCTCACCGCACTCGCAGACGTAGACCATGTAACCCTTTGAGCTCGCCATCCTAACACTGCAGTTTATGCCCGGAATCAGGAAGTTGCCGCACTTCTTGCAGACGCTGCGTTTCACCACCTCGCCCGCGGGAACCTTGTAGTGCTCCCTTATCCTTCGCGCCAGATCCGTGTACCTTCTTGCAAGCCTCTTCGACTCCGGCGTCCTTTCCACGGTCCTCTTCTCAGCCAGATCCAGCAGTATCTCTATCCTCTTCGTTGCAATCCTGCCGACGATTTCGGAGTTCTTCATTGCTTATGGTTTCCCAAGCCAAAGTATTTAAAAGCAAAAAACGAAGGAGAATCATGGAGGCTACTGTAGAAGGTAGAAAGATAGAAACAGTCAGCGGCGCATGCTTCCTTGACAACTGCGAATCATGCACTTCTCCTAACTGCGCCCACGAATGCCATTTAGGCGGTCTGAAAGCAACGGCACGCCACATGGGCGACTACACATAATGCGGTGCGCGCATGGAAGAAGAAAGGCATAGGTGTATGTCGCACACACTCAGCGACGCCTTCGTCGCTGTACAGGAAACTCCTGACGAAAGAGCAAAACTGATCAGCATCAGCAACACCGATCGCCGCTTCACGTTCATTGTGTATCCTACCGACTCGAGAGACAAGGAGGGATACATACAGCTAGGCCCCTTTTTCTACCTCGCCGAGGAACTGCGTCTCTATAAGGCGCAGATTGAGGGCATCGATGATCCCTGCCTGAAAAAGTTCGATTTTCTCAGCGCGAATCTTGATTGGACAAGAGGGAATGCAGAAATAGTCCTGCTACCGCACAAGGACGAAAACGAGCGCCACGAAATCAGGATACTCCTTCAGAGAACCACAGACACGTTTTCTCTAGAGCAGGAAAGCATGAAGTCCCAACGCCGCATAACAGGCTAATCGCTATGGTGGGCCCGCGGAGATTTGAACTCCGGACCTACGGCTTATAAGACCGCCGCTCTAACCAAGCTGAGCTACGAGCCCGTGAGCATACTTTCCTCTCAAGGTTCTTATTGTTTTGTGAAATTGAACAGTCAAACTCTAAGCTCTTTTAACATCGCTTATCTTGTTTTTCCAGTTAGCTTTGACCACAGGAGCCAAATAGTGCCACCACGTGTGCCCGTCATCCATCTTGGTCAGTTCGGTTCTCAGAGCCGCGTCTGCTTTCCTGGGGTCGCGTTCGCTTATGGCAAGATAATAAGATGCCAAACTGAGTTCGCGGAGGTAGGTAAGTGGATTGTTTTCCAGTTGCGCAGCCGCCATCTGCAGCGCCAATTCTTTAATTTCCTTACTACCAGTGCCCGTTCTTCTGGATATCGTCTCAAGCATCGAAGGCATTCTTAGCAGCGTCTGCGACCCCACGTGGCGACGATAGCGGTCCATAGAACTTGTTATCGCAGCTTCCATGA
Organism: Microcaldota archaeon; assembly: GCA_021818925.1. Taxonomy (GTDB): domain Archaea; phylum Micrarchaeota; class Micrarchaeia; order Micrarchaeales; family CABMGC01; genus JAJYVH01. Next base: position 515,931 of record JAKASU010000001.1, on the reverse strand, counting down.
CCTCACTCGGCAACAGCGATATTTAAACGTTGAGAACTATATTTTTACCAGAAGTACAGGCGCAGCCAATGGATCTAGGCGAAGGACTCAGGAAGGCGATTGCAAAGCTCACCGGAGCAACAATCATCGATGCCAAAACTGTACGCGAATTCAACAAGGAGCTCCAGCGTGCACTGATATCAGCTGACGTGAACGTCGAGCTCGTGCTTTCGCTTACGCAGAAGCTCGAGGATGCGGCCCTAAAGGAGAAGCTGCCCGAGGGAGTAAGCGCCAAGGACTACATAACAAACATGCTCTACGAGCAGCTCATCGCGCTGATGGGCGAGTCGTTCGTGCCTGTTATGAAGCCAAAACATGTGCTGCTCCTCGGCCTCTACGGTTCCGGAAAGACCACAACAGCGGCAAAGCTCGCCCGCTATTACCAGGAGCGCGGACTGAGCAGCGCGCTGATAGCGTGCGACGTGTCAAGGCCCGCCGCGTACGAGCAGCTTGAGACTCTCGCCAAGCAGGCGGGCGTCGGGTTCTACGGAATCAAGGACGAAATCGACGTCAGGAAGATACTCAAGGGAGCGCAGGCCGCTCTGAAGGACAAGAAGGTGTTGATCTGCGACACCAGCGGCAGGAACGCGCTGGACAAGTCACTGCTGGATCAGCTGAAGGTGGTTGACGAGGAGTTCAAGCCCGACGAGAAAGTGCTTGTCATTAACGCCGATACCGGGCAGGTCGCCGGCAAGCAGGCCAAAGAGTTCGATAACGCGGTGAAGCTCACCGGAGTTGTGGTCACCAAGCTGGATGGATCTGGGAAGGGTGGGGGCGCGTTGAGCGCAGTCAGCGCCGCACACGTCGGCATAGAGTTCATTGGCACCGGAGAGAAGCTCAATGCCATAGAGCTCTACGACTCGAAGAAGTACGTCGGCAAGCTGCTGGGCATTCCGGACCTCGAGTCACTCGTGTCTAACGTCCAGCAGGCGATAAAGGACGCTAACGTCAAGCCCGAGGAGATGGCGTCGGAGGAGCTGAGCTACAGCACCTTCTATACGCAGCTGAAGGCGATGAGCAAGATGGGCCCGCTCAACAACATGATGGCCTCGCTCGGAGTTTCGGCATCGAAGGAGGCTTTGGAGCAGAGTGAGGTGAAGATGAAGCGCTACAAGGCGATAATAGACTCGATGACGCAGATGGAGCGCGAGGACGGCAGCCTTCTCAGCAACTCCGGCAGGATAAAGCGCATAGCGAGGGGCAGCGGCTCCACGGAGAAGGAGGTACGCGAACTCATATCTGATTTCAACAAGATGAAGAAGATGTACAAGCTGATGAAGAACGACCGCAACGTGCGCAAGCAGTTCTCAAAGTTCATGCCAAAGTGACCCACAGCAGAAAGGTTAAAATTTCTAAACTATGGAATACACTCATGGCGATCAGGTATTGGGAGTATGAAGACGCTCCGCTGAAGGAGAAACTGAAGAATCCTAACGTGCGCGAACTTGCGAAGATCTACTTCGAGAACGAGACGAGGGCCTACAGGTTTGCAAAGGCGCTTCTAGAGGTAAAGAAGAAGCAGAGCATAAGGCTGAAGGACTGCGACGCATCGCTTCCGCTCGCGACGTGGAAGAGGTATCTAGATTTCGGCGTGTCCGTTGGCATACTGAAGCACGAGGACAGCGCCTACACCTTCACAGACAGGTACTCAAAGCCCTTCAAGAACATACCCGTGTACATCAAGGCGTGGGTGGAGAACCAGGAGGGCGAGGACGCCGACGTGCTTTTCGCCAACGCAAGAACCGAGAGGCAGAAGAAGCGCGGGGGAAGGGCCAGCACGCCAGCCGAAGCTGCAAAGCACGACGATGGTGCGGCACAGCCGCAGTAGTTACGTCACTATCGTCTGGCTCACCGGCTGCGTCGCGTTCGTAGCTGGCGTTTTGCTAAGGTAGAATCCGGTCGCGGCTATGTAACCCTTGCCGTTAGAGGAACTGCCTGTCACTCCCGCCACCAGCTTTATGCTGACGTTCTTGCAAAGCAGTGTGCCAAGCGGTATGCTGGCATTGACGAACGTACTCTGCGGGTTCTGCACGTTCTTGGGCGAGGCGTAAGTGTTGTAGTGCGCCGTTATCTCCGGAACCCCGTCCTTCAGCACCTGCACGTAGAGCTGCGCGCTCTGCGATGAGACAAGCTTGAAGTTGAGGTAGAGCTCGCTGACCGCGAAAGGATCAGAGGTAAGGTTTCCTGCCTGCAACGATATTCCGGTGGTGTACGTCGTAGCGGCGAAGGTGCCGTTGTATCCGCTCCACTTCGCCCCATAGTACGCGCCGTCGCTGTTCGCCGAGGTCAGGTTGAACGGCTTGCTCCCGAATCCGGGCCCGGTGGCGCTCCAGTTTGCATAAGTGCCTGTAGAGAAGTTGCCGTTTGGTATCGCGACCGTTGCTTTTGTTGAGATGCAGCTCGCGTAGTATATTGTTGTCGTGTTAGCAACAGTCGTTGTCTGGTTGCTCTGTCCTCCTCCTACCGTGCTCGTCACATTGGTGCCGACCGAACCTGATATTGTTGTCGTTGTCGTGGGGCTCGACCTTGTGTGGGGGTTGTAAAGGAGGTAGGCGACAACTACAAGTATGACAAGCACAGCCACATAGACGATTATTCCTTTTCGCATCCAACCGCATCTTTAATATAGATAAGCACTAATAAAACCATATCAGCAACTCAGCGGTGTTTTTGTTTGGGAAGCATACCCAGGAAATGGAAGAAGAAGGGCCGAATGCGCTGGAAGTGGATCAAGAAGCGCAGGAAGCGCATGAAGCGCGCCCAGAAGAGAAGGGTCGGAGAGCTCTAGCTACATTAGCGTCCTTATCTGGTACCTTCCGCGCTTTTCTATGTCTGCAAGCCTTGAGAATATCTGCTTTGAGCCAGCGTAGCCGCTGCCGTATGCTTCCGCCAGCGTCCTGTAATCGCGATCCCCTATCGAGCGTTTCATGAGCAGAAGATCTATCGCCTTGCCCTCCGCGCTCTCGCTTATCTCTGACAAGCCGAAGTCTATCACGCACGGTCCTGATGGAGTAATCATTATGTTGGCTGGAGTGAAGTCGCCGTGTATCACGTTCGCTCCGTGCATCTTTGCAAGCATACGCCCTATCTCGCCGTACCGCCCCCTCTGCCTCGCGTCTTTCAGCAGGCTTCCTGTCACCTTCTCCATGTATATCGAGAACTCACCGAGCGCGAACAGCTCAGGCACCCGCACTCCGGCCTCGCTCGCGCGCACCATCGCCTTCGCTTCCCTTCGTGTGCGCGTCCTCCTGAGGTTCTCGTCCAGCTCCATTATTCGGTAGGCCTTCGCGTGCCTGACCTTCACCACGACGTTGGAGCCGAACATCTTTGCAAGATAGACGCGCGCCTCCGCGCCCTCGCTTAGCTTCCTCATAGTTCCACTAGTAAACAACAGCCTTGTCTATCCTGTACCTCTGTTCTATGTCGCACCGGTCCAGCGCAGCCGACACGCCGCTATTCAGCATGCGCTCCGCAACGTACGCGATCATGCCTCCGTTGTCTGCGTTGAACTCGTTTGCCGCAAAGCCGAATCGCATCCCGTGTTCCTTGCACATGCCCGCGAGCATCTCCCTGAGCCTCGAGCTCTGAGCCACGCCCCCGCACACAGTCAGCTCGTCGCTGTTGGTGAGCAGGAGCGCGCGTTCCGTGGCCTCGCAGAGCATCGCGAACGACGTCTCCTGTATGGAGTAGCACAAGTCCTCGTTGCGCTCCTTGCCCGCGAGGCTCGATGCGTAGGTGAGCAGGCCTGTGAACGCAAAGTCCATGCCCTTGACAGTGTACGGCATCGGAATGTAATGGCCTTTCGCAGCAAGTTTTGCTACTGTCGAGCCCCATGCCGGCTTGAGTTTTATCTCGCGCGCGAACGCGTCGAGCATGTTGCCCACACCTATGTCGAAGGTCTCGCCCAGTATCTGGTATCGCCTCTCAGGTCCCTTCGAGAGCTTGAGCAGCTGCGAATTGCCCCCGCTGACGTATAGCGTTACCGGGTCCTTGAATCCGGCCTCATGCTTGGTTATCTCAGCGTGCGCAACGGCATGGTTCACAGGCACTATCCTCACCCCAAGCCCCGAAGCTATCGTCTTGGCGGCCAGCTGTCCCACCTGCAGGCACGCCCCTATTCCCGGACCCCTGGTGTAGCCCACGCCCTCTATCTCGCGCATGTCGACCCCCGCCTTCTCGAGCGCCATCCGTATCACCGTCTTGGCGTTCTTAACATGGGTCTCGGCGACCTTTGAAGGTATCATGCCCCTGGTGCCGACGTCGTACATAAGCTTCTCGTTCGCGAGCACTTTGCCTTTGCTTACTATTCCTACTCCGAATGTGTGTGCGCTGCTCTCAATGCCTATAGTAAGCATGATTCAAGATTCCCCGGCGAATTTTATTAAGTGTGCGGCTCCTCTGAGGCGTGGCTCTGCTGCCGCGCCTTCAGAGTGCCGTGCCGCTACTGCATCATTTGCAGGAACGCAACGATGCGTCTCATTTCGTCAGCAGCAGCGCTTCTCGCCCTGGCCCTCTCCTTGCTTTTGAGGCTCATCGCGCACTGCGCGCAGATGAATCTCTGCTCCACCAGGCCGCTTCGCACAGCCTCATCGTGTTCCCTCACGTAAGCGGGCAGCACGACTCTCATCTCGCCCTCAGCGAGCTCACGCTCGCAGAAGGCGCAGCGCCCAACAAGCATTTCACGAAATTCAACCATCTCCTCCATCATTTGATCTCCCCTCTTCAATTCCACGTCGAAGAATCCGAACCGGCACAAACATCCGCAGGACGAAGGTGGCGCTTGTTTTGTTGTTTTAAGCGCCCCTGGTCCACGGCGTCTTGCCAAAGTTGCTAAAAGAAGGTTCGCGTTCTAGACCATGGCTACCTGTAATTCAGGTGCCTCGGTGTACCTATATTTGACACCGTTCCTCTGGGTGCGAATGCCCACAGGTTCTTTATTGCCATGTCCTTCATCTATGCTACTGTTATTGCTCTCCACCTATTTAAACATTCTCTCCAAAAACGTGAGACGACGAATATTTTGCGTTCCAAAATATGTGCGAAGGATTAAATACAAACCAAGAGATTTAAGGTGGGGAGCTCTTGGAAGAGAAAGCGTCTTACTCCACGGTCATACCCTCGTTCGCCTTCGTCGGCAAGATGGCGAGCGGCAAGAACACCTACGCCGATGCGCTGAAGGCGCAGCTCGAGAAGGAGTTCGGCATAACTGTCTACAGGCCCGCGTTCTCTGATCCGATAAAGGAGATAGCGGTAAAGTATCACGGCATGGTGGGCAAGGATCGCGCGCTGCTGCAGGCTATAGGTGCGAAGCACAAGGAGATAGATCCCGGGGTCTGGGCAAAATACCTGGCGCGCGACGCGGTATCATCGGGCAGACTGCCGATAGTAGTCGACGGCATGCGCTCTCCAGACGAGGCTGCGGCGTTTCGCACCATGCTTCCGAAGGTGTGGATTGTTAGGATAGACGCTGACGAGAAGCAGAGGCTCGAGTTCTACAAGAAGGCATACGGCAGGTATCCCACGAAGGAAGAGAGAAACGACATAACAGAGAAGACCGTGGAAAAGGTAAAGGAGGACGTACGCCTGGTCAACGACTACACCTCGGAGACGTTGCGCAGGCACTTAGAGGAGTTGACTGGTATAGCGAGAAGGGAGGTGTACATCGAGGAGGTGAAGAGACGTGTGCTCTCATAGCCGCATCAGCAGTGAAGTACGCAAAACTTATTAACTTTTTCCTTACTTATAAATAGAACATACTACTGACAACGTTAGCACTAGCCTTCTTTTAGGTGTATTGTTGAGTAAGAGGGAACACGACCTTGTACCCACGCACAGAATCCTGAGTCGCACCGAAGTAAACGAAGTACTCTCCTCTCTCGGCATAACCGTCGGAAACCTTCCTGAGATACTGGCGAGCGACCCTCAGGCGAAGAAGGCAGAGGCCAAGGACGGCGACGTTCTTGAGATCGACAGGGAAGATTTCGGGAAGAGCTACAAGTACTACAGGCACGTTGTAGAGAGATAACGGTAGGATCGGATGAAAAAGAACATACTATTGGAATCGTACCTTAGTTCCAACTCTCTTGTGCAGCACCAGATAGAGAGTTTCAACAGGTTCGTCGAACAGGACGTCCAGAAGATAATAGACCAGCAGGGCACGATAGAGCCCAGCGTCGAAGGATTCTCACTAAAGCTTGGGAAGATAAGGCTCGACAAGCCTTCGGTCATCGAGGCGGACAGCTCGAGGAGGAGCATACTGCCGAACGAGGCCAGGCTCAGGAACCTCACGTACTCATCGCCGATGTTCCTGGAGTTCGTGCCCGTCATAAGGGGCATAGAGAAGGAGGCGAGCTACGGAGAGGTGTTCATAGGCGAGTTGCCGATAGTTGTGAGAAGCAACCTCTGCCACTTCCGCACAATGACGAAGGGCCAGATGGCGGAGAACGGCGAAGATCCAGACGACCCAGGCGGCTATTTCATAGTAAAAGGGACGGAGCGAGTGCTCATAGGGCTTGAGGACCTTGCGCCCAACCGAATAATAACGAGCAAGGAGAAGGGCGGCGCCGAGACCACAAGCAAGGTATTCTCAACAGCGCCAGGATTCAGGGCACGAACCGTGATCTCAAGGAACCAGAACGGGATATTCAGCGTAGAGTTCCCGACGCTCCACAAGGCGGTGGGCATGGTGCTCATACTACGCGCGCTGGGCATACCCGTCAACTACATGCTCGACTCAGCTAGCGACATCCTCGCGTACAAGAACGACATGATGCTGAACATAGAGATGAGCGAGGCCAAGGACATAGGGCCAAGCGACGCGCTCCTGGAACTGGGCAAGCTCTCAGCGCCAGGGCAGGCGAAAGAGTACCAGATAAAACGCGCTGAGACACAGCTTGACACCTACCTGCTGCCGCATATAGGCACCAAGCCAGAGGACAGGAAGGAGAAGGGAAGGTACGTGCTGCAGATGTCCAGGCGCTCCAGCATAGTCGCGAACAGGCTCGCGCCTCAGGACGACAAGGACCACTACTCAAACAAGCGCGTCAAGTACTCTGGCCAGCTGATGGAGGAGCTCTTCGCCTACGCTTTCAGGTTCTTCGTGAAGGACGTCAAGTACCAGATAGAGCGCGCTAGCGCCAGGGGAAGGAAGCTCAGCATACCGACGATAATCAGCCCCGAGACGATGACAGAGAAGATTTCGTACGCGATGGGAACCGGCACGTGGGTCGCAGGACAGACCGGAGTGTCGCAGGTCCTAGACAGGACGAACCTCATCAGCACCTACACAAACCTGCGAAGGGTGAAGTCGCCGCTCGCAAAGAAGCACCCACACTTCAACGCAAGAGAGGTGCACGGCACACAGTGGGGCAAGATCTGCGTTTCAGAAACGCCGGAAGGACTCGATGTAGGGCTCACAAAGTATCTGGCGATAATGGCGAAGATCAGCGTCGGTGCCGAGGAGAAGCAGGTTGAGAGCAAGCTCAAGGAGCTTGGCAAGATAGAAGTGGATTAGATGGCGAAGAAGATAAGCGAGAAATGCTACGTGCACCTCAATGGCAAGGCCATCGGCCACGTCTCAGACCCCTACGCTTACATCAGAGAGGTCAAGGAGGCCAGGCGCAAGGGCGTGATATCCGGAGAGGTAAACGTTGCCTACCTTGAGAAGCTCAATGAGGTCCACATCAACACAGACCGCGGCAGGGTTAGGAAGCCTTACGTTATAGTCGACGGCGGCAAATCGAGGCTCACGAAGGAGATCGCAGAGAAGCTCGAAAAGAAGGAGATAGATTTCGGCTACCTGACAAGGAACGGGATAATCGAGTTCCTTGACGCGGAGGAGGAGGAGAACACGCTCGTCGCCATGACCGAGGCCGACATAACGGACAAGACCACGCACCTCGAGGTGGATCCTGTTTCTATATTCGGATTCACGATCAACACAGCGCCGTTCCCTGAGATGAACAGCGCGCCGCGACACCTGATGTTCGCGAGCTACATCAAGCAGGCTCAGGGGCTCTACGCGACGAACTTCAACCTCAGGTTCGAATCGAGGGCCCACATACTCTTCTATCCGCAGGCCCCGCTGGTAACCACGTCGGCGTATGAGACGCTGAAGCTGAGCAGGCACGCATCCGGCCAGAACTTCGTGGTCGCGCTCTCAACGTATTACGGATACAACATGCAGGACGCTGTCGTGATAAGCAAGGCGGCGGTGGACAGGGGCCTCGCAAGGAGCATGTTCTACAGGACATACTCGGACGAGGAGAGAAGGTACCCGGGAGGCCAGAAGGACGTTTTCAAGATTCCTCCGGCAACAACAGAGGGTTACCTCGGCGAGCACGCCTACTCAAAGCTGAGCGACGACGGCGTGATAGAGCCCGAGATGACAGTGGCTGAGGGCGATGTGCTCATAGGGAAGGTCGCGCCGCCCAGATTCCTCGAGGAGAGCATAGGGGCCGGAGGCCTTGAGGAGAAGACAAGAGACGATTCTGTCGTGCTCAAGCCCGGCGAGAACGGCGTAGTAGACGACGTTGTGTTCACAGAATCGCCCGGCGCTACAAGGATAGTCAAGGTAAGGGTCAGAAGCCTTCGCGTGCCCGAGGCCGGAGACAAGTTCGGGAGCAGGCACGGGCAGAAGGGAGTGGTCGCGCTCGTGGTGCCGCACGAGGACATGCCGTTCACCGAGCACGGCGTCGTGCCCGACCTAATGCTGAACCCACACGGCATACCTGGAAGAATGACCTTCGGCCACCTCCTTGAGACGCTCGGCGCCAAGGCGGCGGCGATGAAGGGCTCGAGACTCGATGGCACCGCCTTCTCCGAGAGGGGAGCGGCGAGGCTTGACGAGTACGGCAAGATACTAGAGGCGCACGGATTCGATCCGCACGGAGAGGAGCAGCTCTACGATGGTATAACGGGCAGGCCGTTCAAGGCAAAGCTCTTCCAGGGCGTTGTATACTACAACAGGCTGCACCACATGGTCAGCAACAAGATGCAGGTCAGGTCAAGAGGAACGGTCCAGATACTCACACACCAGCCGACGGAGGGCAAGGCAAGGCTCGGCGGACTCAGGTTCGGAGAGATGGAACGTGATGTACTGGTCGCATACGGAGCCAGCCTGCTGCTCAAGGAGCGAATGCTCGACCAGAGCGACAAGGCAACAGTGCTGATCTGCAAGGAGTGCGGAACAGTGGGCTACAGGGATTATGCGAAGCGCGTCGACGTCTGCCCGCTCTGCAACAGCAACAGGCTGGTAGAGGTCGAGATAAGCTACGCGTTCAAGCTGCTGCTGGACGAGATAAAGAGCCTGCACATAAGGCCGCAGGTAGGGATGGAGGAATAGCAATGCAAGCGGAGATAATCAAGCAGATAAAGTTCGGGATATTCTCCCAGGATCAGGTCAAGAAGCTCAGCGTGGCGAAGCTCACAGTGCCAGACACGTACAACGAGGACGGCTACCCTATAGACGGGGGCCTGCTTGACCAGAGGCTAGGAGTCATAGACCCGGGACTCGTGTGCAAGACATGCGGAGGAAGAGCGAAGACCTGTCCGGGCCACTTCGGTCACATCGAGCTCGTCCGCCCGGTAATACACTCAGAATTTGCGAAGATAATCAACATGCTGCTTCAAGCCACGTGCCAGAAGTGCCACAGGATCCTGCTCAACAACGAGCAGATAGACGCTTTCAGGTTGGAGATGACGCGCGAGCTCACCGCCGAGGGCGAGGGGGCCCAGGTGCCGCAGGAGAGCAACGCGGAGAAGGCAGCGGAGCAGAGCATGCTAAAGAGGCTCAAGAGCGTTAAGAAATGCCCGCACTGCCAGACGGTGCAGGAGAAGATCAAGTTCTCGATGCCCACATACTTTTACATCGGCGAGCGCAGGCTCAAGCCCGACGAGATACGCGACATGCTCGCCAAGATAAGCGACGACGACCTGAAGATACTCGGCGTTGACTCCAAGACGAGCAGACCGGAGGCGCTCGTGCTGAACGCGCTCCTTGTGCCGCCCGTAGACGTGAGACCAAGCATAACGCTCGAGACCGGAGAGAGGAGCGAGGACGACCTGACGCACAAGCTCGTGGACATAATGCGCATCAACCAGAGGCTTGAGCAGAACATAAACGCCGGAGCTCCGCAGATCATAATCGACGACCTCTGGGAACTGCTGCAGTACCATGTCACCACATATTTCAACAACGAGACAAGCGGCATACCGCCCGCGAGGCACAGGAGCGGAAGGGCCCTCAAGACCATAGCGCAGAGGCTGAAGGGCAAGGAGGGCCGCTTCAGGTACAACCTCTCTGGAAAGAGGGTCAACTACTCAGCGAGAACGGTAATCAGCGTCGACCCGTCCATAGACATAGACGAGGTCGGGGTTCCGCAGGCCATAGCAGAGAAGCTGACCGTTCCGTTCTACGTGACCGAGTGGAACACGGAGGCGGCGCAGAAGCTGCTTGAGAGGAACGAGTACCCTATGGTGGTCAACGTCGTCGCGCTCGACGGCAAGCGCAAGCGCATACTTGACACCAACAAGGAGGAGCTTCTCAAGGAGATCAAGCCCGGCTATATACTGGAGCGCCAGCTGAAAGACGGAGACATAGCGCTTTTCAACAGGCAGCCCTCGCTTCACAGGATAAGCATAATGGCCCACAGGGTCGTCGTGCTCCCCGGCAAGACATTCAGGATAACGTATCCGGCCACAGCCCCGTACAACGCAGACTTCGACGGTGACGAGATGAACCTGCATATACCCCAGACGCTTGAGGCGCAGGCGGAGGCAAAGTACCTCATGGCTGTGGAGAACCAGGTCTTCTCGCCAAGGGACGGCGCGGTCATAATAGCGAACGGATGGGACGGCGTCATAGGAATGTACCTGCTCACGCAAGACGACACGATGCTTAGCAAGGACGAGGCCGAGCACCTGCTCTCCACCGGAGGCGTCAGGGAGCTGCCGAAGGCCGAGAGGAACGGGATGTACAGCGGTAAGCGCGTCTTCTCGATGCTGCTGCCCAAAGGCCTCAACTTCGAGTGGCAGTCGAGCAACGACAAGTTCGTCATAAAGAACGGAGAGCTCGTCGAGGGAGTGGTCAACAAGAAGATGTACGGGGACGGGAGGTCCAACAAGCTCTTCATAGCGATCGTGGCAGAGTACGGCTACGACGCGCTCAAGGAGTTCCTGGTAAGGTCATCGAAGGTGGCTTACGCTTACTGCACCCTCTTCGGAGTCACGATAGGAGTCAAGGAGTACATGCTTACCGAACAGCTGAAGAAGGAGAAGGAATCTTTGCTTACGGAGACGGAGGCGAAGGTGCAGCAGCTGATAGAGCAGTACAAGTCAAAGAAACTGGAGCCGCTGCTCGGGATGACGCTCAAGCAGTCCCTTGAGCAGACGATAGTGGTCGAGCTTGACCTCGCAAGGGGCAGCGCGATAAACATGCTGAGCAAGAGCATAGACAACACGAACTTCGCGATGCTCATGGCAAACTCCGGAGCCAGGGCGAGCATACTCAACGTGGAGCAGATGAGCATGTTCCTGGGTCAGCAGGCCAGCAGGGAGGGAGGAAGGATCAGGAGAGGCTACTACACCAACAGGGTCCTGCCTCACATACCGAGGAACAAGACCGATGCCGAAGCGAGGGGATTCGTAAAGAGCAGCTTCCTCGAGGGCCTCACGCCTATAGAGATGCTGATGCACGCCGTAGGAGGAAGGGGCACGGTCATACAGAAGGGCCTGCTTACCCAGAGGAGCGGTTACCTGCAGAGGAGGCTCGCGAACGCGCTGCAGGACTACTACGTGCTCCATGACAACAGCGTGCGCGATGTGAACAACAACCTGATAGAGACCATTTACGGCGGAGACGCGCTCGACCCCACCAAGGTGGAGTTCGCGAGGCAGCAGAAGAAGTGAGCAATATGGCAAAGGACCATGATTACAACGTTCAGGCCGGGGAACCGGTAGGTGTGATAGCGGCGCAGTCGCTCGGAGAACCTGGCACGCAGATGGTGCTCAGGACGTTCCACATGACCGGAATGGCTGCCACGGCGATAGCAACATCCGGCCTTCCTAGGATAATCGAGCTGCTTGACGCGAAGAAGATGCCATCATCGCCGATAATGCGCATCTACCTCAAGGAGAGCTACTCAAAGAACTTCGCCAAAGCCGACGAGGTTGCGAAGAAGATAAGCGAGATAAAGATGGGAAGCGTGATGCGCAGGATAGTGGAGAACTTCTCCAAGGGCAAGATACTTGTATTGCTCAACTCGCAGGCGATGCAGGCGGTTGATCTCACCGCGAGGTCCGTGGCCGCGAGGCTGAGCAAGGAGGTCGGAGTCACCGCCAAGGTAGGCGAGCACGGGAACATAGTCATAAACACGCACACGAAGAACCTGAAGGAGGTGCGCGGGATCACGGTGAAGATAACCAAGGCGATAGTCAACGGGATAGAGGGAGCAGGAAGGGCGATGGTCGTACAGGACAGGAACGGCGAGTTCTACATAGAGAGTGCCGGCAGCAACATAGAGCCCGTCATGCAGGTCGAGGGGGTAGACCCGGCCAAGATATACACCAACGACCTCTTCGCCACTTACAGAGTTTTCGGCATAGAGGCGGCTAGGAACACGCTGGCGCTGGAGCTCATGAAGACGCTTGAGGACCAGGACATAAGCGTGAACGACAGGCATATCTCGCTCATCGCGGACGCGATGACAGCGGACGGCACAATACAGAGCATAGGAAGGCACGGCCTAGTCGGCAAGAAGGAGTCGGTCTTCGCGAAGGCCGCATTCGAAGAGACGGTGAAGCACCTCATAAACGCGGCGGCGTTCGGACAGATAGACCACATGCGCGGCGTGACCGAGAACATACTCGTGGGCAAGCAGATACCCCTCGGCACCGGATCAGTGAGGCTCGCGATAAAGAACAAGGAGAGCAAGAAGAAATAGAAGGCATTTAAGCTTTGATTTTGTTATCTTGGTTGGTTTTATGCAGTCGGAAAGACCCTTCGACCTTCTCAACAAGTCGATAGGCCAGCATGTGCTGGTAAGGCTGAAGAACGGTTCGGGGATAAGAGGTAAGGTCTCCTCGTTCGACGCGCACATGAACATGGTGCTCGCGGAGGCAGAGGAGCTGGGCGACGACGGAGGGTCAAAGGTCAAGCTAGGCACGATACTGCTCCGTGGCGGAAACATACTCTTCGTGTCACCGGTGTAGCCACGCAGAAGGGCATTTAAACCTAAATCGGCTAGATTCATCGTTGGGCTCTTAGCGCAACGGTAGCGCACCTGCATGGCATGCAGGGGGTTGCGGGTTCGAATCCCGCAGAGTCCATCATCGACGCCAGCCGACTTTTGCAACAACGTTTATATCTACCGTTTCCCAATACAGCTGCATGGGGGAACGACCGAAAATGGCAACGATAGTAAACATGCAGAAGTTGTTCGAGATCGAGAGCAACCTCAGGCATCATACAATCCACAGCATATTCTCAAGAAGTCCGATGACAAAGCGCGAGCTAGAGATTGAGGTACTCCGGCTTCTGCGCAGGATCGGCGAGGACAAGGATGGCGAACAAGCCATCGAATTCGTAAACCAGATCTCCCCAGATGACATCAAAAAAGCGCACGAAGTTTATCCTTCCGATCTGGTAGAGGCATACGCCAAGCTCGATAAAGAGATGCGCATTGCAATTTTGCCTCCAAGCCAGCTCGAATTTTTCAACAATGTCAATGTACTCTCATTTTACAAGCAAACAGATGCGAATAGAGCGCAGGCGCTAGCAATAGTGGGCAGCATCGCCAGTATCCTGGAGCAGAAGCTCAGGACATAGGTATTTTCAACTTTTCATTGGAAAAAAGCAAATATTTTTATATTAGAGCATGTATATATTGAAACATGCCCAAGGGGGAAAAGATAGTGATCAGAGCGGTCAGCAAGCCTGACGAGGGCAATCCGCAGGCGATAACCGACTGGTTCTTAGAATCGTTCAACCTCTCCGGCAAGGACGACACGCCGGAGCGCAAGATGTTCGGCACAATCGTGAACAACAGCCTCCAGGGAATAGGCACCACGAGCAAGGGGCTCAGCACGGAGCTGAAGCAGCCGCTAAGCACTGTGATCTACAACCTGAACAAGTTCATAGACTCAGGGCTTGTGGTGAGAAAGGGAAGGGAGTACTTCCTGCGTGGAAGTGACTTCCAGAGTACCATACAGGAGATACAGGCTGAGATGTTTGCAGAGTTCAACAGGATGATGCAGTTCGCGAGCAAGCTCGACGAGCTGTTCGAAAGTGAGGTTTATGGCACAGGAAGAGGACAAACCGCAACAGGAGAAAAACGGGAAAAGAGAGCAAAAGCAGCCCAAAAGTGAGCCTGCGTCGCAGCCCGTACAGGGGAACGACACGGCCGAGATGAAGGACAAGCTGCTGAGGCTAGCTGCAGAGTTCGACAACTACAAGAAGAGAACCGCCAGGGATATTGACATGTCAAAGAACGTAGGGAAGGCAGAGCTGATCCGCTCTCTGCTGCCGACAATAGACGAGTTCGAGCTTGCTCTCTCAGCGTTCGACGGCTCAAAGCACGACGAGGGCCACGTAAGGGGCATAGAGCTCGTCTTCTCAAACATACTTGGCACGCTCAAGGGGGCGGGGCTCAAGGAGGTTGAATCGAAGGGCAGGTACGACCCGTACAAGCACGAGATTATAATGGCGAAGGAGAGCAAGGAGCCGGAGGGCACGATAATAGAGATAGTGCGCAAGGGCTACACCTTCAACGACATGCTTCTCAGGCCCAGCGCCGTGATCGTGTCTAAAGGCAACGCTTCAAAAGAGGAAGAAAAAGGTGAATAAGATGGCAAAAGTGATAGGAATTGATCTGGGAACTTCGAATTCAGCGGCAGCGGTGCTGCAGGGCGGGAGGCCGGTGCTGATACCGAGCGCCGAAGGAACGTCGCTCTACGGCAAGTCTTTCCCTAGCTACGTCGCCTTCACGAAGGATGGCCAGCGCATAGTCGGAGAGCCTGCAAGAAGGCAGGCAGTCGCGAATCCGGAAGGAACAGCGGCCGCTTTCAAGAGGAAGATGGGAACGAACTTCAAGTACAAGATATTCGGAAAGGAGTACACGCCGCAGGAGCTTTCCGCAATCCTGCTTCAGAAAATAAAGCACGATGCAGAGGCTTTCCTGGGCGAAGAGGTGAACGAGGCAGTCATAACCGTCCCCGCATACTTTAACGACAACCAGCGCCAGGCGACAAAGGACGCCGGAGAGATAGCGGGCCTTAAGGTAACGAGGCTCGTGAACGAGCCTACCGCGGCAAGCCTCGCATACGGCCTTGACAAATCGAACAAGGAGCAGAGGATAATGGTCTATGACTTCGGAGGAGGCACGCTCGATGTAACCATCATGGAGTTCGGCAATGGCGTGTTCGAGGTCAAGTCCACGAACGGCGACACGCAGCTAGGCGGAACAGACATGGACAACACGCTTGTCGACTTTCTCAAGGCTGAGATAAAGAAGAAGGCGAATCTCGACATAAGCAAGGACGCGCAGGCGCTGCAGCGAGTCAGGGAAGCGGCCGAGAAGGCGAAGATAGAACTCTCAACAACTCTGAGCAGCGAGATAAACCTGCCGTTCCTCGGAAGCGTCGGAGGCAAGCCGGTAAACTTCACCTACTCGCTCACAAGGGCGAAGCTCGAGGAGCTAGTCCTGCCAATAGTCGAGAGGACGCTGAAGCCGATGCAGCAGGCGCTCAAGGACGCAAAGCTGGAACCGAGCCACATAGACAAGGTCATACTAGTCGGAGGACCAACACGCATGCCGATAGTGCAGAGATACGTTGAGCAGCTCTACGGCAAGAAGATAGAGCGCGGCGTCGATCCAATGGAAGCTGTTGCGTTCGGAGCCGCGGTGCAGGCGGGCGTGCTGACCGGAGAGGTAAAGGACATAGTGCTGCTTGACGTCACTCCGCTCTCGCTCGGCCTCGAGACGCTTGGCGGCGTCTCCACGGTTCTCATACCCAGAAACACGACAGTGCCTGTAAAGAAGACACAGATATTCTCAACAGCGGAGGACAACCAGACCGCGGTGGACATAGTCATACTTCAGGGCGAGCGCCCCATGGCCAAGGATAACGTCAGCCTTGGCAGGTTCACGCTTACAGGCATACTCCCGGCCCCGCGCGGCCTTCCGCAGGTGGAGGTGACGTTCGACATAGATGCGAACGGCATACTGCACGTCAACGCTAAGGACAAGAAGACGGGCAAGGAGCAGGGAATGCAGGTCGTTGCGCCGAACAAGATGCCGCGAGAGGACATAGAAAAGAAGGTCAAGGAAGCCGAGGAGTACGCAACCCAGGACAAGGAAGAGCTGGAGAAGGTGCAGACAAAGAACGACGCCGAAACCCTCGTCTACTCTGCCGGAAAGCTCCTTAAGGAGAACAAGGAGAAGATCTCCAAGGAGATGTACGAGAAAGCGGACAGGGCAAAGTCGGAGCTGCAGGCCGCGCTCGACAAGGATGAGTATGCGAGGATAAAGGAGGGTTTGGAAGCGCTTAAGAGCTCACTTCAGGACATAGGCGCGAGCATCTACGGGCAGGGCCAGAACCAGGGCCAGGATGAAAAGCAAGGCCCAGAACCAGGCCCAGGACCCGGAAATGCAGGCCAGGACAGTGGCGAAGGCTCAGCAGACACGAACTTCAGAGGCTAACAAGTGCCCAAGGACTATTACGAGATACTCGGGGTGCCCCGCACCGCGAGCGCAGACGATATCAAGCGTGCGTACAGGAGCCTGGCGCTGCAGTTCCACCCTGACCGAAACAAGAGCAAGGATGCCGAGGAGAGGTTCAAGCAGATAAACGAAGCATACGCTGTTCTCAGCGACCCGCAGAAGAGGCAGCAGTATGACATGCTCGGCGAGGCGCAGTTCAACCAGTGGTACAACCCTGAGGACATAATGCGCAACGTGGACTTCGAGAGCATATTCAGGGACATGGGCATAAACTTCGGGTCCGGAGGTTTCGGAGACCTGTTCGGTTTCGGAGGAGCCTCACGGGCGGGCGCGCAGAGGGAGCAGCAGGCAGACAGCCTGAACCTCAACCTCTCCCTCTCTGACATGGAGAAGGGCATGGACAAGGAGATAGAGGTGCAGCACTACAGCTCATGCTCCAACTGCAAGGGCAGCGGCGCGGACCCGGGCTCAAAGATAACAACGTGCCCCGAGTGCAACGGCACCGGCGTCGTGCGCAGGGGAGGAACCCAGGGGCTCGGTGCTTTCTTCTTCATGCAAGGAGCCTGCGACAGGTGCGGCGGCAGGGGAAAGACGTTCGACAAGAGTTGCAGGGCATGCAGAGGCCGCGGCCAGGTCCTTGTCAAGGAAAGGTTCAGGATCAGGATCGAGAAGAAGTAGTTCTTTTCTGCATCAGCGCCTGCCCGGCACCCTTCCTGTACTGGTTCACGGCCGTTATCCACATTATCGCCAGCACCACTATCCCTTCAATGAACGCAAGAGAGTAGAGGTGCCAGTCGCTCGGAGTCGTGAGCATAACATAGATTCCGAGCCCAATGCTGGCGAACGCGAAGAGTGGCGGTATCGCAGGCAATGCCATCCGGTACCTCTTCGATACGTACATCGCGAACACGAGACCCAAGCACGAGCAGGCCACGAGAAGCGCGCTGAAGAAGTAGCTAAGGTACGACACATAAGCGCTCACAGCGACCATCAGCGGTATCGCGAGGTCTCCGGCCCCAAGCGCCGAGAACGAAGGCATCGGAACGTTCCCCGACTTCATCAGTCTCTTCAGCTGCCCGCTCTTCACCACTCCGAACTCCTTGCTAAGACGCGACGCCTCTTTCGCCTTGAGATAGCCTTTCGGCAGAACCTCCACATCATAGGATCCTACCATGAACGCCAGGTTCCTGTTGACCGACTCCCTGCCGAGGGTTATCATGTGCTTTGTGATGAATACCGCAACATAGTCGTAAACGGCTACCAGTGCCATGAAAGTAAGCGCGTATATGAATCCTGCGGGCGGGGATCCGAAGAATATCCCCAGTACCAGCCCAACTCCCACGCTGGCTATCACCGCAGTGAAGTTCCTCAGGCCAGGCCACTTGTTCTTCGCAGCTACCAGCGCCACTCCGGAGACCAGCGCGACCGCTATGTTGTAGTTCGCGCCGTCAGGGAACAGGGCGGTCAGCACGATGAGGAATAGGTAGAACGCGGCAGACGCGACCACTATCGCCTCTATCGCCACGAAGAGCCTGGGGCCGTGGTACTTCTTGAACAGGAAGTACATGACCACGGCCGCAGCGATAAGATACACGAAATAGAACAGGACGCTGACTCCGCCGCTGCCGCTGACGCCGCCAGCAGTTGTACCTATTGTCACCTCTGCGGGAGCCAGAAGATAAAAGACGATGAGTAGGCCGGCCAGCTGGACTATGAGGAACATCGCCAGTATGCTTGTCAGTTGCCTATACTCAATTAGCCTTACCAATCCGCCTCACTCCTTGTAGTAGTCGGACACGAATCTCGCAAGAGCGCACGTGGTCGCATCCTGGAACTCCCTTTTTCTTCCGTACATCCCGTTCGTCAGCACGCCATTTGTTCCGTGCTTGAATCGTATATCGTCCTTGGATTTCTTCGACACTTCAGACATCGCCTGGTCCATGGTCATGTGCTTTCCCAGCACCCGGTCCTCCACAGCCGCTGGAAGCATCACCTGGGCACTGGCTCCGAATCCGACCTTGCCTTCAGAGTCCACGATCGCGACCCAGCCATAAACGAAGCTACCGTAGGCGGTTGTCTCCGTTATGCCCTCCGGCCCTACACCCATGTCAGCCTTCGCTTTGTCCCGCGCGTTCCTCGCCCTGTTCAGTGCGCCTAGCATCCCCTCCTCCCTTCCGACAGGATTGTCCTTCACCCCAGAGGGCACATCGACCTTCACAATCTCTGCATCGGGGTACACCTTCCTCAACGCACTGCTTATTGCCTTGGCCTTGAGATCATTGTTCGTTCCTATCGCGATCTTCATAGCATCACGCGGGCATGACGGGATTTGGACCCGCAACCCCCTGGTCCGAAGCCAGGTGCGCTATCCAAGTTGCGCCACATGCCCAACCTACATCTGACTTTAAAGAAATATAAATAGAGCAAGCCCGGATTCAGACGAGTTCCTTTGTCTCAAGCGGCTCGATGCCGTCTATGAACTCCTGCTGCAGCTCCTCGAAGAGCTCCCTGAACTCCTTGCGCTCGTCCCTCTCGGGCCAGCAGGTGAGCACCATCGAGAACGCGTGCTCCTCAATCGGCGTTGTGAGCACCTCCTTTACGTCATTCTCGTTTATCTCCTTCCATCCGTCCCTGTACGCCGCGGCCATCTCAACGTGTATCGCGTCCTTGTCGAAAGGTTCGCCGTTGTGCAGATACCGGAAGATGCGCCAGGAGTGGTTGGAGGACAGCGCTGCCACTAGTCTCGCCATGTTTATTACTCGAAGATCGCCACCGTCCGATTCTTTTTTCTTGAGGATTTTGTGAATTTGCGAAACAAATAAACCATATTTGTTCAATATGGTTCTATTCGGCATATAGTGTCCGTTTTAATCATTGTTTAAACAATTTAATAAAGGCTTTCGTTAGCGTCTGCTATCGCGAAATCTATAAATACTTAGTGAAATCCAATACAAAACGGAATGATACAATGGCAATAACAGGAATAGGAATAAACGATGTAGAAGCCCACAGACCAGTAGCCGATCCGATAACAAACATGAAGTTCAACATAAACTTCGACAACGTGAAGGTCACGGGCGACAACGTTGAAGTCGCTTACACGTTCACAACCGCATACGAGGGCGGGGCGAAGGGCGACAAGTCTGTCGGAGACCTGAAGATAAAGGGCACGATAAACGCAAAGGAGGAGAAGGAGATGATCACGCAGATAAACGAGCTCTGGAAGAGCAAGAAGACCCTGCCTGTCAAGTTCGCCGAGGACCTGATCAACATACTCAACTTCGAGTGCGCGTCAAGAGGCACGCTTCTCGCGTGGTCCATCGGAATGATCGCGCCGCTTCCTCTCACAAGGGCGAAGCTGGAAGAAGGGCCGCAGAAGTAATAGCACGCTTTTTATTCCTCTATTCCCAACTATTGCTAGCATCGCCCAGCTTGATTTTCATGGGGGAACTTTTGCTAGAAGGAGTCATACTTGACGCGAGCTATGTGCTCAGGGGCAGCCGAGGCATAGTGAGGATAACGCTGAAGACGAAGGACGGCGTTTACAATCTCCTCGACCCGGATTTCTACCCCTATTTCTACTTAGTGCCGTTGCACGAAGATCAGAAGAAAGGACCGCTCGAGAAGATCAGGGTACTCACAAAGGAGAACGAGGAGGTTGGGGTGAGGTCTGTTGAGGAGACCAGGCTGCTCGTTGGAAGGGAGGAGAGGAAGGTCTTCCGCGTCTACCTCGAAAGCCCCAGGAGCGTGCCCAAGATGAGCGAGGTCTTCGCTGAATTTGGCACGTGCCACGAATCCGATATCGTGTTTTGGAAGAGGTACCTGATAGACAGGGGCCTATCGCCGCTCTCGGTCAACAGGGTCAGGGCGCACGAACAGGATGGCGACCTGGTGATAGACGAGATAAGCAGCAGCGGGAAGCAGAGTGAGATACCGCTCACGTACCTCTGCTTCGATATCGAGACATACAATCCGCTCGGCATTCCGAACGAGCTGAAGGACCCAGTGATCATGATCAGCTACACCGACGGAAAGGAGAAGCGAGTGCTTACCACGAAGAAGATAGCCAAGGATTTCGTGCACGTGTGTAAGAACGAGAAGGAGATGCTGCAGGAGTTCGTTGATGCAATAAGGAGAATAGACCCTGATGTGATAACGGGCTACAACACCTCGGTCTTCGACATACCCTATCTCCTCAAGAGGGCGGAGGTGCTGAAGGTCGAGTTCAAGATAGCGAGGCACGAGGAGGGCGACGTGAAGATGGAGCACCACGGCCTGATAGAGGCCGTCAGGATCCCCGGCAGGATAAACCTCGACCTGTACAACGTTGCAAGGTTTGTCGCAGTGGTCGGCGCATCTGAGAAGGTCATCAGGGTCAACAACTTCAAGCTGCCCGAGGTCTACAGGGCGGTAACAGGCTCCAACAAGAAGATGGTGGACAAGGGAAGCATATGGGAGCAGTGGGACCGCGGGGGCAAGGACGTCGAGGAGCTCGCCGAATACTCTCTGGCTGACTCGCTCGCTGTCGAGGAACTGTACAAGTTCTTCCTCCCGATCGAGCTTGAGATGGCAAAGGTTGCTAGGACGACGATGGGCGAGGCGAGCATATCGACCACAAGCCAGCTCGTCGAGTTCATGCTGATGGGCTATGCTTATGAGCGCAGGCAGATCGTGCCAAACAAGCCTAACGAGGGCGAGATAGCGATGAGGCTAGCGAACCCGTACGAGGGCGCTTATGTCAAAACTCCCGAAGCCGGCATATACGACAATATCGCGGTGTTCGACTTCCGAGGACTGTACCCTTCGATAATCATAGCGCACAACATAGACCCGTCGACGGTCTGCACGGACTGCAAGGACTATTTCGAATCGCCCACAGGCACAAGGTTCAGGAAGGACCGCGAAGGGCTGATGCCGAAGCTGCTGAAGATGCTGATAGACGAGCGAACAGAGGTGAAGAAGGCGTTCAAGAAGGAACCAGACAGCAAGTCCCTTGCTGCAAGATCTACTGCGCTGAAGATAGTCGCCAATGCGTTCTACGGCTACCTGGGCTATGCACGCTCGCGATGGTACTCGCGTGAAGCCGCATCGAGCATAACCGCTTTTGCGAGACAGTTCATCATGGACACGATAGGACAGGCGGAACGTGCCGGCTTCAAGGCCCTATACTCGGACACTGATTCTGTATTCCTGCTCATGGGGAACAAGACCAAGCAGGATGCGGATGCCTTCCTGAAGAGCGTGAACAAGGCGCTGCCCAACACAATGGAGCTCGAGCTCGAGGATTTCTACACCAGGGGCGTCTTCGTGGGAAAGAAGGGCGCGGTCGGAGGCAGCGGGGCGAAGAAGAAGTACGCGATGCTCTCCGAGTCAGGCAGGATAAAGATCAAGGGCTTCGAGCTGGTCAGGAGGGACTGGTCGAAAGTTGCGCGTGACACGCAGCACGCGGTGCTTGAGGCGATACTCAAGGAGGGCAGCCAGGAGAAGGCAGTGGCGATAATCAAAGACGTGGTCAACAGGCTGAAGAGCGGCAAGATGCCGATGAGCGAACTCGTGATACACACGCAGCTCAGGAAAGGAATAGGCAGCTATGACATCAAGTCGCCGGAGCTCGCAGCGGCTAAGAAGGCGATACAGCAGGGCACGAAGCGCAAGGACGAGCTCGAGGGAGCCGCGATAGGCTACGTGATAACCAAGCACGGCAACACCATAAGCGAGAAGGCAGAGATAGAAGAGACGGCGAAGGACTATGATCCCGAGTACTACATAGACCACCAGGTCCTGCCAGCAACGTTAAAGATACTGAAGGAGCTAGGTGTAAACGAGGAGGAGCTGAAGGGCGGCGGCGCGCAGAAGAGGCTCGGAGGTTGATTTCATGCAGGATTACAATTACGAAAAGCTGAAGGAAGTGGGCAGGGTCTCCTACGAGGCGCTGCAGTACGCCAAGGGCCTGGTCAAGGCCGGGGCAATGGTATACGACGTATGCGAGAAGGCAGAGGAGTTCATCAGGGGCAAGGGAATGGCGCCGGCGTTTCCGGTAAACATATCGATAAACGAGCAGGCGGCCCACTACACCGCGCTGATAAATGACAAGCTGCGGTTCACAGACAAGGACCTGGTGAAGGTTGACCTTGGCGCGCGCTCCGACGACGTTCTTGGAGACTGCGCCGTCTGCGTAGACCTCTCTGGCAAGCACGCGCAGCTGGTAGAAGCAGCGGAGGAGGCGCTCCAGGCGGCGCTTAGCAAGGTGAAGGCGGGCGCCGAGCTAAACTCGATAGGCAGGGAGGTAGAGCAGCTCGCAAAGAAGAAGGGATTCCAGCCGATAAGGAACCTCGGAGGCCACGCGATCGAGCGCGAGGAACTGCACGCGAGCATCTTCATACCCAATTTCGACAACGGCGACACGACAAAGCTGGAAGAGGGGCAGGTCATAGCAGTTGAGACGTTCCTTACAACTGGCGACGGCTTCGTAACGGACAGCGACACGGTCCAGATCTTCCAGAAGACCGGCGACGCGAGCGCACGATCCCCCGAGACAAGGAAGATGGCCGAGAGCATAGACAAGAACTACAGCACGTATCCCTTCGCGATAAGGTGGCTCTCAAAAGAGTTCTCCTCTGAGTTCGGCATAAGGAAGGCGCTTAACGAGCTAAACTCGTTCGGGGTCATAGAGCCGTTCCCCACGCTCGTCGAGAGGAGCAGGGGCATGGTGGCTCAGGCGGAGAAGGAGGTAGTGGTTGAGAAGGACTCATGCGCCGTCGTCACTAAATGAGCGTTGTCTCAACTGGCAGTCCCATTATGACAAGCAGTTCGTCCCTCGCAGTCGGCAGCTGCGTGACGTCGTCCTCGTCATCGGTGAAATGGCCTCTGCCTGAATCAAGCACAAGTTTTGCATTCAGCTTCTCCTTGAAGACCTGCGAGTTCTCCACAGGCACGTATGGATCATCGTCAGAGTAGATTGCCACAAACGATTCGGAATGGGATGAAGCCTTCTGCCAGTCTATCGGCGTTGTCTCCCATGGCACTGCAATCGGCTTCTCCTCCTCGGTCATGCCCGTAAGCCTGGTCCAACCGGCAACGAACACAGCGCCGCCTATCCTCACGCCTTCAGGCAGCGTCTGCAGGTACCTCAGTATCGTCTGGCATCCTATACTGTGGCCCACGAAGAACAGGTCTCTGTCCGCCTCTTTGACAAGGTCCGAAAGAAAGTGTACCCACTCCTCGATTTTAGGGGCATCGGTGTTGGGCATGTCAGGTGCCACTGCGTTAACTCCCCTGCTTACCAGCTCCGCCTTCAGCCAAGGTATCCAGTCGCTTTCAGAGTCGCCTCCCCATCTGTGAACTATTACTACTCTGCTCATTAGTCCATCTCTTCATGCTTCTCCCAGACCTCGGAGGGCTTCTTCGCGGCCCTGGGTCCGGTGTGTGGGATATAGTGCCATTCGTTTCCCCAAGGGTCCCTGACCTTCGCCTTTGTCGGCCTAACCTTCGTGTACTTCGAGAGCGAGAACTCGTCCTTTGTGGGTTCCTCCGTAAGCATCGGCCCCTGCTTGGCATGATATCGGGGTTCCTTTGGCACAGAGATGATCGCTATGCACGACACCGGGCACTCTGTCGGGCAGATCATGCAGCCTATGCACTTGTCGACCTGTATCGGATACTCGGTCATGTCCTCTGCTGACGGCGGTTGCCCTCTCGCGTCTTCAACATTCTTGTGCCTCGGCCTTGTGAAGTCTAGGGCGTTGACGGGGCAGACATCGCCGCAAATGCCGCACTGTATGCACTTGTTATCATCAAACGTGTACTTGAAAGGCATGCGCAGCTCACTTCGGCTGCGGCGGGTTTATCGTCTCCTTCACCGCCGGTTTGGGTTTCGGCTCTATAAGCCTGTTCAGCAAGCCTCCCTTGAAAGAATAAAGCACCGCGATGAGGCCGCAGAGCGAGAGTATGCCGAAGGCAACATAGAAGGTATATATGGAAAGCGCCGGATTGTTGATGGAGTTGAAGTTTGCGTTGAAGAAACCCCATATGTTGCTGGCTGATAGCGACACGGTGGGCGGCAGTATCGGCAGCGCCGTAGCACTCTCAGTAACGAACACAACTCCAGTTATGTACATAAAAGTGCCTATCAGCACGAGTATGGTCATGAGGCTGTTGTACAGAGGAACCTCATCCGTGTCCACAACGAGCATGAGCACAAGAGCCATCGCGTAGAAATCTATCGCTAGGGGCTCGAACGGGACCGCCACCGGGAAATCCTGGTATATGGCAGGCCAGAACAGCAGGAACCCCAGAAAGACAACCAGGAAGATGCTGGCGTCCCTGAGCAGTATGTACACGAGCCACCAAATATCTGCAGCGAGCCTAAGCGTAAACTTCTTGAGTATGCGCATGAAGTAGTTCCTGGCTATCTGCACCGACAGCGCGAGGATCATCAGCATAGTGATGAGCACGACTATTGTGTTTTCGGTGTAGACTGAGCCTGCCGTAACATATGTCGAAGCGTCCTGCAGGAGAATCGGTAGCAACATACAATCAGATTCTCTTGAAATAAAAATCTTAAAAGGGTATCAGTAGCATAGGTATCATGCGACCGCTCAAACTTCAGTCAGCAATGGAGTACTTGATGACCTACAGCTGGGCGCTCCTCGTCATAGCCCTGGTGCTGGTGGTGCTCTTCTCGATGGGGGTATTCAACCCGAGCAACGTGATATCGTCGCAGTGCATACTCCCCGCTGGCATCTCTTGCGTCAGTATCTTCATGGCAAGCAACGGCCTCGCCTCGATAAACCTGCTGCAGGCGACTCTCACCCCTATAAACCTGACCGCCTTCGGATGCAACGCGAACAACACAGTTGCGCACATGTACAATCCGCTCAACCCTCCGAGCAACCAGATAAAGATGCAGATAGGTGCCAACTACACGTTCAACGTGCAGTGCTGGGCGGGCAGCAGCACCGTGTTCCAGAACCCCGGCTCGACGTTCACAGGCTACCTGACCATAAACTACACCGAGACGACGAGCGGCTTCCCGCACACGGTTGTCGGCCGGCTGATCTCCAAGGTCACGTAGCCCTCTTCTCGGGAAGCAGTTCCGCAAGCATGTGGTAGAGCCTGCCGTGGAACCTGTCTATCAGGTAGATCTCCACCGCTCCCTTTCGCACCCCGTGCACCTCCACTCCCGCCTCTGATCCGCAGCAATAGGCAACGAGCCTTTCGTTCAGGTTCGGCATATTCTTGAAGCGCGACCGCATAGCCTCAAAATCCTTCAGCGAAATCTCGCTCTTCGCCCTGCCATCAGAGCCAAGGAAAAGTCTTGCTGCCTGCTTGTCGAACTCAGCTTCAGATGCAAGCCTCTCAGTCATGCATGTCACGCGCACTTGGTGTATCCGCAGTTCTGGCAGGTGTAGCACCCGCTCTCGTGCACGAGCGACATCTCGCTGCACTCTGGGCACATCTCCGGCTTTATGCTGCTGCCCTCCTTGTCCGCACTCACGCGAAGCTGGTAGCCGGATCCATCCTCTCCTTCCTTGACGCCGAGCGGCACAGCCTTGAGGCTCGATGCGCTCACCACCATCTCCAGCGCCTTCGCGATTGCGTCGGGCACGCTGTAGAGCTTGAGCCCGCGGTCCCAGGTTATGGAGTCGTTCGCCTTTATGCCCTTCAGGCTGGTTATCACGTCACTGAGGTCGCCGTTGAGCTGCACGTACCTGCTGATGAGCCTGCCGATGGCCTCGGTATAGCTCTTCTCCTGGCTTCCCGTGTGTCCCATGTTGACAAACACCTCCCTTATCTTGTTCTCCTCGTCGAAGTTGGCGGTTACGTAGAGCGATGTCTGCTGCATCTTCAGCTTCACGGTTCTTCCGATCAGAGCCTGAGGCCTCTTCCATTCCTCCTGTGCCGCGGGCTTCGCCTTAGCAGCTTCCTTCTTCTTCTCCTCCTCGTCGGTTATGAGTATGCCCTCGCGTGATCCCTCCCTGTAGACCGTTATGCCCTTGCATCCGGCCTTCCACGCCATCATGTAGATATTCCCGACCTGCTCAACTGTCGTGTTCTCCGGCAGGTTAACCGTCGACGAGATTGCGCTGTCTATGTGCTTCTGGATTATGCCCTGCAGCCTGACCCTGAACTCAGCCTTTATGTGATGGGCCGGCACGAAGAAGTCAGGGAGATTTGCGTCTTCCTTGAGTCCCGCGACCTGCATGTAGTCCAGCACGAGCGGATGGTAGACCTTGAAGTACTCCTTGCTTAGCGACTCGCTCCTGCGTGTGTAGCTGAACGCGAATATCGGCTCTATGCCGCTCGATGTGCCAGCTAGCACAGATCCGCTACCTACCGGAGGTATCGTCAGCAGCGCCACGTTCCTGAGCCCGTTCGCCGCGATCTTCTGCTTAAGCCCGTCGTTAAGGGTCTGTATGAAGGGCATGGACATGTGCTTCTCGCTGTCGAAGAGCGGGAACGGCCCCTTCTCCTTGGCTATCTCGGTGCTTTCGTCGTATGCAGCGTTCTCTATCGCCGTGAAGAGCTTCTCGACGAACGCCAGCGACTCCTCCGTATCGTACTTTATCCTGAGCTTCGCGAGCATGTCTCCCAGGCCCGTGACCCCAAGTCCAGTCCTCCTGCTCTTGCCCACCGCGTCGGCCTGCATCCTGAGCGGGTGCTTCTCCGCGTTGTAGTCGAGCACGTTGTCAAGGAAGCGCATCGCGTATCTCGTCGCCTTCTCCAGGCTCGCCCAGTCCATCCTCGCGTTATCGGTGAACGCGTCAAGCACGAAGGCGGAGAGGTTCAGGCTGCCGAGGTCGCAGGCTCCGTATGGTTGAAGAGGCTGCTCGCTGCACGGGTTTGTTGTAATCACCTCCATTCCGTTGTACTCGCTCGGCGAGTACCTCTTCACAGTGTCCCAGAATATGAGTCCGGGCTCGGCCCAGTCCCTGGCTGTCTGAATCAGCTCGTTCCATACGGCCCTGGCCTTGACCGTCTTCTCCACCTTTCCTGTCCTGGGGCTGTCGAACCTCATGGTGAAGTCTGCATCAGCGTCGACTGCGCGCATGAACTCGTCGGTTATGCGCACGCTTATGTTCGCGTACCTGACCTTCTTCAGGTTCTGCTTGACCTTTATGAACTCCATCACGTCCGGATGATCTACGCTTATCGTTATCATGAGCGCCCCGCGCCTCCCGTTCTGCCCTATTGTGTGCGTGGTCTCGCTCATTATCTCCATGAAAGACACAGCGCCGCTCGAGAAGATGGCGCTGTTGTTCACCCTTGCGCCGCGCGGCCTGAGCACGCTTATGTCTGTGCCCACCCCCCCTCCGAGGCTGTAGGTCCTCGCCGCCTCCTTGCACCAGTCGAATATGCCCTCTAGCGAGTCCTCCCTAACGGGGATGACATAACAGTTCAGAAGCGTGGCCTTCTTCTTTGCCCCCGCGCCGAACATTATCCTTCCACCAGGAACGAACCTGAAGTTCTCAAGCAGCCAGGTGAACTTCTCGTACCACTCGCTCCTCTTCGCGTCGTCTCCCTCGACGTTCGCAAGCTCGCGAGCTATCCTCGACCACATCTCGCTCGGCAGCTTCTCAAGCACAGTGCCCCTCTCGTCCTTGAGCGCATACTTCTCGTAGAATACGCGTGCGCGTATCTCATCGCCCTTGAAGAAGTCAAGGGTCTCCTTCGGTATGCCTACCGTGCCGCCCTCTATCTTCAATTCCTCCTCTTCACTCTTCACAGAACTCTTATCATCGGTAGAAGCCACTCCCTACACCTTTCTTATCACAAAAAGCAAGCAGAACCCACTCGCCAGAAACTATTTCTCCGCAATTAATTTAATAATCCATTTCAAAAATTTTGAAATCTAGATATACATCCTTGTAAGCAGCTTCAGGAAAACCCTACGAACTCCTTGATCTTCCTCTGCTTTATCTTCGCCAACGTCTTCCAGTACTCGCGTATGTACGGGTTGAGCCTCTTGCTTGCAAGATTCGTCTTAATCGCCTCTATCGTGTACCTGTCGCTCGGGTACCCGGAGCCTATCTCCACACCGCTCTCGCGCTCTATCCTCTCCATCTCCCTGTCCCTTAGCACCTTCGCCACTATGCTCGCGGCCGATACCGCGGGATACCTCGCGTCGGCCTTGTGCTCCGATATGACGCGCATGCTCCCGTTCGCCTTATCCTTCTTTCCCGCCGCCGCGCCCACGACAAGCATCGGCTTCTTTGCCGATAGCTTCATGCGCATTCCGAAGCGTTCAGCACGCACGTCTGGCGAGTCTATGTACATCTTCTGAACGTTGCTCTCAAGTGTGTCAACAAGTTGCGCAAAGCGTATCGCCTCAAGCTGATTAAGCGACACGCCGCTGCGCATCGCCACGTTTATCTCCTCGTTGCTTATCGGGTATGCCTTTACCTCCTCGCACACCTCCTTTATCTCATCGAACAGGAACTCGCGCTTCCTCCTTGTGAGCAGCTTGGAGTCCCTCACCCCGATCTCCGAGAGCTTCCTCTCCCTGCCCTTGCTCACCGCTATTACGCTTACAACGAGAGGGCCGATGACCGCCCCGCGTCCCGCTTCGTCCCCTCCCCCAATTATCATACTCTCGATAAGCATTGCTCATGCTAAACATTTAAACCCTTCATGAGCGAGGAAAAACGGCCTATGAAACGCTCTTCCTGTCAACGACTATGTAGTCGTTCACAGCCATTACGCTGTCATATGGCACTTTCAGCTTGCCCTCCTTCACATCCAACTTCTTCACGAACTCGTTGTCCGCATTAGGCTCAACGATCAGGCTCGTGAGCTTGCCGGTGACCTCGTTCAGCTCCGCATCCAGGAACCTTCCCAGATCTATGCCGTCAGTGGTGACGACCTCCTTGCCGATAAGTTGCTCAGCAATAACGTATTTTACCATGTTCTCGCCTTGGAAACACGATATTTTCTATACTGATAACATTTAAATCCGTTATGTAATTCCTGTGACTTCCTTTACTCTCGGAAAAGCACAAAAAGCCCGTTTTTGCAGCAAATGCACGGCTACTTTCCCTTTCTCGTCACGTAGGCCACAACGAAAGCCCCCACGCTCACTATGAACTCCAACTCAACTATCTCCAGAAGCACCGCGTTGCCTGAGACGTAGTAGGCAATGGCTCCTGTGACCCATGAGATTACGAGCCCGACGCCCACACCGCGGAAGTACCAGCTCCTCTTGCCCGCTTTCTCGAACGTTACACCACTTCCAGCACTGTCTTCTTCTTCATCGCGTTCAGCACGTGGCCGTAGTCGCGGTAGTGTATGAATGCCGTTATGGAAAGCGTGTACTCGCCCTTGTCAGTGCCGATGTCCCCGAAGACGTCCGCCTTAACCTGCTTCTCCTCTCCTGGCGCAAGGGTCCCGACGCGCATCTCCTTTGCCCCCGAGAGCCCGGTCTCGTCAAGGCTCAGGCCCTTCGGCACCTGCACCACTAGCGAGCTGAGGACGGGCTCCGTGGTGAGGTTCTTGAGCCTCATGAGAAGCATGCTCGATCCCTTCCTGTTAGCGTAGAGCCTGAAGGGTATGAACTCGTATGAGATCTGGTAGGGCAGGCTCCTGCCTACCTCAGCAGCCGCGTCTTTCTTGCCGAACAGGTCGAGTATCTTCATCAGGTCGCCGACAGAAACTTATCTTCGTTAAAGTATTTAAACTATAGCAGTGGTCAGCGCCGCCTCGCGGTCGGATTTATTGCCGTGGCGGATTCCATGAATCCGCCCAAGAACTAACCAATGTCGCTTATCTGATTGTTTTGATCTATTCCGCTTCGTGCCTTACCGTCTTCAAGAATCCAGGCTTCGGCGTGTATATGTCCCCGGTGCGGCTCAGGTCGTCTATGTACCTCTTAGCCGTGGACTTGTCCATGCCCGATTTCTCCGCCTCCTCTATCACCTGCTCGTACTTCGCCATCTTTTCCGGAGAGGCCTGCTCAAGCTTCTTTATTATGCCGGAGATCAGGTTCAGCCTGTCGACCTTCTCCCTGGAGAAGCCTGTGGTAAGTATGTCTATGTTGACCGCACCGCCCTTCTCCACCGCAAGAGTCTGCAGCATATAGTTCACGAGCCCTATCGCTATCTCCGTGTCGCGCATCTCCACAACGTCGGAGAGCCTGCTCTTAGCGCTCGCCTCCGCGAGCCTGACGATGCCCTCTATCTGCCTCGGGGTCATCGGCGTGGTGCCCGAGCGCATTCCGAGCTTCCTGAGCTCGAGGTAGAAGTTCTGTATGCGCTCTATCGCCTCTGTAGCGAGCCTCGGCGTGCAGTTCCTCTTCGAATAGGCGACGTACTTCCTCAGCGTCTCCGCCTTTATCGGCGGCGCCTCCACCTGCTCGTACTCCTTCATCTCGGCTATCGCCGCGCCAGCGGCTGCGTGCTGCACCAGTATGTGATGTGCTATGTTCCTGTCCAGCGTCTCGTCTATGAGGTCCTTGATCGGGAAGATGAGGTCGAACCTGGAGAGCAGCGTGGGAGGTATGTCGAACTGCTCAGCCGGGAGAACGTTGGTCTCGAACCTGCCGAACTTCGGGTTCGCAGCCGCCAGTATCGATGCCTTGGCGTTGAACCTCGCAACTATGCCCGCCTTTGCAATGCTTATTGTCTGCGACTCCATCGCCTCCAGCAACGCAGACTTGTCGTCGTCGCTGACCTTGTCGAACTCGTCTATGGAGACCTCTCCTCCTGAGCCGAGAACCAGCGCCCCCGCCTTGAGGGTCCATCCGCCCTCGGAGAACTCGTCCCTCTCCGCGGCTGCGGTAAGCCCTGCTGATGTAGTAGACTTCCCGCTCACGTAGATGCCCTTCGGCACTATGCTCGTTATCGCCTGCAGCAGCCTTGTCTTGGCGCTTCCCGGGTCGCCTATGAGCAGTATGTGCATGTCGCTCCTTACCAGGCTCCCGTCCACTAGCTTCTTGTTG
The DNA here is from genome assembly GCA_021818925.1 of Microcaldota archaeon. Taxonomy (GTDB): domain Archaea; phylum Micrarchaeota; class Micrarchaeia; order Micrarchaeales; family CABMGC01; genus JAJYVH01. The sequence goes on along the minus strand of JAKASU010000001.1, from coordinate 484,242 downwards.
GGCGTGCCTCCGAAGAGCTGCAGCGCCATCGCCTTCTTTATCTCATCGTAGCCGTAGATGGAAGGCGCGATGCTCTTCGCAATCTTCTCGAAGATGTGAGGGTCCTTTGCAAGTTCCCTTATCTCTTTCTCCTCGTCCTGCGTTATCTCAAGCTCGGCGAACTCCTTCTGCGTAGCCATTATCGAAACGGCATCGATGAACATGGCGAACTGCGCCTTCTCCTGCTTGCCGTGCGCGTTCCTGCGCGGCCTTATCCTGAGCACGCCGGTTATGTCCACGCGGTCTCCGGGCTGCTGCCTGTTCACCAGGTCGTCCTCGAGCCAGATCTCGAGCTGCCACGTCGGCGTGCTGCCCCTGAGCTTCTCCAGAGGGTCCTGCACGGCTATGCGCTGCAGATTGATGAACTTGCTCTCCTCGTTGACCTGCCTGAGAGCGCGCCTCTTGCACTGCGGGCAGACATCAGGAACGTTGTCGCGCTCTATCTCTACCTTTGTGACGTTGCCGCAGAGGGCGCACTTGTACACGCCGATCTGCACCATGGGTATTATCTCCGATTTCTTGACTATGAGCGAGTCGAGGCTGAGCAGCTTGCCTATGTGGTCTGAGCCCACGTCTTGTATGAGCGGCGATGAAGTGCCGCCAAGCCCATAGAATCTCGGATAGACGCTCTTCTCCATCGTCTCCGGGCTGGGGCTCAGCCTCAGCAGAGCGGAAGACGCGCTCGGCATCACCGCGTCGGGATTGCTTATCAGCTCGTTGGCGAGCTCGCTGTCGAACTTCTCAAGCATCTTAATGTCTATGTATACGGCGCGCTTCTGCGGATAGGAGAGGAACATGCTATTTATGTCCTGTATGTAGTAGGCGTTGTAGAACTCGATAAAACGGTCCTCGAGCCCCTTGCTCGTCGGACTCTGCATCAGCACCTCTTCCACTCAACCCCCCTCCTTAGTAACAGAAAATTATTTCCTTTAAAGTAATATAAACAGTGCTAGAAAGAGTGGCACACTTCCGCTATTCGCCAGCAGGACCCGCTTTTTAAAGTGTGCGGAATGGGGCCAAACCAGGCTATTTCACGTAAGAGTATCTGCTTATCGCTAGGCCGACCCGCCTACACGGACCGCCAAGCACACGTGCCAGTATTGGAGTACGATCCTAATCACATCAGGCTCTGACTTTGTCTTTCATCGCCTGCTTGTGTTCGGCGTTATAACATAAGATTGCCTTGTCTATACCTATCTTTATCCACGGGGTGAACTTGTCAGGCTGCATCAATATCTCTTTCCTTATCGCATCAAGTTTCTCCCATTTATAGGCCATCACCTCATCTTTGTTCGGAGTCACCTCACCATTGTATCTACCGAAGAAGACATGGCAGTACTCGTGCTCTGTCATTCCATTGCCAACATTCGCACGGTATAGGATTGTGAACACTTCCTTCATCTCGCAGTCGAAACCAAGCTCTTCCCTCAGGCGCCTGTGCATTGCGTCTTCTATGCCCTCACCAGATCGCGGATGGCTGCAACAGGTGTTGGTCCATTTTCCTGAAGCGTGATACTTGCTCATCGCTCTCTGCTGAAATAATGCATCGCCTCTATCATTGAATACAAGTATAGATATCGCGCGGTGCAGTTTGCCACCATTCTGATGCACAGCAAGTTTCTCCTCAAGCCCTATCTCTCTGTCGTTCTCGTCTACGAGAATTACATTTTGCAAACTAGTTTCACTCATTTTATCCCCAAACTGTAACGATCAGATGCCCAGTCTGGCCCTAAGCGCATCAATCTGTGCCTTGTCATTCAAAAGCGCTCCGGCCCCTCCGGCTCTGTCGCTTGATTGATGCATGTTCTCAATGAACTGATCGAATGACGTCTCGATTATCTCAATCTTTTCCCCTATGTCCAGTTTTTGCCTCATGGTCTTCCTGCAGTCCTTGGCAATAAAGAGATGCGTAAAGAAATCTATACGCGGATACTTGAGTACGTCGATGATCTGTAGCAACTCCCACTGATCTGATACCATTCCTGCTTCCTCTAGCAGCTCGCGCTTTGCGCAGTCCAGTGGCCGTTCGCCATCGTTCATGGCACCACCGAGCAAAGAATAGTATATCTCGCTTCCTGGCTGTTGCTCTTTGGTCATAATGACTTTGCTCCCCGCTAAGGCTACTATCTTGACGCTGCCTCTCTTCTTAAGCCCCTCGAATACCTCTTCACTACCATCGAACATCTTCTCCTTCCAGTGGTAGATGTCCCATATTACGCCTTTGAATGCCAGTTCCGCATTCTTCGGTATTTTGGAAGGCGCCTCGCTAGGGTCTTGGAAACGTTTCCCTTCTGAATCAACGTTTGGTTGCTTCTTTGACACGTACCTCCCTCCTTAACACCTTTGCTTGCAACGGTTAATAACCATCTGTGCAGTCCTAATTCTTCACCTTTCCCTGCATATTTACAGAAACGAAATCAAAAACTGCCTTGAATTCCAGATTGCGGTATGCATCGTTTTGATTCGAAAGTTCCATCGCGATGCCTTCCTTATGAAGCTTTAGTGCAAACTCAAGGTTCTGTCTGTAGTTTCGCACAATTCGCAATTCAGATTTGAACGGATTCTTTGCTCTCTTTTCTTCCTCATGAACGCTGGCTAGGGCGAGACTGATTATGAATGGTGTTTCTTTCTCGATCTTCATGCCAAGCGCTTCGGATAGATGGGCGAATCCTTTTTCTCTACCAACGAGATACGCGGCGTAGGCTCTCTCTAACGGTTCATACGACTCCGATGTAGCTATCCATTCCAGCGAGTCTAAATACGCTGCATTTATGGTGGCTTTTTTTGTAAGCTCCCCTAGCATTATGCGTCGTGTGAGCTGATCTTTGAGCATGCTCTCTGAAAGGGCCACGGCTACGCCGTACTCTTCCTTACGTGCAACAGCTTCTTCGACAATAACTTTTCTCACTTCGTCTTGCAGACCTTCAGTCTTGCATAGCGCCTTCAACATTTCTGTTTCTGAGAAATGAGTAGCGAGTGCATAATATGCACCGACCCTAACGCCTGCATATTGACTGTCGGTCAGCTCCTTAAGTATGTCCAGAAACTCCTTTTGGTTTGGTGAGTATTTGAGTTGCATGCAAAGTATCGTGAGAAACCTTTCGTCCTTCTCGCTGCGCAGCTCTTCAGCCACAAAATCTTTACTTAGCAATCCATGCTCGTTAAGCACAATGAGCGCGGCAATCCTGCTTTCGGATGTATCTCCCCTTGCCAGTTCTTTTAATTTTTTCCCATATGTCTCGATGTCAAGGTCAGCCGCAACGATTATCGCCAGTGCTCTTACAGTGTCATCATCTCCATTGAGCGCCTTCTCAATAAGCTTTCGGTCTATCGTCTTCGTCAGCCAGCTGAGCCAAAGCGCTGCCTTTTCCAATGATGCGTCCTTGGATTCAAATCCCGCTTTTGATAACAATGCAACGTCTTTAACGTAATCCACTTTATGGCCCGCAAGCCAGAGTATAGTGTCTTTTATTTCGATAGAGTGAAGGTTGGTTGTCCGCACATCTGCTAATCCGTTGCAGAATGCATCAACCTCTTCTTTGGACATGATTGCGTAGGCTACAGCACCAACAAAGCCACCCAGGTAGTCACCAAGACTGTGTATTGTCAGGTAGCGGTAGGTTCTATCCCTCTCATCACTCATTCTCAGCGGTCTTATGTTGTGCATGTAGAGGTAAGTGTTGGCAAATGTGCGGCTTAGTCTGCTGACACCCTCTTCAAAAGGGTGCACTTTGGCAAAATCCATGAGCAAGGTCACGGCATTAACAAGTGCCTCTTCTCCAGTTTCTGCTCTGCGGTTGAACATTTCTACCAGAGTATTAAGGTTTTTTCCAATCTCATCTCTGTGGACGGCAATATCCCTACCGCGCGTGTTAATGTACCTCCTTAGACCAGAGTGCGTGTACTTTCCGAGAAGGCTACGGAACATTATGCTTCTGCATTCGTATATGTCTTCCACAGAGAGTTTTTGGTTGCGTAACCTGCGCAGGAAATCGCCGAGATAACCCGCGTTAATCAATTGTATGTAATACTGGAAGTCGCTGTCTATGCTGTCCGTGATCCACCATTTAGAGTTGTCACTCTGAACCTGCTCGTATGATAGACTTCTATATAGTACGTCTCCTAGTTTTTCTCCATCATCCTGCTTGTTGTCGCTTGTAAGATATGGAATGAGGTTCAATTCGCTCAGAGCGTCAGCAAGTTTATCCTCAATTGGCATGTGTAACGCCCTCAATGTCCGCTGGGCAAGCAACGTCACGTTCTTGTGGTCCACTTACTCCCACCTCCTTTTCAGACACATCAGAATCCCTTTTCTCCCTGACCAACATCCTATATGCTTCTATGGTGCCTATGTCGTAGCTTATGCCTGTCGAAGTTACTAGCTCTAAATTACCGTCCTTGCCCAACCACCTCACAAAGGCGCTCAGAGAGTCAGGATTGCCACCAACTCTTGAATAGTCCGAAATCTTCGATGCGATGCCTGGTGGACATGCAATGACACCACAGGTAAGTGTGCGTCTTCTCACTTCCTCCAATTTAGCGTTGAGTTCGACAAATGCGTCCCATGAGACGTGTGAGCCTGCCAGTATGCCATATTCTGTAAGATCTCTGAGCAATATGGCTGGCTTCGGTGTCTCGCTGAACTGCGTGATAAACGCCTTTATGCTAAACTCACGGAATACGTCACTGGAGAATATGATGATGCCCTTGTCCAACCGTGCTTTCTCTATCGCATAAGCTGTACCTCTCACCACGCCTAGCTTCTCCTTTTCTTTTGTAGATGGGTCTATTACAAAACTAAGTTTTTCCCGCATGGGCTCCAGTTCCTTGTTTTTCACCCAGTAGGCGAACTGGTCTGCGAATTTCACGTTTGTAGACACTATTATTCTGTCCACCAGACCATATGTGTCTCCTATGATATGGTTTATGATCGGTTTGCCTCTCACTGGAAGCAGCGCTTTCGGCACGAACTCAGAAATCGGCTCAAGCCGAGTCCCATATCCGCCGCAGAGTACCAGTGCGTCAGGTTTTGTGCCGTTTCTATCCAATTGCATCCCCCCGGCCTTCTCCTAAATGCGCTGGTGTCTATTTATATATTCGTGAAAGTTTTACTGTGCTACTTCCTGTACGAATAGCTGCTTATCGCAAGAACTACCTTTCTACACTGGTTTCCAAGAAAGCTGGTGGGTATTGGGTTGCTGCGCTCGTTGCCCATAACCTTCGCCTTGACTATGAAGCCACACGCGCCCTCGGTCACGTAAACCTCTTTCACATGCTTCGATGCGATGAGTTTGCGTGCGAACCTGTCCGCGTCGGAGTTGTCTCTCGGTTCTATCAGATAGAATGCGAATTGACCTTTCGTCTCGGTATTGTTCTTCCTAGCGACCCTTCCCATTGCCCCACCAAAAACAGAAGCCTATTCAGCGTAGACAACGCGCCAGACGTTGTCCCGCTCCTTTATCCATCTTACAAGCTTCTCGCGCTCATTCCTGTCCTGGTCCGCAGCCTTTGCAGCCTCGGCACGAGACGCTCTTGCGAAGGGTACTCTCATAAAAACACTCAATATGATGGGCAGGAACCGGCAGTAGGGTAGGATAAAGTAGGGAGAGTGAGTATGTGATTAAGAATCGCCCACCTCATCATTAAACCGGCCCCAAGCCCACGAGTATAGAATATGCGTCTACTCCTTTATAATTATTTCCGTATTCTAAATTTTATTGGTAAATTTATCGGTTTTCGTAAAGTAGTTCCTGTTATTCTCGTCGTAAATCTTCGCAAACGCAGATTCTATCTGAGGAGTCTTGCCAATGCCGATAACCGCCGTCTCGCCATTCTCAATCTCCATTATGCCCCTTATGAACTCAATTTCCTGCCGGCTTACTTTGGGATGTGGATTTTTATCGGTGAAAATGATGTAGTTTTCACCTTCATACGAACTTATGTCACCGTCATACTGAGCCTTCCTCTCATTGATCTTGATTCCAAGTGCCCTGTTGTCGCCACGTATGTAAGTGTTGATCTCCTCAGACTTGTTGTCCACGAACGCACTGGTTATGTCGAACATCCACACCCCCCTAAGCAGGTCAGATGAAGTTATGTGCTGCGGAGCCTTTGACGGCAGATCCCTCAATACGAACATAGCCACTGCGAGCAACCCTGCGGCAACTATATAGTAAGTAGCAAGCGACGTGCCTATCAGTATCGTAGAGAAAAAGACCGTAAGCAAAGGAACAGAAAGCATAGAGCCCCCCACAAACGCGTTATTTAGGCGCTTGAAGGCTTCGTAATATAATATCGCGCCGAGTCCAGTTTCCATGACGCCTAGCAATAGGATGGACAGTATTGTAGATTTCGAAAAGCTGACTGCTATGTTCAGATGGTATACAAATACGAAGAACGCCATGAAGGCAAGAGAGGCAACCACGGCGAGCAGGTTGAAACCTGTAGTGCTAGCGCTGTACCTCTTCATCAAGAGTGTAGATACAGTCATGGCGAACCCCGAGAGGAGAAGCATAGCAATGAAAGGCAGTTCCTGAGTGTTTATGCTGACTAGGGTGCCTCCAGTCATTACAAGATATACGCTCAGCATTCCCAGACCTATTCCCAAATATTCCTTCCGCGTTACCCGCTGTTTCAGCATCACAGGAGTCAGTATAGCTAGCATTATCACCCAGCTCCTCCACACTACTGCGCTGACGCTTGGATTAGTGCCTACGGTGCCGAGTCCCTGCAGCAGCATTGTGGCTGCGTATCCGAGCAGCCCTGCGGCTAGCATCGGTAAAAACATCTTTCTGGAGAAGAGCTCAAAAAAGCCCTTGCCATGGTCGTCAAAGTAGGAGGCAAGCGCTCCTATGCCTGTTGCAATCAGGAGCGAGTAGAGCAGAAGCGGTGCTACGCCTATCTGCAATCCCCCTACATCTAGTGCTATTGGCACGAAGACCGACTCGAGAACGAGGACGGCCAGCACAAGGAATCCCTTGCGTTTTGTTTCCATCACACCGATAAGCAATGTCTTTCTTAAGGATTTAATACTTTCCATAAACTCAATTTTATTTACAATTTTTTCGTATAGTGTAAAGCATATATATCTTAGCTGATATAGTAGCGTATGAACTTAGGCGTACGCGAGAAGCTGATGCTCAGGGAACTGAGTAACGACTCCCGTGCCTCGGTAACACGCATCGCGAAGGTAGCGAAATGCTCGCGTGTCACGGCAGGGAAGCTTCTGGATGCGTTGAGCAAAGAGCTCGACATAAGGTTCACCTTGGAGATTGACCTTAACACCCTAGGCGCGCTAGACAGGCACGTGATTGCCATAAAACTACCTAAAAAGCCCCAGCCCGGAGTGCTCGAGGACCTGTTCACCAAAGAGGAGAAGTACGTACACGACGTCTACCTTACGGAAGGTGATTTCGACCTTGTAGTTATTGCAACTGCGAGCAACCCCATAGATTACATCGTTTGGGAGACGCACCTTGCCGAGATGCTCTCACCATACACACCCAATATGAAGCCCTCTGATATCTCGTTCCTGAATTTTGGCTACATCCCACTGAACGACAACTTTGTGTATGATATAAGGAAGGAGATGAAGATCGACAGTAGCGACCGCGAGCTCCTCCGTTTGCTCAACAAGAACTCGAGGACGAGCTACAGCGAGCTTGGCAGGCAGCTCAACATTAACGAAGATACGGTAAGGTACAAAGTCTTCAAGCTGAAGAAGTCTGGCATAATAAAAAGATTCACCATCGCTGTGCAGAAGCCGCCACAGAGATACATCCTCATCTTTTTCGAGTTCTGGAACTATATAACCCCTAATTACGAGGAGCGTGCTATGCAGGACAGGGCTGTGCTCATCAACGCTGATAAAGAGCTGCCGTTGCTCGATACCTTTCAGCTGTCCGCCCCACTCACTGGCAGCTACGGCAACTTCATACTCGGCATATTCAACGATAAAGTTGAAGCTCTCCAAAGGGCAGTGAACAAGCACAAGCGAATATACGAAAAGGATAAGATCGAGATCAAGCACGCAAGGATAACAAAGGTGCTGAAAGGCGTGCTTCCGCTTAGGAACCTAGACATAAAAACAAACTACGTCGTAGTAAAATGGGAATGAAGATAACCTAAGTTCCCAAGGGCGAACTTGGTTCTGATTATGGCTTTTTTGGTAAACATTTTCCAATGCTTTCCTACCCCAAACTTCATATCTTTCTATGCCCAACTAACTTCGTGGGCATAGGAAACGTCGCCGAGCGCATATTCGCAGGCAAGTGGATAGCCGGGGCGAGGATAGAAGACGCGCTGAGAAGAACCAGGCAGCTCAACGCCCTGGGAATGAGCGCCATAATCAACCACATAGGCGAGGACCTTACGGACAAGCACGACATAGCTGACGCAGTTTCCACGAACATTCGCCTGATCAAGGAGATAAAGAAGGCGAAGCTGCGGGCGAGCGTCTCGCTGAAGCTTACTGCCCTTGGCCTGCGGGTCAGCAGAGCGATGGCAAGGAAGAACTACAGCAGGATAGTCGTCGAGGCGAGGAAGAGAGGAGTCTTCGTCTGGCTCGACGCGGAGACGCAGGACACGATCGATGACGCGATATCGATATACGAGGGGCAGGTGGCGAGAGGGGGCGTTGGCATAACGGTGCAGGCATACCTCAGGAGGAGCGGGAAGAACCTAGAAAGGCTTGCGAAGAGGAAGGCGGTTGTCAGGATAGTAAAGGGCGCGTACAGCGAGAGCGGCAAGATAGCCTTCGTGACCCGGAAAGATACAACAGCAAACTACAGATCACTGATGCACGATGCGTTCTCTCACCTGAAGGAGTTCACAATAGCGACGCACGACAGCTCGCTGATAAAAGAGGCGATGCTCCTCAACAGGTCTCACAGGAGGAAGGTCACATACGCGATGCTCAATGGCATAAGGAACGGGTATGCGGCCGAGCTGGCCGAGCAGGGCAACAGCGTCGCGATATACGTGCCATTTGGAACAAGATGGATAGACTACTCGCTGAGAAGGCTCAGAGAGGAGAGCCATCTCGTCCTTATGTTCAAATCGCTGCTGGGAGGATAGCACAAAATATGGCGCATTTACTAATGTAGACGTGACCACAGCCACGGTGTTTATTCCTTTCCATTCTAATATCTGTGCATGGCATGAGGAAATGGTGGTCCGCGGGGAAGTAGATGACGACTTCCTTGTAGCAATGCGACAGTTCAGGGAGTGGGCTGTCAGGATAGCTACGGAGCAGCACAATCCGGACTGGATCATGTCCGAGAGTACCAAAAAAGAGAACGAGTTCGCTTTCAGCCTTGAGGCATACAACTATTTTGCTGCGCATTCTTGCGAGGGTTTCAAAGAACTACGCGATGAGGAGGAGCTCCTCTCGCTGTTGAACGCTCACTCCAAGCACTTGTACAAGGACGAATCGGCGATAAGGCTCAAAAAATCAAGATTCTTCATGCTGCCAGACAAGATACTGGAGTTCGACTTTAAAAGAAATAAATAAAAAGGCGCAGAGTCACAATCAGAGCGGGCAGGAGTGGTAGTTTGGGAAAGAAGGCGACGCACAAGGTTGCTTGCGCTATATGCGGAAAAGAGGGAGAGGTGGCGGTCGGAAAGGGCGAAAAGATCGCGGACAAAAGTTGGAGCTTCTTCGGCAAGTTCAACGTTAACTACGAGGCGGCAGCATCAATCCTCAAGCTTGAGCAACCAGACTTCGCAAAATCAGAATCCGTGCCTATCGAATACTGGGAGTGCGAAGATTGCTATAAAGACATGGAACGGATATTGAAAAACGAGCGCTGATTCTTGCAGTATCAGTTCCACACTTAAACAGTTGTCTAGTACTGGGCACTGAACGTGCATACTTGGCGGACGAGAGGAATGGCTGAAGACGAAAGGCTGACGAGAAGCTGTGAAAAGAGAACCCAGCCAGCCTCGGCGAACCGAGAAAAATGCCATCCAAGGCTTTTCTCAAACCCCGGGAGTCTGAGATAGTCGGCGGATGGCAAGTGAGCTTCGGCCTATACGACTCTGCCTGTCGTTCTCGTCAATTCTGGCGAACTTGGCCACGATTTCTGCCTGCTCCATCATAAAGAAGCTACGAAACCGAGAGTCGCTCCTTAAGGTTGCAGGTTCTTCCATTTTGGAGGCGGTATTGACGAGGCTTTATTCAGTCGAAGTTCAACGGCTCGTCAAAAGGCGAGAAAGTAAAAGAATAAGTCTGTTTACTTACAAGTTAAAACCCAGCTAGTTCTCAAAGGATAGCATGACCGAATACAGGAAAGGGGCGAAAGAAGAGTACGATACAAATGAGATTAAGCGTGAGCAGAAGTTCGGCGCGCACTACAAGTGGATCGCGCTCTCCAACACGACGCTCGGAGCGCTGATGGCGTCGATTGACGGCTCAATACTGATCATCTCACTGCCTGCAATCTTCAACGGCCTCGGCGTGAATCCTCTTGTTACGGGCAACATCGATCTCTTATTGTGGCTTCTCCTTGGTTACACAATAATGTCCTCGGTGGTCGTGGTCACTATCGGCAGACTGTCGGACATGTTCGGCAGGGTTAAGCTATACAATCTTGGCTTCGCCATCTTCGCGATAGCATCTACGCTGATATACATCTCCTCGTACCTGATAGCCGGGGACACCGGAGTGCTGACGATAACCCTGCTGAGGCTGGTGCAAGGGCTCGGCGGCGCGTTCTTGTTCGCTAACAGCGTTGCCATCCTGACCGACGCCTTCCCTGCAAACGAGAGGGGAAAGGCGATGGGCATCAACTCCATCGCCTTCATAGGCGGCAGCCTGATAGGCCTGCTCGTAGGCGGCTTCCTAGCCGCAATAGACTGGCACCTCATCTTCATGATAAGCGTGCCCGTGGGCGTGATCGGTGCTGTATGGGCGTACGTGGCGCTGCACGAAATAGCCAGCGTGCAGAAGGACCAGAAGTTCGATATACTTGGCAACGCGACATTCGCGTTGTCCATAACGCTGCTTCTAATCGCCATCACCTACGGCCTGCTCCCGTACGGCGCCAGTACCACGGGATGGGGCAATCCCTTCGTCGAGGCTGGAATAGCGGCGGGTCTGCTGCTCCTCCTGGCGTTCGTGTTCATCGAGATGAGGACAGTAGCTCCGATGTTCAAGCTCGCGCTCTTCAGGATACGCGCGTTTGCGGGTGGCAGCCTTAGCCTCTTCCTTTCTGCTATGTCAAGAGGAGGGCTGCAGTTCATGCTCGTCATATGGCTGCAGGGAGTCTGGCTGCCGCTGCACGGCGTTAGCTTCGAGAACACGCCACTGCAGGCCGCCATCTTGATGGCCCCGCTTATAATAGGCTTCCTTGCCGCAAGCCCCCTCTCCGGCTACCTCTCAGACCGCTACGGTCCAAAACCGTTCATGACAGCGGGAATGCTTATAAATGCGGTAGGCTTCGCGGTCCTGGCTACTCTGCCGGCAGATTTCAGCTACTTGCCGTTTGCAATCATCATACTTGTGATGGGCGCAGGCCAGGGGATGTTCAACTCTCCTAACACGGCGTGGACCATGAGCAGCGTACCGCCGGAGTACAGGGGCGTATCGTCAGGCATGAGAGCCACGCTCGTCAACGTGGCGTTCATGTTCAGCCTAGTCTTGTTCTTCAGCCTGCTGATAGCGGGAATATCAGTGGCGCTGCCTTCCGCGCTATACAACGGATTGGTATCGCAGAACGTCTCTCCCTCCGTTGCGATGCGCGTATCGCAGCTACCTCCCACGGTCGCGCTCTTCGCCGCTTTTCTCGGATACAACCCCATGAAGACGATTATTCCAGCTAACGTGCTTGTGTCCCTGCCTGTAGTCAACTCAAACACACTGCTTGGCACGGAGTTCTTCCCAAACCTCATCTCAAAGCCGTTCATCGACGGCATGCAGATAGTGCTATATGCAGGCGCATTTATGGCGCTCATAGCTGCGATAGCAAGCGCGTGGCCCAGCGGAATGAGAGAAAAGAAGGAAGAAAGGAGGCGATAGAGCATGCAGTATGATGAGATGGAAGATGCGTATGTGCAAACCAGTTCCGGCAGGCTTCACTGCAAACGCCACCGCGCCGGCGGCAAGAAGATTGTCTTTTTGCACGGCTTCGGAGCGAGCACCATGTCATTCGAAAGGCTCGTCGGCGAGCTTCCAGACGGTCTAGACGTCTGCCTCATCGACCTGCTGGGCCACGGCATGTCCGACGCGCCGCACATTGAGTACAGCGTGGCGCTCCACGCAAAGCTGGTGAAGGAGTTCATCGAGGAGGAAGGGCTGCAGGAGAGCTACCTCTTCGGCCACAGCTACGGCGGTTGGATCGCCGCGAGCATAGCGCAAGGCGGCTTCAAGGGTAGCGGGCTCATACTCGAGGACGCAGCCGGCCTGAAGGAGATATACGAGCCGATAATAAAGAAACACGGGGTCGAGAAGTACAAAGAATCCCTTATCAAAGAGGCGCTTATCTACAACCCGCGCGAATACGTGTTGAGGAGCACCGCAGACTCGGTGCACGAGGACTCGCTGCTCACAGCCGAGAGCCTAAGCGCCATAGTCAAACCCACGCTGATCATCTGGGGCAGCGAGGACAATATGATAGACGTTAAATACGCTGAAATCTGGGGAGACCACATAAAGGGAAGCGCGCTGGAGATAGTCCAGGGCGCCGGTCACGTCGCCCACTACACCCACGCAAACGAGGTGAAGGATCTGCTGCTGAAGTTCATAGGCTACGGCACATGACGCGATAAAGATTTTGGGATTTGCAGTAGCACTTGCAATAGTTGATCACATAGGCAGCACAGGCACGTGGTATGCGGTGCCTGTCAATCCGGGTTCGCCCCACCGGCCGGACTATGTACGTGCCGATAAACACAGCGCAGTTGTTGGCGGCCGTCGTGTTCGCTATTCGGAAATTATACCGGGCAGATAGGAGGGCGGCGTGCCCGCTCGCCCCCTATCTCCTATAGATCGTGTTCGCCACGCTGCTTAACCTATCGATGTGGCTGCTGAACTGAACCGTCGTGCGGTTCGCATCAGGTTCAGAGTTTCTTGACGTTCTTCGCTCTGGGCCCGCGCTCTCCTTCCTCTACCTCGTACTCGACCTCGTCTCCCACGGCCAGTGCCGCTCCTCCCGCTATCGCCGAGGTGTGTACGTACACGTCCTTTCCGTCGTCTCCAGTTATGAATCCAAAGCCGCGCGCGGCATTGAACATCTTCACTTTTCCTTTCATACAGACTACCTATTCAATACTATTTCCAAGCAAATGGTTAATATTCTGTCGCATGGCGCCGCCGCTCAGAGCAGGTGCCATCTTTTCAGCTCCCTTATCGCTCCCCTTAGGTCCTCCCTCCTTGTCATCAGGTAGTCCTTGTCGAGCATGTAGCCTATCTTGCTCAGGCCCATCTTATGCATTATGTCCTTGTCCAGCTCCATCCTGTTCGTGTTCTTCATGAGAAGAACGAAGATCCCCGGGCTTTTTTCCATTGTCATCGGTTCGCCTGCTGTAAGCATTGGTTGTTCTAATACTTATAGTAGAGCCAAGTGGCGGAGCGGCAGAGCCCCGCCCCGCACGCATGACACTCACCTCATTATTTCCTATGAGAATGGTTTTGTAGTAGCGTTCCTGCCTCTTTCCCAGCATGATGAGCGTGTCGCGTGCCTTTTTCTTCCCGGTCTCGTACTCCACCGCGAACCTCTTCCCGTCCTTGTACGCAATCACATCCGGCCCATAAGCGTTGTTGTATACCTCGTTCCTTATCCCGTTTTCAGTCAGGTACCTGCTTATCAGATTGACCATTATGTCGTGTTCTGCGCTGTTCCTCGGCATCGCTATATACCAAGTCCCCTCGTAATGCGACTCAGTAACCACGTGATAATTCAGCGTGCCCGCCCTTATCAGTTCAGCCACGCTGCCAATCGTTTCCTCCGGAGTAAAACCCTCTTTTCCCAACCTCTCAACCAATTCCTGCTTGCTCACCACCCCTCTCGCCATCTCGATTATCCTGTGGCCCGGGTCCCTCTTCTTCGCCTCAAAACGCCCGCACCTCACTATCCTCGGGCCCCTGCCTCTTGACTCCTGCACCATTGCGGAGCCTCTCGGCAGTTCCCTCAGCGCCTTTCTTACCTCGATGAACCTGTTGTACTCGGTTCCCGCAGCGATCATGTTCGCCACGTAGTTCTGCTCCTCGGGCTCCCTCTGTGCGAACGCGATCATCGTAGCCGCGTTGCTGCGTATCTCCTTGTCCAGCGCCTTCGCCCTCTGCGATATCGCTATCATGCCTATCCCGTACTTCCTGCCCTCCGCCACGAGCCTACCGACTACCGGGCTGTCCTGCAGCTTCTCGGCCTCGTCTATGACTATGTAGAACCTCCCCTTTCTTCGCGAACCTTCTTGCAGAATGTTCGTGTATATTTTTCGAAGCATCGACTCCATATATATCGCCTGGGCCTCGGCGCTGTGCAGCCCCTGCAGCGCGAAGATGCTTCTGCCATGCATCACGCTCCCCATCGACACGTTCCTGCGGAAGCTCTCGCCGGCTATGACAAGCAGGCGCTTCTCAAGGGCGTCGAGCAGGTTCACCTCCGGCTTGCTCCTCGCCCTGCGCTTGAATACCTTTATCGTGTAGAGCAGGCTGTGCATGCTCGGCCCCGCGTCCCTGACTTTGCTTATCCAGTACGTGTAGCTTATGCAGCGGTGCAGCGTGGATGCCTGCACCTCTCCCAGGCGTAGGATTCTTCTCAGCATGGCCGTTATCTCCGCGGTGCGCTCTCTCTCCGTTAGGCCGTCCAGGTCGAAGGGATTTATGGCGTGCATGCTCGCATCGTACATAGCTGCACGCATCTCCTTCGCGTGCTCAACGTACTCCGCATGGGGGTCCAGCACAACGAAGTTGGCTCCCGCGTTCGCCAGCTGCACAAGTATCTGCTTGCACACGCTGCTCTTCCCCGCACCGCTCTCTCCGGTTATCATCATGTGCGAGTTCAGGTTCCTTGCGGGATCGAGCCTCATAGCATTGAAGAGCCACCTCCTCTTCCACTGCCATCTCAACAGGCCAAAACGCCTGCACAAACGCAACTCCCTCTTCACTTTTCCCAGTACTATAACCTTTTTATTAGCACACATCATACAAACACCGTAACAGGCGACGCACTACATGAAAACACCAAGCAGGATGAAGCACGGAATGCAGGAGATATACAAGGAGTTCGCCGCCGGACTGTTCGTCGCGTTTCTCAGCCAGCTGCTGGAGCTGCTCCAGGGAACCGGTATTGCCGCGCTCACAGGCATAGCCTCGCTGTCGAGCCTGGCGCTTGTGATTGTGGTCGTCGGCCTTGTGGCCCCGCTCGTCGACGAGCAGCTCGCCTTCGCGGCCGGCTATGTCGTCCTCTCCGTAATCTTCGCGCTCACCAGAACCGTCAGCATCGCAGAGCTCGCCTTCAACCTGGTCTTTACGCTCCTCTCCTTGTACATAGTCCTCAACATGAAGAGGGGCCAGGGGCGCAGGATGGAGCAGAACGTCTACGTGCTCGCGATAGCGATCATAGCGGTAGTCAGCGCACTTGTTTTCTTCGGCATAAACGGAGCCGCGCAGATAGCGCCGGCGAGCACTACGACCACCTCGCTCAACACCACTAGCACGATAGCCACCACGTCCTCCACCAGCACGCTCACGACCACAATAGTAAAGTACTCGGGCTGCTCCACCATAGAGCGCGACCAGCCATTCAACTGCGGTGCTCCCGTGCTCTCCGCGCCCGCGAACCTCTCATTTACCCTCTACTCCAACGACACCAACGACACGCTCTACAACCTCGACATCGCCTGCACTAACGGCTTCGGATTCGAGACGCCATCACAGTACCAGTTCTACTACCTGCAGGCGAACGGAACCTTTAGTCAGGGGCTTCCTGGAACATCTATAACCGCCGGCTCGCCCATACGCGCGCGGGACCTGCCGTGCTACGGGATAAGCAACGCCTCTGCGCCGTTCAACGGCATACTCTGGGTCGCATACCATCCGGGCAGCCAGGCCACTCCGCTGCAGACCGCGCACATACAGGTGTACTACAACATGACATCGGTGCCCCCACTCGTGCACGTGAACAACACAGCCGGCGAGAACCTCACCTCCCTGAGCAGATAACGCCAATCCTTAAAAACAGGCCTGACAAACTCCTATCCGAGCAAGCATGGAGGGTTCTAAGCATATCGACGGGAGCAGGCTGGGGATGGCGAACCAGAGGCTGCTCCGCGAGAGCGGCATAAGCGTATTCGCCAGCATAAAGCCCGACCAGGTAGCAGACAGGCTCAGCGACGCTGGGCTCCGGTTCCTGAAGAGGGCCGATAACTTCCTGGGTGACGCCATGCTCTTCGGCAGGTTTGTAGCCGATACCGTGAGCATGCACACAGCACTCCTGGAGAAACCGAAGAAGGTGCTGATGCTCAGCGAGGACAGCCCTGCTGATGGCAGAATAGCCTTCTTCGCGGCAATGGTCTACCCGCGCGACGACTTCGAACTCGCATTGAACTACTACTCTGACAGGGTGAACAGGCACGGGCTGGTGGTCAAGGACCTGAGGGACGAGCCGGTTGAGCTCTCCGAACACGACGTCTGTGCAATTGTCGTGGGCCCGTTCAAGTTCCAGAACGACAAGGTGGACTACGCCTCGCTCGAGGACGCGAAGTCAACGATACTGCTCGGCGTGCAGGAGGAGCTCAGGGAGACCAAGAGGCTGCCAATGGAGGCTCCGGTAAGCACGGAACAGTCCTGAAAGAATATATTTAAAGGCAGGAAACCTAGCCAGATTTGAAGATGCTTCAATGGAAGGGGAGAACCAGAAGCGCATTCAGCACGATTCAATCTGCCGCAGCGCAAACGATGGGTTGCGTATGCTGCGCAGGGAAGCATTCGGGCTGGAATTTCTGGAAAGGCACGGGTTGGAGAAGCAGACGGCTTCGGGCTTCAAGCTGATATACGGCGGCTCTAGGTTCATCCGCGCAAGTCGACCCGTTGCCGCCTGGATGAATGATGGCGATGAGGCCGACCTGGGCTTCAGCATGAGCAATGAGCCAATCAATGCAAGCCTCTCGCTTCTGAACAGTGCCGTGGAGAGGTCCTCGGTCGAAAGCCTGAGGTTCGCAGGAATAATAGGCGGCGGAGACCAGTTCCTGAGAATGACTGTCTCGCTGGCGCTGTCTGGCAAGAGACTTGAGAGCGTTGCAGGCATGGACGTAAACGAGGCGCAGGTGATGAACCTCCGTCTGCTTGCTGAGATGGAGAACGAGATGAGAGCAAGCGGCACAGCCTTCATGCCAAAGAGGAAGGGAGGTGTTGTGCGCTCCAATAGCGAATCGCCAAACGAGATATACGCTAATGAGAGAGGCCTGTTCGCCTGCGGATTCGGAGATCTGCACTTTAGGGAGAGAGGCTCGCGCCAGAGAAGGCGCATGCACGCCGAACACGGGAGCTTTGTAGGCCCGATGCTTTCCGGAGATGCCGCCGAGGTGGTCGATACCTGGACCGGGAGGCAGGTGGGCGAGGTCTGCGTAGACACCGACGGCGCCGCCGTGACGAGGGCAAAGGACAGAAACGGCGATATTCGCGAGACGGTGCTAGACAGATCGGCGAGATACTGCCTCGTGTCCAGCATCATGCAGCCTGAGGAGATGCCCGTGATAAACGCCTTCGATGCCGACATGCTCGACTATCTGGTGCGTGTGCCCGCTGGCGATGCCCCCAACATAATCTATGTCTCTAACCTGTGGCAGTGGGACCCTAGGACGCTTGCTGCAATATCAGGATACGTGCTCAAGCACGAGAAGTTCGAGACGGGCACGCTGCTCGCCAGTTCCAGCGCATACAGGTCCGAGCTGAGCATACTGGTCAAGAGCGGTGGACACGTTTGATGGTGGAATGAAGCGGCGGCGCACCAACGTACTCAGGCTTGATGACGAGATGCGCAAGGAGCACTATCTGCTCTCCCCGAAGGTGGTGGAATGGATGGACATGGCTCGCGGGGCCGCAGGCTATGCCGTTCCTTATTCCGCCGAAACGGTCTCTGACCTTCGCGACTATGGAAGGAGGCAGGCCCTGTTCGTCAGTCCTCACATCGAGGCGCTTCTGAGGCCGGACCGCATAGAGCTGCGGGCGGACTTCGACGCAGAGCAGGACGAGGATAGCAGCTTCGACGTGCTCTTCACCGCCACGCTCTTCAACAGCGCGTACGATATCGGCGTTCAGCTGGAAGGGACCAGGATTTCGGTCATACTGTACTCGGGACTGCTGCTGAAGGAGACGGAGCTCGCGTGGGAGCTGCTCGAGGGCAAGGCCAAGCCGTCGGTTGCGGCGGAGCGACACGTGATATCCGGGTTTGCGGAGCTCATGCGCGGCTACGTCAAGATAGGCGAGAAGCAGAACAAGGAAGAACTGAGGTTTCTCATCCACCAGACCGTCTTCACGTTCGCAAGGCAGGACCTAAGCCTCAAGCAGCTTCCTTACAAGTCCTAGCTCGCCCTTAGCGTCCCTGGGAGTCTCGACAAGCGGCGTCTCCATTATCATCGGCTTCCCCCTTACGCCGTCCACGCTGAAGAAGTTCTCGAAGCCGCTCCTGCCTATGTGGCCGAAGCCTATGTCAGCGTGCCTGTCCAGCCCCGATCCGAGAGGATGCTTCGCGTCGTTCAGGTGGATGCAGCCTATCCTGTCAACGTCCAGCGTCTCGATGACCTCGCGCGCGACCTCCCTCTTTCCTATGTCGTAGCCCGCCGCAAAGACGTGGCACGTGTCGAGGCAGAAGCCTATCCTGTCATGGTCCACGCGGTCGTATATCTCGACAAGCTCGTCAAGCCGGCTGCCCACGCTGTTGCGCTGCCCGGCCTCGTTCTCCATCAGTATGGTCACTTCGCCGGCGTGCCTCTCCATCTCGTTTACAGCGGCGGCGACCCTCTCCCTTCCCGCCTCGGCTCCCGTGCCAAGGTGGCTTCCAAGATGGACTATCAGGTACCTTGCGCCAAGCATGTTGCACCTGCGCAGCGCCTCTATCATCGCCGTCTTCGACTTCTCATAGACCTCTGGCTTGGGCGACGCGAGGTTGGGAAGGTATGGCATGTGCACGAAGACCGGGCTTACATCATACGCCTTCTGCTTACGCCTGAACGCCTCAATCTCAGTCTTCTCAAGCTCTTTGACCGCCCATCCGCGCGGATTGCTCGGGAAGATCTGCATGCACGTGCAGCCTATCTCCCTGGCCCTGTCCAGGGCCGTGTCCATCGTGCCGGCGATGGAGATGTGGTAACCTATACGAGGCATGCGGTGACCTTTTGCTATAAACGTAGTCGTAGGCAAGTAATAAAAATAGGGAGAGAGAAGAGGCAGGCATGCAGGCGTTGGAACGTGGAGAGAAAGCAGAACTGTTCAGTTCCGCACGAAGGGCCATGATGTACTCCGAAAAGCTTACCGGAGAGCGCGCTCAGAACTTCAAGATAAGGTTCGAGCCGAGCGTGGTCGTCGGGGGTAAGCCCTTTGCAACACTTGTCGATATCGATGCCTGCGAGGTGCACGTGAACTCTAGCATATTCAAGGGCCTTATGGAGAAGAGCAGGAACGTTCCGCACCGCTTCGCTTCGTACCTTCTGGCATACAGCATCTCCTCGACACTGACCAACGACCTGATCGATGTGGTAGGCAGCCTCAGCCCCGGCCATGTGCTTTCCCTCCTGAAGGGCGAGCAATCCGAAGAAGACCCGGTGCAGGAGCTGGTGAACGCGGTTGAGGGTCCGCTTGCCGCCCGCGCGCTGCTGAAGGTGTCGGCTCTTATTGTGCTTCACGACGAGAACAACGAGGGCAAAGGCTGGTATCGCTTCGCTGCCCCCTATATACACACCGTCCTCTCTGCGAACCATCAAAGGATGTGCACGGTGGAGAACGACAGAACGCTAAAAGGCATGGATATAAACTATGAGATATCGCGCGCGGTCAAAAACCTGAAAGAGGGGGACAACTTCGACGAATACACTTTGAAATTCATGGACATGATCAGCAACAGGACCAGAGACCAGGACTCTCAGAAGGAGCTCCTTTCTGACATATTCGCAGCGGCGCTGATCAGCACGTATTCCAAGCCCGGCCTGCGGGATGTCATAGCCAAGTTCTTCAAAGAGCAGAACGTCAAGCTCGACGCCCTCAGCCTGAAGTACGTCGAAGGGGCCGCGGAAACGGTGCCCGTAAAAACTGAGCGCGACGAGCTGATGGACAGGATAAGATTCACGCTCAGGAACCCAAGACCTCCGCAGAAGAACTTCGCGGCCCTCGAGAAGGTACTGAATAAGAACTAGGGTTTTTGTCGGGCTAGTCCTGCAATTTGATGTTCAAATTCAACCTTTCCTCTATCATGCGGGCGTTCCTGTTTACCATTATCGGCGACACGTCCTTGCTATTGAAGTTAGCGCCGCTCTTGCTTACCCCGCTCACCCTGTAAGCTGATACGAGGCACGCGACAGCGAAATTAATGTTCGGGTACGTGTTTATGCCCTCAGATATGGTCGTATCGTAGATCTCAACGGTCTTGCTGAGTACTTCGGGTGGCGCGCCGCTCGTTCTAGCCGTAGCGATGAGCCTGTTTAGCATCTCCTGGTGCATGAACCTGGTGTTCGGGGGCAGGTCCTGTATCTTCGGATGCTCGAGCTTCGGGACCGGATCGCGCCTTTCCGGGAACGCGTCCTTCGACTCGGGCTCAGGCTTCCCGTACAACGCGCTCTGCAGGCCCTTGTACCTGTTCCTTATCGTCACCTCGGTAACTCTGGCGGCGTCTGCCACCTCCTTTTGCGTCTTGTTCTCGCCCTCAAGCGTGCAGGCCAGATAGAGCGCGGCTGCAGCGAACCCCATGGGCTCCTTGCCCGCCATTATCTCCTTCACCTGTGGCATCTCAAGCATCTCCAGCGCTCTTCTCTTTGTCTTCTCAGTCAGGCGCGCCTCGCTAGCGACCCTGGAAACGTAGTTGGCAGGCACCGGTACCGGTACCGTGCTCCTGCTCTGTTCCTTATCTTCCTCCTGCGCCAGCGCTTCCCCGTGCGCCTTTTCGAAGATGCCCTCTCTGAACATTGTCCTATACGATCTCGCAATCTCATTCTTCGTCTTGTACGTTCCCCCCATGACTGCGGATATGTCCTTGAGCGTTCGCGGAGTCTCGGTCTCCCTGCACGCCGCATAGAGCGAAGCGGCAGCCATGTAAGTTATAGACCTGCCCCTTATCAGCCCCTTCTCAAGCGCCTTCCTGTATATATAGGCGCCCTTCTCCTGCACGCTCTGCGGAAGGTTGAGTTTGCCCGCGAGCCTGTCCATCTCGCTCAGCGCCTGCCCAAGGTTCCTGTCAACCGACTTGTTGACCTGGCTCCTGCGGTCCCAGGTGCGCAGTCTATCCAGCGTTGACCTCATCTGGCCCCTTATGTGCCCGCCGTGCGCGTCCACGTTGTTCTTGCCGATCACCGTCGCCAAGCCCATGTCGTGCATAGCCACTGATTCGGACGAGCCCGTGCCGGTCTCAAGCTCCCCGGTGTCGCTGTTTCTGGTCTTCTGCATTCCCCTGAAGTAGTTCTCCATGCCTGGTATTATCGTGCCATCGCGCCTGCAGAACGCCTGGCCGTTCTCATCGTATATTATGCCGTCTCGCCTCCCGCACGTGGGGCAGTGCTGCATATCTTCCCTTATCAGCTTCCTAAGATCCGTTCCGTCGGGCATTATCTTCCCTGATTGGTACAAGAGTGATGTATTTTCCAGGTATTTAACGATTGCTTAGTGATACGTTTTTCTCAGCAGCGGAACTAAAAGGCGTTCATCATGCATCTTCATCCCTTTCCTCTCCAGCATCGCCTGGTCAATTATGGCTATCAGTCCCGCTGTCTCCAGGCTGCGCGCGCTGTAGTTTATCATGTGCCCCATCCGTAGCTCCGGGTCCGGGCCCATGAACTCCAGCCCCATCCGCGTGTAGTCCCTTCTCGATTTGCTTTCCAGGGTGTCAAGCGCCTGGAAGGTAATGGCGTGCATTATCCAGCCGCGCATGCCCCAATACTGAGGCGATTTCTCCCTCTCACTGGCGTGCTCCTTAAGAATTCGCGAGATCTCGTCGAATATCGGGTTCACGTACCGCAGGTCCCTGACTGTCCTCCCCTTCTCTATTGCTCTCTTCTCCATGAGCGCCTGCCTGTACAGGCTCGCCTCGACTATCCTGTCGGCGAGCTCGTCGAGCCTAAACACAGTGTCGCCGAATGTAACGTTCCTAATTATCGTCGCCATGCCGGGATGAAGCCCTCCTGAGCGTATCTCCTCGCGTACCTCCCTGAGTATCGCCAGCTTAGTCGGGCGGAAGGACCGCGTGAATATGGACGCTTCGATGGCGTCCCTGACAGCCGGTCCGCCCCTCTCCTCGTAGAACTCAGCCATAACCATCGCGCTAAGTGCGAACCTCTCCACCGCTGTCTTGTAGCCCGAGCGCCTGCTGTCCTTTGCGCCTATCTCCTTGAGCTGAGAACGCAGGTGCGTCCTGAGCGAGAGTATGCTAGCCAGTTCCGGCTCCTTTTCCCCGAAAACGTTGGATGCCTGCGCCTGCACCTTCTCCCCAAATTCAAATTCGTATGAAGATGGACCCTATATAAACATTGGCGTTAGGCTGGCTTTGCTAATAAAGTCTGCTAACATACTTGCTTTATCAGCAAGCCCGCACCCGCAGGGCAGGAGGCGGGTCTCCCCGCCTACGACAGAACCGTGCCGCTGCACCTGGTAAGTCAGCCCGCCCTTGTGCACGTACACGCTCACCTCGTACCACGCGTCTCCACCAGCGCGCGCGCTCTCGGCGCACATGCCCGAAAGCTCGACGATCGTGTGCACGATCTCGCCGAGGCTACCGGCGCAGCATTTCCGCACATTGTCCGTCTTTCCCTGTCCATGCTTTTCACTCACTCTCATCTTATCACCCAGAAGCAGGAGCGGCTTCTGCCGATGGCTTTCGCCATGTCATTTGTTTATAGCGCTTTGACCTTCGCTCTTACCTGATTCATATATGCAGATACAAGTTTATATATCCAATAGGTTAATCTTGTAGTAAAGTATATAATCCTTTACCGCGTAATAATAATCGCCGGCACGACCGGCATCACCTAGAAGCAGGGGCGGCGAAAGCCGCCTCTCACAACGGTCTTTTCATGGAAGCGCAGCTCTCTCTGGAGATACTCATCGGCATGGCGGTCTCCCTCCTCGTGGCCGTTGCGCTGGCCGGCTACCTGTCGGGCGCGGCGCAGCTGATAGATGGCACGAGGGGCGCGCTCTCAGCAATTGCGAACTCGCTGGCGTGATTAGATGAGGCTTGTCATGATATCGCTGGACATGGTCGTTGCGCTACCGATACTCAGCGTAGCGGTGCTGCTGCTCCTGTCAAGCATAAGGGGCACGCAGGGCTACCTCCTGGAGCTGGGCGTCTCCGAGGCGTCACGCCTCCGCATGCTTTCAGCTTCGCAGCAGATCGCTGGAGCCGTAGATGCCTCCGCTAACTACTCGTCTGCGCTGCTTGCCGCAGGGACCGTCTCCGCGAGGTACGGGCTCTCCGCGCAGCTTTCTGATCCAGGCGAAGCGCCGGAGTGCTCCGCCGCCGGAACGGCGTGCAGGCTTGTGACCGTCTCCGGTGTGGCTTACCTGATGGTGGTGAGGAATGAGAGCGCAGGCTAGCCTCGAGTTCATGCTGATAGGGAGCGCGGTCGCGGCAATGGCCCTCTTCCTGGTCGGCTTCTACTCCAGGAACCTCTTCTCGCAGGCATCGGCGCTCGCATCAGCCGCAAGGATGCCAGCAAACCTCTCGTATCCCGAGCCCTTCTTCCTATTCAACTACTCACCCGCCACGACAACAGCGTACGCGGCTTCTTACGCTTACATAACTAACGCCAGCGAGTCCGTCGGCTACGGCCTCAGCCCGCCAGAGTATGTGACGAACCTGACGCAGTTCAGCCACTGCACCTACCACGGGTTCTACGGCAACAGGTTCGGCGTCCAGGGGCAGTGCGGCACGAGCAACGCATGGGACTACATAGCAGGCTACGACTGCGCGAGCACAGGCGCGTACTGCATAATTCCCCATGACACGGGCTACGCGGTGGACCGGCTCAACGGCTCGCGCTCATACTCATACAACTTCACGCTTGTGATAGGCTCTCCTGCCGGGCGGATGATGTCCCAGATAAGCAGCGTGCGCGGCAGCTCGCCGGTGGTGCTCAGCGGCAATGAGGTGGGCAGCGCCAGCGTTTCAAGCGTGAGCAGCACAGACGCGGAGCCCAGCATCTCGTTGTTGCAGTACCTTGCCAACTACAGCGTTGCGAACCAGACGTACCTTTCCGCATATTCGCAGCAGAAGAGCGTGCTCTATCCTATGCTCGCTTTCTACAACAACACAGGCGTCGATTCATCCACGCAGGAGATCATAGAGCAGTCGATAGGCGCGTTCTCAAGCGCCCAGCTGCATCTCGTGAGCGGCAGCGCCCAGGTCCCGCAGTGCGCCGTGGTGGGCAACAGCTACACGTGCGCCGCCGCCTCGCCCTTCCTGTACCTCATAAACGTGACGCTCTCTCCCGGTGCCGGAGTGCAGAACCAGACCTTCTACTACCTGGGCAGCGTGATAAACGTGAGGAGCTAGCATGAAGGCGCAGTTCGCAACGGTCGAGGCAGGAATAGCGCTCGCGCTGGTGGTATCTGCAGTTGGCTTCGCCTCTTCGCTTGTAAACTCGTCTACAGCCAACCTCGCCTCGCAGTCAACGTCGCTCCAGAGGAGCATTGCGGCCTACGACATCTTCAACGCGCTCGAGCGCAACTCAACGTACAACACCTGCGTATTGCAGCTCTATGACGGCGGGCAGTCAGGGTGCATGGCGGGTATCGAGCAGAACCTCAGCGTCATATTCGGAATCGGCAGCATAAGCATAGAGGTGGGCCAGGGCGGCGCGGCATGCTCGAGCGTGCCCCTTGCGGGCACAAACTCCACGGCCGAGGTGTGCGTCTCGTTCGCGTGATATCATGTCGTTCTACGGCCTTGTGCTGGTCCTGACCGTGCTCTTCATCTCGTTCTACCTGCTCGCGCTGATGAGCGAGGTAAACTACGTCTCGTGGATATCTGCAGCGTATGCGAGAAGCGCGCAGATCATCCAGGCATCGGTCTTGACACTGATTAAAATCAGATAGCCGCTCAAAGCCGGGTTAAACCGCTATGAAAGCGGTGTCTTCTGAAAAACGACTGGCCAACAACCTTGGTGGGTTTGATTCCCACACCCGGCGAGCTAATACTATTATCCGCAAGCAGATATTTAACACTTACGCACCGTTTGTCTGGCGGGAGGTCAGCGCACCTAAGGTAAGATGGCTTTCATATATTCTTCAATAGCGAGCGATATAGGGTTTTGCAGTTTCTCTAATCGAGATTGTGGTATTTTCTTTTCATCAGTAATATTCCACCATCCAAAGTAATTCTGAAGTTATTGCTTTTTTTCCAAATTTTGCTCAAATCTTTCCTCAACATCTTATGAATGCGATAACCGTTGTCTCTGGAAACAATATCAGAGAACTCTTCATTTATCAAAAACGTAAAAGCTTCTTTCAAGTGATTTATTTGTGCATCACTTAGACCATGCTTTTTGCAGTAGCCCCAGAAATACTTATGAAACTGGAAGTGCATGAGCTCGTGGAGAACCGTTCCTGCATATTCTTTCTTATTTTTGGCAAATTTTTTGTTGATGTATAACCAGCCTTCATTCTTCTTGAAGCCATAAGGGCATCTCGGAAATGTTGTATAATAACAATGAATGATCGGCGGCCATATGGGTTTCTTTGTTATCTTACTCAATCTGCTATAAATCTCAGTCTCATTCTCATCCCAGTAGCGTTTAGAAACGCCAATCATCTTCAGAACATGTTTTCCTTCGCGTTTATACACTCCCTCAAGGTAAGGTCTCAGGAAGCGCTCAGCCTTGTCCTTCCTAACTCCCACAATTTTTTCTCTCAAGTCTGGGCGTATCCACATTTTCCAATCATTTCCCATAAATGATGAATTGCAGGCGTCCCACCAGTTGTCTATATCGCCCTTTAAGTTGAACCTA
Source organism: Microcaldota archaeon (assembly GCA_021818925.1). GTDB lineage: Archaea > Micrarchaeota > Micrarchaeia > Micrarchaeales > CABMGC01 > JAJYVH01. Next base: position 458,061 of record JAKASU010000001.1, on the reverse strand, counting down.
AAATCAACGCTCACCATATTGACATTGTTGAGATTAAGGTATAAGAAACGAAGGGCTACCCGAAGCTACTCAATTCTGTCGTTGATTTGTCGTCGGTTTGGCGGGGGAGGGCCGTGGGCGTCAGGGTCCTAAGCCTGCAACCAGCATGCTCTACTCGAAGTCTAAACACAAAGGCAGATGGTCTGAAGCTTCTGTTTCTGGTAATTCAAAGTCATTTACCTTGATTTTATCAGAGACAAAGACATAATCAGCGATTTTTCCTTTCCTGGCAGGAGCTAGAGTGCTTCGTGTTGTGGTTATGCGGTGTGTCCTAATCAAATCAGTCATTGAGTCTTCAAGCATTCTTACGCTTTCTGTGTTTATATCAAGGTTAAAGTCACCGCAAAGTACTTTCCTCTCACCGAACTTCGACATCAGTTTGTTAATTGTTTTAGACTGTTCTAATCTCTCAGGCGTATCCGCTTTCCCTCCACCTTGCCAAAGGCCGTGTAACTGAGCTATGTCGTAAGACAGCGTGCCTCTTTTAATTTGGGCGTGCTGCATTATGCAACTGACCCAAAATGGCTTATCATGAAGAATCACATCAATTTTTCTGTGTACTTTAAGAACTTCTACTTGTGCCTTTAACTCTTTCCTGGCAAAAATTGCCAGCCTCTCTGCTCCTTGAGAATAAGGCTCAGACAAGAAGCTTTCAAAACCAGTCAGCAGGTCTCTTAGACTTGAATATAAGTTAAGTTCTTGTTTGCGTCCGCTTTTTTGATATTCCTCGATTGCGGCTTTTACCTCCGGGTCTATGTCTCCGGTCTTTAGGTCAAGGACCTCCTGAAAGCAAAATATATCGGTGCGCAATTTTTCGCTTTCAACAAACTCGGTTAACTTATTATACGCCCTTCCTCCCCATAAATTAAGCGATACTAATCTCATATCATGCTTTGTACGCCTAAAGCTTAAATCACTACAATATTACTGTTTTGGCGGGGGAGTGATTCGAACCCTCGACCTCTAGATTTCTTAGCGCTCATCGCAACAAGTGCTCGCCACTCATAATGCTTGGCATATGAGTCTAGCGCTCTAACCAGGCTGAGCTACCCCGCCATGCCTTGTTTACTACGCTTATCTATAAATACTGAGTTTTGCATATAAAAAGAGCATGGCCTTTGTGGTGTAACGGCTGCATATAGGACTGTGGATCCTAAGGACCGGGTCCGACTCCCGGCATAGGCCTTCAATAACGTGCATTTTAGTTAGGCTTATCGAGAAGCCTGCTCTGATCGAGTGAAATTAAGGGTTTCGGTAAGAAAGCTTACGGCAAAGGACAAAGCCGCCTCCTTACTGATTATTAGGAGAACCCTGGGCGCCAGATGGGCGAAGAAAGCCAATCGCTCTTTTTCATTGATCTTGGGACACGATAGGCGGCCGTACGTGCTTGCCGATATGAAGATCATAATCTGTAAGAACAAGCAGGTTGGGATATTTGGCCTGTACCGCTTTGATACACATCCTACCAACGCCATTGGAATTGACTGGCTTGCCATTGCCCCCGAGTACCAGCACATGGGTTTAGGAACGAAGGCGGTAAAATGGTGCATAAACGAAGCTCGGAAGCGCAAACACCGCATGATCTTTGTATGGACATCGGAAGAGCGGGCGGCTGCGTTCTATGAGAACTTTGGATTTAGAAGAAGTAGCATGAATATCAGACCCCACGAAACCAAAATACTGTTGACTAAAAAGCTTTAACATTGCGTTTGGCGCCAGACTCCCGGCGTTAGCATTCTCTGGAATCTAAGCCAAAGAATATAAACGCGGAATCTGCAACCTCATTGGTCGCATGCCGTTCAAGATGGCTGAAAGCGAGCTCACGTGCATTTTCTGCCCTGCGAAACTCACCTCCGAGGAGGAGGTGCTGGAGGGGATATGCATCGATTGCATAAACAAGATGGGCACCGGATGGAGACTATTTTTTGACAGGAATGTGCCCCTGCGACCCAAATGATCCCTGCTGTAAGATGGCAACGGTGCACTGCGTCTGACTTACGCTGCACAAAACCTTTTTATTTACGGCCTGAAGAGCTGCTCAGGATTGGGATGCAAAAAACACCCGATAAGTTCGCTGAAGGCGACGCGAAGCTCTTGAAGAAGGAAGCCCACGACAGAGCGTACGAGACCACGCTCTACACCGCGCTAGCTGCGGTTAACTTGCAGGAGAATGAGCCCGACCTTTCAAAATATGACTCCGAGCTCGCCGATATAACGGCCATAAAGCACCTGATGTTTCTGGTAAGGGTAAGGGACCAGCAGATCCCGGAGTCTGTCAAGAGAGAGGTGCTCGAGGAATCGCGCAGGGGCGTGATGGAGGCGATCGTAGACGTTGAGCTTGCGGCGCAGGAAACCGAAGGCGAAGAGAACGAAGATTAGGCTAGCATTCTGCTTCAGAACAGGTAGATCGCCCAGAACCTCATGAACTTCTTGACGAACACGTTCACCGGGTTCAGGTTCTTCTTTATGTCCTTTATCATCGGCTTGTACTTCTGCTTCTCCTCCGGGCTCAGCCTGCCTTCCTTGACTATCTCCTGCTTCTTCCCTTCAACTATCTGAGTCTCGGTCTTGCTTATCACGTCCTTCTTCACCATCCCGTACCACTCGTCGAGCGAGCTGCCCGAAGCCTTGATTATGGCCATGAAGTCCTTCATGCCTATAGTCCTCTTCCTACCGGTCCTGTCCTCCTCGGCCGCGACCTTCAGCGCAGCCTTGTCGCAGATGTCGAATATATCTGCTCCGGAGAAGCCCCACGTGGCCCTGGCGAGCCTTCCGAAGCTTATGAACTTCGAGAGCGGCATCTTCCTCGTGTTGTACCGGAACATGTCCCTCCTGTCCCTGTACTTCGGCGCCGGCAGGTATATCGACTCTCCGAACCTTCCGGGTCGCTTCAGTGCGGGGTCCATGTCCCACGGCTGGTTCGTGGCCCCTATCACGAATATGCCCTCAGGGTTCTTCTCCACACCGTCCAGCTCCTGCAGGAACTGGTTCACGGCCATTCGCATGTTGCCCTGCTGCTCGCCCTCCCTCTTGCTTCCGAGCGCGTCGATCTCGTCGGCGAAGACTATGCACGGCGCGTTCTTCCTCGCCTGCTCGAATATCGCGTGCAGGTTCTTCTCCGTGTTGCCTGCGTACATGTCCACGATCTCGTTTATGTGCATTATTATGAACTTGGCCTTGGTCTCCCCTGATATGGCCCTCACCAGATACGTCTTTCCGGTTCCAGGGGGGCCGTAGAATATGGCACCGAGGCCCAGCTTCTTTCCGTACGCCCTCAAGAGCTCGGGCTTCGTTATCGCGAGCACTATGTTGTCGTGTATTATCTGCTTCTGCTTCTCCATCCCTATGACGTCCTTGAATGTCATGTCTGAGGTGAACCACGCCACCTTCTTTATCTGGCCCTCCTCAACAACGGTCTGCGTGCCATCGGCGCCCTCCGCCGTCTTCAGCCTGCCTCCGGGCTTCTCGCCCTTCATCTTCTCCTTCAGCATCTTCAGCCTGTCCTTCGCCTGAGTGTAATTGGGATTGTTCTTCAGCGACTTCTCGTACCATTCCTGCGCGCCCGGGAGGTCGTTCTGGTACTCGCTTATGACGCCCATCACGTATGGGGCGTCGGGCGCGTTCGGCTCGAGGTCCATGACCTTCATCGCGTCGTTTGTAGCCTTCTCATACTGGCTTTGGAGCGCGTAAGATAGCGCGCGGTTGAAGTAGGCGCTTGAGTACTCCGGATACTTGTCTATCGCCTGTGAATACAGCGCTATCGCTTCGTCGAACTTGTTCTCCTCGAAGAGCTTGCCCGCCTGATCATAGACCTCCTTCGCCTCAGGCGGAGGTGTGTTGACCGGTGATTTGCCCTTGCCACTTGCCATGATTTTCACTACTTTACGCTCTTAGTATTGATTTTCGGCATATTTATAATATCTGCCGAGACTGTGCATCAGGAGTTTCTAGCAAGCGGAGTTATTTCCTCAAGCAATGTTTTTGCCTCGTCATACCCAATCCCGTTTCGAGACATCCATAGCTCCATTACTTTTCTTCCAAGAATCGTACGCCTTAGCAACGTATCGACGACTTCTAGGTGGCCTTTCACATCAGATATGCCTGGAGAAATGCTCAGCGAGTCAGTGTCGGGCCATTGATCTATATCTGCGCATCCTCTGAAAGTTCCCAAAAACCCTTTCTTCGAAACCCAAACTGTGTAGCCTTTAGATCCACGGTATTTTGCAGCGAGCCCCAGATCTCTAGCTTCCTTGATCAAGAGACCCATCTCATCTTTGTTCAGTCTTACAGGCAGATCCAAATCAGGTCCTATGTAATTGATGCTAAATATAGCTCCTTTTGCGAACTCTCTTCTTTCACCATGCTTAATTATCCATGACAGATCATCACGTAAATCAATGAGGTTTCTTGCTTTTTAAGCATTGTTACTAGTTCGTTTTACCATCTAAGAAGGTGTTCAGCTCCGCGTCAACTTCGCTCACGTATCTATTCTCCCTTGGAACGTTCAGCAGCTCGTATTTCTCGAACTTCTTGAGCAGCGACCTCGCCGCGGTGTTCAGCTTCTTCAACTCTTTGTCTTTCACCTTGTACTTTCCGGCCAGCTGGTTTATGACCAGCCTGCTGTCAGAGGCGAGCACCAGCTCGGTCCCGTCCCTGCCCATACCAAGCGCCTTCTTCAGCGCGGCGATTATCGCCTTGTACTCAGCCACGTTGTTTGTGCACCTGCCGTTGTAGAACACGTGCCTATAGAGCGTCGTGTGCCGGGTGTCCATTATCACATAGCCAGAGGCACTCTCTCCCGGATTGCCACGTGAGGCGCCGTCTGTGTATATGTAGAGTGTCATTCGATTACAATGAGGAGAGATAGGATAATATTGCTGTGCCTGTTATCGCAAGCGCGATTCCGATCCACTGGTTTGCCTCCGGCCTCTCCCTTGACAGCACGAGTCCGTATGCCACGGTCACAGCACCGGTCAATCCTGATAGCGTAGCAATCACTGGCAGCGCAAGCGAGTTGGCGAATATGCCGTAAAGGTAGACTGACAGCGCAAGCCCGTCCATTATGCCTGCAACAACCACAAGTGAAAGCACATTCCTGCTGGGAACGTGCAGATTCTGTCCTGTTGCATATCCCGCGACGAACGCAATGAGTGCCGGCAACCCTCGCCACATTAGGCTCAGCAATAGGAAGCCGATGATGCTTGCATATACCGCTGCAAAGATGCTTGGTATCGCGCCTACAAGTATCATCGAAGCGGCAGCGCTTCCCACCCCCGCAGCAAGAAACTTCTTCCTGAGCTTAAGCCTGCTGAATCTCGTGGCTATCAAGATTACACCAAGAACAGTCATCGCAACTCCGACCATTTCCAGGTTTGAAAGCGGGTGGCCCAGTATAAATACGAAACCTAGGACTATGACTATAGGATAGGCATCTACTATCGGCGCGTTTACTGCGAACTCCCCGATTCTGAAAGCTTTATAGGTAAAGAGTGCGCCAAGGAATATCGGGACCGAGAAGACGGCCCCAAGGAGCATCTCTGTGACGTTCGCGGTTGTACCTGTGCCAGTAAGCAACACAGCAATTAGGATTGTCGTGGCTCCGAAAAGAAAGACATAAGCGTTTGCCGCATACTCGCCCATGGAGCGCGCTGCCAGCCCACCGAGATAATCAGAAGAGCCCCACAGCGCAGCTGCCGCAAGTCCTACCACTACTGGAAGGAGCGACATCAACTCACCGCAATTTCCTGAGCTTTCCCACCTTGCCGAAGTCGAGTATCTCGTCCTCGCCCAGGCAGAGCGCCTTCATTTCGTCCACGTCGAGCATGCTGTCGAAGATCGGTGCCATTTTCTCGAGGTGCTCCTGGTTCACGTCCACACCTTCTGCAAAATAGTTCATGGCAGGCAGGATTACTATATTTCTTCCGTCATCTATCTGCCCGTAAAGGAAGCATTTAATCTTCTCCTTCACTCCAACCTTGTTATACACCGCTATCGCAGGATGAAGGTGGCCCATCACCAAAGTCTTACCGCCCTTGCCTTTCGGCAGTTCCTCACCATGGAAGAAAAGGTAGTCGCCGAGCAGCGTCTCCTGCGCAAATATCTCGAACCCGAGCGCCTGCCTGAACCTGTCTATGAAGTTGTCATGATTTCCCTTGATGAGTATTATTCTTCCTATCCCAAGCTCCTTCCTAAGGAAGCCTATGAACTCGCGGAACTCGTTGAACTCCTCCACATGCACGTCCGCGAATTCGTTCTTTATGTCGCCTACAACAATCACGGTCTTCGCGCCGAAGGCCTTCGAAGCCTTCATCATCATCTCCTTTATCTTCCTGAAGTTGAGTTTTGGCACGAAGCTCCCGCGGCTGGCCATCACACCCTCGTATCCGAGATGGAGGTCCGAACACACGATTGTGTCGAGCGATTTTATGTAGAGGAGCGGCAGGCCTTCTGCAAGCTCTACGTCTCCGGTAAGCCTCATCATCCGTACCTCTTGCTTATCTGCTGCATCACGTGTTTGTGCAGCTCGCGCAGGTGCCTACGCCTGTCCTTCATCATGACTACGTCTGCCTCGCCAAAGGTTACCATGACGTGTGAGAACGGCGAAGGGACCTGCGTCTCTATTATCTGATAGGCAATCTCGCCATCCTTTAGCTTCTTCAGTATCTCCTTCGCGCGCGGCAGGTCCATCACGTCCTCCATTATCTCCCTGTACGTCTCCTTGAGCACGGGAAAGTCGGGGCTTATCTCCTCGGCTGCTCTCATCACCAGCTCCGAGTTGATCTGCTGCCTCTTCACGCTTATCTGCCTGCCCTTGTAGTTGCGGAGCACCATGAAGCTGCGCACCGCGGCGTGCCTGAACCTTCGCTTCATCATCTCCGTGCGCCTCACGTTGGCCCTTATTATCCGCGTGGCGTCGCTTGACGCTACGTTCGCCACCAGCCTGGAGATGTCCTCCTTGCTTATCTTCAGCGACGAATCGGTGACGAGCACGAAGCCGTTGTCGTTTATCATCATGCCCACGTCGGTCTCGAAGAGGTCGCTCGCCTCTATCGCGAACAGGCGCGAGAGCGCGTCATTCAAGCGCCTGCCGTACAGGCTGTGGAAGACTAGGTAGTTGCGCTCGCCCTTCTCGTCATTCGTCTTCTCTATTAGTATGAGCTTGTCGTTGGGCACATGCTTGGCGAAGAGCAGCTGCTCTGCGAAGTACGAGATGATCGAACTCTTCGTGTTCTTGTCCATCGGCATCGCGTCAAGCATCTCCTGCGTCGTCTTTCCTCCAGTAAACTTCCTATTCTTCAGCAGCGCCGTTATCCCCTTTGTCTCTCTCAGCTCCTTGCCTATCGCATCGGCAAGATCGTGCCTGAATCTTCCTATCTCCAGCGCCAGCTCATAGGTGAGCGGAAGCTGCTCGGAGAACCACGGCGGTATGGTCGGTATCTTAGTATCAGCGCGCGTAACGAAAGCCTTCATCTCCCTGCTGTGGTCGAACCTGTACAGCCTGCCGCCTAGCACGAAGATGTCTCCCGGCTTCAGCCTCGACAGGAACTCCTCCTGTATGCTTCCTATCCACTTGTTCTTCTCTCCGTACACGTTGACCGAGACCTCGTCGGGTATGGTGCCGATGTTGAGGAAGTAGATAAGCCTGGTAAGCCTGCCCCTCCTCCCGATCGCGCCCTCGTTCGCATCGTACCAGATCTTCGCGTAGACCCGCCTGCTCTCGAGCCCCACGTAGCTTCCCGACAGGTACTCGATGAGCATCATGAAGTCCTTCTTGTCCAGCGCGTGGTAGGAGTACGCCCTCCTGACGAGCGCGAACGCATCATCGATCTTCCACTTCTTCATGAGCGCCATGCCCACTATGTGCTGGGCAAGCACGTCAAGCGCGTTGCGCGGTATTGTGAACGAGTCAAGCTTCCGCTTCTTCGCGGAATCGAGCATCACCGCGCACTCGACCAGGTCGTCGCGGTTTATCGCCACTATCTCGCCCTTCGCAACGTCGGAGAACCTGTGTCCGCTCCTCCCTATCCGCTGTATCGCCCTGGTCACGCTCTTCGGTGACCCGAGCTGCACCACGTCGTCTATGCTGCCTATGTCTATCCCGAGCTCCAGGCTCGTCGACGAAACCACGCACTTGAGCTTGCCCCTCTTCAGCATCTCCTCCACGTCAAGCCTCGACTCTCTCGAGAGCGACCCGTGGTGCGCCGCCACGTGCTCCTCGCCGTACTTGAACCGCTTCATTAGGTTGTACACGACACGTTCCGTGCCGCTCCTCGTGTTGGTGAATATCAGCGTCGTCCTGTTCTTCTTGATTATGCTGTTGAGCGTCTTGTAGATAGACTCGTCTATCTTGTCGTCGCTCGCGTTCACTATGTCGCTGACCGGGCACATGGTCTGGTAGTCCATCTTCTTGTCCCATGTCGCATCTATTATGTAGCAGTCCCTCTCCTTCCCGTCGTCGCCGTATCCCACGAGGAAGCCCGCAGCAGTCTCGAGCGGGTGTAGCGTGGCACCCAGTCCCACGCGCGTGAAATCAGAGCCGACAAGATCAGCCAGCCTCTCCAGTGAGAGCGAGAGGTGCACCCCGCGCTTGTTGTTCGCAAGCTCGTGTATCTCGTCTATGACCACGTACCTGACGCTCTTAAGGTTCTCAGAGAACTTCTGCGCGTTGAGCAGTATCGCCAGGCTCTCCGGCGTAGTGACGAGTATGTTCGGCGGCTTGCGCAGCATTCGCTGCCTCTCAGCCTGCGGCGTGTCGCCTGTGCGTATCGCCACGCTTATGCGCTTGACGCTCCCGCCAAGCTTCTTGTATATCTCGTCAAGCGGCTCGTTCAGGTTCCTGTATATGTCGTTGTTGAGCGCGCGGAGCGGGGAGATGTAGACGCAGTATATCTTGTCCTCAAGCTTGCCGGCTTCGGCTATGTCCATCAGGTCGCTCAGTATGGCCATGAATGCGGAGAACGTCTTGCCGCTGCCCGTTGGCGCCGTTATGAGCAGGTTCCTCTTCTCCCTGATCAGCTTGAATGAGTAGAGCTGCGGCGGAGTTGGGTTCCTGTACCTCTTCTCGAACCAGTCACGTATGTAGAAATTGAGCGAGCCCAGGCTCTCGTCTCTGCTGAACGGCTTCTTGTAGTATTCTATCATAGCGCACCGCTAGCTTCCCTCTCTTGCCTTCTTCGCTTCAACAGACCGCCTCGCTACCGAAAGGTTGCACGAGTTGTGCGTGGAGCACCACGCGTAGCAAGCATCCGCATCTTTCTTGTCCGTATAGTGGAGCCCGCAAACCGGGCATGAGTAGAGTCGGTAACTTGTCCTAGCTTTCAAAACCGGCGCACCACAAAACGTCTCTGTATAGCATTTAAATATTGCTGATATAACTATTTAATCCCGATTCCATGGCGAAGAAACCTAGCAGGTCGTCAAGCAGCAAGAGGCTCGAGGCGCTCCTAAGGGCGCAGCGAATGAACGAGCTTCTAAAGATAGGCGGCGTGCAGAGCCAGGCGCTTCTCGACAGCGCCGGCGAGAGCAGACCGACGGACGAGACGCATGTGGCGGACCTGCTGGAGTCAGAGAGGTTCAAGAGGTCGGAGACGAGCTTGGGTTCGGGCAGCAAGCGCTCCAGAAAGAAGAAGGCATCGGCAAAGCGCTCGAAGGGAACGGCGAAGAAGAAGCGCGGAAAGTAGCTAATCCTCTTCTTTCTCCACTCTCTTTCCAACAGAGAGCTTCACCCCATTAGTGTCCCTTGTTATCGTTATGTCCAGGTTCTCGCTCCCTAGCATGCGCCTCAGCTCATCGTAGGTGTACGAGCCGATCTCTTCCTTGCGCTTCTCCTTGATCACCTCTGCGCGACGCGCCATTAGCGCCTCGCGTTTTATCTCAGTGTAACCGAGCTCGAGCGTCGGGTTCCGAACAGCATAGATGTCGTCTATGCCCTTCTCTATCGGCTTGTAGCCCTCGTTCTGGTAGATGAACGGCAGCACCGCGTGGAATTCCGACTTTATGCTCTCTATTATCCTGTCGACGTTCTTCCTGTTGCCTGCGAGCACGAAGTCGTCCCCATTGAGGAAACCAACGAACGTGCCCTCCATCTCCCTTGCCTTGACCTTGTCCTGCAGCAGCTGCGAGACAAGGCGCAGTATGGTTATGCCTGCGTCGTTGCCGAACTTGCCGGCGAAGCTCGCCAGCCCTTCTACTCTGAGCCTGCCTATCTCATAATCCGTGTCATCTGATTTGAGCGATTTCTCCACGCTGTCCGATATCCTCTCCTCGTTGGGCAGGTCTATGAGCGGATCGAACTTCTTCCCCTTCTTCTTCAGGAATATCGTGACGAGACTCCTGAGTTCGTCGGGGTCGAACGGCTTCTTCACGTAGTAGTCGGCGCCGTACTTTATGCCCTTGAACCTGTTCGTGCTGGCCTCCATCGCGCTGACTATTATTACCGTTATGTCCCTCAGCGCCGGGTCCCTCTTTATCGTCTGGCATATCTCCAAGCCGTCAGTTCCGGGCAGCATAAGGTCCAGTATCACGAGATCCGGTTTCTGGAGCTTTATCTTCTCGAGCGCCTCCCTGCCGTCGTAGAGCTGGGTTATGTCGTAGCCCTTGCCCAGCGAGACCGCCATGAGCTTGTTTATGTTCTGCTCGTCCTCGACCACGAAGACGCGCTTGATGTGCTGCGGCTCCTGAAGCATGTAGTATGTGGGTATGCCGCCGCTGCTCCTAGAGGCTATCGCCGTGGCCTTCACCAGCTCCGCGAGCGCGCGCTTGAGCGTGTCGCCGTCTATCTCCATTGATCCGGCGTAGTCTTTGAGCTCGTTGTAAGTAACCTCCTGCTTGTCGTTGATGAGCGACATGATGTCGGACTCAACGTCCTCTATGCCCTTCATGTCTTCACTGGTCGCAACAAGCATAATGGGCAACGAAAGTATAATATTGTTTCTTGTAGAAACCGATTTCAGGACCAGTGGTTGATGACTGATGCAGAAAGGTTTCACCCTTCCGGCTTGGCGGCTATCCGGCAGGCAGATACTTGCGCTGGTAGTTGCACTCATAGCCATATACATAGTATACGGCGTGCTCGTTCCGAGCGTCATACCGATAAGCTCCACCAGGACCGTTACACTGGCGCTCAACCAGACCCAGTTCATAAAGATATACAACGGCAGCACCGCTGCGCTTGAACTCAGGTCGGCATCGGTAAGCGGCGCATCGTTCTACATAACTAGCGTGCCGGCCCTCTACAATCCAGTTGTAGCATTCACCCTCGCCCCTGTGACCAGTCTCAACGTCAGCACCGGCGGCTCCACGGACTCGGACATGAACATAAGGCTCATCTCGAGCAGCAACTCCAGCGCCACCGTAGAGATAACTCCGCTTTTTGTAGCCTTGCACATAAGGCCCAGTTCGAGCGTAGTGTTGCTCAACCCTTCAAGCCTCAGCAGCATAGGCAGTGGCGGGCTTTCCACAATCTCCACGATCTCCACCACATCCACGGCCTCGACAACCACGATAGTGCAGAATGCGACCCAGTCGCTGTATCAGAAGGCGCTCACCCTGATGAACAAGACCGGCCCCGGAATGGTGCTGAACGGCTACTCCGCGCTCTACAAGAGGGATGTGGCGTGCACTCCGAGCACGTACAACTCCACGTATATTCAGTATAATGGCAAACCGCCTCCAGCCCCAGTCTCGTACGAGAACGTAAGCGCGCACACGCCCACGGACCTCACCGTTAACGAGAGCCTGCTCACCGCGAACAAAAACGTGCTTCTTACCTACTCGATAGTCTCTCCAGACGCGAACATAACCGGACCGGCCGTGCTCGCGATAATCAACACAACCTCTGCAAACTTCCTGTCGAGCATAACGTACACCGGCCTCTACACAGGATTCAACTACACTACGCTTAACAGCTCGTACTCTTTCCAGAGCAAGATAACGAACGACTGCGGGGCCTACATATCTCCCTGATCACTTCTCCGTCGCCCTCTTCTTCGCCTTCACCGTCATGGGCAGCTTGAACCAGAAGGTGCTTCCCTTCCCGAGCTCCGATTCAACGCCGATGGTTCCGCCATGAAGGCCCACAATCTCCTTCGCTATAGAGAGCCCGAGCCCGGTTCCTGATCCCTCCTGCATGATAAGCCCCTTTCTCTGGATCTGGAAGAACTTTCTGAAGAGCTTGCCCTTGTCCTCCTTGCTTATGCCGCTGCCCGTGTCCTTCACCTCCACCTTCACGTACTTGCTGGTCTTCCCCGCCCTCGCGATCCTGACTGTTATGCTGCCTGTCTCTGTGAACTTGATCGCGTTGCCTATCAGGTTGACGAGCACCTGTATCAGCCTGTTGGGGTCAGCAGGAACGGCAGGCACGCTGTACTCCACTTCTCTTTTGAACTCGAGCCCCTTCTTCTCCGCGAACTCAGCCAGCGACTCTATCGCGGGGTTCTTCAGCAGCTCATTGAAGTTCACGTCCTTCATATCGAGCTTTATCCTTCCCGACTCGAGCTTCGCGACATCGAGTATCTGGTTTATCAGCTGCAGGAGCCTTTCCGCCTCGTTGGTTATGATATTCGCGTATCCCTTGTTCTCATCGCTTATCCCGTCGCTGCTGTTTGCCAGGATCTTGCCGTAGCCGTAGATGCTGGTGAGCGGCGTCTTAAGGTCGTGAGAGATGTTCTGGAAGAACTGGCTCTTGTACTCGCTCTCCTCCTTCGCGCCCCTCAGCTCAGACTCCTTCTTCTCGTAGCTCTCCTCGAGCTCGCCCATCTTTATCTTCGTTGCGAGCTCCTCGCTTATCACCATGTAGCCCACGTGGTTGTTGTCGCTGTCCACCATGCTCCTTATCGTCTGCTTGCAGGGTATCGGCTCGTCGGCGCCCTTCGCCCTCAGGCTCACGTAGACGTTCTCCTCCGAACCGTTGCTCCTTGCGAGAGACATCGAGGAGCTGAGCTTCTTCTGGCTCTCCTCGTCCGCGTAGAGTGAGACAAGCGAGCTGCCGCTCAGCTCGCTGTTGGAGTAGTTTAGCAGTTTCTCAGCGCTTCTGTTCGCAGACTTTATGTAGCCGAGCGCATCAACGCTGAATATGGCGTCGCTCGCGTCCTCAACGAGTCCCTCGAGCGCGCCCTGCATGGCGGCTACGTACTTCTCCACGTTGTTGCTCCTCATCACGCACGAGAAGCCTCCAAAGCGGTTCTTCATCAGCGTCGTCCTTGCCTCGATTATCACGTCGTTGCCCACGTTGAGCCGCAGCGGCCTCGAGAGCGTTTCCGAAAGCGAGCTTATCTCGCCCGCGAACTCCTTGTCCTCGTACGCGAGGTCGAGCAGGCGCCTTCCCACAAGCTCGTCCCTGTCTATCTTGAGCACCTTGCCCACGTTGGCGCTCGCCCACAGCACCGTCGTGTCCTTTGCGAGCAGCATCAGCGACTCGCTAGCGCTCCTTTCCGCGAGCCTAACCTTCTCCTCCAGCTCCTTCAGCTCGGTCACATCGTAGAGGAGCAGGTGCGTCAGACGGTCGTTTATCTTGCCGCACGTCGCCTTGTACACCCTGCCCTGGTCTCCGATCTCGCCTATCTCAGTAGCCGAGCCGTCGCGCAGAGCGTAGAGAGCGTTTGCTTCTATCCCGAAGAACTCGCTGATGTTCCTGCCTACCATCTCCTTCTGCGTCTTGCCGAAGAGCCCCGCCGAGCTCTTGTTCGCCTTGACTATCGCCCCGCTCTTGTCGATGAGCATCTGCGGCGCGTATGTGTTGAACGCGGCGTCGAAGTAGTGTGCAAGGCTCATGCTCCTCTCCCTCTCGGTCTTCGCCACCGACAGATAAGCGAGCATCTCCGTCGCGAGCGTCAGCTTTGATGAGAGCGCCGGGTCGAACCTGTCCTCCTGCCTTGAGAGGAAGGTGGCGACCACTACCGGCTTGCCCTCAACGGCCACCGGAAGAAGCATGCAGCTTCGGAATCCGAGGTTGTAGTGCTTTATCAGCTCGGGGAAGGCAGAGTAGCCGCTGAGCCTGTTGTCAACGTAGGGTTTGCCTGTGTTTATCGCGAACTCCTCAAGTCCCGAGAGCCCGCTCTTCTCCTGGTAGGCGTCGCTCATCATCACATAGTCTATGCCGACCGCCTCCTTCAGCTTGTTGGAGAATCTGCTGAACATCTCCGCGCTCCCGCTGCTCTCCTTGCCCAGCGTGAAGATCTCGGCGATGAGCTGCTCAATCGTCACAGTCTCCTGCATCTTGGTCGCACTATACCAGACTCTTACCAAATTTAAATAGTTGTGGCTAGAAATCAGATGGGGGCTTCGGTGAAGGACAGCGAGATCGGAGGAAGAAGAATGGAAGTGAAGCAGATCTTCGAAGGAGTGTACAAGATAGACAAGAGGCTTGCCACAAGGAACCTTGTCAGGGGCAACAAGGTATACGACGAGGAGCTTGTAGATTACGAGGGCCAGCAGTACAGGATGTGGAACCCGTACAGGAGCAAGCTCGCTGCCGCGATACTGAATGGAATGAAGCGGATGAAGATAGAGAACGGCTCAAAGGTACTGTACCTCGGCGCCGCCACAGGCACAACGAGCAGCCACGTCAGCGACATAGTCGGCGATGCCGGCGTGGTCTACTGCATAGAGATATCGGAACGGAACATGCGCGAGCTGGTCAAGGCCTGCGAGAAGAGGTCGAACATGCTGCCGCTCCTGAAGGATGCGCGCGAGGTTGATTCTTACTCTGGCGAGACGGGCATATGCGACGTCGTGTACCAGGACATAGCCTCGCCTGACCAGGCCGACATACTGCTCAGGAACGGCGCGATTCTCAAAGAGGGCGGCTACGCCTACGTTGCCATAAAATCGCAGAGCATAGACGTGACCGCGAAGCCCGAAGTTGTCTTCAAGAAGTTCATCGATGAGATATCTGGAAAGTTCGAGGTGCTGGAAAGGATAGACATAGCGCCGTACTCGAAGATGCACCTCTTTGTGGTGCTCAGGAAGAGATGAGCGGCAAAACTGCTTTAAGCTTTAAATAATGAAAGAATCGTGGCAACATGCTTGACGGCAGAAGATATATTGGGCTCCTCTCCGGCTACAAGCCGATAGGGGAAAGGTGCCCGCACTGCGGGACAAACACCTACTCAGCGGGCAGAAAGATATCCTTCTGCAACTTCTGCGAGCTTCCCGTCGACTTCTCGGACCCCGGCGCCCAGTACGGCCAGGCGTCACAGGCACTCTTCGCACCGCTGCTCGAACAGGCGAACGAGGGGAATCTCGATGCGGCGATAAAGGGCGCGGAACAGCTGGTCAAGGGAAACAAGGACTCGCAGCTCCTCTACCTCCTGGGGGTGCTGTACCGCAACATCTCCACTGCAAGGTTCCAGGGCAAGGACTACAACCAGATGGGTTTCATGGAGCCAAACGCCAAGAACATAAGGAGCAGTCTCGACCTGACGATGAGGTGGAAGGAGTGCTTCTTCAAGGCGATAAAGGTCGTGGACGGCGAGATGCAGACAAGCGTGCAGATAGATCCGGAGCTGGTGTTCACCAGGTTCATGTGCGAGATAAGGCTGCAAGACTACGTCAACGCGGCCACGACTCTGCGCTCAGTGCAGACGCTTGACAAGAAGACTGCGATGGCCGAGTACGCGCTCCTCGTGTACAGCGCTGAAAAGAACACGAAGCAGGCTGAGCCTAGCCTGCTTAAGGCCCTGGAGAGCGGCGAACTGAACGCATACTACTACCTCGCCAGATATCTGGCGAAGCGCGGCAAGCTGCGCGAGGCCGAGATGGTGCTGCGCTCTCTTGAAAGAATAGCCAGGGTCTCGATGTCGCAGGAGCTGGTATACAGGATAAGGCTTACAGAGGACGCTTCAAAGCTCTGAGTCAGCCCTTCACAACCCCGATCGGCACGTTCTTCGAGACTATCCTTGATATTCCCGCCTTCTCGACAACGCCCACGACCTCGTCGACGTTCTTGTAGACCCACTCGGCCTCCTCGCTGATCAGCTTCTTTGTCCTTACGCGGATCTCTATTCCCTTGCTCTTCAAAGACTCGAACGTCTTTTCCGCTGATATCTCGCGCAGCGCCTGGTGCCTCGACATCAGCCTGCCGGATCCGTGGCACGTGGTGCCGAACGTCTCCCTCATCGAGCCCTCCTCGCCGCAGAGTATGTAGCTGCTGGTGCCCATACTACCCGGTATGATGACAGGCTGCCCTATGCCCTTGTACTCCTTCGGTATGCCCTCGCTGTTTCTCGGGAACGCCCTTGTAGCGCCTTTCCTGTGCACGTAAACTGCCCTCCGTTTGCCGTCAACCTGATGCTCCTCGAGCTTCGCTATGTTGTGCGCGACGTCGTAGAGCAGCTCCATGCCCATCTCGTCAGATCTCTTACCGAAGGCCTCCTCAAAGCTCCTCCTTATGTTGTGCATTATCATCTGCCTGTTCGCGAAGGCGTAGTTGACCGCGCTGTTCATCGCTCCGAGATAGTTGTCTGCTTCCTTGCTCCCAATCTTCGCGTAGCTCAGCTCGCGGTCGATGAGCTGTATGTTGTTCTTTGCTTGGTACTCGGTGAGCGTTCGCAGGTAGTCACTGCATATCTGGTGCCCGAAACCTCGCGATCCGCAATGGACCATGACCACTACCTGGTCCCTAAAGAGCCCGTACTCCTTCGCCGTCCGCTCGTCGAATATCTTCTCGACCTTCTGCACCTCGAGGAAGTGGTTACCGGCGCCGAGCGTCCCAAGCTCGTCGCTACCCCTCGACCTTGCCTCCCTGCTCACCTTCGAGAAATCTGCGCCGGCGATCGTGCCGTTCTCCTCGATCTTCTCAACGTCGTCTTTCCATCCGAAGCCCTTCCCTATCGCGTAGGCGGCGCCCTCCTCGGCTATCTTCTTCAGGTCCTGTTCTGTGAATCCGGTCTTCAGCCTGCTGCCCACCCCCGTGGGCACGTTCTTGAAGAGCGCGTCGAGAAGCGCTCCTATCTTCGGCCTGACCTCCTTCTCAGTTAGGTTCGTCTTGACAAGCCTGACCCCACAGTTAGAAACAACTATGCCATTTGCAATGAAGTTATGGGTTTCTTGGTTTATCGTGAGGTCGAATACCTTGCCCTCATATGGCACAATCTCACAACTTTCAACCGTATCGTATACTAAACCGCTTTTTCCAATTTCGAGTTTACTTGTAAAATCCTCAAATTTCATATCTTTCCATACCCTTGCAGCACCGCCTCTTCCCAAGACTGTATGTTCTATAAAACTTTTCCTCTTGCCATCATTGGCAAGCTGCCTGACTATGGCACTGTTTTCCGCACCTTGCAGTTTCATTTCTACGGCTCTAGCTCTCAGCTCATCCAGCGAAGATCTAACTTTAATCAGATAGCGCAGGTATAGTGCTGCGAGGCTAGCAATTCTTTCTTTTTCATCATTGTACAGATAGCCAACAGAACTGAAAAACCGTATCAGGTTTTCGGTATTAGACAGAATGTGAAGCCTAAATCCTAGCGTCTTTCCCTTCTTGCCGATGTATCTATACCCCTCAACAGCCGCAGGCTGTGCTGTCTGCACCCCCAGTGAGTTCAGCACATTAGCTATGTCTCTGAGGAATGCGACCGCATTACTTCCCAGCTCTTCTAATTTGTTTACGCTAAAGGCTGGTGTTTCAAAATTGTATCCGTTATGCGTGTGCGGCTTCGACATTTCTGCGCCAAAATAAGCCGAAACAAACAGTCTTTTTTGCCAATCATCAGCGTTCATTACCCATTCCGGCACTCGGTAAGGCAGAGCTGATTTATTACCGAAAGGCGCACCCAAGCATACGAGCAACGAGCTAAAAGCAGCGGAGCCTACGGAAAGCGAATATTCCTCGAAATTGAATTCTCGCATGCCATATGCGGTGTTTATCTTATGATGTCTACTTCTGTGATGCAAACTGGCTTGGAATCCTAACCTTTGTATGTCCTCCCGAACCTTAATGAGGTCCTTCTCTTTTCCGTAGAATTTAGTATATGATATGCCTCCCTTGGTGTTCGGTATGGTCCCATCACCAAAAACCAAACCAAGTAGTTTTAGCAGAATCGGAAGCTTCGGATGATTAAGGTCTATTCTGTTTAGTCCTAGACGTCTCAGCACGTTCAGCACCTGAGTAATCGCATTGCCCCTCTCCGTTATTCCTAGGTTCCTCAGCGTTTCTGCAATTCGCTCCCCAGACAAAATCACCCTGTTCTCCGGTTCAGTGAATTCCAGTCCTTCAAAACCAGTTGAGATAACTCTATCTCCAGCCTTAAGTTTTCCTGCATCGACCATGCCCTTATCAGTAAGTATAGGATGATCTTCGGTTGCCAATATCTCCTTTCCAAGAGATGTCGTTATGTGCAGCATCGGCGTATCGCACTGCTTTTCAATCCATAGGACTGCGTTTGTTTTGATGCAGTTCGCTGTGCTCGCATCGAAACTCAGCAAATCTGCAGTTTTACTCCTGAGGCTGTCTATCCTATGCCAAGATCCATTTACGTCATAAACACGTGTTCCGGGATGAAGGCAGTTTATGTCATATCCCACAGCTCCAGGGGAGATTATGCCATCGTTTGCGTCAAATGCGGCAACTCCGCCCACAGGGAAGCCGTAGCCCTCGTGCCCGTCAGGCATTACGAGCACGTCGCCAACCAGCCCAGGCAGCGTAGTCGCGTTGACCGCCTGCTGTATCGTCCTGTCGTTCCTTATCTTCTCCAGCATGTTCTGCGTGGCGTAGACGACCACGTTTGTGCGCATGCCCCTGCTCTCATCCTTCTTGAGCTCGAACTTGACATCGCTCAGTTTCTCAAAGTCCATAATTAGGCCCGAAAACGGCTTTTGCGCTATATTTTATCGTCGTTTTTAACATCAACGTTTAAATATAACCTAAATACAATATGGTTGTAAGCATTTTAAGTTATCCCTGGCAATCAATAGAGTGCAGGGGTGGCGGAGCTTGGTCAAACGCGGCAGACTCAAGATCTGTTGGCCATAGGCCTGCGTGAGTTCAAATCTCTCCCCCTGCACCTCTTTGCTTTACGGGCGGCTTAGGGTGGATGTACATGGCAAAGAAAACGAGAACCAAATCAAGAAAGTCAAAGGCTGCTGGAAGCAGGCACGCGAAGCGCAATGCCGCGAAGCGCTCCGCTCCCAAGCACTCCGTTATAGGCAAGATAAAGAAGGCGAGGCTGAAGGACAAGGTCCTTCTGGACATACCTCACTATCCTCAAACGGAGGACTTCACGAGCTCGGCCGCGTGCGCTATGATGGTTCTCAAGTTCATAAGCCCCAGCTTCAAGTTCAAGCGCGAGAGCGAGTACGAGATCTGGCAGGAAGCCGTGAACGGCAGCGTCTGGTACGGCAGCAAGTACGGGCTCGCATACGCGCTCGCCAAGAGAGGCGCGAACGTAGGCATAATGAGCAACACGAAGAACGAGGGTTACGAGAGGAAGATGGCCGTGTACGAGAACGTGAACCTCGACACCCTTACCGCCTCATTCAACGAGATAAAGCAGAAATCGGAGAACGCAGGCGTCGAGGAGGACCACGGGGTGGTCTCGCTCGCGTCCATAAAGAAGGCGCTCTCATCTGGCCACATACCCATAGTGCTCAT
The DNA here is from genome assembly GCA_021818925.1 of Microcaldota archaeon. Lineage (GTDB taxonomy): Archaea > Micrarchaeota > Micrarchaeia > Micrarchaeales > CABMGC01 > JAJYVH01. Next base: position 438,431 of record JAKASU010000001.1, on the reverse strand, counting down.
AGACGCGCGCATAGTCAACTCGTACCTTGATTCCATGCCGCACTGGGTCGTTGTCAAGGGATACGACAGGGACACTTTCTACATAAACGACCCTTATTCTGACAGCACAATAACCCTTGACACGAATTCGTTCAAGTCTGCGCTCGGCTTCGAGGAGAACTTCCACATGGTCGCTGTGAACTCCAGGAACGGAAAGAAGTAGTGTGGGTGTGTTCGATGCCTGTAGTACTAGAAAGCTCATCTGCAGGCGCGCAGCCGAGGCTGCAGGCCCGCGCGAGCGATTGCCTTTTTGTAGACTGGGCTAAAGAAAACATAAAGGACGAGAACGAAAGATCCCAGGCAATTGCGAACCATCTGAAACCTGGCGCCTTTGACGGCTGTCATTCTGGCGGCTTCTGCGGTAAGGAAAGGAACGCAATCTTCTACGCGCGTGTTGAAACAGATGCCGGCTATCACGCTTCTGTTTTTGTGACGATCCTTAGGAAAAGCGACAAAGCATAGAAATTAGAACACGACCACTCTGGCATTCGCGGTTCTCCGCTCAGTCTATTCGTTGCCCAGCATCCTGACTATCGCGGTCCTGATGAAGCCCGTCCTGTTCTTGCTCCTGAACCTGTCGAACTTCACCTTCTCCCTCGCCGTGGACCTCAGCGTGTTGTAGCACTGAAGGCACATCAGCCTTCTCTTCACCACCCCGCCGCTCACGTACTGGTCCCTCTCCTGTATGTAGCTAGGAGGCAGTATCTTGACCTCGCTCTTGCCCATCAGTCTGTTGCAGTGTATGCAGGTGTTTTCTATAAGGTATACGAGGTCCTTGTCCTCTGCCACTTCGGCCGCGTACTCAGCTCCGTCGCTCGCACTTATCTTGCTCGCGAAAGCTGGCGCTCCTCTTATTTCGTCCATTCTCCCCACCTGAATCTCTCCCACCCTTCCGACACCCCACATGCCGTGTTCGGGATCCGTCTTCCCCTGTAAGTGTATTTATGACTGCCCTGGTATTTATTAATTGCCCTTTTATAAGACAATCATATACTATTTAGATTTGTCGTCGATGAATTTTCATGAGATACGTGATTGCCGTCGGAGGGAATGCGCTCAAAAGCGGCAAGGCGCTTAATAAGCTTTCCGCAAGCATAGTGCGGCTTTTCGCCCGCGGCAACGAGATAGTGATAACGCACGGGAACGGGCCGCAGGTCGGCAGGCTCGCCCTGCACGAGAAGAAGAGCCTTGCGGCGCTCACGAAGGAGACCCAGAAGGAGATAGGCAAGGAGATAAAAAGAAGCATAAGCGCCGTCGACAGGAAGGCGGGCGCGGGAGCTAAGATCATGATCACGCACGTGATTGTGAATAAAGACGATGCCGAATTCGTCAATCCTACAAAGCCGATAGGCGATTTTTACGGCAGGAAGGAAGCCGAGAGACTTGCCAGGAAGGGATTCGTCATGAAGCGCCTGCTCAAGGGCTACAGGAGGGTCGTTCCCTCTCCAAGGCCCGTCAGAATAGTGGAACTGAGCGAGATAGAGCGTGTCATCTCAAGCGGCAGAATCGCGATAGCCGCAGGCGGAGGCGGAATCGCGGTAACCAGGTCGGGAAGCGGGCCGAGATACGCAGACGCTGTCATAGACAAGGACCTTGCGTCGGCATTGCTCGCGATCGGCGTGCACGCCGATAGACTCTTCATACTGACAAACGTCGACGGCGTATACACGGGATTCCGCACGAAGCACGCGAGGCTTATCGCAAGGGTGAAGGCGTCGCAGCTGAACCGCCACGCCCTTCTGGAGCATTTCGAGTCGGGGAGCATGATGCCCAAGGTGCGCGCGTGCATAAGCTTTGTCAGGAAAACTGGCAAGTACGCTGTGATCGGGAACCTGGAGAAGCCGGAGGGCGTTTTCAGGCTCAGGGGTTCTACGGTCGTCACTCCCGGCTAGCCCTTCTGGCAGATTTCACGGCCTTGATCACCTCGCGCAGCGACGCGTCGGTCTTCAACGAGTAGTTGTCGAACTGCGTCCTGCTCACCCTGTGCCTCTTCCCGAGCGCGTCGATGACCTGCTGCATCGGCACCGAGCCCGTCTTCAGATATGAGGTGATCTTTGACACTGAGTAGAAGAACTGGATGTCGAGCTCATCAGAGAGGCCGCGGACGAAATCGGCGCTCGTCTCAGGATAGGCACGCGATTCCTTGAGCATGCCGACAACAGTGCCCTGATCCTTAAGGTTTCCGAGCCACATCGGACCGTAAGCGCGCATTTCTGCGCCGCAGTTCACGCATTTTTCCAGAACAGACTGCGCTATTCCCTTCTTGAAAGCGAAAGCATGGCACCTACTGCAGCACGCCGCGAATCCCGACGCTTTTACAGATTCCGTCGCCTGTGCGGCTCCCCTTCGCAGCCTGAAGAACACGCGCACGTAGTGCATGTCAGCTATGCTGAGCAGAGGCTCGATCCCGAAGTTGAACTGCGCGGCTTCGCGCGCGACGAACGAGAGCAGTATGCGTACGCTCGACTCGTGACAGAGCTCGTTGTGCATCGGCATAGAACCATAGATGCGCAGGCACGCCGGTCCCTCAGCTCCGCACAGCGTGGCCGTATCCGTGGCCGTGATCATCATGAGCGTTCCGTCCTTGGAGAGCTTCAGCGCGTCGTGCACCATCGGGGCCGGACTGCCGAATGGGTCGATGTCTATCACATCAAAAGCATCATGCGAGGACCCCGCGAACTCCTGCAGGCTTTCGCCTATCACATGCGCCTTGATCTTGTTGAGCCTCGCGTTGGATCTCGCATTCCTGTAGGCCTTTGGGTTGATGTCGAGCATAGTCGTGTCTGCGATTCCTGACTCAAGGCAGTACCTTATGCCGCGTATCCCGGTAGCCGCGGTGGCATCGAGCAGCTTCGCCCTCTTCAGGCCCATCGCCCTGAGGAAGATGACGGATACGTCCCTGAGCTTGCTCATCTTCGGGTTGTAGAATACCCCATCGTCGATTTTGAGGGTCGCGGACCCCTCCCTTACGGTGCGCATTCGATCATTCTTCGCCGTTTAGCTTGAGCAGCGTATCGAGGAGGCCGTGCGCGTACGAGATGCTCGCGAAAGCGGTGTAGAAATCCTTCTTATCAAGCCACGAGCCGGCGTCGTCGCAGTAGTTCTTCGCAAGCCTCATCACCTCTATCTCCTTCGGCCCGAGCTTGTGCTCGTCAAGTATCTTCACGTTCTCGTTGAACTTGCGTATGTCCTTCTCTATCCTCTCCTCAATCTCCTCCACAAAAGCAACTCAAAAGGTTTATATCTTTCTTATTTTATATCTATGCTGCTAATTATGTCGGTGTAAAAATGGCCAAAGAGATACCCTGGGACGAGCAGACCGACGGCTTCATCTCCGACATAGACGAGACCGTGACCGGCAAGTACAACCTCTCGCTCAGGAGCCTGCTGATCAACCCGAACAGGTACCTGAACAAGAAGGATCTGGCCGCCACGCTTTCGGGGATAAGGGCGGACGAGGCCTCGTATTTCGATTCACTTCTGGAAAACCTCAAGGACGAGCAGGCCAGGCTCGAATCTGAGATGGAGAGCATGACGGCGCAGTACAAGCAGATAGACTCTGTCATAACGAACAAGTCCGCGATAGCGAGAGTGCCTTACATAAAGCCGCTTTTCGTCTCACGCTCGCCCGACAGGGAGGAGAGCATCGTGATAGACAAGTACGAGGAGAGCATGGACGCGCTCGTCGGCAAGCTCGTAGCCGCTTCTAACTACGTTGCCGACGTTTCAGCGACGTACAAGCAGTACACGCTCGGCTCGTGGATATTCTCCGGAGCGAAGAACCACGTGCTCACCATAAACCCGCCCGCGAGCCCCGTGCTGGTCATCGAGAACAGCAGGACCATAATAGAGGACATGCTCAACGACGTCGAGACCAGGGCAGGCAAATGAATCCACGCAAGCGGATACTCGTCATAACCGGGGTTCCGGGCACCGGCAAGACCTCGTTCTCAAACTCGCTCGCCAAGCGAATCGGCGACGCGGAGGTGATACACGTGACCGAGGTGGTCAACAAGAAGAGGCTCTTCAGATCCAGGTCCCGCGACGGCGCCAAGATAGTCAGGATGAAGGCCCTTGAAAGGGAGCTTGAGCGAATGTCGCAGAGGAGCAAGAAGGGCACGCTGATAATGGAGAGCCACCTGCTCTGCGACCTTAGGATAAGAGGGGCAAGCGTCCTGGTGCTACGCGAGCACCTGAACGTCCTTGCAGAAAGGATGAAGGCCAGGGGATATCCCGTACGGAAGATAAAGGCGAACATAGTGTCCGAGGCCACAGATTACTGCGGCGCGAGAGCCGAACGCAACTATGCGAACGTGTTCGAGGCCTTTTCCAGGGACAGGAAGCTGGCGGGCTACGCGATGAAACTGCTTGCGGGCAAGAAACCCAGGGGCAGAGAGATAGACCTCATACCAGAGTTCGACGTCTTCCTGAGGAAGAGGAAGGAGCTATCTATCTGAAACAAGCCCGACCTTCTCAAGCAGGCTTGCGTACACGTCCTCGGCGCACCCCTTCGGAAGCGAGTTCACCAGAAGCTTTGACCCGCGCAGCGTTACGTCCTTTCGCTTGCCCAGTATCCTGCCCGCGGCCACGTCCCTCATCAGCTCTTCAAGCGTTGCGTACCTGTTTTTCTCAAGAGCGTATATCGTGTCGCCCCTTATGTCCATCGCTATTGCGTCGGCGTGCGCCTTCGCGAATTCCTCCTGCGCCTTTCTTATGAAGACGCTCGGCCCCTTCTGCATGCGGCTAACGAGCCGCTCATCAGGCGCGAAGAACACGAGAAGCCCGCTCTTCCCCGAGATCACAGGAATGGAGAAGTATATCCTGAAGCCCGCCTTCTCCGCCCTGCTGCTCACGAACTCGGTGACCTTGCGCAGCTGCGGCCACACTATGTCCTCGCTCTTGTCCGGCACCCTTGCCGCGATCACGTACATGCTCAGCCCGGATCTCTTGAGGAATGACGCCAGCAGCGACCTCACCCTTCCTGACTGGAAGCCCGAGCCGTGGAAGAAGGCGACGCTGGGCTTGCGAGTGAACGCCCTGCTGAGCATCACGAACTTGCCCAGTGTCTCAAGCGACACGCCCGCAGCCACGTTCCTGTTCTTGTCCACAGGGTCTATGACCACGAACTGCGAGTTGAACCTCTTTACCAACGACGCATCCTTGAGCGCGATCCCGTTTCTCAGGTCAAGGAGTATGGGCATGGTGAAATTGGATGCGCTCTCCAGAAGGCCAAAGAGGGAGCCGTAGTGTATTATTAGTAGCTCGCACAGGTAGCCGGAGAAGCCGCTTGTCATGACCTCGGCGCCGTAGAGTCCGTGCCGCTTCAGCAGGTACTTGAGCAGGCGAACGTCATCGCGCTGCCTCTCGCTCAGCCGCTTGTTTATGAAGTTTGCGTGCATCGGCGACCTGTCCACGGCGGTGCTCATGTCCTCAATGTTGTCTATCTTGAACGCCGGGACTATGTCCGCGCGCACCCCCAGCGAGCTCAGGTACAACCTTGTATAGGGATGCTCAGCGTACTTTACCTCGTACCTGTCTCCCTTCTCCTTAACTATGCGCTTGGCGTAGTCCAGCCCCTCCTTGGTTATCCTCTCCCTCTTGTACTTCTTTGGAAAAAGAAGGAAGACGTCTATGTCAGATTCGCCGCGAAGCTGGGTTCCGCGCACAACCGATCCAACAACCCGTATCTCAACGTCCTTCGCCACCACTCTCTTCAGCGCGGTAGTGAGCTGATTGATGCTGTAAACAGATTCTTCAAGCTCCTCCTTCGTCGGTTTTATCTCCTTCAGCTCCCTATTGAAGACCGCCCTTGCGGCCTTCTCAGCGCCCGCCTTCATGCAAACATACTTAATAAAATAGGCAAGTTTAAATAATCAAATATGGGCCCTTAGCGCAGCAGTAGCGCGTTTCGTTCGCAACGAAAAGGTCGCGGGTGCGAATCCCGCAGGGTCCATCTAATTTCTGCCGCGTGTATGACTTCGACTTCTCCGCTTTTCGAGAGAAGTATCAAAGAGTTTATATCGCATTCGCTTTATGCGATGCGGGCGATGCCCGGACTGATCTGCTTCTCAGTAGCCTAAAAACAGCAGGAATGCAACCGCTATCACCGCCGTTATTCCAAGGAAAGCGAACGATATCTTGCTGAACTCCACTATCTTCCTGCCCTTCAGCCTGCGCAGCGCTATGATGTTTGCAAGCGAAGCAATTATCGTGCCGTTTCCACCCACGTCAACGCCCCATGCAAGAGGCAGCCAGTTTCCGCCTGCGCCAAAAAGCACGGCTGTTGGGACGTTGCTGATGAACTGAGATAGCACCAGCGAGTAGCCAAATACCTCTATGGAACCGCCTACGATAACATTTCCTATCATGCTCCTTGCAGAGTTTACCACAAGGAAGATCAGTACAAAAGTGAATATCAGAAAGAGGTCTATGTTCTTCAGACCGTCAAGCCGGCTCTTCCCGCGAAGTCCGAAGAGGATCATGCTCAAGACGCCCAGAACCGCTGTCGCGGCGAAGAAATAGATCCCATAGCCCATGAGCATGCCTGCCACGTCAATCGCGAAAAGCGCCGTTGAGCTCAGGAAAAGGGAAAAGGATCGCTTTCTGCGGATTTTTGCGGGAGACAACCTGGTTCTGCCGCTAAGAAGATATCCGAACGCAAGCAGTATTGCGAAGGAGACCATGAAAATAGGAAGCATGCCGTACAGGAAGGTGAGCACCGAGAGGCCGTAGGCCCTGAATATTATTATGTTCTGGGGATTACCGAACGGCGTCAGCATGGAGCCCACGTTCGCGGCTATCGCCTGCAGTATTACAAGCTTTGTCACCGACCTGCCGGACAGTTTCCCTATGCTTACCGTAAGCGGCACGAGCGCTATGAGCGAAGCATCGTTGGTTATGAACATAGACGCAATTACTGTGAAGACAAGCGACACGAGCGTAAGCGTTCTGAGATCCCTTATCCTGCTCAATATCCCGGATGCGATCACGTCCATGCCTCCCGAGGCAAGCAGCCCGGCGTTAACGATGATGAAGGACGCGATTATCATCACCGTAGTCCATTCGACAAGGTTCGCGTTCAGGAAAGCGGGATTGTAGGCAGCAAGAAGCGCGTAGGCGACAAGAAGGGTGAAGAAAAACCATTCGCGTTTTACTCCGCTTATTACGTCCGTAGTTTCACAGGACGTTATGCACCCAAATCTATAAAACGCTGATACCGGCGTCCACGTGCTCTTAGCCGGGCAGACAGAACCCAGGGAGTTTTATAAGCGTGGTGTTGATACTTATCTTATGAGATCAAGGTTCAGGGACTATGTATCCGAGGCGCTCGAACCAACGCTTTTGCTCGCGTTCTTCATATCGCTTGTAGGGATAGCGGCCGCGGCAAGCTACGGCACGATAAGCTACCTCAACTCGTTCCTGGTGGTGGTAGGCGCTGTGCTCGCGCAGATGTCCGTTAATCTGGTCAACGACTACCACGATTACTCGTCGGGCATAGACAAGGAGAGCACAAAGACAAGGTTCAGCGGAGGCAGCAGGCTCGTCTCAAGCGGAGCGGTGAAGCACAGGCACGTTCTCTACATGGGGCTCACATCGGCCGCGATATCCGGAATCATAGGAATCTACCTCGCGCTCGCAGTCAGCCTCTGGATATTCGCGCTGATAATAGTGGGGATACTCGCTATCTTCGCATACACGAAGTACATAATCAAGTTCCCGCTCCTTCCCGAACCGTTCGTGATGTTCGCCTTCGCGCTGGTGGGCGTGGGCAGCTACATTGTGGCGCACGGTTCCTTCTCTGGAATGGGCGCCGCGCTCCTGACGATAGTGCCGGCCGGGATGCTCGGAGGCATAGCGGCTCTTGCGAACGAGGTGCCCGACGCAGAGATAGACAAGAAGTTCGGCAGGAGGCACGCGGTCATCATACTGAACAGCAACAGGAAGCTGTCCGCGTATTACATGGCACTGATGTCAATAACGTACGCGCTCGTGATATTCGGAGTAGCGAGGTCCCTGCTCAATCCGTTCTTCCTGCTCGCACTGCTTACGCTGCCCGCGGCGAGCTACGTGGCTGTCGGCATGCTCCACTACAGGAACCCGCAGAGCTATGAGAGGTTCATGGCAACGAACATAGCAAACATATTCGTCTACCTGCTGATCCTGGTCGTGGCGTACAGCCTCTGAGTGTTGGAATGAAGGTAAGCCTTCTTGATATTGTGTACCTCGGCCTTCCGCTCATACTCTGGCCTGTCTCCTTCGTAGTGCTGCAAGGCGAATTCATCTTGGCGCTTGCGGCATCCACCGCGTTTCTCGCTGCGCTCACCCTGCTGTTCTACAGGAAGAATATAAGATGGACGCGCGGCAGCAGCAAGCTCGCTGTGTTTGCCTTCGGCGCGGCTTCCGCGATCGTGCTCTACCTGATCTTCGTTGCGGGCGGCATGCTGACTACAGCGCTCGGCCTGGGATCCTATGTATCGAACGTGTACGCCCTGATCTACGGGACGCAGGGCAAGGGCGCGCTCACGATAATCCTGCTGGCGATGATAGGCATCTTCGAAGAGATCTACTGGCGAGGAGGAGTGCAAGGATATGCTGAGGCCAACTTCTCGAGGTTCGCAAAGGCACCTTGGATTGCATCAACAGCCTACTACGCCTTCGTGCACATCTCTACCCTGAACCCGATACTCGTTGTGGCCGCGTTCTTCGTAGGTCTTGTCGCAGGCATCGTGGCCCACAAGGCCGGCATACTCGCCTCGATGGTCACCCATGTTCTCTGGATAGAGGCTATTGTGATCTTCCTTCCGGTGGTTTGATGAGCAGGGAGGCGAAGGAGAGGTTCGCAAGGATCGCTGGCAAGTACGACTTCATGAACCACTTCCTGAGCATGGGCGTTGACAGGAAGTGGAGGAAGGAGGCGGCAAGGGAGGCGGTGCTGAGCAAGAGAAGCTTCACTGTGCTGGATTCTGCCACGGGAACCGGCGACCTTGCGTTCGCCGTGTATGACCTGGCAAAAGCCAGGGGCAAGAACGTCAGGATAATCGGAACAGACTTCGTAAAGGAGATGCTAGACCTTGCGGTCGAGAAGGCGAGGGATTCGGGAAGGAGGATAGACTTCAGGATCGGTGACTCGCTCAAGACAGGATTCAAAAACGGAACATTCGACGTGATAACTACGGGCTTCTCGCTCAGGAACTTCGACAGCGTGGAAAGATTCCTCGCGGAGTCGCACAGGATACTCAAGCGCGGGGGCAGGCTCGTTATACTGGAGATGGCAATGCCTGACGACCCGTGGCAGAGGTCGAAATTCCGCCTTTACTCGTACTTCATAAGATTTGTGAGCATCTTCGCTGACAAAGCGTATACGTGGCTGGTAGAAAGCATAAGCGAGTTCGACAAGAAGGCACTGGTCGCGAGCGCAAGGACAGCGGGATTCAAAAGGATAAGGATGAGATCGCTGCCTTCGGGCGTGGCCTACCTGCTGGTGGCGGAGAAGTAGCTACGTGTCGCGTATTCTTACGAAGTCGATGTAGGAAGCCAGCTCCGCGCCCGCCTTTTCGCCTTTCACGAAGCCCAGGGCCCTGTCTGCGAAATAGTTGTTGAGCTCTACGGCATTGCCGAGCGCCTCCTCGTTTCCTATGCGGAACTGGCGCTCGAATATGCTGACAAGGTTCGGAGAGCGTTTCGCCGCGCCTCCGTTCCTCACGCGCTCTCCTGCATCGACCATCTCTATTATGTCGTCCCTGATCTGGAAGGCGACGCCAAGGTTGAGGCCGAACGCGTAGAGCCTGCCAGCCTTCCTGCTTCGCGCATACGTGGCAGCGATGCTTGAGCACGTGCCCATGAATACTCCGTTCTTCAGCCGCGCGATCCTCAGGTACTCCCGCACGCTAGGCATCCTGCCATCTCTCTGGAACGTATAATCGAGCAGCTCGCCTGCGCACGTGTCGAGCGAGGCGTCTGCCACTGTCTTGACGACCCCAGGCCCGTACCTAGCGGCCAGCGACACCGCCTTTGCGATCAGCGCGTCGCCCGCGAGCAGCGCGGTCTCGCGCCCGTACCTTGCATGAAGAGCAGGCACGCCCCTCCTTACCGTATCCCTGTCGATTATGTCATCATGGACGAGCGATGCTGTGTGCAGCAGCTCCGCGGCCGCAGCCATGTCAACGAAAGCGTCTGTCTCCCTGCCGATCACTTGCGCGCCTAGGAAGACTAGCGCCGGCCTGAGCATCTTTCCCGGCTTTCGCAGCGTGTAGGTCGCCGAGGCAAAGAGCTCCTTTTCTGAAAAATCAGGATAATCGAACGATGCGAGCCTTGCAGAAACCCTGTTCATGCCGCTCCTGATAGAGCCGGACATGCGCAGAGCATTCGAGAGCGCGACCTGTCCGGCTCCAGTCCGTTTCACTTCAGCGACGCTGAGAGTGTAAGCTCCGCGTTCCCTGGCAAGCCGTAGACCCCTCATGCAACCGTTATCGTACTGTCCTCTTATACAACAGAGTTATTTAAGCGATTCGCATTACGCAAAATGCGGGAAGATATATAAATGGGAAGAACAAAAGGTTTTTGTCGGTGCTTGCAATGCGGCAGGTAATAGCTAGCTCATTCTGAACTGTTAGCCGCAAGCATAAACTTTTCTGTTCTGCGTTCCACGTGTTGTTCAGCAACGCAGTTTCCTGGCGAATCAAATGCAAGAATACGCAATAGAGGTTAAAAACGTAAGGAAGAAGTTCAAGGCCTATGAGGCCAGGCGCAGCGGCAGCTTCGTCCACAGGCTTTTCAGGGACAAGTACTACAAGAGGGCGCTCAGGGGAGTAAACTTCGCTGTAAAGCGCGGCGAGATAGTCGCGCTGCTCGGAAGGAACGGAAGCGGCAAGTCAACGCTGATAAAGATAATGTCTGGCATACTCTACCCGGACTCTGGGACTGTCAGCGTGCTTGGCATGAACCCGTGGGAGGAGCGCACGAAGCTAGCCATGCAGTTGGGCGTGGTGCTGGGGGCGCACGGCCAGCTCTACTGGAACCTGCCAGCCATGGACACCTTCGCTTTGATGCAGCACATCTATCACGTGCCGGCCAAGGAGTTCAAGGAACGCCTGAACTACCTGCTCGGGCCGCTCGACCTGAAGGATGTGTACATGCGCCAGGTCAGGACGCTCTCGCTGGGAGAGCAGATGAAGTGCAACTTCGTGGCATCGGTGCTGCACCTGCCTAAGCTTGTCATCCTGGACGAGCCGACGATAGGCGTGGACCTGCCTTCGAAGCAGGCGCTGAGGAATACGATACTGGAGATGCAGCGCGATTACGGCACCACTTTCCTTATCACCACGCACATAGTGGAGGACCTGACGATGGCGGACAGGATAATAGTCCTTGACCATGGCAGGAAGATCTACGACGGGTCTAGGCGCAGGCTTGAGATGCTCTTCGGCGACAAGAAGGTAATAGAGCTGGAGTTCGGTCGCACCGTGGACCTGAAGAAGTACCTGAGGTTCGGCTCCGCCACGAAGATAGAGGGCAACTACGTGCGCCTAGAGGTAAAGCAGAGCGTGCTGAAGCATCCTGCGTTCGCGCGCCTCCTTGCTAACAGCGCGGTTGCTGATTACAGCGTGCTCGAGCCGGGGCTGGGAGACGTGCTCATGAAGCTCTACAACAAGGGAGGTGAAAAGAATGTTCGAAAGCCTTGAGCCCTACCTGGCCATATTCAGGATCGGCATAAAGGACAACCTCGCGTACAAGACCGATTTTGCGCTGACATCGGTCTTCAGGCTAGCCGGCTCGCTGGTAATGCTGCTCGTCTGGACAGCAATATATCTGGCATCGCACGCCACCTCGATCGGGGGCTTTACGCTCACAGCGATCTACGCCTACTTCTTCCTGATCAACGCGGTGCACTACGTCATTTACTCGAACATAGACGAGTTCATACAGGACGACGTACAGAGCGGTTCCGTGGCTTCATCGCTGATCAAGCCGATCAGGTACCCGCTCAACCTGCTCTTCAGGACATTGTCAGAGAACGCGCTGCTCATAGTGGTAGCGTCGCTGCCCCTCTTCGCGATAGTCGCAGCGTTCTACCCGCTCAACCTTAATGCGGAGAGCATAGCGCTGCTGCTGGCCGTGGTGGTCATAGGCAACATCGTGGTCATGTCGCTTGACTTTTTGATAGGCTCTCTCTCGATCTACATGACCAACATCTACGGGATAATGTCCGTTTTCTGGGGCGTGGTCTCTCTGCTGTCTGGTGGCATCATACCGCTTAGCCTCTTCTCGCAGCAGACGCAGTCGATCCTGTTCATGCTGCCATTCCAGCTCCTCGCATACACCCCCGCCAGCATTCTGCTCGGCACCATAAGCTACGCGCAGGCGATACACGCGCTGTTCTTCGGAGCCGCATGGGCTGCCGGCCTCTCTGTCTTCGCCTACTTCTGGTGGGAAAGGTCTGTGAAGAAGGTAATGTCCGCAGGTGGCTAGATTGACCAGCAACGTAAGGCGTAGCATAGAGTTCTTCCTGGTGAGCCAGTACTACGAGTGGAAGTCTTTCCTCGTTTACAGAGCGCAAGCCGTGCTCTGGTTCCTAAACAGCTCGCTGTCTCTGGTCTTCACCTTCGTGACCATAAGCGTGATATACACAATATCAAGCGGCATAGCGGGCTGGAGCTACTACCAGTTGCTGCTGCTCGCTTCGCTGACCAACATAGTGATGGGACTCATGTGGTACATCGTAAACGTGGGGCAGCTGACCAGCGACATGAGGTGGGGCAGGACCGACCCGCTGATGTCCAAGCCGTACGGAACGTTCACCCTGTTCCTATCGTGGTACGGCTGGCCCGCATCGATAGCCGAGAGCATCAGCAGCCTCGTGCTGCTAGTCTACGCGGCCTCCAACCTGGGCGTGCCCACGCTGCAGCTCGCGCTTTACGTGCCGCTTGTGGTTCTTGGATCTTTCGCGCTGATCTCGTTCCTAATGATGCTGTCCGTGCTCTCCTACCACCTCTTCAAAGGAGGGAGCTTCATGTGGCAGTTCCTAAACCTAATGCAGACGATGGGCCAGTACCCTCTGTCCATATACGGCATAGGAGTACAGCTGGTCTTCTCGCTCGTGGTGCCTCTCGGTCTTGCATCCTACTACCCTTCAAACGTGCTGCTAGGCAGGTCGAGCGCGGAGTACTATCTCGCGTTCATAGCTGTAGCACTTGCGGTGTCGTACGTTTCCTACAAGCTCTTCTACAGGCTGATGCGCTACTACACCAGCGGCGGAGGCTGAGAAGCGTTCCTCAGCGCGGTTTGCGCGCGAAGTCCCACCAGTTTTCAAAACTGCTTCTCTCGACAATCAGGAGCAGCGCCTTTGCGGATTTTGTCTTCAGGGTCCTCTTCACAGAGTCCTTCCACTCCTTGAGTATCCTTCCGCTGTGACCCGCGTTTTCGTACTCGTGTGCCTGCACGAACATCTCGAGCCTGTCAGCATCCTTCGCTATTATCGCCTCCCTCGTGCGCCCGGCGTCCATCTCCCTGTACAGCTCCGCGGCCTCCCTTCCCATACGCTTCGGCATGTTCCTGGATAGGTCAAGCTGGGCTTTCAGCTCTGTCTTTTTCTTGTCAAAGTATTTCGCAGCCACAGAGTCCAGATCTCCAATCCTGCTCTCCGCAATGTCGTGCAGCAGGCACATCTTCGTGACCTTGTCTGTGTCTGCGTTCTCCATGTCTGCAAGCACCCAGCCCAAAACCGCGGCCCTCATCGAGTGCTCCGCTATCGTTTCGGGGAACTTTATGCCCGCCTTGAGCCAGCCGTGCCTTGGTATGTTCTTGAGGCTGCCGACCTCGAAGAGGAGATTCGCTGCGCTGTTTTCCATATGCGTATGTGCATCCCAAAATATTTAAACCGGAAAAATATGCAGCGAGCACGCAGGCAAACGAATATATCCTTTTATTCAGATAGTACATGGGGTGCTTTCCTGATCAAGCGAGTCTTCGATGGAGCGGTAGACTACCTGCAGGTAATGGACGAGCAGGGAAATGTAGACCAGGCGAACTTCCCCAAGGGCCTGACAGACCAGAAGATAGTGGAGATGTACAAGTACATGCTCTTCGCCCGCGCGCTCGACGCGAAGATGCTCAGCCTACAGAGGCAGGGAAGGGCCGCAACATACGCCCCGCTCATAGGCGAGGAGGCGACGCAGATCGGGAGCGCGTTCGCGCTCAGGAACCAGGACGTCTTCGTGCCTAACTTCAGGCAGCACGGCGTCTTCCTTGTGAGGAACTTTCCGCTCGACAACTTCTTCATCTACTGGAAGGGATACGAGGACGGCGGCAAGATGCCCGAGAACTTCAACGGAACAGCAGTCTGCGTTCCGGTGGCAACGCAGCTGCCTCACGCAACCGGGATAGCGTTCGCGCTCAAGCACATGAACAAGGACGCTGCGGTCGTCACCTACGTGGGCGATGGAGGCACCTCAGAGGGCGACTTCTACGAGGCGCTGAACTTCGCGGGAGTGTGGAAGGCACCGGTGGTCGTGATAATAGAGAACAACCAGTGGGCGATTTCCGTGCCGAGAAGCAAGCAGACCGCTGCGCAGACACTAGCGCAGAAGGCAATAGCGGCCGGGATAAAGGGAGTGCAGGTCGACGGCAACGACCTTGTCGCTGTGTACAAGGCAACGAGCGATGCCATAGCAGATGCGAAGAACGGTCCGACGCTGATAGAGTGCGTGACCTACAGGATGAGCATGCACACGACTGCAGACGACCCGACGAAGTACAGGAGCGAGGAGGAGGTCGACGAATGGAAGAGGAAGGACCCGATCGCAAGGGTGAAGGCGTACCTGACCAAGAAGGGATTCTGGAACGACGATATGGAGAAGCAGACCGCGGACGAGCAGCTGAAGAAGATAGACGAGGCGGTTGAGAAGGCCGAGCAGTTCAAGCCTGACCCGAAGAGCATGTTCGAAAATGTTTATAGCTTCATTCCCGAGACGCTTAAGGAGGAGATGGACGCAGGCGTTGCCGCTGACTTCTGGCAATAGATGACGATTATGCAGATGAACATGGTATCGGCGCTGAACGACGCACTCGGAGTTATACTAAAGCAGGACAGCAAGAGCGTGCTGCTTGGGGAGGACATAGGGAAGGACGGCGGCGTCTTCAGGGTTACCGATGGCCTGCAGGCGAAGTTCGGCGAGGACAGGGTCATGGACACGCCGCTCGCGGAATCGGGCATAATAGGAGCGTCGATAGGCATGGCCATGGCCGGCTTGCATCCGATAGCGGAGATACAGTTCGCGGGCTTCATGTACCTGGGCTTCGACCAGCTGGTCAGCCACGCGGCGAGGTACAGGATGAGGACAAGGTCCACGCTCAAGGTGCCGATGATTGTCAGGACCCCGGTCAGCGGAGGGGTGAGGGCGCTGGAGCACCACTCGGAGAGCCCCGAGGCGCTCTACGCGCATATAGGCGGGCTCATAGTCGTCGAGCCATCTGGTCCGTACGATGCGAAGGGGCTGCTGATCGCGGCCTCAAAGCTCGAGGACCCAGTGCTCTTCCTGGAGCCCACGAAGCTCTACAGGCTCTTCAAGGAGGAGGTGCCGGACGGAGCATACGATGTGCCCATAGGCAAGGCGAACGTGGTGAAGGAAGGCAGCAAGCTTACCATTGTGACATACGGAACCATGGTTCCGGTTGTGAAGAACGTTGTAGAGAGCAAGAAGACCGACGCTGAAATAATAGACCTGCGCACGGTAAACCCGCTCGACGAGACAACGATACTCGCGAGCGTCAAGAAGACCACCAGGCTGCTCATAGTACACGAGGCGCCGCTGAGCTTCGGCGTGGGAGCCGAGATAGCGGCAAGGGTCGCCGAGAAGGCGATATACGACCTCGAGGCCCCGATAATGAGAGTCGGATCGCCGAGCTTCCCGTACCCGGATCCAGGATACGAAAGGTTTTATGTTCCAACAGAGAAGAAGGTCGCGGAAGCGATCGACAAGATAATGAAGGAATGACCCAATGAAGGAGATACGATTTGTTGACGTCGGAGAGGGCATAACCGAGGGTCACATCAGAAAGTGGCTTGTCAAAGACGGCGACCAGGTGAAGGAGGACCAGTCTGTGGTTCAGGTCGAGACCGACAAGGCGGTGGTCAACGTTCCAGCCCCGATATCCGGCACGATAAGGATAGCAGCGCAGGAGAACTCTACTGTACACGTGGGCGACCTGGTGGCGCAGATAGGCACTCCGGCGGAACTGCAATCGGCACCAGCACAGCAGCAAAGTCCCCAGCCTCAGGTGAAGCAACAGGCTCAGGTTCCCGCGCAGCAGCAACAGCAGACAGCAATCGCGGCAAAGGAGCCGATGGCAACCCCCTCTGTCAGGAAGCTCGCGCACGACCTTAACGTTGACCTCAGCAAGATATCAGGAACCGGCCCTAACGGGCGCATACTAGAGAACGATGTCCGCGGGATGGCGCACGGCGCAGAACTCCAGTCAAGGCCGCTGCCGAAGTTCTCCGAGGAGCTTGAGCAGCAGCACGGAGGCGAGGTGGCAAGGGAGCCGATGTCGATGACAAGGAAGGCGATAGCGAAGAACATGGAGCTCTCGTGGACGATACCACGCGCTGTGCACATGGATATGCTCGACGCCACCCAGCTAGTCAACATAGTGGCCGCGAAGAAGCCGGACGCCGAGAAGCAGGGCGTCAAGCTGACGTTCCTTCCGTACATAACGAAGGCTGTGATACAGGCGCTCAAGGAGAACCCGCACTTCAACGCGAGCTACGACCACGAGAAGCAGGAGATAATAGTCAAGAAGTACTACAACATCGGGTTCGCGGCAGAGGCGAAGGACGGGCTCAAGGTAGTGGTCATAAAGAACGCGGACAAGAAGGGTGTGATGGACATAGCCAAGGAGGTGCAGGAGCTTCACAAGAAGATACTAGATGAGACGATAACCATAGAGGAGATGCGCGACAGCACCTTCACGATAACGAACATAGGCAGCCTCGGCGGCGGCTTCCTCTCGGTGCCGATGATAAACTACCCGGAGGTGGCGATACTCGGGATACACATGATAAAGGACATGCCAGTGGTGAAGGACGGGGCTGTGATGGCAGGCAAGGTGCTCCCGATCTCGCTTAGCTTCGACCACAGGGTCGTGGACGGCGCAGAAGCCGTGAAGTTCGCTAACGCGATGATCAAGTACCTGGAGGACGGCGACTTTCTCCAAAAGCTCGGTTAGAGAATATTTATATACCTGTTAAGCATCTATTATATAGTGGTTATATGCCGTATACAACTATACAAATAAGCAAATCTACCAGGGAGAAGCTCAACAAACTCAGGCCCTACAAAAGAGCGACATACGATGAAATAATAGACACGCTCGTTGACCTAATACCGGAGGGCGACGAAGAGGGAGAGTATACTGACGATTTCAGAGCCTCTCTTCTGCGCAGCCTATTGGACATTAAAAACGGAAGAACCTACACTGCCTCAGAGGTGAAGAAAAAGCTGGGGTTGTAGTGAGTGTCTTCAATATTGAATATTCTTCTGAGGCATTTTCCCAATTGAAGGACCTCGATAGAGCAGTTGCCGAAAGGATAACAAAGAAGATAGCAAGCACACTAGAGAATCCTAAATTGTTCTTCAAAAGCCTGTCAGGGAGGCCTGAATACAAGCTAAGAGTCGGAGATTATAGGTTGATAGCAGACATAGACGAACAAAAGAAGGTTATATTCATAAGATCGCTAGGTCATAGAAAGAACATATACAAAAAGTGAAATAATGGTCATGGGTTCCCTTCCTGAGGCTGTGGACATAGCTGTCATAGGCGGAGGAGTGGGCGGCTACTTCGCCGCGATACACGCGGCGCAGCTGGGCAAGAGCGTGGCGCTCATCGAGAAGGAGAAACTCGGAGGCCACTGCCTAAACTACGCCTGCATACCGTCCAAGACCATGATCAAGGTCGCGGACATGTTCTACGAGATACAGCACGCGCAGAACTTCGGCATTCATGCGGAGAACGTGAGCATAAACGGAAGCGAGCTCTACAACTGGCGCATGAACGCGTCGAAGAAGCTGGAGGACGGCGTCGCCTTCCTATGCAAGTCCAACGGAGTGGAGGTGGTGAAGGGAACCGCTGTGTTCATGTCCTCGACCTCCCTGCAGATAGGCGGAGGATCGAGCATAGACTTCAAGAGGGCGATAATCGCGACCGGCTCCGAGCCCACGGTGCTGAAGGGCTTCGAGTTCGGAGGCAACGTAATAGACTACAAGAAGGCGCTGATGCTGGACCACATACCGAAGAGCATGGTGATAATCGGCGCCGGCTACGTCTCGGTCGAGATAGGCACGCTGTACGCCAAGTTTGGAACAAAGGTGAGCATAGTTGCAAGATCGGACGTGCTCTCAAAGTTCGACCGCGATGCTGTAGAGCTTGTGAAGAAGAAGATGGCGGAACTGGGCGTGAAGATCTACACCGGCGCGACCCCCGCGTCGCATGACGCGTCGTCTGTCACGCTTAGCAGCGGAGAGAAGATCGATGCGGAGCTGATAGTCGTGGCCGTCGGCCTCTCGCCGTTCACCTACGGCCTTGAGATAGGGAACACGGGGGTGAAGCTGAACGAGAGGGGGTTCGTCAAGGTGGATAACGCTCTCAGGACCACAGACTCGAACATACTCGCTATAGGCGACGTGATAGGCGAGCCTATGCTCGCGCACAAGGCGATGCGGCAGGGGATAGTAGCGGCAGAGGTGGCCGCGGGGCAGAACGCAAGCTACGACAACCTTGTCGTGCCCGCAGTCATCTTCTCAGATCCTGAGATCGCGATAGCAGGCACGCTCGAGGGAGAGGGCATAAAGGTCACAAAATTCCCGCTCACAGCGCTCGGCAGGGCTATAGCCCTGAATGCGACCGGCGGCTTCGTGAAGATAGCGGCAGATGCGGACAACATAGTGAAGGGAGTGGAGATCGTTTCGGACGATGCAGGCGACATCATCGCCGAGGCTGTCGTTGCAATAGAGATGGGAGCGACGCTCGAGGACATCGCAGACTCGATACACCCGCACCCCACGTACAGCGAGGCGCTGCAGGAGGCCGCAGAGGCCGCGCTCGGCAGGTCGATACACTATTTCTACGGCAAGTAGAGCGCTCGCGCTGAAGAGCTATCGGGTGGAGGGAAAGGCAGTATGGGTGGGTGGTTTGAAAACAAGCGCAAGTGTAAAAGACACTGTGCTAGACTGACTCTTTCCCCAGCATATAATATGCCGGTTCTTATTTAAATATCTTATTTATTATTGAATTTTATTTGAGATAATTTCGGATTTATTAACAGGCTGCTTCGGACGCTATGTCCAGATCAGCCTGTAGTGCTGTTTCGGGTCGAGGTTCCTCAGCGGGAGCAGTCCCTTGATCGGCTTCGTGATAAGCGCATGCCTCTCGCGTATCTCTTCCTTCTTCAGGAGTATGCTGTGCCACTTGACAGCGTTGTATAGCGCCTGCTTCCGGTCCCTGTCGAACGCCATTCCGAAAGACCTGTAGCTGCCGCTTATCGGGGCTATCATTGGGTATGTGTTGATCAGCGGCGTTTCCGCACCCTCGTTCATGTAACGGTTTCGCATCTGGGGGAATGCGTCTGTTGTGGTGTTCTTGCTGAACCTGTACCTAAGGAAGTAGGCGACAAGGCTGCCGTAGCCGGGATTCTGCACCGCTATCGTGAACCTTCGCACTATCTGCCTCTTCACCAGCTTGAAGATCCTGTACCTTATAGTGTCCTCGTTCATGCCGGTGAGCCGCGCCAGGTCCCTGTAGCCTACCCTCGAGTTCCTGTTCAGCTCTCTGAGTATCTGCCTGTCCTTCTTGTCCGCCCTGATTTCCTCACGTATGAAGTCGACGAAGCCGTCGCTGAGCGGCACGAAGCCGAGCTGCGGGAAGACGAACTCCGACGGACGCAACTCCGGCTCATAATCGGAGAGGTTTGCGGCCAAATCCGTTTCCCATCTAATGTAGTTTATCGGAGTGTCGGCAGCGGCGAAGACCAGCAGGTCAAAATCCCCGCTTGTGAGGTAGACATCCTGCGCATAGGTATCGCCCTTGAAGAAATCCCGCAGGAATTCCTCGCCTGGCTTCTTCTTGAACTTCAGCATGAGGATGTGCCTCTCGGGGAAGCCGAGCCGGTCCATGTCTATCTCGAGGGTGAACCTTATGTCCAATGCCCTGACCAGCCTGTCCACCAGCTTCGCCGCCGTCGCAACGGAGCAGCCGGCGACCTTTGCGAGTCGCGTCAGGCTCGCCCTCGCGTCAGCGCTCAGCTCCATCAGCAGCATCCTGTCCCTGTTGGTAAAGATTGGTTCGTCTCCTGCCACAATACCGATGCGCACGCAAGGTATAAATTGCCTAGTATAAAAATCCGCAATTTATGTAAATAAGTTTAGAGATTTATGCCGGATTATTATATGCCATTCACCAATGGTAATCGATGAAGGTATCATACAAAGCTGCTATCGCCCTTGCTCTAGCAATACTCGAGGTGTCGCTCTGGTCCATCTTCCTCCAGATAGGGGGCAGCAAGATAGGAATACTCCCGGAGCTGTTCTACGGCTTCCTCATAGGCTCGATAGCCTCGCTTGCGATCAGCTTCGCTGTCAACAGGGGCAGGGGGCTTGTGGCCCTGACGAAGCAGCCCCGCCTCTTCGGCATAATACTGGTAGCGGGGCTGCTCAACGACCTCTTCACGCAGCTGTTCCTGGGCATAGGAACCCTCGGGACGAACCCTTCGGTGGGATCAATACTATACAGAACCTGGCCCGTTTTCGTCGCTCTGCTGACTCCCATGATCCTGAGGCAGAAGGTGAAGAGGGCGCAGTACCTGGCCACGGTCATAGGCTTCCTCGGGGTGTACGTGATAGTCAGCGGAGGCACTCTGTTCAGCATCAGCGCGTCGCAGGTGCCCTTCATAGGCGTGCTGCTCCTGGCCGCGTTTTCCAGCACGTTCTCCATACTTATAATGAATAAGTACAACGCCGACACCGCAGGAGCGATAGCCGTATTCAATGTCTCCTCGTTCACCGCTGTCGCGGCGCTCGTGCTCGCAACAAACACGAGCATAAGCATAGCCTTCACCCCTGCCGTTGTCCTCTCCCTGCTTTTTCTTGGAATCGTCGCCTACGCCATAGGAACCACGCTCTACTACTTCGCAATAAAGTCGCTGGGCCCGCTCATAACCGGAAACGTGGCGCTTGCAGTGCCGTTCATGACAATAGCCTTCTCCTTCCTGATTCTCGGCACTCCGATAGAGCCGTACTACATCGCCGCTGCGCTGCTTATCAGCGCCGGCATCCTGCTTCAGCGCCGTTATTCCGCGCACCAGCAGCGCGTCACGAAGAACAAGGCGCTCGACAGCCTCACCATATTCGACGTAACGGGCGTGTTCATCGGCAACAAGAGCCCCGAGATAATGGGCGGCATATCCGGGGAGAACCGCGCGTTCGCGATAAGAGCGAAAGGCCGCAAGCTGGACGCGAAGGCGCACGGCAGCGTGTTCAACAAATACGGCTGCATATCGTTCACAAGCAGGGAGCCGCACGCGGCCACCACTCCCGAGGAGATCTCAAGAATAAACGAGGCGATGGGCCTGAGCAACAGCGACATCGCGCTTATAGGTCTCGGGCATCCTGACAAGCTCGAGGACGCTTTCGCTGAGTTGGTTTCCGCGTCCGGAAGCGAGCCGGACTCTTCAATCGCTGAATGGGGGGAATAGGCTACATCTCAACAGAAAGCTCGCCGTCCCCGGCCTCGCTGACCTTGTACACCGGGGTGTCGTGGACCCAGTTGGTGTTCTCGTCTGCCTTGCCGGTCATTATGTTGTAGGCGCCGGCGTGCCATGGGCAGAGTATCTCGTCTCCGTCCATCGAGCCTTCGTCAAGCGGTCCGCCCTCGTGCGTGCACACGGCGTATATGGCGAAGACCTTGCCCTTGTGCAGCACGACAGCAAGCTTCTTGCCTCCGGCCTCTGCGCCCGTTGGCGAATCCTCCTTCAGGTCCTTCCTGTTTATCCCGAGCTTTTGCATTGCCATGGCTAGCATGCTCGCCTAATTCTTAAATACCTTTTGCGGATAGTTGATACGTGGAGGGCTTCGCAGAGCAGAAGGTTCCCGGGGGAAAGATGGTCAGCGTGAGGCTGGTCTACGGACCGAAGATAAGGAGTGTGCAGATCCTTGGAGACTTCTTCCTCCATCCCGAAGACGCGCTGCCAAGGATAGAAAAGGCATTGGTGGGCACGAGCCCCAGGGCGAAGAAGGACGAGATCTCTGGCAAGATAGCGAAGGTGCTGGCGATGAACAACGCGGAGCTGATAGGCGTGACCCCTGACGCAATCGCGGAGACGATAAGGATGGCGGTGAAGAAGTGAAGTGGCGAGTAATCCCGTTGGAGATACACGACGCGTACACTAACATGGGCACAGACGAGGCCATACTGGAGCACGTAAGAGATGGAAAGACCGAGCCCACGATAAGGTTCTACAGGTGGAAACCCAGTGCCGTGTCGATAGGCACCTTCCAGAGCATGGAGAAGGAGGTCAACACGGCAAGATGCAGGGAACTGGGTGTCAATTACATAAGGCGCATAACCGGCGGCGGCGCCGTATACCACGACCTCGGCGGCGAGGTGACGTACAGCGTCATAGCCCCGGAGCCGCTCTTCCCCCACGGAATAAGAGAGAGCTATGCCTTCATCTGCGACTGGATAATCGCAGGCCTGAAGACGCTTGGCATAGAGGCGAGCTTCGCTCCGATAAACGACATACTCGTGCAGGGCAAGAAGATATCTGGCAACGCCCAGACGAGGAGGCAGGGCGTGCTCTTGCAGCACGGAACCGTGCTCTACAGCACTGACGTTAAGAGGATGTTCTCGCTGCTGAACGTGAGCGCGGAGAAGATCTCAGACAAGATGATAAAGAGCGTGGAGGAGAGGGTTACATCAGTGTCGAAGTACTCCAGCGCATCGATAGAGGAGACGTACGAGGCGCTGCTGAAAGGATTCACGAAGGGCAAGGAATACAAGCAAGGAAGCCTGAGCGGAGAGGAGGAGAGCAGGGCAAGCGAGCTTGCGAGAACGGTTTACGCCACAGATGCTTGGAATTTTAGCCGGTAATTCAAGATGAATACCAATTAGAGATATGATTTATGAGTTCTTTTGCGTTTTTGAATTTTTTTTCTTCCAACCAGCCTTTGTGTTTATCACATAAGTGAAGTACTGTGTTTGCAGCTTTTGTTTCCCACTTACTAGGAACTATTTTTTTCTTATTTTCAAAATAGCAAACATCGCAGCACTCAATTTGAACCACAAAATCCCGTTTATGAAAATCACTTTTAACATCTATAAACTTATCTCTTAATACATCGCCTTTTTCGTTGTTTAAAATGTTAACTACGTTGTTGCATCTCTCACAATTCACTATAATATCAAAGTTTGGAGACGGGTAAGGTATTGGAATAATACCTAAAATAAACCAGTTTATTGGTCGATTAAAGTACACAGTTTGTGCAGTATTCCTATTACAATAATTACACTTCGATTTGATTTTCCCAAGTTCTCTTGTTCTTAAACCTCTTTGAATGTGTTTTATTAGAACCATTTAGTCACTACGAACTATTATCCGGTCGTCCTGTCGTACTTCTTCAGTATCCTCGGAATGTAGTCCAGCACGTCTGTCGCAATCGCGTGGTATCCCTTCTCCTTGTAGAGCAGGTCGCCTATCTTGACCTGCAGGTAGGCTCCGGCAACTGCTGACACGAACGCGTTGCCGTTGCGGGTCATGTACCCGCCGATTATGCCCGAGAGCACGTCGCCGGTGCCCATAGTGGCAAGCGTTGCGGTCCTCGACTCGACGAGTTTGACGCGCCTGCCGTCGCTGATTACCGTGACGTGGCCCTTGAGCAGTACATTGGCGCCCAGCCTGCTCGCAAGTTTCTTCACAGCATCTATCCTCATCTCCCTGTCCGCGAGCCCGGCCCTGCTGAGCATGTGGAACTCGCGGTCGTTCGGGGTGAGCAGCACGTTCCTGCCCAGCCTCCCGCGCAGAGACCTCACGGCGAGTATAGCATCGGCATCTATTAGCAGCCTCTTCTCGAGCTTCAGGCAGTAGGCGATCAGCCTGGCTACGGTCCTGACCGTAGCCCTGGACCTGCCCAGCCCCGGGCCGATGACTATGCAGTCGGCACGCTGCGCCTCGCCCTTCAGCTCCTGAAGGTCCCTGCTGTTCAGGTTCTCGCCGCTCAGCGGCCTAACTATCAGGTTTGGGGAGAGCTTCCGCACAGGAGAGAGTATGCTTTTGGGTACGCAGGTTACCGCGTAGCCGGCTCCCACGCGCATGGCAGCAAGCGTGAGGTAGGCTGCGTTGGAGACAAGGACGGGGGCGCCGTGGAACCGAGAACTGCCTCCAATCACGAGTATGCGGCCGTTTTGTCTCTTGTCTGAATAGAGGCTTCGTGGAGTCGACGCAAGTCGCAGGTCTTTCATTCCGGCTGCACTTACCTTCATGCTAGCATCTGTTACTTGTTCTGTATGAGCCTCTTGACGAAGTACTCACCCGCCTTGTACGAGCTCCTGACGAACGGACCGGCGGCCACGTAGAGAAAACCAAGCTCTAGGGCCCTCTTCCTGAGGCGCTCGAACTTCTCAGGAGTAACGTACTCCTTCACCTCGTAGTGGTGCTGCGAGGGCCTGAGGTACTGGCCGATGGCGACGAAGTCCACGCCGTTGGCGCGCAGGTCCTGCAGCGCCCTGATTATCTCATCTTCGGTCTCGCCCACACCAAGCATCATGGCTGACTTGGTGTAGATGCGCCTGTCCAGCTGCTTGGATTTCTGCAAAACCTTCAAGGACTGCGAATAATTAGCCCTCCTGTCCCTGATGATAGGATTAAGCCTCTCTACCGTCTCTATGTTGTGCCCTATCACGTCAGGCTTCGCGTCCACGATCCGCTGCAGGCATGAAGTATCGCCCCTGAAGTCGGGTATCAGCACCTCCACAAGCGTGTTTGCGCATACCTTCTTGATCTCCCTGACGCAGGCAGCGAAGTGCCCGGAGCCCTGGTCAGGCAGGTCGTCCCTGCATACGGAGGTAAGGACAACATAGTCAAGCCCCCACTTCTTGATGACTGAGGCAAGCTTCGTGGGCTCCAGCATGTCTATGCCCTCCCCGATGGCGCGTTTCTGTACTGCGCAGAACCTGCAGCCCCTGGTGCAGGTGCCGCCGAGTATCATGAACGTGGCCGTGCCAGCGCTCCAGCACTCGGTTATGTTGGGGCAGTGGGCCTCGACGCAGACCGTGTGCAGGCCGAGGCTGTTTATGGTATCCTTTATCTCTCCGTATCTCTCTGTGTTGGCGGGCTTGATGGCAAGCCAGTCGGGAAGCATGGAGATATAGGGAAGGGAAAGTTTTTGTTTGCTGCGCAAACGCATTGACCTTGACGCTAGGTAGATAAAACCCAGTACTATGAGGATCTACATTTATTTTGAGAAGAAAGAGCAGTATGGTAAATTGAGAAGATATTTACTTTAAAAACAAACATATGATTTTTAAGTTAGTTAAATAATAGTTGTCTGGTTTAATGCTGAAGAAAATGCAACTTTTGAAGAGTATTGACAAACAGTACTTAGAAGACTTTTTGCTTCATTTTAATAACAAAATACGCTACCATTCATTTCAGCCAGAAGAACTGATATTATTTTGCGCTAAAAAGTTTAATATAAATCAGGTTAAAGAAATTTCAAAATTTTATAGATTGAACTTAACCCCTTCTGAAGCTGCAAGAAAAATGAAAGATCTAAATGGGCTTGCTTTGGGACGTCGTTTTATTATGGAAAATAAACCGGCTCATTACGCTTTTGAAGTGGGTGTAGGCTCTAACATATGCGATATAGTTTTCTTGGATAACAAAGACAATATCGTTGCAGTGGAAATCAAGGCCAATGGCGATTCGCTTGAGAGAGCTGAAAAACAATGTGAAGCATACAGTGTTTGGGCAGATTACGTATATGTTCTGACCGAATTTGAAAAACTAAAAGCAGTAAATAAACTCATATCTCGCAAATTTGGAAGATATTTGTATAAGAAAGATATTGATAAATTCGTGAAATTCAAATCTCATAAATTTAATCACAAAGATTATAGCGTTATTCTAAATAATTTAAACAACCAAAAGCTCCGTTATATTTCTCAAAAATATAATATTAAACCTACATCTAACAAAGGCAAAATATTTGCAGAACTCCAAAAATTAAACAACAAGGAAGTTAAAAGAGATATTAAACTGTGCCTTCTTAAATGAACCCGACCCAATCGCGATGTGTCGTTCTGCTAAACCTATCTTTCAAACTTTGGGCCAATCCGCTATCATCTGCCTCTGTTACTTGTTTTATTTCATCGTTCAGCCACCATATCCAGTGTTCTTTTCTAAGAATGTTCCATTCTCTCGGAGGTATTTGCGAAACATTCGAGTAAGCAGAGCAATATATACAGGAACAAGGAAGATAGCGTATATCATCTTTTTTCAACCTTTCCATATCTTTCGGTCTAACATATCTTCCTACGCTTGATGCCTTTCTGTTCCCTTTCTTATTTCTTATAATTCGCAGATTGCTATACATGGGAGAAGAGAAGTCTTCGAGTCCGTCCAGAGATAAGATAAGTCCAAACTCATGTATGCCCAAAAAGAAAACACTCTGCTCTAATACCTTATTTGCAATTTCGACCATTTTTCTTATCTTTTCGTATTCTTCGTTTTTATCGTTAAGGTCGATACCGTCAATTTTGAGGAAAAATCTATCCACATTTGTGAGTTTCTCTTTATACGCCGTAAATAAGTTTCTCAAACGATCTTCATAATCATCATCTTTTAGAATCGTTTTATCTATGCAGATAACTATGCCAAGCTTCGCGTTTTCAATTCGTTTAACATTGTTTATGCCTTGCTGAGCAAATTCTAAATTAGCCTCAAGCATGGCATTGAAATTACTTCTGAAGTTAGTGAAGTAGGGAGAAAAGAGCAATGTTGCTCCGCCTTCTTTCTGCAATTTAATCATCGCCTTTGTTAATTCAGATGACTTGCTCCATTCTATTACATTCTCTATAAATACGCCTTTTTCGTAGCCGCCCGTTTTATTTTTGTGAATTTCTTCAAGGTTTAAGAGATATTGAAGAACATTAGAAGGTAATTCTGCCCTTATCTTTGCCCTTTTCCTAATGAAATTTTTATACTGAGAACCTAATATATACGTCATTGGATCGATAAGTATTGATTTATCATTATCGATGAATTTTTTCCTATTAGTTATCTCTCTTCCATTATGTGCCATTGTTTTTGCCATGAAATCTCTGAATTTATCATAGATCCAAATTCCGACAACCACACCACCTATCCCATTAAAGAATGCAACATCTCTAACTAATGCTGGCATTACTGCAGTCATATCGTGTCTGCCCAGAAGTGCAGGGTAGTACCTCATTTTAGTTTTGGTTTGGTCTTTCGCCATTTTCTATCACTTTTACAGTTTTATCAACGTCATCAATAAATTGCTTTAAATCTTTCATCTTACTTCTCGGAATTAATAGCCCGCCTTTTATCAACTCGCCCAAATCAGTTCTATCAATTTGATGGAAAAATAAAAATTCTCCGAACGAGTTTTCTACTATCTGAAATTTCAATATTTGATCATCATCAAGACGCAGCTCCTTTTGATATTTTCCATGTACTAATTTGCCATTTGGATAATATACAGTCGTTTTGCCAATTTGTTTCGTATATATCTCATTAGTTCCTAATAGCCCTTCAAGATGTTTTTCTATAGATTTCCTTGAAGAAATTCTTATTGTATCGAGTATATCAGATATGGAAATTCCATTTTTGTTCAATGTTATAGTTTCCCTTACGATATTGTGCAAGTACGCCTCGCGATGCTGAGGAGATAACGTTTTATATTCTGATGAAGTAAGAAGTCGAGACGGTTCAACTATGTTCCACATATTAGTAGCATATATTAGTACTAATATATATACGTATGCTTAAATACCCTAAATTGCATAATAATCTTGTAGTGCGCCGATCCCGTGAGTAGGTTAGATCGCCGCTTGATGCGGCGTACGAAATAGACGGGGGAGCACTACTTTTAATCTACCAAATCTATTGATATCTGAAAAACTTTCGTCTGATCCACTTCAAACAAGTCTGATTTTTTCATTAATTTTGCTCTAAAAGCTCCAGCTATCAAATCAGCAAGTTGCACGCCTCTTTCTTTTGATGAAGAGCATGTTTCTATGCTTAACCCCTTTTTACTGCCAAGTCGTTGTTGGAATGAACTCTTAAGCGTTCTGATTGCTTTATCAGACAGCTTTTTATCCATGATTACTTTTATAGGCAATTGTGTTTTAAGCTCTTTTTTGTCAAGTTTTGAGAACAGAAGCCTAATACTTTCTGATTGTATTTCCTCCTCGTATTCTCCAGTTACAACTTCTTTTCGAGCGGAATTGATTTCAAAGAAGCACAAATAAAAGTTTTTATAATCAGAATTAATTCCCTTTATTGCTATTTCTCTTTGAAAGGGAGTCAAGTCGTGGTACTTCAATTCCTTGTTATTAATCGGCTTACCTTTGACTTTACATCTGTCTTTGATACTAAGTATAAGTTGTTCGGCAAAGGCTCGATTAGCCGATAATGCAAAAGCCACAACTAAAAACCCCTGGAAATTTTTTTCGTCTGTAGTTCCTGATTCATCAACAAAAATATACATGCATAAATTCGGTATGTCGGCATATTTAAAGACTCTTATTGGACACTTTTGTGCTTTCCTGAGTTTTTGCTATTTTCGGACAATCTGCCTATTTAGATACCTCTGTTGAAGTATGCTTATTGAATTCGTGTTCGCGTTTCGTTGCTTCCGGGTCCTTTTAGCAAATTCTATAATCTTTTACCGCGAGTACATAGCACAAAGAGCGCGCGCCTGACGCTATAGAAGCTTGGCAGCTAGTTCTAACGGAATAAATGATGTTTAAGCCTGATGTAAGGCCCAGCTTTACTAAAAATCAATTTAATAAGGATTCTTATGTCATTAGAAAATGTGGACGTTAAAGAATCCTCTGTAGACTCCGAGATGTATCGGTATCTGGGAAATATAATTGATGCAGGATTTGAATACAACGGAGTACGTTATACTAAAATTGAATTTCATAAATCGATACCTAAACCTGAAGGCAAAGGCAAACCTGATGAAGCGGATATTGTTATTTCTGGTGAAAGATCCGGAAAGCCGATAACATTCATTATAGAGGCTAAAGGGAAAGATGCAAAAAGAGTCAAGAAACTTGATCCGTATAGTGTCAGTGTTATAGGACAGGCCCTTGGTTATGCGAAAGTGCTCGGTGCGCAATTCATAGCTACTACTAATGGTGACATGTTGGTCTTATTTGATGCCTTCATGAATAAACCATTACTTGAAACACAAATCGGTTCAAGTTATAAAGTCAAAAATGATATCGAATTCTTTAAAAACTTGCTCAGAGACTTGGCAAAATACATAACAGGCACACTCACACTTCTACCTCTTGGGGATGCCTTCGTCGCCAGATTAAAGTATTTCCACGAATTGCTCATGCCATCCGCTTATGATTCGCTCAAAGAGAAACTAAAGAGAGATCCCAAGTTCCAAGCAGAATATAAAGCATGGATAGAAGAGCAGGGCTTCAAATTTATAAACCAGACTCACGAAAACATAGCTAAACAGTTTGCGTATCTGACGATGAACAGAGTCCTATTTTACAAGACTTTGGAAACAAGAAGGAAAGATCTTAATCTCATCAGACTCAAAAGTCAAGATGATGTTGACTTCAATTCAGAGACATTCATTAAAAACTTAGAAAAACTATTTCTCAAAATCACTGTCGATGTCGATTATGAAGCTGTATTCTCATACGCAAAGATACTTGACGACATTCCTATGACTGACGTACTTGCAGAGTATTTGAACGACTTGGTGAGAGATCTCGAACAGTATAACCTGTCCGATATAAAGAGAGATGTTATAGGCCATGTATATGAAAGGATGATTCCTCCTGAAGAACGCAAAAGACTTGGGCAATATTATACCCCTCCATTGATATGCGATCTAATTGCAAAATTATGCATTAATTCGCCAGAAGCTAAAATTCTCGACCCTGCCTGCGGTTCTGGAGGATTTTTGCTCAGTTCTTATTCCAGATTGCTCGAATTGAAGGGCAAAGAAAAAGCAGATGATAGAACCCACAATGCTATACTGAGAAATCTTCAAGGAGTGGATATCAATCAATTTGCTGCTCATCTGTCCGTAGTTAATTTGTCTATTCGAAATCTCGATGCTACTACTGATAAAGTAAACATCATGGCAAGTGATTTCTTCAAAGTTACTGCAAACCAGTCAACATTGACTCCTCACAAAGCCTTATCGATGAAAGGCTCTATGGAAAGTTACCATACCCTTTCCTCCAAATTTGATGTAGTCATCACAAACCCTCCCTATACGCGTCAGGATGACATAGGAGATAAAAAATATGTTGATTTTATACGTCAAGTTGCCCTGAACATAAATGACAAGGACATCAAACTAAGTTCTGAGGCAGGAATATACACCTATTTCTTCACCCATTCATACCATTTCTTGAAAGAAGATGGATTTATCGGATATATTGTATCCAATTCTTGGATGGATGTCAAATTTGGAAAAGACCTGCAAAAGTTTTTCCTGGATAATTTCAAAATCAAGTGTATCATAGACTTCGATAAGAGGTCATTCGAAGAAGCTGCCGTAAATACTGTAATAATCATTTTGCAAAAGACGAGTAATAAGACGAATAAAATTAGGCGAGATGCAAACAAAGTAAAATTTGTCAGAATTAAGAAACGTCTTGCTGTAGACAAGCTCGTTAAACTTATCGACATTGCTAATGAAACGTACGAGGATGACGAAATGCGATGTGTTGTAGTAAACCAAAAGTCCCTCTACGATGACTACAAATGGAGTATTTATCTCCGAGCACCAGAAATCTATTACAAAATTATTAAGAGCAAGAAACTCACCGAATTGCACGAAGTTGCAGATGTGTCTGCAGGAATTGTTACATTAGCAAATGATTTCTATATACTTTCTAAAGATCAAGCCAAGAAATTGGGCATTGAACAACGATTTCTTAGACAGAGCATAACTAAGTCAAATAAGATGCAGTTCTTAGATTTAAGAAGCGCCGATTCAGATGGATATATTTTGTCCGTAAATGCCCGCCTCAGCGAATTACAGGACACCAACGTGATAAAATACATAAGGTACAATGAAGCAAAAGACATAGAAATAACAAGAGGCGCCACAAAGGGGAAAGTAGTTAAAGGATATCAGAATACGCCTGCAATTCTTGCAAGCAAAAGGAATCCTTGGTACTCACTTGGTGACATAAAGGCCGAATCAATCATAGTTCCTGTTCTGATATACGACAGATGGTACGCTGCCTGGAATAAGGATGGAATCTATGTGAACGATACTTTTTACTACATCGAACCCAAAAAGAAAGAAAACCTGTTTGTGTTGTTAGGTCTTCTCAATTCCACATTAACTGAATTCTTTGCAGAACTATACGGTAAAACGGTATACGGAGAAGGAGTTATACAACTGAGAAAACACATTTTTGATAGACTTTTGGTTTTAAACCCAGATGCGCTGTCCACAAAAATCAAGGATAAAATCAAGGAATTGTTCATGCAATTATGTGATGCAAAGAGAAAGGAGGATATTAAGTTGGAGCAGAAAATAAGGGAGGAGCTTGATAACATTGTCTTTGATGTGTTCGACATAAGCGAGATGCAAGTAAAAATTACTAATGCTCTAAAAGAAATGCGATCTCTCAGAAAAACAAAAGTAGAGGCAAAAGTACTGATTGAGGAGTAGGTACGCATATAATGAATATGGAAATAAAGACAGACCAATTCGATAAGGAGTGAGATAGAGCGCTGCATCGAGAGGCAGAAGCAGCTGGGAACCGAGCTGGTCTTTGTTACTAACAGTCACAAGGTCAAGAAGGAGGTAGAGGAAATAACAAACACCAGATATAAAGTTTTAGTGATAAAGCCATTCGAAGCTTAAATTTGAATTTCAAAATAGCTAGTGGAAGAGTATGATTTCTGAATCTGATAGGTTGCATATTGAGATTGCTAGATGGACTGTTATATCTGATTTGGGTTTAACAGGTATCGCTACAGGACTTGTGTTTTCCGGATTTGCATATCAGTTAATGTTGCCTAGTTTAGCAACAGTAGGACTCGTGTCCGTATTCGTGGGAATTTGCATATTTGCGATTTCTTTCTATAATCTAAGTAAGCTAAAGTACTGAAAATGATTTTTCAACCGATTGCTGCTGCATGCTTCTTCGCTTGTTCACAAATCTGTTTTGCAACTTCTTCCCATTCTGATTTCTTTAAGAGCGTCTGCTTATCTAGAGATGCCAGTACTGCCCTGAGATCTTTTTGGTTAACTTCAGCCCAATCGAATAGTGATTTAACTCTAAATTTGCTCTGAATTGTAGCGTAATTTTCAATAATCAATTCTTTTGCTTGTTTTTTCAATTCTGGTACAAAAATATTGAATGGTATTACTGATAAAATCTCAGATAGTTTTATGTGTGACAGTGCGTATTCGGTCAGTACCTCCTCTACCCCGCGATTCTGTCCGGTCATCAGATAATTAATTGCCTGAAAACTCTGTTTCATGATGTCCTTTTCTATCTCTGTTTCGGTTTTTGGATAAGAGTAAATCTCGGTGATTTCGAGAGGTAAGACCGCAACAAAGCCATCCGTCCGTTTTTCTTTTGGAATTTTATTTAGTATCTCTTTTTCCAGAAAATCCTTAGGCGATGCATAGTAAGTTTTCGGATAGACTATCCTCATGCTCAGATATTTCGTGTTAGAAGGAAAGTTATGCGGTGTTAGCCTACCTACCTTTATGTACGGAAACTTGTCTAAAGATCCTTGAACTTCGTCCAAAGTTTGGAATTTATTCATCAAAACTATGAATCCGCCAGGAACTTGTTTGGTTTTAAGCACAGAGTCAATTCTTTTCTTAATTTCTCCTTTGACCAAAGGCAAATTTAGTTTCCCTTGAATTAGCAGAGTCGAAAGCGTCTTCCTGAACTCGTTTGCTAGAGTTAAATCATCAAAAATTTGAGTTGATAACGTCTCGAGAGTTGAATACTTTTGCGCAAATTCAATAAAAACTTTCTTGTAATCCTGCGAATTGATTTTGTTCAATTTAATGTATTCTTCCATCAAGGTTTCCGTTCTCGAATCAAATTTGATCGTATCAAAAGAACGGAGGGCATCAGTAATTGTACTCCTATATTGGCTTTGGATTGATATATTCTTCTCATTATCAATCTCTTTAGTCAGCGCTAATATAAGCAAGATTTCTTTGTCATGCTCCCCTTCAACATCCTGAATCACTCTTCTGAAAACTTCATCTTTTGTTAGATCAAACTCTTCGCCTGTTATCTTCTGTATCTCGTCGGCTTCTTGTATGTCTATTGAAAAAGAGTTTTTAAGAAAACTCAAAATTTCTTTCACATACGCTTTGATGGTCTCTTCTTTGTTTATGTTACGTTTCTTCTCTTCAATGAAGTCAAAAACAGAATCTGCAAAGTACGCTATGGCGGCAGCCATCGCCGCCAGAACCGCGGTGTAGGCTAGATTTTGTATTACATTCGAAAGAAATACAATTACAAAGATGATTGTAGCTACTGTGCCCTTGAGAATGAACTTTACATAATTTCCTGTTCTCATGGTACTTCCCGCAGCTGCTGTTCACAGCAACAATTACAACCAGCTATCTAAAATAGTTTTAGTATCAGGCTCTGGTAATATTCGGATAAAGCCACGTGGCCTTCCCTTCTCCCAATTTCCACCGACGGAAAGGATATTCGGCTAACGCGCACTGGATATAAAGAATCCGAATATTTGCAGGTTTTTACGCCAAAACGCGCTGATGTATTATGCCTCTCAGCACCGCGCTGTTCCTTATCCACTCGTTTACCGCTATCGCCATCTTCACCCCGACGAAGTTCAGCGCGCTCTGCAGGGAGTCGAAGTGCAGCGGCTCCTTCTTCAGCGCGGCCCTGACGTGCTCCCTCACGTTCCACACGCCCACAGGCATGATGTAACCAGGGTGCGTCTCCCTCAGTATCACCACCCTCGCCTGCTTTCCTATCTTGTCAAGGTACTCTGACGTGGCCAGCCTCGCCGCGTAGTAGCAGCCGCCTATCTCGGCGTAGGTCTTCCTGCCTGCGAAGAACTCGCTGCTCGAGAATATGACTATGTTCTTCGTGTCCTGGTTCCAGGTCGTGTTGGGATACCACGCCTCAACCAGCTCGTAGCTCCACGCTCCAGGGAAGAGGAGCACTAACCACCTGTTGTCCAGCGCCACGTCCTCGAACACGGTTATCTGCTCTATGCTCTCGGTCTCCTTGACCGTTCTCAGCCTGTGCTTCGACAGGGTGTCGTCCACTGCCGTTATGGACCACCTCGTGGGCACGAACCTCCTGTTCTTCTTCATGCCCAGGCCCCCTGCCGCGAGGATCTTCTGTATCCTGCTCACCTCTATGCCCTTCTCGTACAGCTCGACCATGCCCGTTCCGGCGGGCATGGCAGTATCAGCATAGGCCTTCTCCATCTGCCTGTTCGTCTTCGTGTTCCCGACGCTCATCAGCTTCAGCGGCGCGCTCGGGCCGAAGGGCTGGCTGTTCTCGTCGAACTTGATCGTGAGGTTGGGCCTGCGCGCCAGCCGCATCTCAACGCTGGCGTACCTGTCAGCTATCGCGAGCTCCTGGAGCATGGAGCCGGTCCTGCTGTCGTCCACGTTGTGTATGTTCTCCTTCTGCATGCCCCTCACGAGCATGGATCGCGCCTCAACAATTTCGGGTATGCTCTTGTTCACCCAGGTCTCCGGCAGTCCCATCTCGCTGGTGTCGCCGATCACTGGCGGGACCAGCGGGCCTATGAAGACATTGGGGTAGCCGAACCTGCCCACGAAGATGTCAGGCGGGCTGGAGCCGCTTATATCTTCTTTGTCTATCATTGAGAGGGTCTTGAACTTGTAATAATACTTGAGCAGCTGCGGGTTCCTCATGTTCAGGTACGCAATAGGCGTGCGCCTGACCGAAAGCTGCTCTGCCTCGAACACTGTCGCCACCTCTTATAACGTTTTCATGATTAGATATTTATGATGTCCGAACTGAAAGCGTACTCTGGATTCAAACTGGTCAGGCGGAGGGGCGTTACTGCAATAGTGATCAACGGAGGCAGGATACTGATAACGAAGCGCCACTGGATCCCCTTTATACCGCACCACGGATTCTGGACCTTCCCGGCCGGGAAGGTTGAGAGGGGCGAGAAGGACGACGCAGCTGTGTACAGGGAGCTGCGCGAGGAGACCGGTCTGCGCAGAACCGACCTCGAGCTTCTGGGAAGGTACGCCAGGGTAATGAAAGTGGATCTCAAGCGGAAAGACAGAGTCTACAACACGCTCTACGCTTTCAGGTCTAAGACCAGGAGGATAAGGCTGAACTTCGAGAACACGGGCTACAGGTGGGTCAGCGCATCGGACATAGAGGACGAGCGCCTTTATAGGAATGTCTTCGCCAACAAGGGCCTAATCCTGAAGGTTATAAGAAAGGCGTTGGAGAGATAGAAGCAGTGGCGTTCTGCCAGCCAGAATTGCGCTATACAACATGATCAGTCCTTCCTGATCTGTAGAATCTCCTCTGGTATGCTCTTTTTCCCGGGGCCGTCGCCGTACGGCATCCCAAAAACGGCCTCGAAGTTTCTCCGGCATGGTTCGCACTCATCTATGTGCTTCTTGTACTTCGACAGCGCCTCCATCCTGAAAACGCCCTCTGCGCAGTATCCCATAAGAAACGGGTCTGCATGAGGCCCGCGGTCTATCGGGCCTACCGGAAGCGTCTCGTAGCCCTCCCTCGGGTAATTGTCCAGATACTCCTTGAGCCCGAACCTCGGCTTCTGTTCTCCCACGCTTTGGCTGAGCTTCCTAGCTATTTAACTTTTTTGTGCTAAGATTCAGATCAAGGGGAGTTCTGCTAGCTTGGTAGGCTACCACCCTCGGGCGGTGGTGACTTGGGTTCAAATCCCAAACTCCCCGTACAATTTTTCAGCAAGTCATAGGCTGCGGTACATCATTACCTCATCGATGCGCTTCCTCTTCCTTACAAGGCCTCCGGGAAGCACTCCGTACCTCCTGAATCCGAACCTCCTGTACAGCTGTTCGGCGCGTTTGTTGGTCCCGAAGACCTCAAGGCGCACCATGCGGTATCTGCCCCTGGCTTTTCTCAGCGTCTCTCCCATCAGGGCTGTGCCGATGCCCCCTGACCTGTAGCCTTCCCTGACCAAAATTCCCAGCACTCCTAAATGCTTCTTCTCCGCTATGCCCGAGCTCGCGCCGATCTCGCACAGTCCGACCGCCCTCCCGTCAACTTCAGCAACAGAGGCAACAGATGTGCCATTTTTGACCTTCTTCAAAAGACCTCGGAACCACTTTCGTTCGTCATCCATGGACGGTCTTTTCGGAAAGAGTCCTATGCCAACAAGCGGATTCCTTCTTTTTGCCTCGTCATAAACAAGGTAATAGTTCCTGATAAGGTCGTTGGCATCGCTTCTTTTCAGGTCCCTGACTATGAAAGCGCGCTTGCTTTTCCCTTCACCTGCGTGCATTGGATCAAAACGATGAGGTAACCAACGTATAAGAAGCTATTCTGCTGCCAGACCAGCGTTCAAATCGCGCATCCCGACGAGTCAGATGTGCTCGTAGTGTTCCGCAAGCTTCCCCGCCTCAGAACTTGTCGTAGACCAGCGTCACGACGTCGCCGTCCCGTAGCTCGTGCTCCTTGCCCACCTTCTGCTCCGCGAACCTGGCGCTCTTCCCGGTTACGAGCGCGTGCTTCAGGTTCTTCGCGGCCTTGGTGTGCAGCCCTTTCGCGAGGTCCGCGACAGTGCCGCCTTCGCGCAGCACGAACGGCTTCGCGTAGTCGGCCACGCCGTACTTCGGCTTCAGGTAGATGCGCATCAGGCTGAGG
Organism: Microcaldota archaeon; assembly: GCA_021818925.1. GTDB lineage: Archaea > Micrarchaeota > Micrarchaeia > Micrarchaeales > CABMGC01 > JAJYVH01. The sequence goes on along the minus strand of JAKASU010000001.1, from coordinate 401,255 downwards.
TTCGAGAAGATCGCCTCCTTTAGCCTGTCGATGTTCGAGTTCTGCTCCGCGCTTACCGGCACGACGCGCATGCGCGTCTTGGCCTCGAGCTCCCGCCTCACCTGGTCGGTCTTCGAATCGGAGAGCAGGTCCACCTTGTTCAGCGCTATTATGCCCCTGGTGTACACCGCGTTGTCGACCAGCACCGCTATGAGCTCGTCTATGTCCGTATCGTTGTAGAAGATCACCTTGCAGTTGTAGGTGCCGATCTCGTGGAGCACCGCCTCCACCTCCCTCTTGCTCGGCACCGTGTGCCGGTTCGCCTCCACCTCGACCCCTCCGCCCTTCTTCTCCTCGACAAGCACCCTCGGCTTCTCCCTGTTGACCTTGATGTCGAGCAGCGAGAGCTCCTCTGTCAGCTTGTGTATCTGGTCAGGAGCGGTGGCGTCTATCACGAAGAGCAGGAGGTCGGCCACGCGCATCACGCTCGCTATCTGCGTGCCCGCGCCCTTGCCGGCATGCGCGCCCTCTATCAGCCCGGGCACGTCCAGAAGCTGTATGCTCGCGCCCTCGTACTTGAGCATGCCCGGGATCACGTCCAGGGTTGTGAAAGCGTAATCCGCTACCTTCGACTCTGCCTCGGTCAGCCTGCCGAGCAGCGAGGACTTGCCCGCGTTGGGGAAGCCGACCATCACCACCGTCGCGTCGCCCGTCTTCTTGACGGCGAAGCCCGCGCCCCTCCTCCTCTTTTTCTCGGAGAGCGTCTTCCTTATCAGCGCCATCTTGTGCCTCAGCAGGCCGAGGTACGTGTTGGTGGCCTTGTTGTACTTGGTCTTGGAGTAGTCCTTCTGCAGCTCCTCCAGCTTCTGCTCCAGCACCTTCTTGTCAGCCATAGGATTGCTACGATTTTTATGTATATAAACCAAAAGGAGCCGTGCGGAACAGCGTCACGCCATAATTCAAAATGAAGCATAAAAGAAGCATATATAAATGTGAAGCGTGTAAGACTATTACGATCAGATGAACGTAACTCTAAGGGGCAGGGTAAGTCAGGTCCTTGATTTCCTGGTAGAGAAGGGATATGCGAACACAAAGTCAGAGGCGATAAGGCTGGCAATACTCAACTACGGCGAAGAAGTCATGGTGAAAAGGAAGCTCGACAGGATCGACAGGGAGATAAAGGAAGGCAAGAGGAAGGCGCTTAATGCAAGGGAAGCTCTAGGTGAATACGCAAAATACCTAGAGTGACAAACTTGTATGATCTAGAATTCGACCAGGACTGGTCTCTGTATTTCGGGCCCCTGGACAAAAGCATAAAGGAGAGGGTCTCAAAGAAGATCGCTAAAATTCTTGAGTATCCGGAGAAAAAGCATCTGAAGAAAAGCGAGTTTTTCGTCGATGAGGTAGGGCAGTACAGGATAACTTACAGAATATTTAGAGAAAACAAGCTGGTCAGGTTCTATTTTGTCGGCACTCACAAAGACTATGAGAAATGGTACAAGCGAGATTTCTGATTGTCAGATTTATGGGGTGCCGGGTTTCTTGGCAGCATGCCGATCTGCCTTTACCCTTGTTTCTTCTGCCAGTTTCGCGTATCGTAGCTTCTTCTTCTCAAGCCGCCCCAGTCTCAGCCTTCCCGCCCTTATCCTGCGATCCAGCAGAGCAATCTCCTTCCTCCTGAAGAAACTGAATATGCCGGAATTCTTTGCTCTCAGGTCTGAGTCCATCCGTTCCACTTTCCGCACCTCTTTCCATATCCTGCGTTCGTACCCTGCGGCGTTCTTTGAAAGATGCGACAGGAAGTAATCGAGGTGGCCGCGCACCGCCTTCACATCCCTGGCCACGAGCGTCACGCCCGCGATGAGCAGGCTTCCGAAATCGGAGCCGAACCTCTCCTTGTAGCCCACGGCCAGCGCCTCTATCGTCTTGGTGTATGTGAGAAGCTCGCCCCTGGACATGTGCCTGGCCCGCGAGGCGATAAGCTGCATGCAGAGCGTCTCGTAGTCTATGGCGTCGAACTCCCTTGTCATGAACGCCACGTGATCGTTGAGTATGTTCAGCGTGGTCCCCTTCTCCTTGAGCTTCGACTCCCAGCCCTCGCGCACCACCCTCTTAACCGCGCTCGCCTCTATCGTCGCGAAGCCGGAGTTGCGCAGCTCGCCCTCCTTGTTGAGCCTGCTTGCGTCTACTTCTTTGTTATTCAATGCTCGTCGCCTCAGAGCGCAATGAATGTCTTGTGCTTTACATCGTCAAGCTTATAAAACCCGACGCGCTCGAACTGCACGATCTCGTCCTTCTCGAGCGAGTTGACGAACTCCTCCGCGTACGCCTCCACCCTGATGAGGCTCTTCTCGTTGAACTTCTCTCCGACGAGCAGCGGCCCTATAAGCATGAGCTCGCATCTCACCCTCTTCTTCGCGTCGACCCACTGGAACTTCGGAGCATCTACGCTCTCGTTGCCCGCGTACTCAGCTGCGATGCCCTCCTTGCCTGCCTTGCTGACCCTCACGTTGAAGAGGTCCTTGAGCCTGAAGATTGAGCCCGCATTGAGCGTCTTCGCGTCGCTCCCGCTTATGAGCAGCGTGTCAGATACGCTCGCCTCCCTCTGCCCAAGGTCCTTGGAAGGATGCAGGTTAAGCTTCACGTTCTTTAGTCCCTTAGGCGCTCCGGTTATCCTCACCTCCACCGGCTCCTGCACCAGGAAGAGCCTCCTCGAGATGTCGTCTATCACCAGCCTGTTCTCGGCGAGTAGCATGTCCATGCCCACCCAGCTGTTCGTCTTGCTCATTCCGAACCTGAGCACGAACGACTTCACCGCACCCGGCTGGATTCCGCGCCGCCTCAGTCCGGCTATCGTGATTAGCCTGGGGTCGTCATATCCTTCAAGGAGCCCCTCATTTATGAGCTCGTTCGTCTTCCTCTTCGAGGTTATGTTGTCCTTGACCTCAAGCCTCGCGATCACGCGCATCCTGGGCTTCCTCAGCTTCAGGAGGTCGAGCACCTTGTAGTACAGCTCCTCGCGGAGCTCGTACTCCTTTGTCCTGGTCGCGTCCGTTATCCCCTCGATGGAGTCGACGATGGGCGTGTTGAAGTCGTAGGTGGGCCACACCCTGTACCTCCTTCCCTGCCTGTAGTGCTCGTGATCCACGATCCTGAATATCACCGGGTCGCGCAGCGTAGTATTCTCAGACTTCATGTCAAGTCTTATCCTGAGCACCGCCTCGCCGTCCTTGAAACCGCCTTCGAGCATCTTCTTCCACAGTTCGGCGCTCTTCTCCTTCGAGTGCTTCCTGTGCTCGCAACCCTCGCCCTCAAACCTAAGCCTCTTCATCTTCTCCGCGTCGCAGGTGCAGACGTAGGCGTGGCCGTCGTCGATGAGCCTGCCGGCGTAAACGTAAAGCTGCGCAACATGGTCGCTAGCGTAGTACTCGCGGTCTACCTTGATCCCCAGCCACTCCACGTCCTTCTTGAACGAGTCCACGTACTCCTGCTTCTCCTTCTCGGGGTTGGTGTCGTCAAAGTAGAGGGCGAGCGTGCCCTTGTATATGCTGGCGAACTCCCTCCCGAGCCACGCCATCTTCGCGTGGCCGAGCTGCATGTAGCCGTTCGGCTCCGGGGCGAACCTGGTCGCGAACCTGCCCACCACGGCGCCCTCGAGCTCCATCTTCGGCTTGGCGCTCCTCTCCTGCTTCTCCCTCTCCCTCTTCTCGAACTCGCCCGCATGCGAGTCGAACTCCTTCTGCACCGAGGCCTCGCTCATCCTGTTGACTTCCTGCACGACCTCCTTGACAAGCGCGCCGACCTCATTCACGCTCTCCCTGAGCTCCGGATCAGCGGCGAGCACCTTGCTTAGGACCGCGCCCACGTCCGCCTTCCCGTAGTCAATAGCGTTCTTCAGCGCGAACTTGCGCGCCTCTTCCCTTACTTTCCTGTCGAGCACCATCGCACCTAGGCCTGAGCGACCCTTATGCCGCCGTATATGCTTCCGTTCACGGCTATAGAAGCGTCAACAAACACCGGAATCTCGCTTGTGGCGTTCCGCATGAGCGTTATTGGCAGCGATCCGGACTGCAGCGATGCCGGTATCGTGATATACAGGCTCTGTCCGCCGGTCAGGCCTGGCTGCGGCGGCAGGTGGAAGATCATCCTTCCGGGCAGGTTTATGTTGACGGAGCTCGTGAAGGAGGTGCACGCGGTGCTGTTGCCTATCGCGTTCCACAGTTTCAGGAAGAGCTGGTACGCGCTCTCCTTTCCCGCGTCCACTGATATCTGCCCCGACCCTACGGGATTGAACGTGTTCACGGAGCCGTTCACCTCAAGGGCCGAGAGCTCGTCGTTCAGACGCGCCACGATCGCGTTCGCGTTCCCGCACGTCACGTTTATTGTGAACACGCTGCTGTACGAAGATATCGTCGCGTTGCCCCGGGCCGTGCCGTAGAAGGTCTGGAGCACGCCGGCGGTGGTGGTCGCGTTGCTTCCGCTCTGCGACACGCTTCCGAAGGCAGCGTAGGAGCTAAGGAATATCAGGGCGACAAAGACCGAGCCTATGATCTCAATGAGTTTTTTCCTCTCCAGAGCAAAAACCTTTATTAACTACAACATATCATAATTAAAAATCTAACAAGCTGAGCCTATGCCTTTTAACGACGGAGATTTTGTCAAGGTTGATTACAGCGCCTGGCGCGTTGCCGACAGCAAGCTGATCTACACCACGATGAAGAAGGTGGCAGAGCAGGCCGGAGGCCTCGACGAGGGCGACGAGCACGAGGGAGAGAAGTACGTGCCGCAGCTGATAGTGATCGGCAAGGGCAACGCGATAAAGGGGGTGGAGGCGGCTGTGAAGGGAATGAGCGTCGGCGAGACCAAGAAGGTCACGCTGGAGCCGCGCGACGCCTTCGGCGACAGGAACGCTACGCTCGTCAAGGTCATGTCCGTATCTGATTTCAAGAAGAGGGACATAGACCCGCAGCCCGGCATGCAGCTAGACATAGACGGTTCCGTGGCCGTGATCAAGAGCGTCAACTCAGGCAGGGTCGTTGTCGATTCCAACCATCCTCTCGCCGGGGAGAAGATGCTCTACGAGATAAAGGTCATAGAGAAGATAGACAAGGACGAGGAGCGCGTCAAGGCTATAGCGCAGGTCTACGGCCTGGCACCCGACTCCGTATCAATAAGCGGCGGCAACGTGAGGGTTGTGTTCGGCGAGAAGACCGAGAAGGACAGCAAGTATTTGATAAACAAGAGCGACTTCGTGAACGCTGTCATGCGCTACATGGACAAGATAGCAAAGCTTACCGTTGAGGAGGAGTTCTCAAAGAGCAAGCCCCTTGAAAAGAAGGAGAGCTAATCGTTGAGATGGAGCGCGTAGGACCCGTTTATCTTCAGCCCCATCTTCTTCGCCAGTTCCGATTTCTCAACATTCAGTATGACCATGTAGCCGCTCCACTTGCTCGTGAGGTTGCTCTGCCCGCAGATCGGGCACGTGTCCCCCTGCGATATTATCAGCCTGTCTGTTCTGCAAGCCTTTTCAACCATAGGATCACTTCTTCCTTCTCCTCTCCTTGGCCTCCCTTACCTTCGCCTCCTTTATCCACTCCGGCTTCCCGAAGCCCTCCGGCCTCATCGTCAGCGCGATCTTCGCATCCTGTATCGTGTTCCTTACGCTTATCGTGGACACCTTGGCGTATACGGTGTCGCCCTTCCTCACCGTACGCTTCGTGTTCTTGGACACGAAGACCCCCGCCTTCCTGTCGAAGGTTATGAAATCGCTGGTTATCTGCGAGAGGTGGACCAGCCCGTCCATCGGGCCGAGCCTCACGAAGAGCCCGAAGTCCGCCAGCTCGGACACCTCGCCCAGCACGACCTCGTCGACGTCAAGCTTGAAGGTGAGCACGTCGAACGTGACATCATGGTGTATGTTAGGGTCCGCGGGCAGTATGTAGCCGTCGCTTATGTCGCGCACCGAGTGCACCACAAGCACCACGCCCATCTCCTTGTCGAGCGTTCGCTCGTACTTGCTCCTGAGTATCTCTGTGGTTGCCTTGCTTATGTCCTCGCCTATGTGCTTTGGAGGCACGCTCACTGAGTCTTTTACGGTGTATGCGTAGTACAAAATCTCACCCTAGGATAAACGCAATATATGTGTAGCTACTACCTTAAAATCCCATTCCCTGATGCGCTCAAAACCTCAACCTTCCTCTTCTTCAGCTCTTTCTTGAGCCCTATGTCGTTGGTGCACACGCTCCATCTCCTCTTCGAGCTCTCGTCGGCTATCCACTTGTCGACATCCGTGCCCCCCTTCAGCATCTTTATCTTGTGCCTCGTGATGAGGCCCAGCGCCAGCTTCGCCGCCTTCCTGTTGTCGGACCTCGAGCCAGCTATCCTCTCGAGCTCCTCAACTATGCCCGTCGATACAACGATCTCGCAGCCTGGCATGCCCTCCTCTATGGAAGAGAAGATGTCCTTGCCGTTCTGCGCTGCGAAGACTATCGCGCTGGTGTCAACAATTATTGATTCCATAAGCAATCGGTTAATATGTCTTCATTGGCATAGCAAATCCGGTCCGATGTCGGGTATAATTACAGCGCTTAACACGTGGGCGTTCCAGGCCGTAGGCGCCATCTCAAGCCAGCCGCTTAACTCGCTCATGGCGCCGTTTGCGGAGAGCTTCTTCATTGTGCTGCCGCTTGTTGCGATATGGCTATACTATCGAAAGGATAAAAACGTTTTCTCGTTTGTCTTTGCTGCGGTCGGCCTCTTCATAGTCGGCGAAGTGATAAAGATGATAGTCATGGAGCCGAGGCCGTGCTCCCTGCCGCAGCTCAGCTGGATAAACCACGTGGGCTGCGAGTCCAGCTTCTCCTTCCCCTCCAACCATGCCATGACGCTCACCGGCCCGATACTCTTCCTCAGGGGCTACACCTACCTCAGGTGGCTTTACGCCATATGGCTTGTGCTCATACTGTTCGGCAGGGTGTACCTGGGGCAGCACTACCTCACCGACGTGCTCGCGGGAATGGTAATAAGCATTGCCATAGCGTATATTGTATATCGTTACAGGGAGAGGATAGACAGGATCGCTCTGGGAATCGCATCCCGAATTCCCGTGGTTTCGGACCTGGCTTCAAGGCTAAGCGCATGATCAAATGGGACTCGACATATACGCAGAGCAGCTGATACAAAATTATGAGCATCCGAGCAACAAGCGCGCGATGGATGACGCCAGCATAAGCATGGGCGAGGAGAACGTCTCGTGCGGCGACGTGATAACCGTATACATGAAGCTCAACGGCAACACGATAGAGGACGTGAGCTTCGACGGGAGCGGATGCGTGATCTCGATGGGCAGCGCCAGCATGCTCACCGATGAGCTGAAGGGCAAGACGCTGGCCCAGCTGGAGAAGATGAGCTACAGGGACCTGCTGGAGATAATAGGCATAGACCCCGGCCCGGTGAGGATGCACTGCGCCACACTCTCGCTTCGCGCGCTCAAGAAGGCAGCGCTAGCATTCGAGCACAAGCCCGTAGACACAGAAACGAAGGAGCTCTAATCGGGCCTAAAGGAGATTATCTGCAATCCGTATTTTGATATGGACTCTTTGGGATAGAATTTTTCCGCGTCTACCTTTGTCACATACGTTACCTTCCTTTCAATGCTCCTTCCGGTATAGGCTTTCGTCTTCGGGTCGTACTCATTCAGGACCAGCACGTCTCCGGGTTTGCAATCGAAATCCACGGGCCTGAACTCGAAATTCTTGTCACCCGAAGCCACCTTGTCAAAATAGTCAGTCCAGATCTTCTTTTCTATTCTCATTTCGATTCACCAAGCGTAATCTCGATCCTCTTGCTGTGCTTTCCCTTGTTTTCGAATTTAGAGAGAAAAAGCTTCCCGATCTCCTTCGTGTCGGCAACGTGCAGGCCGCCGTCTGACTGAACGTCTATGCCCTCTATCTCCACGACCCTTACCTCGGGCATGCTCTCTATGAGCTTTCTGCCGGGTTCGGTCCTTGCAAGGTTCGGCATTGAGAGCGCTTCATCGCGGCTTATCATCTTCGATGACACCTTGTGCCCCTCGTTCGCCGCAGAGTTCGTCTCGTCTACTATCTTCTGCGCCAGCTCCCTGTTCAAGTTCTCCATCGCGAAGTCCATCCTCGCCCTGTCCGGAAAGATAGTGCCGCCGGTTATCCCTCCGTTCTGATAACTCTTCTCCACTATGCCGTCCATCAGGTGAACGGCCGTATGGTAGCGCATAAGCGAGTACCTCCTGTTCCAGTCTATCTCTCCGTGAGCAGAATCTCCAGCATTTATCTGCGGTACGCCTTCGATGTGGTGGAATATTGTATCGCCCTCCTTGGTTACGTCTGCGACCCTGCAACCTGTCCCGTTGACTGTGAGCGTCCCGGTGTCGTTGAGCACCCCTCCGCCCGTAGGGTAGAAAGCGGTCTCTCTCAGCACTACAATGTTTCCGTCAACGCGCTCCACCACGGAATCGAACTCCTTCAGGTACGCGTCCTTCCAGTACAGCTTGACTGTCATCGTTTACATTTGGCAACAAAACGTTAATAATAAAAGAGCCATTATACCACGTGCAGCCCCGTCGTCTAGCGGCCAAGGACCATGGGCTTTGGACCCATGTACATCGGTTCGAATCCGATCGGGGCTAGCTCTTTAAAATGTTGGCAGGGAATACTGCATGATGGTATGGCGAAGACCGAGCTTGATGTGGGGCCGAGTGTGCGTTTCCTGATATTTCCTATACTGATAGCGCTCTCGCTTGCCTTCATAGGCTACGCGATACTCCAAGGAGCTCCGCAGCGTCTGTCTTTGATAACAGTTTCCGCAAGCGGCTCTGTCAGCGCGGTCCCGAGCCAGGCCCAGATGACACTATTCCTCAACGCCACAGGCGCAACCGCCGCAGGCGCGGTTTCCAACCTGAGCGCCATAGCTGGTTCGCTCAACACCACCCTTCTGCCCTTCCTGAACGGCAACGCGAGCGCGATCCAGACGCAGTCCTATAACGTATACCCGGCCAGCAACTGCACTCCCGCATACTATCCTGCCTACCCTTTAACCACTACGATCTGTCCCTCGCCGTTCAGGTTCTACAAGGCATCTGAGTATCTTCTTGTCACCCTGCCCGAAGCCTCAAGCACGGACAGCGCGGTATCAGCATTAAGCGCGATAGGCGGCATAAGCATAAGCGGCATATCAGCAAAACTTTCCGCTCAGCAGCAATCGGGCATGCAGCAGCAGGCCCTTTCCCTCGCCATAGCCAACGCGACCGGCCAGGCTAGCGCACTCTCTGGCGGTAGGCAGGTGACCGTGCAGAACATCACGGTCCAGGGCGGCTACGTCTTCTATCCTAACTACGGCACCTTCTCCGCAGCAAGCGCGGCCTCGAACCAGACGTTCTTCGTCGGCAGGGCAACCGTAACTAAAAGCATATATGTTGTATTCAACGTGCACTAGCGGCGTGCTCGCATGATAGAGTGGTACTACCTCGTTCTCATATCATCTATACTGAGCGGGCTCGCAACCCTTGTGGAGAAGAACGCGCTGAAAAGAGAGTATGCAACGAGGTTCAGCGCCACCGTCTCCCCGTTCGTGGCCCTCGTATCGCTTGTCTTCCTCCCGTTCGCCAGCTTCGACATCGGCGCCTGGGAGATTATCTTCATAATCGCGTGGAGCGCCCTCAACGCCTACAGCTACCTGCTCGCCGCAAGGGCGTTCAGGCACAGCGAGCTCTCCGCCTCATCGGCGGTGTTCAGCAGCCTGCCGACGCTGATCGTGGTCGTTCTCGCGTTCCTGCTGCTTAACGAGCAGCTGAGCAGCGTCCAGTACATCGGCATACTGGGCATGATAGTCGCGACGTACATGATGTTCTTCAGGGAGCCGAAAAGAGCCGACGGCAAGCAGTCGTTCGAAAGCAGCAAGTACAAGTACGTGCTGCTCTTCGCCGTTGTAGTTTCCGGGCTTGCGGCGCTGCTCAACAAGCCCGCAATCTCAGGGATAAATCCGTACACCTTCTTCATAGTGTCGAGCGTATCGATGGCCGCCTTCTTCACGCTCTTCATAACCTGGAAGTACAAGGGCATAGGAGAGATGGTTGAGACCTTTAGGTCATACAGGCTGCCTACCCTTCTTGCATCGCTGCTCACTTCAGGCTACAGGCTTTCCTATTACCTCGCCCTGGTCCTGGTTCCCGTGGCACTCGCCCAGCCACTCAGCAACGCCTTTTACGTAATAATCACGGTGGCCATAGGCGGCATGATCTTCAAGGAGGGCAGCCTCACCAGGAAGCTCGTGCTCAGCGCCTTCCTGATATTCTTCGCCTACCTGCTTACCATATAAGCCTTGGGCGGCGGAAGATACTTGTGATGACACGAGGTATTTCTGATCTGTGATGAAAAAACTTCGTGTCTGACGCTCAACCTGCGATTATTCCCGGAACGATAAGCAGCGCCACGAGCAGGTTTATCAGCACTATCAGAGTTATGGCGGTGTAGAGCAGGCTGCGCTCCGACGCGAATGCTGCTATCGATAGGACGACCCTCGCGATGGGCGTCGCGACAAGGACCACAAGGCCGAGCAGCACGAAGCCCAGCCCGTCCAGGTTCTGCGCCGCGGCTGCAATGGCCGAAAGCGAGAAGAGCGAGGTGTTGACTCGTGAGCTGGTCGATGCAATCTGGGAGAGCGTGTAGCCGCCTCCGCCCCCGTCCGCGAACATTAAGGCAAGCCCAGCGATGACGAGCAGCACGCTTATCGCCACCCCGAAGCGGAGCGTGAATCCTATGCCCTCCTGCATCCTTATCCTCATAGGCCCACGCCTCTAAGCAGCATCTCAGCCGCAAGCGCAACAAGCACAAATATGAACAGCAGCCTGACCCTTCCGCTGGCCAGCCTCTCGAAGACCACCGAGCCCAGCACCGCGCCCGCGAGCACGCCTATCGCAGTGGTCCCGGCAAGGAAGGGCTGCACGTACCCGAGCTCCCAGAAGATCACGCTCCCCGCCGCTGCGGTAACGCCTATCATGAAGTTGCTTGTTGCGGTGCTCACCTTCGTCGGCAGGTTCATCACCCAGTCCATCCCCAGCACCTTCAGTGCCCCGGAACCTATCCCGAGCAGCCCGGAGAGCACTCCGGCCATGAGCATGACCGCCTCACCGGCCCACCACCTTGCGCCGTAGTAGCGTACGGTCCTGCCCGTCGCAGCATCGGTGTACTCGCCAGTGAGCTGCAGCCGCTTAGTAGTGGAGTCCTGTGCGACCTTCCTCCTGGACCTCTTCCTGACCATGAGGTATATCGATGAGAGCAGCGCCAGCCCGAACACTATGTATACTATGGAGTCCAGTCCCGCCGCGTAGATGAGCCCCGCTATAAGCGCGCCTATGATGGCCCCGAGCGTCGTCGCTATCTCGAGCGACATGCCTATCTTCACGTTGGTTATCCTGTCCCTTATGTAGACCCCGCCGGCGGCGCTGGACGTGGCTATTGTGGCGATGAGGCTGGCGCCCGACGCGTACGCTATCGACACGCCGAGCAGCAGCGTTAGCAGAGGCACCAAAACCACCCCGCCGCCCAGGCCCGTGAGCGCGCCTATGAAGCCCGCGGTAACCCCGATCAGCAAAAGCACAAGTACCAGGATATCTGACATTAAGCTTCCTGACGTATGGTTCAGTATGACCTTGCGAAGTTTGCAATGAACTTCGCCTCCTCCCCGCAGACCGCGCACTTCCTTCCCTTCGCCTTCTTCTGCGCGTCGAAGGGCATGTTTGTTATCTTCGCTCCCGTCTCCTCCTTGACCTTCGCCTCGCACTCTGCGGAGCCGCACCAGCCGCCCTGCGCGATGCCGCCGCGCTTGCTCTCGACAATCTTCTTCAGCCCGGCATACGTCTCGATCTCGTGCGTGTTCTCGTCCATGAACTTCTTCGCGCGCCTGTACAGGTTTTCGTGTATCTCGCCAAGCAGATGGGCAACCTCCTTCCCGACATCATTCATTTTAACGTCGCGTTTCTCAGATGTGTCTCTCCTCGCCGCTACAACTTTATCGGCCTTAATGTCCCTTTCGCCTATCTCCAGCCTGAGCGGAACACCGAGCAATTCCCAGTTGTTGAACTTCCAGCCCGGAGAATAGGCGTCGTTGTCATCAACGTACGACCTGACCGAACCTTGCAGTTTTTTAGCCAGTTCTCGTGCCATCTTGATTACGTTTTCCTTGTTTGCATCCGTGTAGATTGGCACTATCACCGCCTGTATTCTTGCAACAGGAGGCGGGAGTACCAGGCCTTTATCATCACCGTGAACCATTATCATCGTTCCTAGCTCTCTTGTAGTGAATGCGAAGGTGTTCTGGTATGCGAACTCCTTCTTCCCTTCCTTGTTTATGAACTCTATGCCGAACGCTTTTGCGAATTTTTGACCGTCGCTGTGGAAGTCCGGCCCCTGTATCGCCCAACCGTCAGGAACCAGATGCTCTATGCTGTAGCTTGCCTCGGCTCCGGCAAACTTCTCGGAATCGGTCTTCATGCCAGGTATTCCTGGAAGCGCCAGGTAGTCCTTTAGCGCCTTCTCGTATATGCCTAGTATTTGGCCACGTTCTGCATCGGCTTCTTCGCGCGACGCAAACACAGTATGCCCTTCGTTCCACAGGAATTCCCTGCTTCTGAGCAGGGGCGTAGGGTGCTTGAACTCCCATCTTATCACCGAGTTCCACTGGTTGGTGCGCAGCGGAAGATCCCTCCACGACCTCACCCACTTGGCGAAGCTCTCATACATTATCGTCTCAGAAGTGGGCCTTACCGCTAGCCGCTCCTCAAGCTTTGATTTTCCAGCGTGCGTTACCCACGCGACCTCCGGAGCGAACCCCGCAACATGCTCCTTTTCCTTTTCCAGCAAGCGCTCTGGGATAAGCATCGGGAAGTAGACGTTGCTTATTCCGATCCTTTTGAACTCGGAATCTATCGCGCGCTGCACGGTCTCCCACACAAAATAGCCGTCCGGCCTGAATGCAAGCCCTCCGGAAACAGAGGTATAACCTACGAACTCCGTCTTCTCGATCACCTGGGTGTACCATTCGGAGAAGCTGTCGTCTTTTTTGACAGTTATGCCCTTCTTCTCCGCCTCTTCCTTCGCCATGCTACAACCCTATGCCCATCTTCCTTAGCCTTTTCTCCAAATCCTTAGCGTTTGTAAACAATATAGACTTTATGCCTGCCTTGTTGGCACCCACGACGTTCTCTATCTGGTTGTCTATGAATACGGTCTCGCCGGCCTTCGCGTGCATCCTGCGAAGCGCGTACCTGTATATCTCCTTTCCCGGCTTCCTGAGGTGTATGTCGCACGAGGCGAACCTGTAGTCAAAGAGCTTGAGGTATGGCTTAAGCAGCTTCCCGACAGTGTACGTGTACCTGGACCTGTCCGTATTGGAAAGGTAGCCGACCTTGTACTTCCCGTGCAGCCTACTTATTATGTCGAGCGTGCCCCTGTAGAGCGTTGCCTTCTTCGTGTAGAATTCGTACCATTGTATCTGTTTGCGCTTTATCCCAAACTGTTGCATCATCTTCCTTTCAAAAACCTTCTGCGGGACGGTGCCCCTGTCCAGGTCGACCCTTATGTCGTAGTTTATGATCCTCGCGACCCTTTCTTCCCGTATGCCGCTTATCCTGGAGATGTATGGGTAATAATCGTCTTCGTTGTAGAAGTCGATCACCACTCCCCCTAGGTCAAAGAGTATGTATTTTATCATCAGGACCAGTTCTACTGCTCGGTATTTTAAGATTAATAGCTTATGCTCTAATGCAAGGGGTTGTGGCGTAACCTGGCAGCGCGGCAGGCTCCAGATGTTTCAAAATAATTGAGCCTTTGGCGATGATTAGGATTTGGAGCGGATCAAAGCGATCGGGCGTAACCTGCATGTCCGAGTTCAAATCTCGGCAACCCCATTGAAATCTAGCGTCTATGGCTCTGGGTTCAAAACCAGAGACAAGACATCAAGCAGGAAGCCTGAAAACGCGGGTTCGGGGTTCGTTTTCAAGGACTTCCTAAGCAGCGTGCAAGAGGCAAGCAGAACGGCCTCCAAGTGGCAGCTTGAGGCTGCGCGGTCTGTGATGGTAAAGGCGTACGCTCAGCGTTTCAAAAGAAGGAAAGAGCCTAGATACGGCTCGATAAACAAGGGTTTTACAGAGCCGGAACTTCAACGCTTCTTTAGAGGTATCGCAAGCGAGAAATTCGCGCTCCTGTTCAAGTATCAGGCGCACATGGGTCTTCGAGTGGGCGAAGTCTGCCAGTTGCACATAAGCAACATCGACTTCGACAAGCGGGAACTCACGATAAAGAGCGAGAAGTCAAGTCACATGGATTCGCTCATAATTCCTTTGGACTTGTTCAAAGAAACGGTAGAGTTCATGAACAAGCACCAGAAAGAGATTAAGGCAGCGGAAGGCTACATTTTCTACAAGGAAAATGATAACGGCCATACCGGGCTGCCTTACATCAACTTGAACTATGTAAGAAACGTCTTCCGAGAAGTCGTACAGCAGGCTGGCCTAAACCAGACTTACGCGACTTCGGAAGAGGCGTATGCAACGCACAGGCCAAGACCGCTGCACAGGCTGACAACGCACAGCTTACGCCACTATGCGATAACGAGATTCGCCAAATCAACCAATGGCAACATAGTCCTAGCTTCAAGGTTCGCGAGACATGCAAGTCCATCAACTACTATGCGCTATATAGCGAAAGACAAGGATGAGCTATACAAGAACATAGACTTCGCTTTCAGCGACAAGATAACGCCACTGAAAGCACTCTCGAAGTCTATTTCGCCTTAAATCTTGTGAGCAACAGCGAGTTTGATACCACAGTAACAGAACTGAAAGCCATCGCAAGTGCAGCTAGCATCGGCAAAAATCCATATATGCTTATTGTAAATACAGGTATCAGCGCACCTGCAGCAATCGGAATCAACACTATGTTGTAACCAAAAGCCCAGAATAGGTTTTGCTTTATCTTGCTCATGGTCCGCTTGCCTAGCTCTAAGGCAATAAACGCATCGTATATATTGTTCTTGATTAGGATTATGCCTCCGGCCTGTATTGCTACTTCAGTACCAGCACCGATCGCTATGCCTAAATCGGCTTTCGTAAGAGCTGGAGCATCGTTAACGCCATCGCCTACCATGGCAACTACTTTTCCATCTCTCTGAAGCTCTTTTATCTTCTCCATTTTGTCTTTAGGTTTGGTCTGTGCGAGAACATTTTCTATGCCGAGCTGTTTCGCTACTGCATTTGCGACTCTTTCATTATCGCCAGTAATTAACCAAACCTCTCTTCCTGAATTTTTGAAGGCATTTATCGCCTTTTTGCTATCTTGCTTTAATACGTCTGCAAGCGCAATTAATCCTGCAACCTGTTCGCCTACACCTACAACTAATGTAGTCTTACCCTGCAATTCCAGCTTCGCTATCTGTTTTTCTAGATTACCTAATTGCTCTTTATTGAAAAGCTCCCTATTTCCAATGGCAATTCTTTTTCCATTTTTATCTATAGCAATTATTCCGCTACCTTGCTTGTAAGTAAACTTTTTAGGAAATTCAATTCTGATTTTATTTTTCCTAGCCCTCTCGATTATAGCTTTACCTAAAACATGCTCCGAGTTCATTTCTGCAACCGCAGCATACCTAAGTATTTCCTTCTCGCTATAATCTGAAACTGAGATTATGTCCGTGACTTCAGGTTTGCCTTTTGTCAGTGTGCCCGTCTTGTCAAGAACTATGACATCAACTTTGCTTGCTATCTGCAAGCTTTCACCGCTCTTAACCAAAATCCCGCTCTTGGCAGCCTTTCCAGATGAAACCAGCAATGCTGCTGGTGTTGCTATTCCTAATGCACATGGACATGCGATTATCAACACGCTTACGAATATAAGTATAGCTATGTTTAATCCGACTCCACCAACCAAATACCAAGCCAAAGATGAGAGTATTCCTATAAGCACTACAATCGGCACAAAATATGAAGATATTTTATCCGCAAGCTTTTGTATTGGCACCTTGCTTGAAGCTGCGTCCTGCACGATTTTTATTATCTGCGATAGCGCAGTGTCTTCCCCAATCTTTGTTGCTTTGATTCTTAACGAACTTGTCGCGTTTATAGTTCCGCCGATAACTTTATCTCCAACTCTCTTTGTTACAGGCATACTCTCTCCTGTAATGACTGATTCGTCAACCGAGCTAGTGCCGTCTATTACTATTGAATCAGTCGGTATTTTTTCACCAGGCTTGACAAGCATCAAGTCTCCAGTTTTTATTTCTTCAATGGGCTTGTCATATATCTTTTTACCATCTATGATATGTGCTATTTTCGGTTGCAATGCTACGAGAGCCGAAACTGCGTTCGAGGCTCTGGATTCCGCAAGCCTTTGCATATATGTTCCAGTCAGTATTAGCGATATTATGATTGTCGATGTGTCGAAGTAAACGCCTCCTGCCGTAAAGGCGTTCGGCATGAAGGTCACTATGGTGCTGTAAGCCCAAGCTGCCGTAGTGCCTATCGCTATCAATGTATCCATGTTAGCGGACTTGTTCTTTACTGCATCTATCGTGCCTGCGTAGAACCTCTGCCCAGCGTAGAATTGGACTACGCTAGCGAGCACGAACATTATGTAGTTACCGTATCCCAGATGCAAAGCATAGGTTAGTATGACCACAATTATCGTAAGAGGCCATGAAACTAGCAGAGCAGTTTTTAGGGTTTGCATCTCCTTCTCTGGTTTCTCAAACTGCAACTTGCAGTTCTCGCTGCAAAAATAGTATTTCCTGCCGTTCCTCTTCCCATTCAATTTTGAGTCAGCTCCATTCACATACATTCCACAAATCGGGTCTGTCGCCATTTATTTTCATCTTTTCTTTTTCTTTACTTCTAAAGAGTTTTTTGTTATTTCAAGATTGCAACTATCGTGTGCGGAGCACCATAGGTAGCAGTTATCTGCAAATTTTTTGTTTTGGTAGTGCAGTCCACATATACTGCATTGATATTCCATACCTACCATTTCGTATATTCTTCAGGTGACTTATCAAACTTTTCTTTGCATCCGAGAGAGCAAAAGCAGTACTCTTTGCCCTTAAACCTGCTCTTAAATTTGGCATTTTCCTTCACGTCCATCTTACATACTGGGTCTTCGACCATATTATCCACTTTTACTCGTGTAGGATTTTGCACAATACTTGCAACAGAATCTTAGTGTGCGCCCTTTAATTCTCTCTTCAACCCCTCCTTTGTAGATTTCACAATTACAATGCGCACATACTTCTAACCTAGTTTCGATTAGCGCATTTGCCAAGGCTTCCGATCGGACAAATAGCTCTTTAACTAAATTCCGCCCCTCTTTGGTTAGATGGTAGGTTTTCTTACCTCTTAATTTTTCTGTTCTAAATGAAATATAATTGTTTTTATTAAGTAGTTCTAGAAAAGGGTATATTTCCCCAGCACTCACTCCTTTGTTCAGGGTATTACTTAGGCTTTTAATTATCTCGTATCCATGTCTAGGTTTCTCATACAAAAGTGCTAATGTATAAAACTTGACCATGTTTGTTATTTTGACTTTGTCTTTTCCCATAGTATATCTTCTCTTTGATAAAATATTTATATATTTGGCTATGATATATCTAAGTACGATATATGCGTGTATAAAATGGCCAGGTATGTTATCCCATTGCTTGCAGCAATAACTATCATAGTCATAGCTGCGGTTTCATTCGTACTTCTGTCAGGACACTCTGCAAGCGCGCAGAGTACCCCCGAATTTGCGCAGTTCACTGCGTTGAGCAGTGCTACAAGTGACCAGTGCGCTTACCTTGGAAATAAGGCAGCAATATATAATTCTGTGGATTCCCAGCCAAACAACGCATACTTTCAGGGTTCCTGCTGCAGCCCTATGGACTGGAACCACTATCAGCAGCAAATCGCGGGCCTAAAAAATTATTCTAATATAAGCGCAATACCACAAAATCCATATAACGTTTCAGTGTCGCAGGTCAAGCAAATGCTAGGCTATTACGATAACATAACGCTCAACCAGAGCCAGAACGTGACATTCACTCAGGCAGCGTCTCTTACCCAAGACAAGAGTTGGTGTTGCTGCCAATGCTGGGCATGGTATGCACACGCCGGTCTTGCCAAATACATGATAAAAAACTATAACTACAATGTCAGCCAAGTCGTAACGCTCATCAACTTAGAGGATTGCTGTGGCGGGTGATTTCATTACAAAACATGCGAAACGCAAGAATACGATAATAAACGCCACTTCGTTGCTTTTAGTAGTGGTGCTGCTTCTTGTAGTGATTATAATTCTGCTGGTCCTCAACGTATCTGGTTTTAACATGATGAATGGGATAGCCGGAATGATGGGTGCAGGCATGTTCAGTAGCATGATGAATGGAGGCTCAGGAGGCTACGCCGGCATGATGGGCGGAACTGGAGGCTCTGTTCTGAACACACGAATAAATATAAGCACAGCCGAAGCAGATACAAATAAATTGCCTTCTTACGCGCACGCGTATCCAGATAACAATACTGTGCTGTTCACCTCTAGCAACATCACGTTGGTCATACTTGCAATGGGTGCGCAACGTGCGATTAATCTGACGCGTGCGCAACCGCCTTTGTATGATTCCAACAGCTCCGGCAATGCATTTGTCATATATGGGTTGATAGATCCTACCCTAATAATACCAAGGGACGCGATAGTCCATGTGGAATTTATAAATCTAGACTCTAGCGAGTACCACAATGTAATAATGACTGCCACAGGGCCGCCGTATCAATACATGCCGATGTCTGCTATGAATGGCATAGTGTCCATGATGCCGATAATACCACATGCCAATTATTCCGGGGGTTCGGCATCGGAATATAACTATACTACTGCCTTCGCCAATACCGGAACATATTGGTATATCTGCATGTATCCTGGACATGCACAGATGGGAATGTACGGTAAAATAATAGTAGAATAGGTAAATCAATGCAAAAAAAGAAATCAAATACGACAAAGGAGCGCAATCTCAGGAAAGGCAAGAATAGAAGTGTGGTGGGGGCAAAGCACTTGCATTATTATACTGCGCTCATGGTGCTTCTGGTTATGGTGGTTTCATTCGCAGCCATTTCAATATCACATATAAATATATTTGGAAACTTTGATGCCGCCCATCCAGCAACAACTAATACGTCTAACATTTACAATAATATCACAACTAACGCAGCAAAAACACCTGGCGACAACACGATAAATCAAACGCTATTAGCCGCGCAGGTAATTCCCACTACAGGCTACACATTACCTTTTAAGTGGGGGGATAGCGTACATAAGCTTGTAGAAACAGGAGCGTTGAATCCATCAAACCTATCGATTATACTCAACAATTCTAGACAGCCACTAACTCCTGTTGAAGAGGAGATATTAAACGGAACATACAATGGTTATATACAATTCAACGCTACAAACACTGAGTTTATCCAACTCGTTCTGTGGTCTTTGGGCATAAACAACAACAATACAATAATAAATGCCGGACCAATAATCAACGCGAGTGTTCCATATGCCGAGCAGATAAATAGCAACGCCTCCCTGAATCAGAAAATCACTCCTGAATACGTAGCAAGCCGGTATTTTGCCAGTACGGGCGGCTATGGTCCGCTGGGAAAACTGCAATTAGGCGAATTGAATATCATAAGCCTGAACTCACAGCAGCAGGCTCTGATGTACGACGTTGCCACGCATTCGTACCGCCCTTGCTGCGATAATCCCACGGCGTTTCCAGACTGCAACCACGGAGCAGCAGCTCTGGGCCTAATTGAACTGCTTGCATATCAAGGTGCAAACCAAAGTCAGATGTTCGATGCTGCCAGATATTTCTATCAATATCAATTCCCACAGCAATACGCTGAAATAGCCGCATATTTTGATTCACAGGGAGGGAACTACTCCCAAGTAAATTCCAGCGATGTGATGGGTTATAACTTCTCAAGTTATTCAGGCTACGCAAGCGTAAACCAGTATCTGATAAAAAACAAGATTCTTGCGCAGCCCAGCGGCGGCGGAGCGTCTTGTGGGGCGTAAGGTGGTGCGTTGATATCTTATGATACTCTTCGGGAAATCTATAAGCCAAAATACGCTGTCCTGACGGTTGTTCTAGGGATAACCTATTCTTTTGCGTTCTGGTATCTGGCCTACATTCAGGGCGGCAGCGCAGTCATGCTGTCCGTACCAATTTATATGGTTTTTCTGCTTGTGGCAAGTTCCTCCATTCTCATGACAATCGCTGTATACTCGATGTGGAACACGCGTAAAAACAACTCAAAAGCGATAGGCACAGTGCCCAGCGTAGGTACAATCGTGCTAGGCAGCGGCCTATGCGGTTGCACTACTACCTTGCTACCAACCCTGGCCCTGGCGGTGGGCATGAGCACTCCGGCGGTCTATGCGCTCACCTCGTTCCTGAGGGATTACAACGTGGAGATCATCTTGCTGCTGATAACCCTCAACGTTGTGATCATAGCATACTACCTGAACAAGCTGTCTAGCCCTCAATGCAAAATAAGGAAAAGGGCTTGATTGTCCCGTTACAAGGAAACCTATAATCCTTAAAACCACCACTCTATCGCTAATCCTTTAGGGATTAGCTCACGAGGGGGTCGTCCCAACGGACTTTAAGCTAGCAACCTAGCAAGCGGCTGATTTTGCGGGGGGTCAAAATCAGCCTTAACGCCGCCATGTCCTACAAAGTAGCCGTAGCCCGCCGTGCGACACCCAAAGGCGTCTTAAAGGCGGGCGGAGGCTGCGAGGCGGGAGAGTCTCTACACGACTCTCTACATGGACGGCTATAATATTGATGTGCAGTAGTTCCTCGTGAAAAAGCCCCGATTGGAGGGTTTCCGTCGAGACTTTTCTCTACATGGATTGCCAAGTTCATGTAGAGAATTTTGCGGCATGTAGAGAAGGCCAAAATGAGGCGGAGAAGACGACCAAAACCCAAGATTAAGCCATTCTTGGCCTTACGCCCAAGCTTATGGCTCAGTCTGGGTTGGGGTTCAGTTTCAGTATAAAACCGCACCCGGCGTCTATATAAATTTGGAGCGGCATATACCTATGAATAACCGGGGTTCATTTGCAGGCAAATGTGTTTAATCGGGGTTGCTATGGCTAGAAAGGATACACGTCGAACTTTGTCAGTTCTTCCGTCTAAGGTTGCTGGTTCAAATCCCGTCATGCCCGCTACTGCAATGACGGGTATCCGAGTTCAAATCTCGGCAACCCCAAGCATGCTTTTCATAAGATTACTGACCGCCATCAAAGATAATTTAAACCTGAGTTGCAACCTACTAGCATGAAAATGACCGTGCGCGACGCATCCGCCTTCGCCGGCAAGGCGATACTCCTCGCATCGATACAGCTCGTGTTCTTCATAATAGTGGCTCAGCGCCTCTATCCGAACTACAGCCTGGCCAACAACTACATAAGCGACCTTGGCGTCGGAAGCACGGCACCGATCTTCAACCTCTCGATGATGCTCTTCGGCCTTCTTCTCGTGCTCGCATCGTACTTCCTCTGCAAGGCGCACAGGAAGTACGCGTCTGTCGCCTTCTTCATCATAGGCCTTGGGGGCTTCTGCGTCGGCGTGTTCCCCGAGACCACCGGACTGCCGCACATACTATCCGCCCTCGTCGCATTCGACGGCGCAGCCATAACCGCGATCGCCTTCTTCAAGGTCTTCAGGGGCTACCTCTCATACTACTCTCTCGCTGCGGGGCTCGTTGGCATACTCGTCACCGTGCTCTTCATCTTCAACCTCGCCACCGGTTCGCAGGTTACATTTGGCCTGGGGCACGGCGGAGTGGAGGAGATACTTTTCTACGACGAGCTCATCTGGGCTATAATAGTGGGATACGGCCTGGAGACGAGGAAGATCTGAACTCTCCAGCAAACTATAAGTATGAGAAGCTGGCAAACAACCTAGTGGAGGAGACGGCAACACTGGGCAGCGGCTGCTTCTGGTGCACCGAAGCGATATTCTCCGAACTCAGGGGCGTGAAGAGCGTCGAGCCGGGCTATTCCGGCGGGACTGTTCCCAACCCAACGTACGAGCAGGTGTGCTCCGGCACGACAGGCCACGCGGAGGTGGCGCAGATAACCTTCGATTCAGATGTCCTGCCCTTCAGGCGACTGCTCCAGGTATTCTTCACGGTCCACGACCCAACCACGCCCAACAGGCAGGGCAACGATGTAGGAGCGCAGTACAGGTCTGTGATATTCTACCACAGCGAGGAGCAGAAGCGCGTCGCCATGGAGGTGATGAAGGAGATCGAGGAGCGCGGGATATACAGCAGGCCGCTCGTCACCCAGCTCGTCCCCTTCAAGGCCTTCTACAAGGCCGAGGACTACCACAGGAACTACTTCAAGAAGAACCCGCTGCAGCCCTACTGCATGCTGGTCATCTCGCCCAAGGTAAGGAAGTTCAGGAAGGAGTACGCCGACCTGCTGAAGAAGTGAGCCGCCCGCTTCAGGAGATGCTTATCCTCATCGTCGCGTTGCCGCATGACACAGCGCTGTCCGCAGCCCCCGTCCTAAAGCTCACCTTGTAGTTTCCTGTAGGAAGGTAGAACGGCTGCACGTCGCTGCTCTGGCAGGGCACCACTGAGGCCGTGAAGTTCACAGGCGCATTTGTCGTGTTCTGCTCAACGAAAGCTATAGTAGTATTGTAGAATGCCCCTCCGTATATTGTTATGTTGACCAGCGAGGCGCGCCATCCGCACGACCCGGTTATGCCGTAGAACGGCTTGCTTAATGAGTATTCGTAGCCGTTGCAAGTTGCAAGGTTCGGTCCTGTTGCAGTTGTAAGGTTCTTAACTATCGTGGTTGTTACAGGCGCAACGCTAACAGTGGTGAGGTTCTGCGTAACGGTGGTTGTTGCCGTAGGCGCGCTTGCGAATCCGGAGAGGAGGATGAATGCTGCTACAATTATCACTACTAGGATACCTGCAACGTACATCAGGTTCTTTTCCACACAATCACTCATATCCACTAAACTAAAAGCTTTTTATAACTTTGTCAGAGAGCGTGCGGCTAGCCCACGCGCCCGTACGAGACCGAGTGGGTCGCCTCGGCTATTCCAATGTCAGCCACGGCGCCGTACACGCTCTGGTCTATCGCATCCTTCGTCAGCGACATGAAGGAGCTGTGAGTCACGTTCACCCAGAAGGTCGGTATCCCGGTGGTGTTGACTATGCCGTCGTATATGCCCAGCGTCTGGCTCG
This sequence comes from Microcaldota archaeon, assembly GCA_021818925.1. Taxonomy (GTDB): domain Archaea; phylum Micrarchaeota; class Micrarchaeia; order Micrarchaeales; family CABMGC01; genus JAJYVH01. The sequence continues at coordinate 377,965 of JAKASU010000001.1, read as the reverse complement.
TCTGGTTCCACACAGCTGTGAGCCTGCCTATGACGGGGCTCGTCGTGGAGTTTACGTCCGTAACCCTGACGGCCCAGCTCGTGTTCACGCTCACGTTGTACTGCTTGGCGTACTTGCCAACGTTGGCCAGGTAGAACCGCGCCAGCGATGTCTCGTTCGCCTGGAGCTCTCCAAGCCTGTCGGCGAACTGCTGTTGCGCCGATGTGGTCTGGATGTGCAGTATAGAGGCTATGCTGTTCCAGATGCTGTTCCATATGTTGCTGAATATGCTTGTCCAAGAAAACAGAATGGCGTGCGCCGAGGAAACCGATGCCAGCAGCATGAAAGGAGCGGCTACCGCAAGAAACTTCTTCCAATCAGCCCCCATGGTGATACTCGTCATGTCAGATATTTAAGCCTTGCCCGTTATCCTTCCAGAGGCGAAGACCCTCGGCACGGTTCCGCGCGTGAGCAGCACCTCGTCGCCGTCCTCGACCGGCATCGGAGCAACGAGCTCAAGCTCGAGCAGCTTGCCATCATGCTTCCTGACGGTGCACTCGCTGTACGAGAAGCCGTCCGCCATTCCGTACCGTGCGCCCTGCGAGATGCTCTCCTTAGCTGCGCTGCTCGTTCTGGTTATCTCAACCGTGACAGACGCGCTCCTCTTGACCTGCTGCTTCATCAGGAGGTCTCCCTTCTCTATCTCCTTGTGGTCTATGTCCTTCAGCGATATGCCGACACGAGTGCCCCTCCCAGCTGACTCCACATCCTCGTCCTGGCTCTGTATCGACCTGACAAGTGCCTCCCTGCCTGACGTGTGGAAGAGCCTGTCGTGCTGCCGCAGCGTGCCCCTCGTGACCACGCCCAGAACAACCGTGCCAACGCCCTTTACCGGAAACGCCTTGTCTATGTCTATCCTGACCGGTTCCTCCTTCTGAGTGACCGTGCCCTCCCGCAGCTTATCGAGCACGTTCTCCCTCGAGACTACCTCGCATCCCTCAAGCCCGGCTCCCTTCAGAAATGCAGCGGCGTCGTTGTCATCGGTGAGCAGCACCCGCCTGTCAAGCAGCGAGCAAGCCACGAGTGCCTCGCCGAACCTCCTGTCAAGGTTGGCGGTGCTGAGCAGCACCTGCGAGCAGACGAGCAGCGATTCCGCAAGCGCGTAAACCTTCTCGTCAGACTGATTTGGGAGAAGCGCGACTATGACGTCATCGCCCATCTTCCTGTTGTAGAAGGCGATGCTGTTTTCCGAGCTCTTCTTGCCTATGAATGAGGCGAGGTTCTCGTCGACCGGCACCGCTACGATCAGGTTCATGCATGCCTTTTGTCAATCGGCATATTTAAGCGTGCCGCGCCGCCTCCCGCAGCATCTCCGATTCCTTGTAAAATCCCAGCGCCAGCATGAAATCGGCGCCGAGCTCCCCGTCTTCCCTTTTGATCGCGTGCGTATTGCTGTAGCCCACGAGCAGCTCAACGTCAGGTGCCTCATCGCAGAAATCTCCGCGCTCCGAGGTGTGCCTCGCATAGAGATACGTGAGCCTGGAAGTTAGATCCAGAGCCACCATCAGCATTTTATGACGCAGTTCCATATCCGAGACGCCGCGCAGCGAGTCCACGCCCCTTGCAAGGTTCCTGATCTCGCGCTCGAACACTCCCCCGGAATCGGCGACCTGCCGTACCAAACCGAGCGTGTGCTCAAACTCGTTGGAAAAGTACGCGTTTCTTGTGCGCTGCGCCATCTCCCGGCCCATCCTATACTGAAACCATAATTTTATTATCGTATGTGCATCAGCTTGCGGTTATAAATATTTTGAAATGCGTAAGCTATCGATCGCATGGACGTAAGTTTCCTGAAGTGGATAGAGCACGCCGGCTTCATGTTCGAGGTGAACGGAAAGAGGGTGTACATAGACCCGTTCAGGTTCCGCGGCCCGATGCCCAAGGCCGACATAATCTTCATAACCCACACGCACTTCGACCATCTCAACGAGGAGGCGCTGGCGGAGATAGTGACTGAAAAGACGCGGTTCGTCGCCCCGAAGGAGACAGCGGGCAAGCTCAAGGGGAGGAAGGTGCTAGAGGTCGAGCCTGGCAAGGATTACGAGATCGAGGGGATAAGGTTCAGCACCGTGCCCGCATACAACGCGAGCAAGGAGTTCCACCCTAGGGCGAACGGCTGGGTCGGCTACATAATCGACGTGAACGGCACCAGGGTATACCATCCTGGCGACACAGACGCGATCGATGAGATGAAGAGCGTCAGGGCAGACATATTCATGATGCCGATAGGCGGCCACTACACGATGGACCTGCAAGACGCTATAAAGATCGCGAGCGTGGTGCAGGCGCAGGCTTTCGTGCCCATGCACTACAGGTCGCTGCTAGGCGCCGAGGGCGCGAAGAAGGCAGAGGAGGAGTTCAAGAGGAAGGTGAAGAACGCAATCGTGCTTGAGCAGGTGCAGGAACCCTTCTACTCCTTCCAGTAAAGATGCCTCTGTTTAGGGTTTAAATAGAGAGACAGTAATTATCCATCGTGGTTGGATAATAGGCAGCATCGGCGCAAGGGTAAGGCTCAAAGACGACGTGCGCATAGACAACGGCCCGCTCCTAGACCTGATACGCGACGGCCACGTGATGGGCTTCGCGGCATCGAAGGGGGTTCCCAGAGTCCCGATCCTGCGCAAGGGCTGGGAGGGCACAGTGAGGGATCCAAAGGGATCGCAACAGCTCCCCCAAACATATGACTTCTCGCTCGAAACCCCGGTTGATTTTGATACCATACGCAAAAAGAAGGAAAGTGAGAGGTTCATACTTGTGGTGCGCGACGACGACCTCGAGGTCATCATGGGCGCAGCGCGCAGAAGCGCGTAGCTATCCTCTCGGTGCAAACTTTTCTGCCAGGCCGAGCAGCTCCTGCGGCTCAAGCTTGAAGACCCTCTTGTCCTTATCCTTGAGCCCTTCGCACATCTCCCTTATCTCATCGGCTCCCCTGCCTATGTACTCGCACGAATCGACGAGCGCGCTCCTGACGGTCTTCTTCTTGTGCTGCATCAGCGCGTTTATCACGCGCTTCTCCCCCTCGGTGGTCTCAGAGCCCCTTGGCTTTACGTATATGACTGCTGAATCGACCTTAGGCATCGGCCTGAAACTGCCGCGTGACACCTTGGCTACCGTTGTGTGCGAGAAACCGAGCTGGAACATCACGCTGAGCCTAGAGTAGTCACGAGTGCCTGGCTTGGCGGTCATGTGCTGCACGAACTCCTTCTGCAGGCAGAGAACCGCCTGCAGCCTGTGGTCAAGCAGGAACTCGATAACTCTGCTCGAAAGGCTGTACGGTACGTTGGATATCATTATGTCTGTGTCGCCAATGCGCAGCTCATCGTCGCTCACCGAGAAGAAGTCCTTGTTTATCAGCTTGAGGTTCTTGTACTGCAGTTCGCTCTTCAGCACCAGGAAGAGGTTCCTGTCCAGCTCCACGGCGACTACCCGCTTTGCCCTCTTGCACAGCTCACGCGTCAGCACTCCGTAGCCCGGGCCAAGCTCAAGAACGTTCTTTCCGCGCGCATGCTCCGCCTCCATTTCAGCAACAGATCCGTTGATCAGGAAGTGCTGCCCCAGCGACTTGATCGGCCGCAGGTACACCTGTGTTCTTTCAAGCGTTCGCTCACCTTCCGTATGCGTGTGAATTGCTCAGGATAAAGATAAAAAGACGTCCAGAGCATTCTACGTGTCGGTTCACATGCGCTCACAGTCGTCGCTAGAGTTCCTCGCAACGTACAGCTTCCTCTTCCTCATACTCGGCGTGGTGGTGAGCGTCATACTCCTGCTCTCCGGTGCTCCGGCGACAAGCGTGCAGTCGCAGTGCAGCGCCTTCGCGGGGCCGACGTGCAACCTCGTCCAGATATACACGAACCAGACAGCCGGCTATACGACCGTTACCTTCTCGCTTACCAACTCGCAGGCCGTTCCGATCAACGTCACCAACACGATAGTTACAGTGAAGAGCAACAGCTACACCGGCGCTTGCACGCCCAACTTCCTGTATCCCGGAGAACAGTCAACGTGCACCACCAGCACCGGCGGACCCATAAGCCCCACGACTCTCGTGCAGGGCTTCTACCTGCTCAACGCCCAGTTCTGCAACTCCGGTGTCGCGAACCTGTCATCGGGCAACTGCAAGTTCGAGGACGTGCAGTACAGCGGCTCCTTCGCAAGCACGCCCTCCAGAAAGAGGGTGATCATATTCAGCGTCGCGGCGCTGCAGGCCCCAAGCAACCTCCAGCTGCTTCCGTTCTCCAAGATACAGGTGATACCGACGCAGCCAAACAACTTCACGCTGATGCAGAACGGCGCATGGGCCTCAAACGTGACCAATGGCAACATAGTCTTTGCATACGCCACGAACGCGCCGATGCTCGGGTCCAGCTACTACGGCGTCAAGACCGGCCAATATCCCTCGTTCCTCTCCAGCCTGCAGAACGCCAACGTTGCGTGCTCCAGTCCGTACAACTCCATGCTGTCAATCGCATCAACAACGCTCTACGTGAGCGGCACCGCGACGCCCACGGTTAACATAGAGGCCGCGGGCGCGATGGAGGTGTTCTACAGGGTGGCGGCCATAGGAACAGTGTGGCAGAACGTGTTCGCGGGATCGGCGTGGAAGAGCCAGACCTCGACCGGGTACACGAACACCATCTCGGTGTCGAAGAACCTCTACAATGTGCAGGTGTGGTGGATGAACCCGTGCAGCAATGGGGGCCAGGTGCTGCAGATGACCAACATACCTAGCTAGCCTGCTTCTCCCTCTTCATGAACGCCTTGCCTATCGCCGCTATGTTGTGGAAGTTCTTCAGCTGCGAGCCGGCGTCGTCATCGGAGTTGAACACCGCTATCTCGACCTTCTGCCTGTAGGCCATGTCGAGCAGCTCCTTTATCTCGGGGTCGTTGAGCACCGAGTCGTTGACCAGTATCGTGCCCGCCTGGTACTCGTTCAGCGCGTCCCTTATCTTAGACGTTCCGCTGTACGACGCGCCCACGTTTAGCCCGGCGAGGAAGACGTTGAGCAGCTCGAACTCGCGCTTCACCTTCTCGTTCTCCAGCAGCCTCGATACGGTATCGCTCTGTATCGCCTCACGCACTCCCGACCGTTCTGCGTCGCTCGCGCTTGTGTAAGCGGTCTTCTTGCCTATGTCGATCCGCTTCACCTCCATGTACTTCTTGAGGTCGTCCTTCATGAATCCCGGGCCGGCGAAGACGACTATGTCGACCTGCATGGCTCCCGCCTTCTTCGCTATGTCGTCGAAGTACGCGTCGCGCGCCTTCTCGAAGTCCTTCGGGCTCAGCCTCTTGCTCAGCTTGCTGTATATCTCGCTTATCACGTCTATCCCGTAGCCGCGCACGTACGCGAATGTCGCCTTCTCGTCGTCCATCGCCACTACGGCGAGCCTCGGTTTCTTCGAGTCCGCGACGGCGCGCTTTATCATGCTGAGCACATAAGCCTTCCACTCCCCCTTCCATATAGTTATCTTGTCCCCCTCGCCGACGTTAGTGGTGTGGTAGCCACCGAGCTTCACGTACTCCACCGGGCTTCCGCTGACTATCTTGCCCATGAGCCTGAGCTTCTGCGCGTTCTTGTCTATCTCCACCTTCTCGACGAGCAGCTCTATGACAACCTCCTTCTGCTCTCCCACGTCGCCCTCGTTGGGCCTGAACCGCCTGTACGTGCTCGCGGTGACCTTGTCTCCGCCGCCTATGATCCTGGCGAGCAGGTAGAGGTCGTCGAACGAGCCGGGCACCAGCTTGAGCTGGCCCGTAGACTCGTTGTATCTTATCACTTTCATCTCGGCTCACCGCTCAGACAATTCATTAAAGTTTCAGTATAAATACAATTATGTTTACGTCTCTTGCGCTGAGCATTCTCAGCCTCAGCTACTCCGCAGCCACATCGCTAATAACGCAGTACGGCTACTACGCGATATTCGCTCTGATGCTTCTCGAGGCAGCGGCGTTCCCGGTCCCGAGCGAGGTCGTCCTGCCGGCCGTGGGCTACCTTGCCGCAATCGGCGCGGTCAACCCGGTCGTGGGCTTCGCAGCGGTGATAGCGGGGGGCATAATCGGCATGGGCGTCGACTACTACGTCGCATACTTCCTCGGCAAGGATGTGGTATACAAGCACCTCTCGCTCTTCCACATAAGGAAGGAGAGGCTCGAGGCTTTCGACGCGTGGTTCGCCGCCAACGGCGCGTTCGCCGTCTTCATAACCCGGCTCATCCCGCTGGTCCGAGCGCTGATAAACTTCCCTGCCGGTTTCGCCATGATGCCGGTGCGCAAATTCTTTCTCTACTCGATAGCCGGCACGCTGGTCTGGGACGCCATGTTGATAGGGTTCGGCTACTACGCGCTCTCGCTCAGCAGCTTCCCCCTAGTCGTGGCCGCGGTCTTCGTCTTCGCGCTCGTGCTCTACCTCGTGTACCACTTCACGATGCGAAGGATGAGCAAGAGGAGGTAGCTACTTCTTCTCAGAGAGTATGTAGTTCCTCACTACCTTTATTACCTGGTCTATGGCCTTCTTTATGTCAGCCTCGGTCTTCGCTCCGGTGCAGATTATCTTCCCGTTCTTGAAGAGGAGAAGCGCGACCTTCGGCTCCTTTATCTTGTATATCGCTCCAGGGAACTGCTCTGGCTCGTAGTCAACGTCTGGCGACGCCTTGGCTATGGCGTAGAGGTCAAGCTCCACCCCAAGGTCCGCGCTGGCGACTATGTTCTCGATTTTGAACTGCGGTTTCAGCACAACTCGCTTTGCCATGTGATCACTTCCTTTATAAGCATTGAAAGGTATTTATATACCTACTTGCAACTATATCCTCGTATCCTGAAAATATTAGTTGTTAGCATGACCGAACGTTCGCACGGGCTTTTCGCGGGCAGGGCGAGACACCTCGCCAGGCACCACAAGCCCAGCAAGCTTGCGCTTAGCAGCCTGATGAAGAGCTTCAGCGTCGGCGACCGCGTGGCGATAGTACCCAAGGGCATCTTCAATGACATACCGCACCCGAGATACAGGGGGAGAGTGGGCACAGTGACTGGCAAGCGCGGGAGCGCGTACGTGGTCGAGTTCATGGTGTCGAGCAAGACGAAGAGGACGCTCGTAGTCGGCCAGAGACACCTGGAAAGGATGTGACTAGCGAGCCCTTTTCTCGAAGAATATCTCAAAGCCCTTCTCTTTAACCTCGACTCCGACCCTTCCTTCGCTGACCAGCTGGTCCAGATTGTACCTAACGTACCTGTCGCTCTTCGACGTGCACTCTCCGACGTTCGAGGTTATCGTCGGCCCGCTCGCCCTCTTTTTCTCTTTCAGCAGCGCAAGTATCCTGTTCTTCACTTCCGTGTCGCCCGACCTCTCAATCATGGAATCTATCTCCCGAGCTCCCTGGAGTACGGCCTGGCGAGCATGTAGAACCTGCTCTCCCCCTTGAGCTCCTCGATTATGCGCTCGGTGAGCAGCTTTATCGGGTCCTGCAGGAGCGGCACGCGCTCGCTTATGTCCTTGAAGCTCGTGAACTCCTTCTCATCCCTCGCCTTGAGTATCGCGTTGAGGTGCTTCTTGCCCACGCCGGGCAGCAGCTCCAGCGAGTGCATTCGTATGTTGAGCGGCGACGCTGTGTTGAATATGTTTACGAACTTCGCCTCGTTCTGCTTCAGTATCTCAACTATCGCCCCAGGCAGTTCGTTCTTCGCCACCTGCGTGAGGTCGTTGTACATTATCCTAGATTTTATCAGAGCTATCTTGTCGCGCTCGCCCTTGCCGATGTAGACCTTCTCCCTCACCCTTATCTCGCTGACCTTCGGCACCGCCTCAAGAAGCGTGAACTTGGTCTCGCCCAGGAGCTGGACCAGCGGCTCGGGTTTAGGAGAGAAAGACTTGCCAGTGGAGAGATAGTCCAGTACCAGGGCGTACTCCTCCAGGCCCTCGTGTTCGTGCTCTACTTGTTGCTCCGCCATATGTGCTCACTCGTGCATCGTGCACAGGCATAGACTGCCCTATTTCCCCCTATGGTCCTTGACCACTTCCATCATCTTGCCGACCTCGTCCTCCTCGAAGGTCTTCTTCTCGCGGGCAAGAATGTGCTTCAGCTGCACGGCCTCTATAGGCATCACGTCCACTATCTTTATCGCCGTGGACTCGTCCACGCCGTACTGCATGAGCTCCTTGATCATCTTCTTCGCATCCTCCTTCCCGATGCTGGTGAACTTCTTGATGTGGTCGTAGGCCAGCTTCTGTTCGTAGCCCAGCTCACCCTCCTCCTTCCTTCCCTCCAGCACTTCCAGCGCCTCGGCTGTGGTTACCGGCCTTCTCTCTGACTGATGCTTTCCAATCATGCCTCCACTCAGCAAAATGCTCGTTTAATCTATTTAAAGCCTTTGTATCGCCGTCTAGGAGTCAAAAACAAAAGCGAATGATAGGTATTTAAATGGCGTATATTCATATAGAAAGCAAAGGTGCAAGTATGAAGATTAACAAACTGCAGTTGGTGCTTTCGGCAGTGAGCATAGCAAGCCTGCTGGTAATGGTTGCGGGAGACAACACCTCGAGCATAATCAGTGTAACCCTCTGCGGTTTCGTTTCCGGAGTAAGGAACATAGTCGGCATACTCGCCGTAGCGCTCTTCCTGATAGGAGGCGTGCTATACGCCGTTTCCCACTTCCTTCCTTCGAGCCTCGAATTCAAGAAGAGCCTCACATCGTGGTCAACCGCCATGATAGTAGGGGGCATAATCGGCCTGATAATAGTGCTGCTCGCGCAGCCGCTGGTGAGCCTGCTCACAGGCATAGGCAGCTCGATTGGCGGAACAAGCAACATCGCAATCACCTGCTGATTTAAAAGGCTTGGAGCAGAAGGTAGCGCATGAAGGTCACCCGCCTTCAGGTTCACTACCTTGAGCTCTTTGTCGCAGCCATAATCCTCCTAGTGGCGAACTCGTTCTCAGCCATATTCTCGTACGTATCCAATAGCGTGCTCGTTCTCAACCTGCTGATCACGCTCCTCTTCCTCTCATTCGCTATAGCGTACGTGCTCAGGTTCACCGGGCCCAGACCCAAGCGCGCAAGCAAGGCGACAAGCGTTCTGATGCATTCCGTGTTCGCGCTGATCGTCGTCGCATTCGTATCAGTCTACGTGCTCAACGGCCCGCTCGCGTTCACGCTCGAGCTCTTCCTGCTCAAGTACTTCCAGACATTCGGCATACTCTTCACCGTCTTCCTTCCCCTTTTCTTCCTCTCATACCTGGGCTCGTACTTCTACTCGAAGGGAAACAGGAAGGCGGCGTTCCTCTTCATCCTCGCCACGTTCCTCATACTGGTGCTGTACTACGCCTCGAAGTTCCTGGTGAAGAACTTCTCGATAGATGACGAGGAGCTGTTGGTCATGCAGAGCGTTACCGCGATGCTGCACGGCATCAACCCGTACACCGTCTCCTTCACCCGCATACTTTACAACAACGCGAGCATCGGCCTGTCAACCTCGACCAGCAACATGATAGTTGGCGTTCTCGATTATCCGGCGCTCTTCATGCTCGCGTTCACCCCATTCTACTTCCTCTCCACGCCCACCATGGCGAACCTCGGCGCCGTCGACTCAACAGCGCAGGCAGCAGTTTACATATTCGTGATGCTCATGGCGCTTGCGTTCTGCCTTGACAGCAAGGAGCTGCTTCATCCAAGGCTGACGATGCTCGCCTTCTTCATAATAGCGATTGTGAACATAGCCTCGATAACAACGTTCCTGATGATTGCGCTGCTGATCGTCGCTTACGCGAGGCTGAGCAGCAGGTACTCGTGGATACCGCTCGGCCTCTGCCTCGCAATCCAGGAGGAGCTCTGGGTTCCCGTCATACTCCTGCTGATCTACTCGGTGAACAACGAGGGCATGAAGGCGGGAGCGAAGAAGTCGGCAGGAGCTCTGGCGGTCTTCCTTGCGATAAACGCGCCATTCATCATAACCGCCCCCTCCGCTTACTTCAGAGCGGTGTTCACGCCGCTCAACTCGTTGCTGCTTCCGAGCGGCTCGTCCGCGATCGGATTCTCACTCATCCGGTACCTGCCCCTGCCGCTGCCCACGTATCCCCTGCTCTTCGAGATGTCGGCGGTGACTCTGGCCCTCGTGCTGCTCTTCTGGAACAGGAAGAAGCTGATACCGATATTCAGCGTCATACCATTCCTTCTCCTCCAGCACTCGATAAACGCCTATTACGCAACTTTCATATTCCTGCTGATATTCGCGCTTGGCCTGAGGGAAAACGAGAAGCAGGGGGCCTTCATGGAATGGCTGGGGAGCAGGAAACGCCATGCCGCGTATGCATCAATAGCAGCCTTCGCTGCCCTGTTTTTAGCGGTCATCTACGTTTCGCACGCCTCGTTTGTGCAGAGCTTCAACATGAGCTCTTCGAACACAACGCTGTTCATAGATCGCGCCAACGCGTCCTCGGTGTACAGGACGACGCTGCACTACAGCGACATAAGGAACGACACGGTGTACGTTCTCGGGTCAACGCTTGACACCGGCTTCGGAGGAGGGTTCGCAGGGCTGATAAACGACAGCATAATCTCGCCCAGCGCCCAGTGCAACGGCGACATACAGTGCCTTGTGAATGTCAACAAAATACAGCTCAACGGCGCATCTGGCACGTACAACATCACGGCACGCATAGGCTGGTTCAACAGCACAAAGCCCATTGAGTACGTCTCGCTCCTTGTCTACAACGGCAAGTACCTCTACCTCACCCCAAGCGCCCTCAACGTGACGTCGTAGCCGTTTGCGAACGCCTTTTTAATGTTAACTTGCATTTCCTAACGATTGGCATGGCCTCTCTTCTCGAGGATTCATGGGAGACGTATGCGAAGAACATAAGGCTAGTCCTCCTCTTCTCCATACCTTTCATAATCGCGTTTCTGATCCCGGCGCTGACCCCGCTTCCAACATACGTATCAAGCGGCGGCATCTTCCTCAGGAGCGCCAGCATCTTCCTCAACCTCAACGCAATCAGCATCGCGATAATAATCGTGTCGGCGTTCCTGTCGCTCCTCTTCCTGAGCTTCGCGTTCGTCGCGATAAGCCTCATAGTCAAGGCGGAGCGCACGTTTACAAAGCATGCGGGAAGCGTGCTGCACGAGGTGGAGAAGTACACCGGCAGGGTCTTCGCGGTGCTCCTCGCCTACACGTTCATACTCACCCTGGTAAACATACTCGGATACTTCCTCGGCCTGGAGGGCATACTCACCCCTGTCGTTGGCTTCTTCCTCTTCATGGCGATCTTCTACGCGCCAACCGCCATAGTGATCGAGAACAAGCGCATAGGCCCCGCGCTGAACCAGAGTCTGAAGCTCGTGTCCCGCTCTCCGCAGTACTTCCTCATGTGGGTCATAGTGCTCACCTTCGTGGTCTCGATAGTGGACTACGTTGTGATACACGCGACAGGCACGCTCATATCGAGCTACATAATGCTTATCATAAACTCCGTTTTCATACTCCCCTACTTCGTCATCTTCCAGGCAGAGGCGTACATGAAGAGATTCGCGATACTCAGGCACTGAGAGCCAACGAGGATATTTATACATTTTTATATCAGTATAGCAAGAGACACATGAGGCTACTTATCCCCTTCCTGCTCCTCGCCCTTATCCTTACCGCAAGAATCTCATGGGCGGCGCCGTCCCTTCCGCTTCCTCCTCCCACCATCCCTCCAAGCGCGATATCAACCGCGTTGCTTGCGCTGACAGTCTCGCTTGATGTTGTCGCGATCGGCTACGTCCTCTCTAAGATATTCCCGCAAACGGGAATAGGAGACTGGCTGGCGAAAGAGTACTGGGAGATATTCAAGTCTGCTATGCTCATAGTCTCGATCTTCGCGGTAATAACCATCGTAACGAACGTGGCATTGCTGCTCGTGCCGTCCACGGGCACGTGCTCTAGCCCCATAAGCATACCCGCCAACTACCTGCTCACCAACGCCGCATGCGGCTACCTCACCAGCGTAAGCGGACAGCTCAGCGACACATTCAACTACCTGCTCGGGCTGAGCTCCTCATTCGGCGCGCTCGACAGCCTGCAGATAAGCGCCTATGCGCCGATACCCGTACCGTTCGTCGGCTTCGAGTCGGGCTTCACCCTGATGCCGTACCAGAACAGCCTCCTCGAGGGCAGTGCGGGAGGGCAGCTCCAGGCAATACTGAGCGACTCAATCACGCTCATCGCTTTCCCTGTGGCTCTGCTGATACAGATACAGCTCAACATGCTGCCGTTTCTCTTTGTCTTGGGCCTGACCATACTGATACCGATAGGCCTCGTGATGCGTGCGTTCCCTTTCATCAGAGGCATAGGCGGCGCGCTCATGGCCGTTGGGCTGGCGATCTCAGTGATATATCCATCGCTCCTAATCCTGCTCAACTACCCTGTGACGCAGATGCTGCAGGTCGGCGTTTTCCAATCGCAGGCATCTTCGTGCAACTCAAGCATCATCTGCGGCATACTGCAGTCTGTCCTTGCTACATTCTCGTCAGGAGGCGAGGCGTTGCTGAGCTTCGACACAATCTTCCCGGCGCTCAACGGGATACTTGCCTACAACTCCTATGTGGTGCTGCAGTTCATACTTTTCATACTTGACCTTGGAATCGGATTCTCCATCACCAGCAACGTAGCCCACATGCTCGGCGGCGACATAAGGCTCAGCATCGGAGGCAAGCTTAAGCTCGCATGATCGCATGATATCAAATCTTTTCGTGCAGGCCTGCGGTTTTGCGACCGTCAACAACAGCGACTGGATAGGGATAAACACGCTGATCGTGCTGTTCAGCGTCACGATAGCCGGATTCGTCTACGCTCTCAGCAACTTCTTCCCGGCAGGGAGAAGGGAGAGGCTGAAGGGAGTGGTGAGCTATGAAATATTCGAGGCGTTCATAAGCCTGATAATAATAGCGGTGTTGACCTTCTTCGCAGCCGCGGCGTGCCAGGCCGGAGGCCTGCTCGTAGGATACAGCAGCTACACAGGCCTGTTCAACGCCGCCGACAACTACCTTGGCAACCTGCTTTTCGTCAACGGCCTCAACCTGCTGACCTCGCTCTATAACGCATCGATACAGTATACGGTTGTCGCCAACCTTGCCTACTTCCTGCTCAGCGAGGGCCTTCAGCTCATTCAGGGGATAAGCCAGGTAAGCAAGATAATAGCACCGTCGCTGCTCTCTGGAGTGGTGCAGGTAACGTTCTCCACAAACATAGGCACTCTCTTCGGCGAGTACGCAGGGGTGTTCACCTCCGTGTACGGCGGCCTCCTCGCCGCGTCGTTCGGCAGCCTATTCATGCTTCTCATCCTGCTTCCTATAATTGAGGCAGGAGCCATGACCGTCATGGCCCCGATAGCACTTATATTCAGGTCGCTCTCGTTCGTGGGCCCTCAGATAAGGAAGACCGCGAACGTGATACTCGCTCTGGCGATAGGCTTCTACTTCATCCTGCCATTGACCATTGTGCTGGATTCGTACATAGCCGGATGCATAGGCATCGGGTTGGGGGTGAAGACCTCATGCACATCATATCCTTTCACCACTTCCGTCACCGCCTACTCGGTCAACTCGATATCGCCTTCCCTCTTCGGCTCCAGCAGCTCCCTGCCGCTAAATTCTTCCAACGTTCCTAACCTTGCGGGCCTCGGTGGCCTGAACCTCCCGACAAGTTTCTACTTCGGATCCATAGGCAACAACCTCGGCCAGTTCATCGGCATAATGCTTAATGCGCCAGGCGTAACCGCAGGATATGGAGAGACGGTAGCTGCATACTTCTTCGTCAGCATACTCCTGATAGCTGTCGACATGGCGATAACTGTAGGCTTCATAGCGGGACTGGCGAAGGGCCTCGATGCAATAGCAAACGTATTCGGCTCTGGAGGTTTCTGGCGTGATTGAATGAACTGGATTGAGAGAACGACGCTGTTCCTTATCGCCGTTGCGGCGGTCTCTTCCGTAGCCGCAGCAGCTGCGCCCAACTTTATTAGCAACTATGCAGTATTCCAGAACTGGCTTCCTGTCATATTCATAGCCGTCCTCTTCGGCATAGCCATATCTGCAGTTTACTACATGATCGGCGCACTCCTCAACAGCAACAAGATCAAGGCCGGCGCTATAGGCGAGCTGGGGCAGACGGTAGGAACCGGTGTCGTGACCATAATCATAATTGGCGTCTTCACGCTCGTCGGCACAGGTCAGCTCTCTCTCGTCCCACTACTCTCCCCGAACAGCATTAGCACCGGTGTGTGCTCGCAGCTCGCGTCTTCGCCGCTTACCATGCTCAACAGCCACGGCTCGACGCAGCCCGCCGGAGACAGCAACCCCGCCAACGCGATACCTACCCCAGCAAACGCCGTATGCTCCGGCATCTCATCGCTCGCAAACGGTCAGTCTGGTGCGGACCTCACCCCGTCTATAGACTACGGGCTGTTCTACAGCTATGCGATACTTGCCAATGTTACAAACCAAGCGGCCAACAACCTCAATGCGTTCTACGTCTTCACCGGCTGGATAGGCTTCCTGTCGGAGTTCACAGCGCGCAGCGTGGTCTGCACGCCGTCTCCGGAATGCCTGGTTCCAGGCGCGCAGGAACTGAGCTTCAGCACCGCCTACGACTACAAGCCTCTTGCGGGCTACTCTGCGATAACCAGCCTGATAGGGTCTGCGCAGACCGAAGCTGTCCTTGTCTTCTACATAATGCTGATGCAGCTCCTCTTCATAACGATCTTTCTTCTAATCTGGCCGTATCTGCTCGCCGCCGGCATAATAATGCAGGCCACCTTCTTCACGAGGAAGATAGGAGGCCTGCTGATAGGGATAAGCCTCTCGGCCGTCCTCGTGTACCCGATACTTCTTGGCATGGAGTACAGCGCGTTCTCCAATCCTGGCCTAGGGCCCATCGGCTCGAGCAACCTGCCTGGCATACCGCTCTACGAGCTGCCAGCCAGCGGCAACGCGATAGTGTACGGAGCGAACACGATGCAGAACGGCTATGTGCCTGCCAACACAGTTCCCGGCGCTTCGTGTACCAGCGGCGACTATGTGTTCGAGAACGTCTGCGGATATCCAGGCACGTATACCTCCGGCTGCGTTTCCCTAGCTTCAGCCCAGTCAAACCTCTGTAAGGGCACAGCCGGATCAAACATAGACTTCTTCGTGCTGCCCAGCGCCACCAACGTGCTGCGGTATTACAGCTGCATGCCCGACTACCTGGTGGTCGACGAGGGCATCTTTGCCGCCTTCTATCTCATACCCGGTTACGGTTTCCTGAGTGGGGCCATAGGCACGCTCGTCACAGGCATTCCTGCAAACCCGACGACGCTGCCCATCCCGGTAGGCTTCGCGGGTTCGACGCAGTACGCATGCAACCCGAGCGACGCAATCAACTCGGCTCTTGCACTCGCCAATCTCTATGGGGTTAACTTCGTTGCCGGGGTGATCATACCGCTCATTAACGTGCTCGTGGCCCTCGCTGCGATGAGCGGCTTCTCCACGCTGCTCGGAGGAGACAAGGACATACTGGGGCTGAGCAACCTGATATGACGATGTGGCAAACATGAGAATCACGTACCTGATTGCGGCTTTCGTGCTCTTCAGCACTGTGAACGCCCAACTATTCGGCAACTTCTGCCCCGACCTCTATGCAGGCTCAAGCCTGGACAAGAGCCTAGCAAGCGCGACCACATACGGCGGACTGATAAGCATCTCTCTGCTCCTTGTCCTGCTCGTTCTGATGTGCTTGGGCATAGCCTACGCATTCGGATACGGGTTCGGGATAGACTCGCTGAAGAAGTTCACAAGGGCAGAGGCTCTGGAGAGCGCGTTCAACCTGATCATAATCGGAGCTATAGCCTCGGGACTAGCGTTTGCCAACGGCGCGGTGTCATTCCTGGCCTCGATAAGTTCCGTAGGGCTCTCTGCGCTGACGCCCAACTCGGTAATACCCTCTAACGTCCCTGCGCTCTATCTGGGGCTGTGCAACAACTACATAAACACAGGAGTGGCGAGCGTGATTCCGGATGTCGTATCAACCGCGGCAGTGCAGGGAGTGCTTGCAGGCCTGCAGAGCTTCAATATCGCCCTTGAACCAAACTACTTCGGCTTCTCATTCTCTCCGCTCGCGGGGATACAGCCGGTGGTGACGATGATGGGCACCCAGGTCAGCTTCTTCATGCTGATGATCGGCGTCTTCGTCTCCATACCGCTGCTGCTCTATCTCGTCTACTTCCTGTTCCCCGTATTCCTGTATGTCGGAGTACTGCTGCGCTCCTTCCCGTGGACAAGGGCCGCAGGCGGTTCCATGCTCGCGCTTTTCATAGCCTTCTACATAGTCTTCCCCTCGCTGCTCTACCCGTTCTCCGCCTACATAAGCTCGCAGTTCAAGCCCCTCTCACTCGGTTCGCTCTCCGGCGCAGGATTCTCACTGCAGTCACTGCTTACTGTGATGCCGCTGAGCTCTGTCTTCGGCAACCCGCTCTACGCGGAGATAGGCGGCTTCGCAAGCCAGGCGACGTTCCTGGCAATACAGCTTCTCGGACTCATAATCTCTTTGATAATCTCGCTCGACCTGATGGAGGCCCTCGGCGACATGCTCGGCTCGCCGTCGTTGCAGTCAAAGAAGCTGCTGAGCAAGGTGATATGATATGATTGCACAACCAGGCATACTGCTCGCAAGCAGCAGCGTAGCGAGCTATATCACCTCACCGATGATCCTGTGGTTCCCGATAGTGGTCATCGCCGCAGTGGCGATGATAGGCATACTTTCGCTCATGTACATGTTCAGCCAGTTCGTCGGCAGGGAGAGCATGCGCGTCTGGGTGAAGATCAAGTCCTACGAGATAATGCTCTCTCTTATAACAGTCATACTCTTCCTCTTCATAGTCTCGTTCCTCTTCTCTCTCAACTTCCAGCAGATATTCAGCGCGGCGGGGCTCGTGCCTGTAGAGTGCCTTCCGCCCTCGTTGCCGTCCAGCGACTTCTTCTCATTGGCGATATGCAACATGCACAACTTCAACCAGCAGCTGCTGAACCTCAACCAACTCATCTACTACATAGGCCTAAGGCTCTCTATAGTGCCGCAGATAATGATAAACGCTGGCAAGGCGATACAAGGAACAACGGGCATACCTGGCCTTGGAGGCTCCATACTCCTCCAGCCCCCGAGCGCGTTCAGCACACTTACCGGATACATGCTCGATGTCCTTTACTTCGCTTTCGTCCTTTCACAGGTACAGCTTCTCATGCTCGCAGCCGCGCTTCTCCTCTTCTCGCTCTTCATGAGCGTAGGCCTGATAGCGCGTATGTTCGTGATAACGCGCTCGTTCGGTGGCGCGATGATAGCCTTCGGAATAGGATTCGGCATACTCTTCCCGCTCATGGTCAACCTCACCTACGGCTACATAAACGTGGGCCTTGATGCAAACTCAGTGATCTTCTCGGCGTCCTCTCTCGCAACTGCGATAGCCGGAGTTTTCGCCATAGCGCTGACAGCGCTCTTCGCCGTATCCCCGTTTGGCGGCGCATTCGCGGGATGGCTCGAAAGTTTCCTTACCTTCATGGGGCTTATAGCAGTAGGCCTTACGATAATACCTTTACTCAATTTCATAATCATAGACGTGTTCGTGGCCGACTTCTCGCGCGCTGTCGGCGAGAGGATGAGCTTCATGTCTCTGCTGACAAACCTGATATAGTGCTAGCATGAAAACCACAACCAGAATTGCGCTTTGCCTCCTGCTTCTAGCGGTTGCGATGCACGGCGTGTCCGCGCAGTCCGTCTCCGAGTGCGCGCCCACCGGAACCGCAAACGCTCTCGCGCCATGGTACTGCAGCCAGATAAACCAGGCGACGGCTCAGGTGTGGGCGAAGTGGGAGCCCATAGGCTTCATAGCGGTGACGCTCGCGTTCCTCATTGCAACTATAATACTCATGATAGGCATGGCCTTCAAGAACGAGCGCCTCAGGGACTTCGGCACCGGAGAGCTCTATGAGGCAACGGCCACCGCGCTGATAGTGATATTCTTCATGATGCTCTCAGCGATACTCTTCGGCATCATACCCGCGTTCATCACCGGCCCCGTAAACCCCTACAACACCTCGCTCTCCTACATAAACAGCACGATAAACTCCACACAGACCGCGATAAAGAGCATGTACAACGTAATACTCGTCGACTCCTATTACGGCAGCATAACGCTCAACGTGTCATTCGGCCCGGAGAGCAGCGCGGCGCAAACCGCAGTCTCCAGCCTCTCCACAGTGATTAATCCGCTCGCCAATCAGATAGTGCAGTTCTTCATCATACCCGCGCAGGTCCTGAGCAGCCTGCTGCTCGACGGCCTTCTCGCGCTCAGCGCCGAGTTCTACATGATACTCTTCTTCATGTACATAGCCATACCCGTATTCCTGATACCGGGCATAATCTTCCGCGCGATACTTCCGCTGAGAAGCATAGGCGGCATGCTCATAGCCGTCGCGCTCTCCTTCTACTTCATAATGCCCATGCTCTTCTCCGTTGCCTTCTACTTCACAAACACGGGCGTGATACAGAGCATAAACGCCGCGAGCGCTTCGATAACCGCAAACAGCCAGGGGACGCAGTCGCAGACGAACGCTGTGTCTCCAACCTCGCCCCTTGTCACCGACGTGACAGCGCTGCAGAGCACGATGGGGGCATACTTCCTCTCGATACTGTTCTACCCCGCGCTGATACTTGCCATAACCTACTACTCGATGGAGGTTCTCGCAGATTTCATAGGAGGTGTGGCGAAGCGCACGGGAAAGATGGGTCTCGTATAAGAAAGTATAAAACCTGCGATGGATAATATAATCGAGTGGTCTCTTGGCAATCTCACAGAGGTTTCTTTTCGCAATCCTGCTGGTTTTCGCGTTCACGCTTGTCCTGGTAGTGTACCTGCTGCCTCTCGGTCCGGTCATCAAGCTCGCGATGGTGGCCGTGGCGCTCCTCATCGACCTGCTGGCGTTCTCGACAAAGCTCTACATGGACTTCTTCATTCCTATGCTGAAGATGAAGAACAGGACAGCCGTGATAGACGCTGATGAGCCGTTCCGCATGGCGCCCACCAACAACGCCATAGTGGTCAGGAGGGGCTCCGACATATTCGCTAGCGCCTTCGTGACCATACCTACGTACAGGTCGTCGAGCGAGATGAACCAGGACGAGAAGGTTGATTTCGCAAGGCTCTTCAGCCGCGCCCTAACGCTCACCAAGCTGCCCGTGAAGTTTGGGGCCCAGCTATACGTGATAAACAAGGACGAGTACGTAAACAACATCAAGACGAAGCTCGACGAGGCGGAGGAGAAGTACCAGACTGCCACCGTCAGCAAGACGGTGTCAAAGGCCGAGTCGGAGAGGATACGCGGCGAGGTCACGATGTGGCACAACCTATTCGACAACGTGAGCAAGATCAAGTCGCAGGCGCTCGAGGCGTACGCGATGACAACGGCGCAGGGCGGCACCGAGGAGGAAGCGATAAACCTGGCGCTGCAGCAGGCCGATGAGATAGCCGCTGGGATAAGCGCGACATTCGGGGTGCAGTCCAACATAGTGGAGGGCCGCGACCTGCTGAAATACATAGAGCCGGATTACATGATACCGCTTGTCACAGTCACGGAGCAGCTCGGCGGAGGGCCAACGATGGCGCAGTAGGCGTTTGCATGGACGAGCAGACAATACTCTACATAGGATCGACCTCTTTCCTAGCGCTGCTTGTAATGTTCGTCTCCCCCTTGCTGGGGGCTTTCGGTGTGATCGGTGTCATGCTCGCCGCGCTAACCATAGTGCTAATATTCATCATAAACTACGCAGACTTCGTTGTCTTTCCCGTGCTGACCATGCTCTTCGGCATAAAGATAATGCCGGCCGCTGGCTACACGATACCCAAGAGCTCAAACGCCGTGGTCAAGTACGTGAACGGGATCTACTACGCCACCGGCTTCCTGACAGCGAACATCTACAACTACGTCTTCTCCGCGGAGAACGTCGACGAGACAGAGGACATAAAGCTTGGGGAGTCGCCTGACAAGTGGGAGCGAATAGTCATGAGCGCCGGATTTCCGTTCAGATTCAACATAATCTCAGTTGCAGAGGACGTGCAGAAGTACAGGGACGAGCTCGAGGGGAGGAGGGGCGTGCTTGAGGTTCAGCTCTCAAAGGAGATGGGGGGCAGCAACCCGAACCAGCTCGCCATACAGGACCTGCAGAGGAAGATGAACGTGCTCGACGCGAGGATCAACAGGCTCTCGGGGGGTGAGAGGCCCATAGACGCTATAATGTACATAGACACCACGGCTGTGGGAGTAAGCGAGAAGGAGGCGGTGGACGCTCTCACGAATCAGCTCAACCACCTGCAGACGCTCTTCAACTCCTTCGACCTGAGCATAACCAGGATCGTAGGAAGGGAGGTGTATCACCTCTTCACGTTCAACTACTCCCTTCCGGAAAGCAGCACGCTCGATCTCATCTTCAGTACCCAGAGATAGAACGCATATAAACTTATTTTGCAGAGTTAGAAGCATGAGCCTCGTCAGGGTACAGAACATAATGAGCAACGAGCTCGCCAAGAGGAGCATATTCACAAGGCCGCCCGAACCTCCGCAGGAGTACCTGCTCAACGACCCGACAAACTCGATATTCATAGGCATAACCAAGCTCTTCAACGTGCCCTTCACCTGGACCTTCGCCAGCCTCACAAACCCGCACATCGCAGTGGTGGGAATAACCGGAGCTGGAAAGAGCTTCTTCGTCAAGACGTTCCTTACAAGGGCCAGCTACATATGGAACACCAGTGCCGTCATAATCGACTGGGCCGGCGAGTACAAAGCGTGGGTCAGGCAGAGCGGCGGCACGATAATCTCGCTCGGCAAGGGCGACTACATAAACATAATGGACCTCTCAGGCATGAGGCCCCTGGACAGGAGCAAGCAGATCGTAAACTCGCTGGAAATACTGACGGACATGGGCGAGTATCCGGAGCAGAGGAGGCTCACAATGGAGGGCATAGAGAATGCGTACACCAATTTCGGATTCAACATGGCCGACGTGCCACCGCCAGGGAAGGACGCTCCGACGCTCAAGGACGTCATCGGCGTGCTCGAGGACAAGCTGCAGGAGGGCACGTATGAGTATCCCGCGGAGCTCGAGAACGCGATATACAGGCTGAGGCAGTTCGCAAGGGAGGGCGAGGACTTCTTCGCAAAGAAGAGCACGCTCGACCTGGGCAAGCTTGCTTCGTCAGGGCTCGTCGACATCGACCTCTCCTCCCTTCCGGACGAGAAGTTCAGGGCCCTCGCCGCGCTCTTCATACTCCAGACGCTCAAGGAGAAGATGCGCGCGGAGGGATGGAGCGCGTCAAAGGGGCTTAAGGCACTGGTCGTTCTTGACGAGGCGTGGAAGGTGGCGAGCGACGACAGGAGCGACGCTGTCACCATAGTGAGGGAGGGCAGGAAGTACCAGTTCGGGCTGATAGTGGCTTCGCAGAACCCCACGGACATCAACGAGGCGATATTCTCGAACGTCGGCACAACCATAATGCTCAGGATAAAGTTCGAGAAGTTCCTCACGTACCTGCAGGGCTCGCTCAACTTCTCCGATTTCATGCGCAAGGAGATAAGCACGTTCGGAGTCGGGCAGGCCGCAGTCGACATGTCCTTCCAGACCAGCGTGCAGTTTCCCGAGGTATTCCTTATCGAGAGGATAGTGGGCGAGATACCCCTTGACGTATACACGATAACCATAGCAGAGATGCTCAACCAGCAGGAGCTCGCGGACGCGGAGACGCAGAAAGAGTACTACTTCGAGAAGATAGACCTCAATTCCAAGTTCATACAGTCAAACCTCAACTCCGATGTGATAAACAACGTCTTCAAGGAGCTTGATTCCAGGAACAGGCTGATAGACATACGCGGACTGGTGCAGATCCTGGTAAACGAGCACGTCTCAAAGGAAACCATAGTGGAGCTCCTGAGGAGCTTCGGGCTATCGGACTCGCTCATCACACGAGTCTTCGCTTACGTAACATAGGCGTTCAAATGGGAGCCACGTTCACCGTCAACAGGATAGAGCTGAAGAGGATGCTCACGATGCTTGGAGTGAGCGAGCGAAGCATAGACGAAATGACAGCGGAGCTCAACAAGATGCACAGGCACGCAAACGCGGTAGTCTTTGCGGGCATGCTGCAGAAGGCGGGGGTGAAGGAGGAGGATATCGCGAACGTGCTCAGGAGGATAGGCATAGACGACATAACGATAACTAACATCTTCAGCATGCTGGAAGAGGAGAGGATAAAGAGTGCATACGGAAAGGTAGTAGACCTGAGCATAGAGTAAGGGTGGTTTTTTGCAAAAGAGCTATTGCATAGTCTGCGGCAGGCAGAGGAACGGCATAGAGGTGCAGGACGACTTCGTGCTCGGCACCATAAGGTGGCTGAAGGAGAACGTGACGCACAACGCGAAGAACAACAGGCTAGTCGTGTGCAAGGACTGCTATCCGAAATACACAGTCAGCAGGAAGAAGTTCGAGTTCCGCGAGCGCGTCTACCTCACCCTCGGCATACTCTTCGCGATGCTCAGCCTTTTCATCTCCCCGAGGCCCGCAACGCTCCTCATTTCCATACTGATCGTTGCCTTCCTGTACTCGCTCTCGCTCCTCACCTACACGCCACGCATAAACATAAAAAAACAACCTAAGCAATAGTATTCTGGCAGAAAAAGGGTGAGTGAGTAACACAGGATGAGGTCGAAGGCGAACCAAAGGTCGAACAGGTCGACTTTCCAGGAAGGCTGGTGACGAGCTTTGACGAAATAAAGCAGAAACTCTCAAGCATACCATTCTACGCCTTCCAGGCAACAGGGGAGAAGCTGGAGATAGCAAGGGTGGAGAGCAGGAACATACACAAGAAGCCCTTCCTGTTCTACATAGTGGTGGTATCGCAGTCGTCGCTTCAGCTTACCTACTCCATAGTCCCGGGCAGCAGCGACAGGCTCAGGAGGGCGACCGTGATCAAGGACCTCGCATCGATGCTCTCCATAATGGGAAACAGCTTCCAGATAGACGAGTCGAAGTTTCTGCAGTACGTAGATTCAGTGCTGGACAACCTGATAAACGGCATGTCGCAGAGCTACAGCACCCTGTTCAACAAGTACGACTCGCTGCTGAACCAGTACGTCGAGATAAAGAGGCTGATGCACGAGCTCGAGCAGTCGAACAGGAACCTCACGATACAGACCAGCCAGCTCAGCGAGGACAACAAGTCCATCACGGAGCAGCTCAAGTCACTGCAGACGTACTCAGACGAGAGCCTGATGGCGATGGTCCAGGACTGGATAGAGGTGCACAACAGCTCTATAGACGTCGGCGAGTTCTCGAAGACGTACAAGGTTCCAGAGCCCAGGGTTGAGCAGATACTTGACAAGATGGTCTCGCTCGGATTCCTCGAGCTGAAGAGTTAGTTCGCATGAAGTACCTAGTCACGATAAACAGGAAGTACCAGTACATCAAAGTTTACAATGTGCTCAAGAAGATGAACGAGAGCACGAACGCCCTCTCAAGGGGGATGGCCTCGTTTATAAACGGGCTTCTTAACAAGAAGAAGGCTGGAGCGTAGCTTGTGGTCGAGATGCGAGGAGCGTACAAAATAGCAATAGTGATAATCGCGATAGTCGTGCTCCTCGGCGCGATGGGGCTGTACCTCAGGAACGCAGCCAGCTCGCTCCAGAACCTAAACTTCAGCTCATCAAACCAGAGCGCGTCCGGACCCGTTTCGATAACAGCGTCGGCAGCACAGAGCCAGGTGTTCAACTACAACAACTCGCTTGCCGTGTATTCCCTCGTCTCGTACAGGATAGCCAACGCCACCAACGCAACAGCAACCATATCGCTGTACCAGTCAAACCCGTTCGAGCGCATATACCTGCTGAATGTCAGCGACTTCTGCGTCTCCTGCTTCGACGAGAACGCGCTCAGGTCAGCCCTCCAGTCAAGCTTGCTTAACTACGACCTCATAAGAAACGGGACGAGCTTCAACTACATCAACATGAGCGCCCTCGGGTCAATCCCTGCAGGATCAGTTGTGATAATACCTTCGGGACTCATACCAATCTTCCTCCTTAACGGCACCTCGCCATCGCTGCTCGACCTACTGCAGAACGGAGACACCGTGGTGTACGCAGGGCTGAACTTCAGCAGGTCGATAGGCCCCGACGGGCTGATCTTCGTTAACAACCTGCAGACCATGGACAGCCTTGCGGCCGCCGGTCTGGCAACGCAGCCGACGTCATCATCGCCTTTCTCAACAGCCGAGAACCTCAGCTTCTCCAAACCTTCTTTCTCGTTCCTTTCCGGCTTCAGGTACGGTAACGTCACCTATGCCAACTCCGGTACGGGCACGATTATAGCGTTCTCCAACTATCCAACAAGCTCATGGCGCACAGCCACCTCAATGGCCAACGATATAGCCAGCGTCCTTAACGCAAGGTTCTGGATGCCGCAGATGGGCTCGTCGCAGACCTTGCTCAACACAAGCGCAAAATCCACAGGCAGCATTGGCCTGTTCACGCAGGTTGTGTCCCCGGTCAAGCAGAACCTCAGCAGGTTCAATGCAACTCTTGCACTTGCCGGGAGCTTTGCGCTCGTGACGATGTCCGCATCGAACAAGCAGTCCTCTTCGATCAAGGAGTTCGGGATGCAGAACGTTTACCATCCGAAGGGAAGCGTCAGCATAGCGGCGTCCGTCGGGGAGAGCCAGAACATACCGATACTGATACAGATCAGCAACGCCAGCCAGAACCTGCTCGTGCATCTTGACCTCTATGATCGCAATCTCAGCTATGTGAGCTCCATACCGATAGGCTTCGTTTCCGGTTCTCTTGGCGTTGTCAAGTACCACGCGTTCCAGCTCCCCAGCGGCTACTACATAGCGCAGCTCAAGGACTTCAACAACAACTACTACGGCAGCGCGATCTTCAACCTCACCGGAGCGGTGATAACTCCCACGAGCCTCGACTTCAAGAACGGTGTCTTCCTATTCACCGTGTACAGCAACGGCCTTCCTGTGACCAACACAACGTACACCGTAGACCTCAACGGCCTCTTCTCGTCCAGCGGCTCCATAAGCAACGGCGTGCTAAACTACACGCTGCCCCCGGGCACGCTTGTCGGCTACGGAACCGAGACCTTCAACTTCTACATGTTCAACACACACTACTCATACGTATCGCCATACCAGCAGGGCGCCGCAAACATACCTCCGATATACATAGAGCTGGGCATCGTCATAATTGTTGTAGTTCTCCTCAACCTCATACTCAAGCCGCCTAACCGCGACGAGTACTATATAGACGTGCCCGAGTTCCCGCCCTCTAAGAGGGAGAAGGTGCGCGTTCCGAAAAGCTCTGTTCTCGGCGTCTTCGACAAGGTCAACTACTATCACAGGTGGAAGTACATGCCTCTCACAGCCGATGAGGTGAAAATGGGAATAGGGAACAACATAAGGGCGAACAACATGCCCATATCCATAACAACGCAGAACGCGAACAGCATACTCTCCAGGCTGGTCAGCGACAGGTCGCTGGTTGGCATGTCTGACTACTACGCTCCCGCGGCGTGGATCGAGGCTTCAGGGCACAGCATCGAGTACCTGATAACATTCAGGAAGCTTCGCGACTACTGCGTTTCGCACGCGATACTCTTCACCGATATCGATTCCAACGACTCCGCCGACATGCTGATAACAAGGGAGAGCAAGCAGATGAGCATCTACATATACTCTGAGGGAACGAAGATGAAGAAGATGAGCCTGTCGAGCGGCTCGAAGGCCGCAATCGTCTTCCTTAACGACGACTCGGTAAAGAGCTTCACCGAGAAACTCTATGCCGCATACGGTTCTGAAGCTGAGCTGCTGAAGCTAAGCATAGAATACAACTACGTGAAGCTGGTGGACAGCGACCATCTCGATCAGCTCGTGTTCTGAGCCGCTGTCTCCTGTTCATCCCCTTCCTCCTGCTTGAACAGCCCCCTGTACCTCTTCTCTATCAGTTCCTTGAGCTCCTTCTCGGTCTGCTCCTTCTTCCTTCCGGTTATCTCCTCAAGGTCGCCGGAGAGCTGGCTCACGTAGCGCATTATCGTCTTGTAGCCGCTCTCCTGGACGCTCCTATGCCTCTCTCCGCTGAGGAACCTCTGCAGCTTCCTCCCCGCGTCCTGCACAGCGAGCCTTATCTCCTCCACTATCTCGTCCTCCTGCGCTATCGCCTGCTTGCCCACCCCTGAGTATGGTATGTACACTGATGATACGTTCACGAGAACGCTCACGGGCTCCTCGTCGAACCTCGCTATCGAGTAGCGCTTCCAGTCTATGCCCTGCACCGCTTCGGTTATGGCGCAGCTGCCCGTGTCGAAGAGGAGCGGAACCTTGTTCGCAAACCTGAGTATGTTGCCCGATACCAACTCGCCGCTGGCCTTTCCGGCCTTACCTCCGTATGCTATGCCGACCTCAACCACGAATGGTATGCCGCCTTTGAAGACCTGTGGCTTCCTCTCTACCACGCTGGTGAACCTCGGGTCGAGTATGTTGCGCATTGCCACGTCGACCTGGCTCTCGCCTATGGTTGACATGGCATCGAGCTCCGGCCCTATCCACTTCACCTGCTTGAACGCGCTCACTATCTTGTTCGCATCCTCCCACGTGAGGTGCTTGGGTTCCTTCTCGAAATCAACGTCTTTCGCTATCCCCACGAGCTCGCGCACCTTGTCGTGCGTCACCCTGGAGAAGGAGTCAACTAGGAACGAGGTGACCTTCCTGCTCTGGCTCGTGTGTGCGAAGTCTAGCAGGTCGCTAGCGGATATTCCGAGCGGATGCGGAAGTATCTGCTTTGGCTTTCGCGGCATAGTCTTCACCGACCTTGGGAATATGGCCTCGTTGCCGTCAGGCTCGATGAGCTTTATGCTCGTGTGCGGGTTGGAGAGCGCGGTCCTGCGCACGTACTCGTATACTCCGTGGTCGCTCTTCTCGTACTTGACGTCCCCGAACTCGCCCTCCACCCTGAGGCCCCTGAAGTCGGGCTTTATGGACTGGAGGTTTGTCACAAGCGGCTTGTTGCCCTTTATGTCAACGCTGAGATCACAGGTGTACGCTTCCTTTCCGGTGCTCGACCTGACGTGTATGCCCTTGCCCGTCGTTATGAGCGCGAAGATGGTGCAGCCTCCGGCGCCTATGCCCTGCTGTCCCCTCTGCTGCATGTACCTGTGGAACTTTGTCCCTGTCAGCACCGAGGCCAGCGCCTTGCCCACGTGCTTCGAGGGTATGCCTGGCCCGTTGTCGCCCACGTATATGCCGTACCTGTTCTCAGCCAGCTCTTTTATCCTCACCTCTATCTCAGGCAGTATTCCCGCCTCCTCGCACGCGTCCAGCGAATTGGTTATGTACTCGTGCACTATCGTCGTGAGGGATCGCACCTTGCCCGCGTATCCGAGCATCTGGCTGTTCTTCCTGAAGAACTCCGTTATCGAGTGCTCCTTGAACTCCTTGAATATCTCGTCGGCGCTCTTCGTCTTCTCCTCTGCCATCATCTTCCCTCCCTGAGCCTGCGCTTCGCCTTCTCCATTATCGCATAGGCCTTCTTGTGTGTGCCGCCCTCGAGCAGCACCTCGAGTGCTGCCTTCGCTATCCTTATCTCGTCCACTGTGCCTATCAGGCTCACAGTGTCGCCGTATATCGCCAGGTCAGCGCCGCTTACGCTCTGTACGTAGCTCTTCGCCTTTCCCTCGCTGCCTATGATCCTCGCCTTTATCCTCTTTATCTGCTCCTCATTCTTAAAAATCTGTTTCATGTCTATGCTCTCGAAGAAGCGGTCGTCGCTCAGCAGCTTGCACGCCGTCTCGAACTCGAACCCGCGGGCGAAGGCCTGCATAACGATGCGCGCGTTGTACTCGCTGAACGCGTCGCCATCTATGACCAGCTCGTTCTCGTCCTTTATCTTTAGCCTGCATCCGAGGCGTTTCTGCGCACTTGCGATGAGCCCCTTGCCCTTCAGCAGCTCTGCCCTCTTCGTAGGTATGAGGAGTTGATGCAAAAAGACACCGTTAGGTTTACGGGTTAGTTATTGGTGTGATATTCTTATAAGCGTAAAAGACAGGCGTGCGGTTCTGGTAAAACGACGCCGGCAGATACGTATTGTTTGGAACCGGCTGGTAAGAGGCGAAAAGGTTGGAGAAGAACGGGTTTATGTACTGCGCATGTATGCTCTCCGCGAACAGGTACATGGTCCTGATCCATTCGGAATCCAAGCCTTCCCTGCTCGCGTTTTCGACTATGCCCCCGGAAGCGCCCCCGGTTCCGCTCCACGCTTCAGCTATCCATACCTGTTTCCCGCCGCTTCCGTAACGCTTCAGGAACGTCTGGGTGTCGTTCCAAGCGTTCGCGTCATAGATGTCGAAGCCTAGAAAATCGAGGCCAGGTATCTTGCGTGCCGCTATCATGTAGTTGAGGTCCAGCAGTGAGCTCGAGTGATAAACATCCCCGGACACAGCCACGCCCACTTTCGTGTTCGGTGAAGCTTTCTTTACAGCGGCCACGAGCTGCTCCGTGAGGTTGACCCAGTCAGAGACGTTCATCGGCCTGTACAGCGGGAAGCCTTTTATCATCGGAAAGTACCATGGCGGCTCCTTGATAACTATGTAATAAGCCGGATGATACCTCGCGGCTATCGTCGAGACGCGCTGTATCCACGCAGCCTTGAACTGGCTCCAGGTCAGTTGGTGCTGCCTGTAGTACTCGGCGGCAGAGTCCGCTATTACGAGCGATTTGTTGTTCGCGCTGATGTTGTTCACGAAGTAGTCGTATGTGGCTATCTGCGTGGTGTTGTTCGCGAGCCACGGCCCGTAGTTGAGGTCTATCCTTATCGCGCTTACGTTCGCATCATAAAGCATCGCAAGGTCCGCAGAAGCGCCGCTTCTGTTAAGGCTGGCCTGTACGATGTTTCCGTAGCTGACAGCCAGGAACTCGCCTGTTTTCATCGTCGGATACGGCTGCGTTCCTGCAAGCGCGCTGTCCCATTGGGACAGCCACGAGCTGTTGATAGGCTGCGCGTGGCTGCTGGTGGTGCCGCTGTGAAGATGCAAGTAGACGAACATCAGTCCGCCTGCTATGATTGCAACCAGGATGGCGGCAAAAATCAACTTGAGCATGCTCAAAGTAAGCGCAGCGCCCTTTTATTCCTTCGTGTTCACGACGACATAATTCTACAACGCAATTAGCGGAAGTCCGGAAGCGCGGTCATTATATTATTCCGCAAAAACGCAATATTTAAATATCTTGACAATCACACACATATGATTGTTTCATGATTCTCTCATGAGAGGGTTGGGAGACAGTCATGCGTGGAGTGGAGTAATGGACAAGAAACAGATGGAGATCGAACTTCAAGAGCTAAAGAAGCAGGTAGTCGAACTCCTCCAGCGGAATAATACCGCAATACCGTCAAACCTGAGCGCCGAGGGCTGGTATAGATACCTGGGCGAGCAGCGCGAGAAGACGAACCTTATACTAAGCTCGCTGAGCGAGCGCATGAAGATGCTCGAGGAGAGCGTGGCCGACATGGCCCTGGGAGCGGGGGAGCAGGACGCATACGAGGTGCAGCGCGACGAGCCTGCCGAGCTCTCTGAAGTAGATGTAAAGATACTCAACTTCATCCAGACGCAGCCGCAGGGAATGGCCTGCGCGTCGGACGTTAGAAAGTACATGGGATACAGAGGAAACAACGCTGCGTGCGCGAGGATGAACAGGCTCAGGATGATGGGCCTGCTTGAGACCCACAGGCTGGGCCACAAGGTGTATTATGCTGGCAAGGCGACCATGAAACTTATTGTATCACCTCCACAGTAAGAAACGCGGGCCTGCGTCTTCCCCCAAGAGCAGGCCTGTTCTCTTTTAGCGGCGTTTGCCAGGCCGCTATAACTGATATATAGCTGAGCGTCGATAAGAGGCGCATGAACGACGACGTTGCCACGCTATCTCACACCTCTGACATAGACGGCGTAGGCGCAGCCGCGCTTGTGCGCATGCGCTACCGCATGCCGCTCTCAAACATGTTCTTCACAGGCTACAGCGCGGAGGAGGTGTCCAAGGCCGAGGAGCGCCTGGGCAGGCTGTACAGGAGAGGCCTTCTGCTCTTCATCACGGACCTGGTGCCCGAATCCGATGCGGTGCCGATATACGAGAGGATCGTCAAAAACGTAAACGCCAACGGCGGAAAGGTCGTGTTCCTGGACCACCATCCCTGGAGCTCCGAGGCGGCAAAGAGGATCGCGGCCAGGTGCCTGTTCGCAACCTTCGGAGAGAACAGGAAGATGTGCGCCACAGAGCTCGTGCGCAGGTACCTGCGTCTCAACGGAGCCTTCGCACGGAAGTTCGCCCGGATAGTTCACCATTCAGACTTCTACATCCAGCTCGACGAGAAGAGCCAGGGCAGGCTCGTCAAGCAGTACGCTATGCACATAGCCGGCGTGAACGCGGGCAGGAGCTACGACGCAAAACTAAGGAGGCTCAGGCATATGGTCGCTGTGATCGACTCACGCAGGCTGATCGACGGCGAGATCAGCGACGGGGCAAGGAGATTCGAGGCGCTTAACAGCAAGAGAATAGAGAGCATACTCAGAAACAATTACATGATAGCGGGCAGGATAGCAGTGGCGTTCAGCAAGCAGGTCGACTCCACCGATGCTTGCATGGCGCTCATACGCGAGAAGAAGGCCGAGGTCGGCATAGTTGTGAACCTGGACCACAGCAAGGCGAGCATAAGGAGCGTTGGCAGGAGCGTGGTGGGGCTGGCGAACGCCATGGGAGGCGGAGGTCACCCGCGCGCATCTGCGTTCAACATAAGAATGAGCGATTTCCACTCCTTCAAAACAAGTCGCGACAAGCAGAGGTTTGTCGCTTTTGTCGAGAGCAAAGCGAAGAGAGCAGGGCTGATCTAGGCCTGCACAGTCCCGTAGCCCGCAAGCCTCCATCTCTGGCTGAAGTTCCTCAGCACAGACACCTTCGCAGACTTGTCGATGCATGCGCCGTGCCTCAGCTCTATGAGCAGCGCGTTCTTCTTCGCGCTCTTCACATAGCCGACATTCGTGCCCGTCCCTATGCCGAGGAGCAGGGGCTCTTCAGCCTTGAACGCCTGCTTTGGGAGGTCGTCTCGGTTCAGGGACTCGTACTTCACGTTGAGCTCATAGGTCACTTCGGGAAGCTTGCCCACGTGCCCTACCATCTGGCCGACGAGAGTGTCGGCCTTGGTGACCGCGGGATCCAGGGACGTGCCGATGGCGATGAGACCGCCCGCCATCGCCTCGTCGAGCCTGTCCTTGTCTGCTGAAAGGCTCTCCACCTTCGTTATTATCGGCTCGTACGTTTCCTTCTTCTGCTTGTCCTTCGAGGTAACGATGCCTGGCCTTATCTCTATCTCGTCCCCTACTTTGAACTTTCCCCTTATTATCGAGCCGCCCACGACTCCGCCCTTCATGTCCCTTATCTTCGTTCCCGGCCTGTTGACGTCGAAGGACCTCGCGATGTACATTGATGGGTCTGACGTCGTGTCGCGCTCCGGAAGCGGAAGGTTCGCTAGCTCCGAAAGCACGACATCGACATTCACGTTCCTGTTCGGCATTACGGGTATTATCTTCGCGTTCGCTATGCTGCTGCCCCTAACGAAACTCTTTATCTGCTCGTAGTTCTTGACCGCGCGCTCCCTCCCGACTATGTCTATCTTGGTCTGCACTATCACCGCGTTCTTTATTCCGAGCGCGTTGATCAGCATCAGGTGCTCCTTGGTCTGCGGCATTGGCACCGGTTCCGTGGCGGCGATGACAAAGAGCGCAGCGTCGATTATGTTGCTGCCCGCTATCGCCGTGGCCATGAGCGTCTCGTGGCCCGGCGCGTCGAGCATTGAGAGCCTCCTGACGGGTCTGGCCTCCTTACCGTCCTTGCACTTCTGCTCGGTCGTGTATGCTTCCGGTGTGTCCTTGTCGCCGCACATCCCTATCGTTGCGTCGGAGTAGCCCAGTTTTATGGTCATGCTCCTCTTGACGCTTTCGCTGTGCACGTCTGTCCAGCTGTGCGTTATCGCATACGTGAGCGTGGTCTTGCCGTGGTCCACGTGGCCCAGCGTGCCTATGTTAAGCTGGCTCTGCTTCAGTACGTTGTTCATAAGCGTAAGATAGATGCGGGCTACTTGGCCTCCGCCGCCGCTTCCTGCTCCTTTGCCTCCTTCTTCGGGAACAGCTCGTCGACGCCCCTAGGCCCGTACTCCGCTATGACAGTATTTATCTGGATTGTATCAGCGTTGATCGTGTTGCCCCTGACCAGTTTCCTGATGCGCTTTCCCTTTCCCGTATCTCTTATTCCAGGGCCCCTGCTTATCAGCGCGTACGCCTTCCTAGTGCCCTCTATCTCCTTCCTGCTCGGCGATCCCATCTTGTCGCTCAGGCCTGTTATCTGCAGCTTGTAGCCTTCGAGCCCCACGAACGTTCCCTCTATCACTTCGCCGATCCTCTTTCCCATCAGCGCGCCCTCGCCGTCCTTCGCAACCTCTAGCTGTGCGGTTCTCCCGCTCTTCTTGTCAGAGAAAACTATCTTCATGCTCCTACCTGTACATGCTTTCCGGCTCTTCCTTGAAGCGCTTTATCCTTTCCGTTACCTCCTTCGGCACAGCCGGCCTTATCTCCTGCAGCGCCTTGATGAAGTCCTCCTTCCTGACTATCGTTCGCTTGTTCCTTATCGCATTCATGCCAGCCTCCCGAACTATGTTCTCTATCTCCGCTCCGGTGTACTCCTCTGTCATGTTCGCGAGCTCGGCCAGGTCGACGTCCTTGTCTATAGGCATGCGCTTCGTATGCACCTTGAATATCTCGAACCTTGCGCCGGCGTCCGGCATTAGTATCTCTATGACCTTGTCGAACCTGCCAGGACGCAGCAGCGCCGGATCGACGTCCTCGGGCCTGTTCGTCGCCGCGAGCACAACCACGTTCTTGAGCTCGCTCAGGCCGTCCATCTCGGTCAGCAGCGTGTCGACCACGCGCTCCGACACTCCGGAATCCATGTAGCCGCTGCCCCTCGAGTGCGCAAGCGCGTCTATCTCATCTATGAACACTATGCATGGCGAAGCCATCCTCGCCTTCCTGAACATCTCCCTCACCGTCTTCTCGCTCTCCCCCACGAACTTGCTGAGCACCTCAGGGCCCTTTATGGAGATGAAGTTTGCCTCGCGCTCCGTCGCTACCGCTTTGGCGAGCAGCGTCTTTCCCGTGCCCGGAGGTCCCACGAGCAGTATGCCCTTTATCGGCCTTATCCCTATCTTCTCGAATGTCTGCGGCTCCTTGAGAGGCAGCTCAACCGCCTCCTTTATCTCCTCCTTGACCTTCTCGAGGTCTCCTATGTCTCCCCAGTGAACGTTCGGCCTCTCGATGAAGACCTCGCGCAGCGCGCTCGGCCTTATGTTCTTCAGCGCTTCCATGAAGTTGTCCCTGGTTACCGTTAGCGATGTAAGTATCTCTTCCGGGATGCGCTTCTTGTCTGTTATCTGCGGCCAGATGTTTCGCAGCGACGCCATTGCCGCCTCCTTGGCGAGTGCGCTTAGGTCCGCGCCCGTGTATCCGTGAGTGATCGTGGCGAGCTCGTCAACGCTCACGTCCTTGGCAACAGGCATGTTCCTTGTGTGGATCTGGAGTATCTCCTTTCTCGCCGTCCTGTCTGGTATGCCTATCTCTATCTCCCTGTCGAACCTGCCCGGCCTCCTGAGCGCCTGGTCTATCGCGTCTGGCCTGTTCGTCGCCGCGAGCACGATGACCTGCCCCCTCGCCGGCATCCCGTCGAGCAGCGTAAGCAGCTGAGAGACCATGCGCCGCTCCACCTCGTTCGTCGCCTCCTCCCTCTTGGGCGCGATCGCATCGATCTCGTCCATGAATATTATGCTCGGCGCCTTCTCGTTCGCCTCCCTGAATATCTCCCTCAGCTTCTCCTCGCTCTCCCCCACGAACTTGCTGACGAGCTCCGGTCCAGATATCGAGATGAAGTGCGCGTCGCTTTCGTTGGCCACGGCCTTCGCGAGCAGCGTCTTTCCCGTTCCGGGAGAGCCGTAAAGCAGCACCCCTCGTGGCGGTTCTATGCCGAGCCTCTCGAAGACTTCGGGATAGCGTATCGGGTATTCTACCATCTCCCTTATCTTCTGTATCTCGTTCCTGAGTCCGCCTATGTCTTCGTAGTGTACGTCCGCTACGCGTACTTCTGACTCGGAAACTGGCTCCTCCTTGACTGTAAGCACCGTGTCCTTTGTTATCTTAACCACGCCGTGCGGCGAAACCTGCACGACTATGAAGTTGAAAACGAGTCCGAACATGGGAATGGGTATGGAGTCGCCCTTGACCAGCGGCCTGTTCTCCAGCCTGCGCTTCGCATAATCTGCGAAATCCGGAGAGAGCGGAGGTCGCTGGTTCATGGGAGGCGCTATCGTCACCTTCTCGGCCTCCTTGACCTCAGCCTTTGAAACGAAAACCTTGTCGCCGATTCCCACGCCTATGTTCTGCCTCAGGTAGCCGTCTATCCTCACGAAGCCCAGCCCCTCGTCGCTCGGATGCGCCTGCCAGACTATCGCCGCGGTTGACTTGGTCTTGCCCTTGATCTCGACGGCCTCGCCCGAGACCACGCCAAGTGTCTTCTGCGACTTTGAGTCCAGCCTAGCGATTCCTCTGCCGGAATCTGTGATTAGTGCGTCGCTGACAGTAAGCTCTATGCCGTTGGCCATCGGTGACCCCCTTAGCCTAATCTATGCTTATAAAAGTTAATAAATGCTTTGAGATTCGTCGGTGTTCAGAAGATGATTGATCTGTAGACCATCGACAATACCAGCGCTATGATTAGTATGAACACGAGGCTGGGTATCAGCGCCAGGCCTGTGATCATGAACAGGAGCACAAAAATTACCGCCATGACTGTGAAGTAAACTGGCTTGCTCCACCTCAGCACCTTGCTTCCGTCCAGCGGCATGATCGGAAGCATGTTGAAGAAGGCGAGGTAGATGCTGATGAATACAGTGAATCCGACCACCGCGCGCAGGTACGTGCCCGCGGTCAGCGAAGTGGTCTGCAATGCGCTCAGGAAGTTCTGCGAGAAGCCGTTGAACGCTATGCTGCCAAGCACGAAGAACACCGCGAAGACCGCGAAGTTGGTCAGCGGTCCAGCGAGGGAGACGTAGCCTTCCTCGCGCCTTGTGAAGTGCGGTGCGTAAATCACAGTTGCGCCGACTAGGCCTATGAGGAAGCCAAAAACGCTGGTTATCAGCGTTATTATTATGCCATAGTCGGACTTCCTGAATGCGGCGATCGCCCCGAAGCGCTGCGCCACGAACTTGTGCATCAACTCGTGCAGCACGAAGGAGAGCGAAACCGCCACGAATGCGATCGGGAGCATGAGGATGAACCCTAATGATGACACCCCGAATACGCCGCCGGAGAGCACGAGCGCAAAGCCTATGGTCAGTGCAGCATCCGCTATGAGTATGTCCTCGACCTCCCTTGTAAGGCTGAAACCCCTAGGTATCCGCATCGAAACAATTCAATAGGGCGAAAAATCTTATTAAATGCGAGTGCGGAATAGGATGCGCAGCTCCATCGTCTAGTGGTCAAGGACGGCGGGCTCTGGACCCGCTGACGCCAGTTCGAATCTGGCTGGAGCTACACATACTTTTTTATGCTTGCTTTTGTAGAAGACACTCGAAAGCATGGCGGCTGAACCTAGCGACCACGTAATAGTATGCGGCTACGGCCTTGTGGGAGAGAAAATAGTTGACATACTGATGCAGCACAACGTGGACATCGTAGTGATAGACCAGGACAAGGGCAAGATGGAAGCGCTCGCAGAGCGCGGTGTGCGCACGATTGTGGGCGACGCCACATCTTCGAAGGTGCTCAGG
The DNA here is from genome assembly GCA_021818925.1 of Microcaldota archaeon. Taxonomy (GTDB): domain Archaea; phylum Micrarchaeota; class Micrarchaeia; order Micrarchaeales; family CABMGC01; genus JAJYVH01. The sequence continues at coordinate 341,965 of JAKASU010000001.1, read as the reverse complement.
TCCGCAGGGATAGACAGGGCGAGGGCCATCGCCGTCGCGATGGACGACGACGCCAAGAACCTTTTCGCCGTCATCACGGCCCGCAGCCTTAACGACAAGATAGTTATTGCAACGCGCGCCAATGACGAGTTCCTGAAGGACAAGCTGAAGGAAGCGGGAGCGAAGTTCGTTGCCACGCCCAACAAGTCCGCCAGCGATGAGCTCTTCCGCGAGCTCACGAAGGGTGTCTAAAGTGCAGGCGAATAGGGATGACGCCTTCAACGTAATGGTGCTTACCCTAGTCATCGTGGTGGCCGTGATAGGCATCTCGGTCTTCGCGCTCGCCACGCTGACGCATAACCTCTACCTTGATTCGTACTTCACGCTTGAGGCGTTCTTCGACGCCCAGAACACCGCCGCATCTACGGACCTGGCCGCGATGGCTTTCGCCGAAGGTCCGACTCAGTGGCTACCGATAGTGCTGATTGTAGTGATGGACAACCTCAGCAGGATACTCATCGTGAGCTTCATAATAGCCGCGGTGATAGACTTCCTAACCTATGCGAACGTGGAGCAGATCATCAACATCTTCAAGTCGCGCGGCCTAAAGAACCACGTAATCATCTGCGGTTACAACGACATAGCTGAGCGCATAATCAAAAGGCTCGAGGAGCAGCACACGAACTACGTTGTGCTAGACTCACGCAAGGGGCTCGACACCGAGTTCGCTGAGAAGAAGGTATTCGGCATAGTTGGCGACTTCGCCAACGAGGAGCTCCTGAAGACTGCACGCATAGGCAAGGCGTATGCGATAGCATTCGTTTCAGATCGTGACATTGACAATGTAGCATCGGCGATGGTCGCTCGCAGGCTTAATCCCAAGATAAAGGTACTTCTCAGGCTCGCGGACGAGAGCATAAGGAAGCAGGTATACGGCATCGGGGCTGACATGGCTGTCATACCTGAGTACCTGGCGGGAATAGAGATAGGCGATTTCATGGTGAGGGTCAGAGGTAATTAGATGGTTAGACTCAGGGCAATACAGATAGCTTCCATACTCCTAATAATCGGAATATTCGTAGCCTCCACGGTGCTTATAATGCTCGACAACTTCGGCCTTTTCGCCGCGGCGCTGTACAGCTTCATGAACATAATAGGCGCCACATTCCCCCCTTCAAACAGCCTCATCGATGCAAACAATCCCTTTGTACTCCTTTCGCTTACGCTCACAGGCATAGGCAACATCATATTCACGATAACATTCGCTACAATCTTCTACCAGATCCTCGTTTCCGTAGACGTGCGCGACGCCCTCGCCCGCCAAAAGCTGCGCGGCATGTCAGACCATGTGATCATAACCCCGATAAACAGCATAGGCCTAGAGCTCGCGAAGAAGCTGAAGGAGTCGCACATACCTTTCATCTTCGTTGACGACAACAAGTACGAGGTTAGGAAGGCGCACAACATGGGCGCGATGGCGATACACGGCGACCCCACGAAGGAGGATACGCTCCTCGAGGCGCGAACCTACAGAGCCAAGGCCATATGCGCACTCTACGACGACGACATAAAGAACACGCTAGTCATAATAGAGGCGAGGCGCGGAGCCGGCCAGATCAGGGTGCTCACAAGAATAAAGCACCTTGAGGACATACCGAAGATGGAACGCTCCGGGGCCAGGCGCATCATACTGCCCGAAGCCGCGGTCGGCATAGAGATGAGCGACTTCCTGGTTGCGAACGGCTAGGCCTTTGCCGACGATTATACCGCATCCAGAAAGAGTTAAATCTTTTAATTGCAACAGTCCTATGGTAAACATGGCCGACCAGCCGATCACTACTAGTATCGACGACATGGTACGATACCTCAACGAGCACGGTGAAACCGATTCTAGCACATTGGCGGCAGCGCTGAAAGTGAGCGAGGGTATAATTGAGACATGGGCCGATGTGCTGGAGAAGGCGCAGATAGTCAAGGTGAACTACAAGCTCGGCAAGATGTTCGTATCGCCGATGACCGTGACGAAGGAGGGCGTTGAGGTAGCGAAGAAGACGGTAGAGCTGAAGAAGGGCGTCGCCGAGGCGGAGCTGGCGAGCCAAATAAACATGATCAACCAGGTCAACACCAAGCTCGCCGAGTTCAGCAGGTACGTTTCCGGCGCTGAAGGCGCATTCAAGAGCAAGGCGGGCCAGATAAAGGAGGCGATTGACCAGATAGACAAGCTCAGCCTCCAGGTTGACGGCGCCTACAAGAAGCTGAAGGAGAAGAAGGACTACATAGACCAACTCTCAGCCAAGCTGGACAAGGAGGCGGCGGAGATAGAGGAGAAGGCAAAGGCAGCATCATCTATAAGCAGCAACGACAGCGACTCCAGGCGCGCCATCACCGACATAAGGGCGAAACTCGAAGATTCGGAGGGCAGGCTCAAGGCGCTCAACGCGAGCATGAACTCGACGCTGGACCAGAGCAGGAGGAACTTCGTGCAGCTCTCAGAGAGCGTGAAGGAGGAGATAAAGCTGCTCAAAGGTTCGCTCAGCCAGCGTGAGAAGGAGCTGCAGGACTACGATTCCTCGCTGAAATCCTACAGGCAGGAGTCTGACGCTGTGAAGCGGCAGGTCGTCAGGGAGCGCGCCAGGATGCTCGACGACATCGCCAGGGCGAGTGACGATGCGAGAAGGGTGTACTCGGTCGCAGAGAGGCAGATAGGCGACGTGAAGAAGACCCTAGGCGACATGAAGTCGCAGTTCGGAGGCTTCGCGACCCTCAGCGACAACCTTAACGGTATTAAAAATACCCTTGATTCCATATCAAAAGAGAAGGATGAGTTGCAGAAGGAACTGTCGGAGCTGCAGGAGCAGCTGAAGGCACTATCCGCCCTCGACGAGTCGAAGGTCGCTGAGAAGACGATGCGCATGCAGCAGGTCGAAGGCCGGATGAACGAGACGGGGAAGAAGGTCGAGATGGTGAACAAGCAGATGGACGATGTCAAGAAGGGCATCGACAACATGGGTAAGTGAGCTGATGCAGGACGCGCAACAAACGCAAGGGGAAAAGGAATACGCCTCCTACGAGCTCGACGCCCACGGACTGAAGGTGAAGATAAGAATAGTGGATAAGGGGAGCTTCATACCGATATACGAGGTCACAGTGCCCGGGCTCGGCGACGCCACAAAGGTTTTGCTAATATCCCTGAGGCAGGAGCTGCTCTCCATGGTCCCGATCGACCCAACCAGGATAGAAGACAAGGCGTATGTGGAGGAGCTGACGCAGAGGTACATCGATGCGTCGAACATAATCGTAGACAGGTATCTGCCCGGATCGACCCCATCGACGAAGCAGATACTCATAGCCTATGTCGTCAACTTCATGCTCGGACTCGGGGATCTGGAGATTCCGCTTGCAGACGACAACCTTGAGGAGATAGCTGTCAACACGGCCAAGGAGCCCGTCTGGATCTACCACAAGAAGTTCGGCTGGTGCAAGAGCAACCTCATGCTGCAGAACGAGGACGTAATCTACGATGACGCAGAGCAGATAGGCAGGAGGATAGGCAGGCAGATCTCGAACCTCTCACCCCTGATGGATGCGGAGCTGCCAGACGGGTCGAGAGTCAACGCCACGCTATACCCGATATCGCAGAAGGGCAACACCCTCACGATAAGAAAGTTCGGTAAGAACCCGTGGACAATGACGGCGATGATAGCGAACGGAACTCTCAACAAGGATGTCGCGGCACTGACCTGGCTTGCTGTGGAGAACGAGGTCAGCATACTCATCTCCGGCGGAACTGCAAGCGGCAAGACAAGCTTCCTCAACGCGATGAGCATATTCATACCGACTAACCACAGGGTGATCTCGGTAGAGCAGGACCGCGAGCTCACGCTGCCTAACTTCCTGCACTGGGTGCCAATGCTCACCAGACAGCCCAACCCCGAGGGCAAGGGGGAGGTATCACTATACAACCTCATGATCAACGCGCTCAGACAGAGGCCTGACGTCATGCTCGTCGGAGAGGTGCGCACCAAGGACGACGCGCAGACGCTCTTCGAAGCCATACACACCGGGCACGCGGTATACGGAACCGTTCACGCGGACAACTCGCAGGACACTATAGTGCGTATGACCAACCCGCCAATCGAGGTGCCGAAGATGATGCTTAACGCCTTCGGAGGCGTGATATCGCTCTTCAGGCACAGGAGGCTAGGCATAAGGCGCGTGCTCGAGTTCTCTGAGATGCTGAGGAGCGGTGACGTGAACGTCATCTACAGGTGGGATGCAAGGAACGACACGTTCACGCAGATTGCCGAGCTGGCGAGAATGAGCGAGACCATATCGCTGTACGGAGGGTACGAAAAGAGCGAGCTCGCGAAGAACATCGAAGATAAGAAGAAGGTGCTCGACTGGATGGTCAGGAACAAGATAGTCGATGTCGACGATGCCGGTTATGTCGTTTCAAGCTACTACAGGAACGCGGAGGGCGTGCTGAAGGTCGCAGAGGCGAACCAGCCGTACTCCAAGGAGCTGCTTGAAAAACTTTAGGAGTTGTGATGGTGCAGGAAACAGAGTACGAAAGCAGCGCTTCGCTTGTGGACTCCATAGAGGCCGCGCGCGGCTCCGAGCAGGCTACGATAGACATTAGCGAGGTATTTGCGAACAGGCTTGCAATCAGGACGCTGAAGTATGCTGAAGCAGATCAGATGCTTGAGAAGGGAGATCTCAGGAGGGCTGAGGCGGTCCAGGAGCAGGTACAGCAGCCGAAAACGCAGATCCGCGTGACGAAGCAGGAGGTATCAGCAGAGAGGGAGAGTGCTGCTTCTAGGCTCAGAAGCATGGTGGGCGGAGCGGGCAAGGAGCTGGCCGAGAGCGTATCAACAAGGGTGGAGACGGCGAAGGAGGCACAGCTCGTGATGCCTAAGCTGTCGCTGCAGGACCAGCTTTCCGACCTTGAGAAGATAAGGGAGGGCCTCGACGAGAATGTTTTCGACAAGGAACAGATATCAATAATCAGGGAGGAGATAGGCGGAATGTCTCAGATCTTGGCCCGCGAGGACGCAAGCACGATGGGATCCGAGCAGCGCGAACTGGTTCAGGCAAGAAACCAAAGAGTTAAAGAGATAAAAGGCAGACTGAATATCAAGTAGATCTGCCTGTGTGGTCTAATGGCGCTGTTCGTAAAGAAGAAGGAGGAGAAAGCAGGGGACAAGGGGCCCGTGGTAGGGTTCACCAAGCCTAAGAGGTTTCTGTTTTTCAAGATAAAATCAAAGCCCATCTACTCTAACGACAGTCAGGCGCCGCAACCGCAGCCGCAGGTCCGGACGAATCAAGCGACCGAACCGAACAGGCCGATGTCCATTCCAAAATTCTTGCAGCGCAAGCCCGCGCAGGCACAGGAGAGCGTGCAATCGGCGTCCAGGGCCCAGGCACAGCCCTCGATAAAGCTTCAGCACCCGCAGGGCAAGCCGAACCAGCTGCAGATGTACTTCATGCAGATCGCGAACCAGCACAAGGACCTCGAGGCGGCGCTCAGGGCACAGAACATGAAGGAGAGCCCCTACGAGTTCGTGCAGAAGATGTTCACCTACTCGATAGTAATCAGCGTAGTCATCACGATAGCTGTTTCTATACTGCTCGTCTCTCTCGGCCTTACCCCAATACTCGGCATAGTTCTCGGGTTCGCATGCTACTTCGGCCTCTTCAACAAGTTCATAAGCTACCCACTCGACAGGAGCAAAGTCGTGGGCAAGGACATAGAGAAGGACATACTCTTTGCAGCCAGGGACCTGGTCATCAGCATGAGATCTGGCATGCCTCTCTTCAACGCGATAACGGCGGTCAGCACGGGCTATGGCGCGGCCAGCCTCGAGTTCGCCAAGGTTGTTGAGTTGGTGCAGCTTGGCACACCGATAGAGCAGGCTCTTGATGAGGTGAGCAACAGATCCCAATCGAAGACTTTCAAGAGGATAATGCTGCAGGCGACGGTAAGCCTGAAGGCCGGAGCCGACGTGGTCGGCGCGCTGCAGGGAGTGGTCGATGAGGTAGAGCAGGAGCGAGTCATAGAACTGAGGAGATACGGGCAGAGGCTCAACGCGCTCGCCATGTTCTACATGCTTTTCGGAGTCATCTTCCCGAGCATGGGGATAGCCGTCGCCGCTATACTGACCACGTTCATCAGCCTGTTCACCGTAGATGAGAACACGCTGCTGTTTGCGGTTATCGGCATATTCTTCCTGCAGGTAATCTTCCTCAACATAATGAGGTCATCGAGGCCGACCTTCGCAATGTGATAAAATGAAGATAGAGTATGAGAGGCTGATATCGAGGAGCGTTGCTAACCTCCTCTTGCGCGAGATCGAGCTCGCTGGAGTGAAGGTGGATATCAACAAGTTCCTGCAGATCCTCATACTCGGAGGCCTTGGCCTCTTCATCGTGATACCGTTCGCTCTTGTGCTGCTTGCAGGCTTCAACACCGGCATAGCCGCACTTGCGGGCATAGTTTCTGCAGCTGTCTTCGAGGTTGTCGTATATGCGTTCCTGGAGTTCAGGATCGAGCAGCGCAGGACGTTCGTCGAGGAGATACTGCCAGACTACCTGCAGCTCACAGCTGCAAACGTGAGGAGCGGGATTGCGCTGGACAAGGCCATGGCGCTCGCCGCAAGGCCGGAGTTCGGCTTCTTCAGCGAGGACATAAAGGCGATGAACAAGGATCTGTACGGGGGCATGACGCTGCAGCAATCGATGCAGAGCCTCGGCAAGAGGTACAGGTCGCTTCAGCTTCAGCACACGATAAGGATGATGGTTGAGGGCATACAGTACGGAGGGGGAATGACCGACCTGCTCAACCAGATAGCAAAGGACATACGCAGCCAGCACATGGTGCAGCGCGAGATAAGCGGGCAGCTATTCATGTACACAATCTTCATAGCATTCGCAGCTCTGATCGGAGCACCGGTGCTCTATGCGCTCACGTCGCAGATGATCGGGGTGACAGACACGGTGTGGGCCGGTATACTGAAGCAGAACCCTGGAGGACTGCCAACAGCTGGCATCTCGTTTCTCAGGCCAAGCCCCCCCAAGATAACGATAGCGGCATACCACAACTTCGCTCTCGCAAGCGTCATACTGATCTGCGGGTTCGGCGCGTTCATAGTCTCGGCCATATCCACAGGCTCGGTACTCAAAGGGTTGCGGTATCTGCCCGCATTCCTTCTGGTCGGGCTCGGGGTCTTCTTCGTGGTATCAGCACTGATAGGGGGAATATTCACCAGCATAAGCGGAGCCTGATTGCGCCAATCAACCACAGCGCAGCCGTTGCAGGGCCTTACTTGAGGAAGTAGAAAAGTTGTCACAAAGAACTTCTGGGCGAGAAAAAGGTAGGCGGGATGCGCATCAGGTTCATTCACATCGTGTATCTCTGAGTCTCGTGCAGCTGACTACTGTGGCGTCGCCAGCCCGAGCGCCTGCCACTCGTTCGCCGAGGTCGCGATGGTCGAGAGCCCTGGCGCGTTGTAGGTGCCTGAAAAGTAGGGATACGTCACCGCTGTCGCAACCCCGTTATTTGTGAAGCCGCTGTAGTCGTTGGCGTTGCCGTCGAGCGGCCACCAGCCGACGAGGTTCTGCAGATTTATCGGCGCGCCGCCGATGCCCTCCTGGTAGAGCGTATAGATCTCGTTTGCTCCAATGGCCGTGTTATACAACTGCATGTTCGCAATTTTTCCATCAAAGAGGTTCGCGCCGCAGGCCCCGCCGATGTTAAGGTTGTCGTTGCTGTCTAAGAGGCTTGGATTGCCTGTATACGTGCCATATGAGACGTTTTTTCCGTTAAGGAATATGGACCACCCGGTGTTTGCAAATACGACTTCGATAAAGTACCACGTGTTTTGCAATGGAGTAAATGCATAATTGACGCCAGTAGACAGCCATGTTCCCGTCCCAGTTCCTATGTCACCGTGTAATACCGTATTCTCAAGCTGCATGTCAAATGTTGTATCTGTCTGGCACCTAGAGGTAACCATCTCTTGGTCGTATGTTGTGCTTGGGGACAAAGAGCTGGAGAACCACCATCCTATCGCAAAATTGCCGGTCAGCGCAATGTCAGACGCATAAGGAACCTCTATACTGCTGCTCTGCCCGTTTAAGTTCGCTGTCTGCATGTGCCCGCTCTGCACCTCCAGCGGCATTGTTCCGAGATACAGGTTCGGCAGCGTGTTAGAGGCGCAGTTGCCAGTAGAGGTGCACGACAGTATTCCGGGTATTGGCGAGAGCTTCGTTGGCACAGGAGTGTTTAGTATACTATCGCGGCTGTAGTTCTGGAGCAGTGTGTATGTAACGCCCGTCGCGGCTCCATTGTTTCCCTGACCGCTGTAGTCGTTCGCGTTGCCGTCGAGCGGCCACCAGCCTGCCAACCTATTGTTGCTTATCGGCAAAGCAGATATGCCTTCTTGGTAAATTTTCATTATCTGTTGTGCAGATAGCGATTTACTATAAATCTGGGCGTTTGATATCTCTCCGTTGAACGTGTACACGCCACCGTCGTTGGCACCTATTCCGGGCCCGTCAGTTGTTGGGTCTACAAAAACGCATCCAGAACACGCTGTTGTCGCAACAAGTGCTCCATTAACATAGAGCTTGATGTTACTACCGTCCCATGTGCCTGCTATTAACAACTGTTTGTTGTATCCATAGTTTGAAAACGGTACCTCCGCGCTGTACCACGACCACCCGGCATTATAAAGGCAGAACCATGCTATGATGTCGTTTCCCTCATTAGGTGCAGAAAGTATGAAACCGCTGCCTCCCACTCCCCCATTGTCACAGCCCGTCTGGGACTCATGAGCTATAATCTCTTGTCTACCACCCGTAGGTCCATAACTATCAGACCACGCCATTACTGTAATTGTGTTTGTGGTCAGCCCCGAAAGCAGCGGCGTCGTAATATGGCCACCGCCATTGAAATACGCTGCCTGCGTGTTGTAGTTCGAGAAGGTGAATATGCCGTTCGGCGACTGCGTGTTAAAGTTGCCATCGGCCCTGTCAAGGTACGAGGGAGTGAACGGCGACGCGAAGTAGTAGCCGTTCGTTATCGCATTCCTCAGGCCTTCGATGTTCAAGGTTTCCAGCATAGGACCGTATACAAGCACACGCGTACCTGTAGGTATGAGCTGCAGGAAGTTTGACGAGCTTGGGTATATGAGGTAGGCAACGGTCGGCAGGGTCGTTGGCGCAATGTAGGCTATCAGCCCCGCGTAGTTGTTCTCGCATCCCTCAAGGCCTATCGCGTTGTATGTGGCAAGCACAATGTTTCCGCTGACTGACGCGGAGGAGATTGCGCCCGGTATGGAGGAGCACGTTGCGCCGCTGACCGAGTTGCTTGGCAGCCAGTAGACTGTGCCGTAGCCGTATGCGAGCGTGTTTCCGGATGTGGCCATTCCCCCTATTGCCGAGGTAAGGTTTGCCATGCTTGCGAACCTGATCTGGCTCGTGATGCCCTGCTGCGAGTAGAGGAGATCAGGGGTGCCGTTCAGAGGAAGGGACACGTTCACAGGTATGGTATACTTGTAATCGTTGCCCGAGGTGTTGACAGCTATGCTCTCTGTATATGCCACTCTTATGTGGTATGGGTCGGTCTGGAACACGATCGGCTCCGTCTCATTTATTGTCACCGCTTGCGATCCAAAGCCTATAACGTTCGCCACGGAAATGTTGTAAAGTTTCAGCGTCAGGTTGCCCATCGCGTTCTGCGGGTAGCCTGATGTATCGTTGGGCAGAACGCCGTTCGTCACAAGATACGACAGATAGAGACTTGTGTTTGTGATGAAGTTGCCCTTCCTGTATGCTGGCGTGGATTCGTAGTTTGCGAGCGTTGCTATCGCTCTGCTCAGGCTTGCATACGCAAAATTATTTGCGCTAAGCCTGAAAAGGTTGCCGTAGTTTGCCGAAGAGGATGTCAGCGTCAGCGACTGCGAGATGCTATTAGAGCTTATGTTAATGAGGGCGAAGGCGAAGAGTTCGGCAAGCATGAGTATGAATACGACTAGCATTATCAGCGTCATCAGCTGTCCCTTGCTGTTTCCGAACCTCATGCCTTCATTCCCACGAATATATGCCAACGCTTATTGTGTTGCCGACTCCGCTCGTGTAGTTAAGCACAGGCAGCAGGGTGCTGGCTCGCGACACCTCGTAAGCGTTGGAGAACGCAGGCGAGGCGTATGTCTTAGTGACGAACTTCATGCTGCCAACTGCGAATCCGGTGTTGAAGCCCGCGTAGTCGTTCGTGTCGCCCCTAAGCGGATACCACGACACCAAGCCGTAGCCCTTTACCGGGACTCCTGCCGCGCCTCCCCTGTAGAGCGCGGCTATCTGCTGCACTCCGAGCGGCTGGCTGTAGATCTGCACGTTTGCCATGTTGCCCGTGAAGTATCTCGAATCGCTCGGCCTTCCGGCCCCTATGGTCAGGTTGATGTTAGTGCTTGCCGGGGATATTACGCCAGTGAAGCTGTTCGTGGAGGGCGTATTTGCGTTGACGTACACGTCCACGCTCGTTCCATTGTATGTCCCAGTTATCATGTACCACTTGTTCAGGCTGAGCTTAGGGCCGTTAGCGTCAATCTCCATCCCGTTGGCCATTATGGAGAACTGTATCGTGTTAGAGCTTGTCAGGGACGAGAACCAGCCACAGTAGGTTGTGGGTGATAGGCAGCCGCCGTTGTCTCCGTAATTGACGAGCCTATCCCCACTTGGATTGTATGCGCTGATGTTTACCCAGAAGGAGACGCTCACGTAGGAAGTGTTCAGCGCTCCCATATTCCTAGCAATCATGTATCCCCTTGCCCCGTTGAAACTAGCGGCCTCGATGGTATTCGTAGACGGTGAATTTGCAAACAGCGTGTAGTTTGCAGAAGGGTACACGCTGTTCAACAGCGCTGTCTCGCATCCTCCCTGACCGTTGTACGACATCGTGGCCAAAGCGTAGAGCAGCGTCGCGTGCACCGGCGAGTAGCAAGAGCCATAGGCGTAGATGCGGTTGTTGACCTCTATGTAGATCCTGCCGTAGGCGAGCGTCATGTAAGAGTATGACGGTGCGCCAGACACGCGCGCAAACCATTTCAGCGACCCGCTTGTCAGGTTCTCCGCAGCTATGCCATTGTCCCAAAGCGTATACACCATCTGACCAGAAACCACAGGAGTGGCGTTGACCACGTTGGCACCGAAGTACGAGGGAACCGAAGCGAGCCAGTCAGTGGCGCCGGTAGGCGAAACAACAGTGACCGTACTGCCCGTCTGGTATGCGGTATAATTCTTGTAGGTGGCAACTCCGGAGACAGTGGAAACTTCACCAAGAGGGAATCCGCTAATTGTCGTTCCGTTTACAAGTATCGCGTTCGCGGTTGTGCCGCTGCCTAAATATATTATGTTGGCCCCGTACGCCATCCCTGTAGGCAAAATGCCTGACGAGAACGTGATGGTTGTCAGCGTCACCGGAGGCAGCGATCCAGAATACGCTACAACATAGATGACGTTCGTGTCTGTCTTGATAACCAGACTGCCGCCTGCGATGGTCATAGATACGGGCGTTGCGCCTATGCTCTCTGACCAGGCGCTTGTGCCGTTGTTCACGAAGTACGCGTTTATCTTATTGTTGCTGCTCCCGAATATCACGAGGTTGTCGTATACGAGCAGCGGCGTGGTGATTGACGTACTCTTTATAGAGTTGGTGCTCCACACGATGGTATTTGTGCCCGCGTTCGCTGCGGTGAGGTTTGTCGCATTAGCGTAGAAGATCGAGCCGTAGTAAAGAGCAGGGTTGCTGACCACGTCGGAGATCGTGTTCGTGGTCCAGACCGTCCTGTTGGTTGTCGCGTTGACGGCGTAGAGAATGGAGTTTGCAGCAAAATAGATGTTTCCATAACCAGCTACGATGCCCGTCATTATCGTATTGCCGGGGCTGAACGTATACTCCAATATCGGATACAGGGGCCCTATCGGGTTGCTGCTGTTCGAGAACTGACCGTTCATGAACATCGGCCACGTTTCGTTCGCTCCCATGTACTGGTTCGAGAGCGACCTCGCGATTGCGCTGCTGTTCCGCACCGAGTCCACGCTTGTCGAGGCGAGATTGGCGAATATGGTCTGTGCGTTGGAGTAGTGCAGATTGTATGCAGACTGGTTGTAAAATTGGAAGAAGAGGAGTATGGATATGCCGACCATGGTTATGACTAGCGAGAATATCGCATCCATCGTGAACACTATCGCTTTCATCAGCTAACACCGAAGCTCTTGTTAGTCCAGAGTATTATCTGCACGCTCACTGGCACGCCGTTCAGCACAGCAGACTGCCTCGCCACCTGAATCGCATAGGGATCCCTTGTGTAGGGGTAAAGCCCCGCGGCAAGAGTCGAATTGCTGTAGTTTATAGCAATGTACCAGTCGTAGCCCACCCCTAGCAGCTGCTTGGTGGACTGGTAAGTGATTGTGTTGTAGTTTGACATGGCCGCGAGAGTGGCGATCTTGTTCATCGACAGCGCGCTTCCCGCTCCCGTACCGAGGCCGACGCTCACGTTGGACCATGTGCCTGTGTTCGTGATATTCACCGCAGAGTTCCAGTCCGAAGGTACGCCCTGTGAGAGTATCCTGCTCTGAAGGCTCTGCAGCTGAGCCTGCATGGTCTCCAGTCCGAAGCTGTACGCGGTGTCGTACTGGCTGCTGATGTTCACCCAGACGAACGTCAGGAGTATCAGCGCCGATCCGAATATGATCATGGCGAAGATGACATCGAACGACCAGAACTGTGCCTTCATGGGAACCAACTCAGCGGTATCACAGCGCTCGCGCTTGGAGGCGTCTGCGAAAGGTACAACTGCTCTATCTGGTTGCTCGAAAGCGCAGAGTTATAGAGTTGCACGTTGCTTATTGCGCAGTTGCAGTAGTGACCTCCGTCATACGCCGCGCTGCCTACCGTAAGCGCCTCACTTCCCTGGTTTGTCGCTCCGCTTGCGCCGAGAGTGTAGTCGAGGGCGCCGTTTAGGTATGTGTAAAGATCGGTGCCATCGTATTCTCCAACGACGTAGTACCAGGTTCCTGGTTGCATTGTTGTTCCCGGCTGCGCGTCCGTCATATAAATCTGCCCTCCTCCAGCATATATGCCCAGCCTGAGCTTGTACCCCGTAGCACCCATCCATAAATCGAAATTGTATGGGCCCGAAACCGGTCTCTCTGCTACTATATGCTCAAATCCCTGAGACCTGAAATATACCCACGCACCGATTGTAAACGTGCTCCATGAGTCTATCGAGCCAGAAGCTGGCACATTCATGTAGCCGTTTTCGCCATTTAAGCCTATCCCTGACCCTGAGAGAACCACTGGCGCATTCGGTAGCGTCGCCTGCTGCGCAGAGTAAATTACATTGTACGCCGTTCCATTGTTCCCCTTTCCGCTGTAATCGTTGGAGTTGCCGTTGAGCGGCCACCAAGCCACCAGACTTGAATTGGCAAGCGGCAATCCTGCCTGGCCCATGCCATATACCTGCTGCATCTGCCTAGAGGTGAGTGCTGTATTGTACATCTGCACATTCGAGATGTTGCCGTGGAAGAGGTTGCATGCGCCCTGGTTTCCAATGAGAAGGTTGACGTCGTTTAGCGGCAGATCGTTGGAGGTTGTCGTGGTGACGGTGGAGTTCTGGCCATTTACGTAGAAAGTAAGGCGTCCGGAAGCGTATGTGAAGCCTACATCCGATAGCGCATTTGTGGCAACTGCTAGTGTGCTGCTGCTTACCCACCCGGATGTAACTCCGTATATCCACACCGAAGGATAGTTGTTTATCAGCTCAAGGACCCAGCCGTTATCTATCCCACCTCCGCACGTGTTAGACTTGGAGATGATCGCCTGGTCTCCGGAGGCATAGGGGTTGACCCACGCAGACACCGCTATGCTGCTTGCGTTCAATGATGTTGCAGCAGGGACACTTATGTCTGCGACTCCGTTGAAGCTGGCGGCAATAACACCGGTGGCGTTATTCCCTCCATCTGTAGCGGTAGGCGATGATGAGAATCTGAGGTTCCCGTAAATCGTCCCGTTGAACCCGTTTCCGCTGTAGTCGTTCGCGTTGCCGTTGAGCGGCCACCAGCCGTCCAGGGCCATGTTTCCGACCGGAGGGCCGGAGATGCCCTCTTGATAAAGCTGCGATATCTGTTGCTGTGAAAGAACAGAGTTATACACCTGTACGTTGGCCATGTTTCCGCCGAAGTAGAGAGGAGGGATGTCAGAGCCAGGAGTGTAGCCGAAGTAGAGACTGTTCGATGTGACAAGAGTCGCGCTCTCCGAGTAGCTTGCTGTCTGTACACCGTTTACGTACAGATTGACAACTGCACCGTTGTATGTTGCAGTGAGGAATGACCATTTGTTTAGCACCAAGGTGCCAAAGGTATTGTCCTTTATCCCGTATATAACAAAGTCATACTTTGTACCTGAGGTTTTCAGATTCCAGTAATCGGTGCCAAAGTCTCCCTGTCCTACTATGCCCCTGTTCCCTCCGCTCGCGGTCGGGTATACCCATACGCCAACAGTTAGTGTGCTCGTTGAAGTAGATAGGGCATTGTTTGTTCTTACATAGCTAGTGTTTCCATTAAAGCCAGCAACGTAATTGGGATTGCTCCATCCGGCCCCGCCTTCGATAGAGCCAGCATTCCCGTTCCCGCTCAGGTCAAAGGTAGTGTTTCCCTGCCCGAGATTCATAGGCCACCAGCCGACCAGATTGGCGGTAAGGGCGGTATTTCCATTGTAAGCTGTTGCCTTCACCAGCGCCTGGCCGTTGTTGCCTTGCTGGTTGAGGAACGCGACCGCGATGCCGTTGGCGTTTGTGTAGTTTGTGTAGACTTGATTTGCAGGAATCGCGTTCCCGTTGAGCACACCTAGCGTCGTCGTGAACCCCACGAGGGCGTTTGAGATAGCATATCCTACTTGATTCGTGACTTTTGCAAACAATTCTGCCACTGCTGGAAACAGCAACGGACCGTTAATAACTCCATTGTTTCCCTGTCCGCTGTAGTCATTCGCGTTTCCGTTGAGCAGCCACCAGCCGACTACGTTGGCTGGAGCTATCGGATTTCCGGTTATGCCCTCTTGGTAGAGCTGCTGAACCTGCGATGCAGACAGGGCGCTATTATAAATTTGGACGTTTGCGATTCGTGCATTAGCATAGCCATTCGCACAACATAGCGGGTCGTAACCAATTGCCAACGGTTGGCTCGTCCTGCTTGTTGCTACCCCTGTCGCATATACTCCGCTTGTTGTTCCCACGTAGACTGTGACAGTGCCACTTGTTTCTGTTGCGGCTACAAACTCCCAAGTATTCAGGCTAATTTGAGGTACCGCTGTTGCGCATTGACTCCCCTGACTCTGTATGTGAACATTGACATAACCTGCACCACAGATTTCGAGGTCAAATCCGTCGCCAGTCGCCCCACTAGAACCAATCCCCGCTATGCCTGCAGTGACAGGAGCCGTAGGGAAACTAGTAAAGTAGACCCATGCTGTAATAGAAATAACATTAGTTGTACCCAAAGCACCCATAGTTACCTTGCTGCTCGCTCCGTTGAACTGCGCAGCGTGCACCACCTGGCTCGACAGGCTGACGTTCGTGGCCTGGGTGCTCGAGTTCGGGCAGGAGTAGTAATCAACGCATATCGTCCCGAACGAGTTCTGTATGACAAGCGTGCCGTTCGCTATGGGCAGGTTGTAGTAGAATGTATTTGCCTGAAGGTAGGAACTGCTTGACACTACGTTCCTCGCTGTGCTGAATGCGAACGCCTGCAGCGCCTGGTTGCCCACGGTGGCGTTGACTATCACCCCTCCGTTCTTTGTAATTAGGAGCTGGTATGCCAGCGTGCCTATCGCTCCAGTCACCGGCACCCTCGCCGTGTAGCCGTTTCCAGCCCGTAGGGCCGTGTCTATCTGTGTAGCAACGCTTTGAGCTATGAGCTGTTCCTGCGAGTACACCTGGCTGCTTGATGTCTGCGCACGCTGGCTTGCCACGAGCGCAAAGAGGAAGAGGAACACGACGAGCACGAATGTGAATATGATCATGTATTCCAGTGCGATCTGAAGCTTCATTGTGCGCATCCTATACCTTCGGCGTCATGTACACGCAAGGCTCCTGGTTGTTGCTGGGGCACGACGAGGTCGCTGTGACGTTCACGAGATACGCTCCGGTAGAGGTTATGCCCCCCAGGCTGCCGCTTACGTTCACCGGCGTGTAAGAGGTAATGTAGCTGAGCCCCGACGGGGACGTGATCACGAAGATTATCTCATGGCCCACGGTGTTGTTGACGTTGCCCACGTAGATGAACCTCACGTTCGGCGGCACCTGTATCTGCACGAGCTGCTTCGCGGGCGGCCCCTGGCTGCCGATCAGCGTCGCCACGCTCGCCAGCTTGCTCGCTGCCTGCTGCGACTCTATCGAAGAGAGGTTTGCGTTCGCCCCCGCCAGCTGTATGAAAGCGATTATGACCAGAGGGAGCAGTATCGCGAGACCGAACGCTAGCGTTACCAGCAACTCGAAACTCGACTGCAGCTTCATCCTACTCCTCTTCCTCTTCTTCCCCATACCTCCTTTCCGCGTGCCTCCTGCCGCTGAGGAAGCTCTCCTTCCTCTCGCGCACGCGCTTGTATACGCTTGCGAGCAGCGCCGAGAGCGTGCTCTCGAGCGAGTAGCCCGAGGCGTGCGCGAAGACAACTCCGCGCCTTCGAAGCGCGAGCCTAGCGTGCATCTCATAGTTCCTCTCCCTGTGCCTCTTCACGTTCACCGAGATGTAGTCCACGTCAGTGTGCTCGAACCTGTCTATCTTCGAGACCATCCTGTTGATCTCGTCGCGCAGGTCCTGCTCGTACTCCCTCGTGCTCTCGTCGAGCCCCGAGACGATGACCCTGCTCTGCGTCTTCGCGGTGGTGGCTGCAGCGCTCTCTATGACGTCCCTCACCGAAACGATGCCTATGGGCTTGGAGTTGCGTGTGACCACCAGCGATGACACGTGCTTCTCGAGCAGCTGCTTCGCCGCCTCCTCTGCCTGCCTGTCAAATTCAATGGTTAAGACGGGCGACTGCATCATGCTGTCCACCGATATGTTCGAAGGCGAGAATGTGTACGACTTCCTCTCCGGAAGCTTCTCCTGCGGCTTCGTGAGCGTGTCAGATATGTCACGCAAGGAGAGCAGTCCCAGAAGCCTCTCCCTCCCGTCCAGGACGACAAGCCTAGCTATGTTGTTTTTCGACATCGTGCTCATAGCCTGAGCGATGTTGGCCTTGCTGTCTATGCCTATCACAGGAGACGACATGATGTCTGATACCTTCGCCTTGGAAAGCATGTGCAGCGACAGTATCGTGCTGACGACTACGCTTCGCTTCACAACGCCTGTTATCCTGTTTCCCTCCTGGTACGGAAGCGCCTTGGCAGAGAAGTCGTGGAAGTAGCCTATGAGCATGCCGAGCGAGGTCTCGGAATCGAGGACCGGCAGTTTTCTGGCAAGCTTGCCCACAGAGAAGCTCTTGGAGAAGCTTAGCGGCTTCAGGGTGCGGTTCCTGAACAGCGATCTGTCGTCGACAACGCCGTAGTACTCCCTGTCTCGCAGCACCACGACGGCCCCCTGCTTCCTCACCTTGTCTAGCGTCTCGGTCACCGGCGTCTTGTAATCGTAGAACGAGGTGCTTGAGACGAACTCCTTTGGCATCGATTCAAATAACTCGGGCATGGAACCTTTCCCTTTAAAATATTCCCCTGATAAGGATTAAATACACATTCGCCAGGATGGCAGATCGGCTATGCGACCGCCTGCAGAGCGGTAAAGGAGGGTTCGACTCCCTCTCCTGGCTCTGCTATTCGCGAAGAAAGCAAAACCTGTTGCTCGCAGCTCCTTCTAGTACGCGAACATCGCGCCTATGTATGTCAGCAGAAGCGCAAGAACCGCCCAGTAGTACCAGCCGCTTCCTCCTGTTATTATCACGAACGCGACCGCAGCTATGGTCACGAACTTCCAGAGCACGTCCTTCGTCCTCTTTGCATCATGGGGCATCTTGCCTGCCATGCTGCCCAGTCCGATGAAGAACAGCGTCACTGCGCTGAATAGCGCGAAGCCCACAATCAACGGGGCCAAAAACGACGCCATGCTCAGCCATCCGCTCGCCGCATATCCGCTGCTGTACCATGTAAAGTACACGTACAGGTACACCAAAGAGCCCAAGAAGGTTAGGGCTCCACCAAGCTGTGCATTTCCCTTTTTCGCCATCCTACCACTCGATTAGCATACAATGCATACTCTTTAAAATCTGATTCCTGCTTCCTGTGCCTAGACGTCAACAAGGACGTGCGCCCTATATCCCCTTCCCGAACGCTTAACCTCAAGCGTGTGGGGCGTCACCGCCTTCACGTCCAGCAGCGCCACGTACCTTTTCACGCGCTTGTAGAAGATGCAGCCGCGTATCGTTATCGCGTCTTCCTTTTCGCTCAGGCGGTTTACCTTGAAGGAGAAAGCGTTAAGCTTCTTCTGGTCAACTTTCGAGACTATGTCCTGCAGGATGAACCACAGCGCGTCCTCCCTGCTGCGCGCCCTCTCAGTTATTCTCGCAGTCTTCACCGTGCCCTTCTCATTCTTTATGGCCTTCGTGTCGAACATTAGCCCTATGGTTGCCAGCGCCGAGTTCTCAATCAGCGCCTTGAAACTGTCGCCGTATGCAACGAACGCGATGTCTGCCGTGTGCGGAAGGTACCTGAACCTCCTCCTTTCCATGCTCTCAATCCGCAATACGTTTATATAATGCTGATTTCCTTATTAGCGTGTCCTGTGAAGAACAGAGTAACTGCTGAAATTTGATGAGGTCTATATCGGCTGAGGACAATGATGATACAATGCGCTACAACAGGAACATCGCCGCCGTGCTCCTTGTTGCCGCAACAATCATCACGCTTTCCACGTCGTTGTACATAACCTCGGCCACGGTAAGCGATGCAGACCCCTCAACGTACGTGGTAGTGCCCCTCCTCATGCTCCCGCTGTTCCTGCTGTTCTCGCTCAAGTCAAGGCCCGAGCCGAAAGTAAACAAGAGGAGCGCGATCTTCGGCGCAGCGGCGTTCGCGCTCTTCATCGTGCTGGCCATCGTACTGCGTCTCTACTTCTCTATCTTCTTCATCAGCTTCAGGATAGACATGCTGCTCATGCCGCTTGCCCTCTTCGCACTCGTGTCCCTGACCTTCGGCACGGAGAACGTGAGGCGCTTCAGGGCCGCGATCGCCTACTCGCTTCTCGCTTCTCCAGCGGTGTTGCTTCCTCTGCTTCTACAGTCCGGAGCATTCGTGCAGCTCAATACGCTCATAGTCTACGGCCTACTGAAGCCGTTCGTGGCAGCGGTGCAGTACTCAGCGCCGATAACGATCAGCGCAAACGGCTACTCGATAGGCATAGGGCAGACGTGCGTGAGCCTTGGCATATTCGTGGCGCTGGCGTTGTTCCTGATTCCACTCGCGTTCTTCTTCAACGGCAAGATGCGCGACAAGGCAAAGTGGGTATCTGCAGGAATATTACTTCTCTTCCTGCTCAATATCGCCAGGATGCTTGGCATATCGATGGTGTGGCTGGATTACGGCCCCAACGCCACCGCGCTGCTGATCCACAACTTCATAGGCGTTATTCTGTTCTATGCAGTGATAGTGGTGATGATCCTGATCTCAAGGTTCTTCGGGCTCGGTATAGCGAGGGCCTCGAGAGCCAGGAGTAGGGCGCGCAGCACGAAAGTCAACGTGCTTCCCATAGCGGCCGCGTTCGCCTTTAGCATAATCTACCTGCTCATCACGTTCAACTATTCGACGGCGCTTGCGATCTCGCCCATGGCACTCCAGCATGTGGAGCAGTTCAACTACAGCAACAACCAGACCGCCGCAGCGGTACAGGGCGTCCTGACCAAAGGCAAGTTCATCTACCTGGTGATAGCAAACTCTAATGCAACCAGCATATTCGCAACTCTGACAAACAACACGATAAACTCCACCAACGCGCTTCTGCTGATAATGAGCGGGCCGAACAGCAACACCCTAGAGGGGCTGTCGCAGAACAACCGGGTTCTTGGCGAACGGAGGTTCTTCAATGCCAGGGGTGCGGAGGACCAGGTGATCGACCTGATCTCCAACAACACCGAGTTCCTGGTGTACAACACCAACCTGGCTCTCTCAATCTCCAACTCGTCAGAGGTCATCAGCGGCACGTACCTAGTTATTCCGGCCGTGGACCTTCCGAAGTACAGCGCCTCGTGCATGAGCTACGACTGGTTCTACTCGCTGCTCTTCAACGCGCTCACCCCTTCTAACTACAACCAGACGGTGAGCAGCAACATCCTCTCGGCTCAGTGCCTGTCCTATAACCTGCTCTGGAGATAGAAAAGCAATTATAAACTGAGCTGCGAGAGATAAGCGTGGGCTCGTAGCTTAGCCTGGTTGGAGCGTCCGACTGATAATCGGAAGGTCGAGAGTTCAAATCTCTCCGGGCCCATTCTGATTTTTAGTGCTATCTCACACTATTATAATTGCCGTGTATAAGATCAGCAGGTTGATGGTCAGAAGCGCTGCGGCTTTCCAGGTAGCCACGTTTGCCTCATGCGGCCTACCGTACCTGTACGTCACCGCTCCGCAGAAAATCCCACAAAGTACTGTTGCAGGCCAATAATGAATCGTGTGCAGGATCACAAGAATTACGCTCAAAGTCATAGAAACGCTAGTTAGCACAGCTAACGACGCGATGCCTCTTCTTTCCATAAACCCTCTCTTGTAGATCTTCGCTATGTTGCGCATCACATCACCAGGTAAACGAGCAGGGCTATGTAAAAAAGAGCGATGAATCCTACCGCCTGCTTATTCACCGCATCGTTTTCTCCGTGCAGCACCATCATAAGCATAAGAGCAGATACGTAAACACTTGATATTATCGCGCTGGCTTTCAATACTAAAGCATCAAGCGTGCCTCCTATTCCCATTACACCACCTCGAACTCAAGCCTGTATCCGGCAAGATAGCTTAGCAAGAAACCAGAGTTGCCTTCAAATGACAGTATTTGCATAAGCGGCGTTGTGACGTCGTGAACATGCACCAAAAGCTTCTTGTGGTCTGATCTAATGAGCTCTTTTTTAAATTTCGACAGATTAGCGATGTCGATTACTCCCAAACTTCTTGCAGCAGTTCTTTCCAGCGCATTTATAGACAGGTTTTTGGGAAATATGCCTCCTGCAATCAGCGAATCGTAAAAGATTTCATGCCTTGCAGGCTTTTCTGTTTCTGGTGAATCTGCGCTGTCGACCACAATCCCCGGAGTCGTGCTTCTGATCAATAATCTGTCCTCTTTCGTCACCGCTAATCGAATGACCATCAAGAACACCAATCCTATCAGTATCGGAGCCAACTGTGCAATGTATTCTTCAATCAAGCTTGTCAAATTCTCACAATGTTAAACGAACCCTTCCCCGTGCGCACAACCCTTTGGCCCAGATCTGGAGCCCTGTCAATGGCATCAATCACTCTTGCCTTATCCACTCCAAGTTCTGACGAAATCTCATCAAGACTCAAACCCGATGCGG
Organism: Microcaldota archaeon; assembly: GCA_021818925.1. Taxonomy (GTDB): domain Archaea; phylum Micrarchaeota; class Micrarchaeia; order Micrarchaeales; family CABMGC01; genus JAJYVH01. Next base: position 320,382 of record JAKASU010000001.1, on the reverse strand, counting down.
CATAGACAGATACTGTTCTCAGCAAAACCTTCCGAAGATCAGCAAGTAATCTTCTGTTTTCAGCATTTATGCGCGTATTTTCGTTAAGCAATGCGATAAGCCTCTTCGAAAGTACAATGTCCGGCATGCAGATTGCCGCTATAGGTTTCTTAGATTGCGTTACACGCAGCTGCTGCACCGCCAAAACCATTATCAAATAAGGATACAATGACCTGATCTTTACCTCATAGTTTTCCGATACGATCTGCAAGATCGATAGCAGCCTCAGCACGGTTTCCTGCAAATAAAATGATGGAGTTTCTTTCGAATGCACGGTTATTGAAATTCTGCTGTGTTCGAAATCAACGGTGAAAAAGGGCCCGCCATCGTTCTTTATCGAATACGAGAGCAAAGTCCCTTCCTTAATCAGATGCATGCTTGGATAATTACTTAGCAACTTTTTCACATGTCCGACTCCGGTCCTGAGATCGGCATCGATGCAGATTCTACTAAAAAGATAGTTTTCGTCTTTCATTGGCTACACTTTTGTTTTGCCTGCCTGAGACAGCACTGTCGCGAAAGACTCTGCTGCAGATGCGTCATCTATTCCTAACTTTCGCAACGTGGCAAGAACGGTTCTGCTGTCTGTGCCGTTCTTTAGAAACAAATCTATGAGAAAAGCGAGATCCACATATCCTTCACGCTCAGACATCGCAATTGCGGCAGATACGACATCTTTTGGGCATACGCTTCCTACAGTCTCCTCAAACTTTCTTCTTGTGATTTCTATTTGCATTTTGGCACCATTCTTTAGCTTGATAGTTTCGTCCGCTTCCATGCCGTGGACTTTTTCGATATGGAAAAAGCTTCGCTTTCCGGACTTTTGCATTTGCAGTACTGCGCAACTGCCCACCCCCAACCCCTGGATAAGCTCCACCTGCCGCTGCCTCAGACCATAGTTTCCAGCCAATTTGTTAAGCCCTTGCTTGTTTTGCAGTCTGAAAACGAATACGGTGGCCACGTTCGAAAGCATGGCTATGTCTACGTCCTCTATGAGTTGCGATGAGAACAGCAAGCCGTACCCGTACTTTCGGCCTTCTCGCAGGAGCGTAATCAGCGGTTTGCTGCTCCCAAGAAGCTTCCAAGCTTCGTCAAGCATCACAAACACTCGCTTCCTACCCAAATCTTCGTGCCTCATCCTCTCGAGTGCTTGATTCAGTATCTCGTCTGCAAGCTTAGTTTTTGTCTTTTCATCCCCTGCGCCCTTAAGGTTTGAATAACGCACAAGCGAGGTTGTCTTTGCGAACGCCTCATACTCTCCCGTGAAATCAATCAGCAATATCTCGGCGTCTGAGAAGAGGGCCAGTTTAAGCATGAGGTTCTTCATCAGGTACGTCTTGCCGCTTCCAGTAATGCCGCATATAAACACATGAGGATTTACCGCCGCATCAAGGTCGAGGAAGAATGGAAGATTGTGCATCATGCCCACAAGTACGCATTTTCCTGCCCCGGAAAATACCTGTGCTTCATTCTGGATATCAAAAACCGGAAACCTGATCAGGTCAGACGCGGATTCCCAGCTTGCAAGTGCCCTACTCATGTAGATTCACGTTCTATTTCCAACAACTCCAGCAATTTTTCGCCTTTCAGTATCTCGTGCTCAAAACCCAAAGCGTTTGAGAACGCGCTCGCAATCCGCTCCGCATTCTTTGCAGCTTCCCTGGCAGCCTCGAACTCGCTTACAGACCTCCCGAACGTCTTCAACCTAACTGCTATCGCAAGCATTTTTCCGTCCCTTACGCTTCTCATCTCGCTTTCAATCAGTGCGAGTTCCCGTCTTAGCTCATTTACCTTGTCGTACTTCTTCTGATCGCCACGTGCTATTTGTATCTCCTTTAGCCGCCTCCTCTCCTCAAGCTTGTCGAGAAGCCTCCCGCTGTCCACGCTTTTCAGGCCGATGCTGAACTCAAACGGGCAGTCTGCGTTTCTAATAAGCGCGGCTATGTGTTCGCCATCGTGCCCTTCGGAAGGATTTGTGATCACACTGCAGGAAACGGCAAAATATTCGTTTCCTATTCTCTTCACTGCTGCAGAAAGCCCTTCGCTGAGTCTGTAGCCATTGTAAGTTTCGATAACCATGTTGTGCTTAATCAGGAAGTTGTTTACGATGTGGCCTGAATTGAAGTAGACTGCGGACAGAAGCAGTAAAATCGCGCTAAGGACGGCAAAATATGCATTTCCCGAGATCAGGCTAGCAATGGCCACTACCGCGGAGAGGGAGTAGAGCGCATAGGAATAACGTTTATTTTCGGCCTCGAGATCAAGCATACGATCACAGCAAGCTGAACTTTCCGAAGAAGGAATCAGAACCCATCAGCGCCGAAAGTTCTTTTACAGATATCCCGGTAAGCATTAGGCTGAAAGCCGGAAGTATGAATGTGTAAACGATGAAGAACGAGATTATGTTGAACAGATAGCTCAGCAGGTCCGATATCTGCACCGCAAGGCTGTTCCCTATGTTTTCCAGTCCCGCAATAATCCCGGTGTTGTTTGTTCCTGCATTCACATAGGATAGCGCGCTGCTCTTGATGCCGTTTAAGCTGAGCGATAGTGTCTCAATGCCCGTCTGGTTGGACACGATGGAATACTGCCCGACTATTGTAGCATTCATCAAATACGTGAGTGGAAGCACGATGTACATGCCGATCGTCAAGGCGATCAAAAAGCTGCCGATCTTCCTTGTGGGATAGAAAGTGCGCAGCACCAAACCCGACGGCAGGATGATGGTAAGTGCGCTGACCGCTATGAAAGACAGAACCGCCGCCTGCACCGTGGCGCTGATGGCTGCGGTGCCCATTACCTGGACGGCTCCCTGGATCTGCGCCAGCACAGGGCTCAGAAACAACCTAAACACGCCCAGAACCGCGTATAGCGACACAAGCCCCGCGATGACCAGAGATGCGGTGCTCAATATTGAGGGATGATAGGCGCCCATGAAGTAGAACTGTGCAGGGCCTACGAGGTAGTTGTAAGCGAAGCATATCGCAGAGTTGTACTGCAAGAACGAACTGCAGCTGAAACTAGCTCCGTTTGAAAAAGTTAACGAGTTTATGAAAGAGCCGATTATTCCTCCTTTGACGAACAGAAGCAAAAATCCACCGACAAGCGCGCCGTTTATCAGAGACTGCACGATCTCGTTTTTACCCCACTCCTTGAGTTTCTTGTCAGAAAGCGCGTGCCCCACACCGAGCACCACACCTCCTATTGCGAGCATTATGCTCACAAGCAAAATCGAGACGCTCAGCCCGTAAGCACCGAAAGGCGCGGCGTTCATCAGCTACACCGAGGAATTGGTGATGTTCACAAGCAGATGAGAGGAGGCCAGCGCAAGCCCATTTGACGCCACGGAAAGGACCGCGACGATTATCGCGCCTATCAGTATGTCTATCGAGGTGGAATGGAAGTTGGCTCTTTTTGTAGCAGGAAAGAGTTGGCCGATGGCGTAGAAGATGCCCGCGACTATGAATAATACCGCACTAAGGACGGGTCCTAAATGTGCAAGAAGCGTTTGAACGCCAGATAGAGTCCCTACAATATCAAACGAAAACGCAGTTGCGAAAGTCTTTCCGGTAAATAACACGAGCGGAATCCACGCAATCTTTACGTATCTCTTTACGAACGACCAGATCTCGCTTGTGTCACAGTTTCCCTTCATAGCAAATCATCTACTTAAGTAGATAATCTTTTACTTAAGTAAATATTTAAACCTTACGTATCATATCTACCCGTGTTGTTCCGAAAAAACAAAAAAGAAAAAGCAGCTCAAAGCCGGGGTAAACCGCTATGGAAGCGGTGTCGTCTGAAAACGACAGGTCGCAAAGCCTTGGTGGGTTCCATTCCCCACCCGGCGAGCTAATGCTCTTTACATCACGTAGTATTTAAGTTTTCTGCTCTGCATTACCTTCGTCCGCTTTTTTTCTGCCCAAGTGTTAAATATTTTTAGCTCTAACAGAACTCGGTGATAACATAGCAAAATTTGAAGTACCGGCATTGCCGTACGCGTACAATGCCCTCGAACCCTACATCTCCGAGAAGATAATGCAGCTGCACCACGACAAGCACCACGTCGGCTACACGAACAACCTCAACGCTGCCATAGAGAAGCATCCCGAGTGGGGGAACAAGAGCATAGAGGAGATACTGAAGACTTATTCGAGCGCACCGGACGACATCAAGGGCGCGCTAAGGAACCACGGCGGTGGCTTCTACAACCACTCGCTCTTCTGGCTCATGATGAGCCCGAAGAAGGACCAGCAGCCTTCGGGGCCCCTGGCAGACGAGATAACCAGGAGCTTCGGGAGCGTTGACACGTTCAAGGCTCAGTTCAGCGATGGCGCGAAGAAGATATTTGGCTCAGGCTGGGAATGGCTCGTCGTGGACAAGGGAAAGCTCGCGCTTGCGAGCACGCCCAACCAGGACTCCCCCGTGACGCAGGGCCAGGTCCCGATACTTGGCCTCGACGTGTGGGAGCACGCCTACTACATAGACGTTGGCCCGGACCGCGCCAAGTACATAGACAACTGGTGGCACATAGTCAACTGGCAGGACGTGGCGAAAAGGTTCGAGGCGGCGAAGAAGTAGAAAGCCATAAATAGCTTCAAAACAACATCTGTAGGCTAACTAGGTGAGCCAGCATGAAGCTTAGACCAGGAAGGACGGTGCGCAAGATCAACAGCCAGGCTTGGGCGCGCTACTCGATAAAGAAGCCGAAGAAGAACTACATCAAGGCTCTTCCCAGGACATCGCTGCTGATTTTCAACATGGGAGTGAGGGACGACTCCTACGATCTCATGCTAACACTTAAGTCAAGGCAGAACGTTCAGCTGAGGTCGAACGCAATCGAGGCCGCAAGGCAGGCCGCGAACAAGTACCTCGAACGCGAGACGCCAGGCGCATACTTCATGCGCGTCGTCCCGTTCCCGCACAACGTCGTGCGCGAGAAGAAGTTCGCCACGGGGGCCGGCGCTGACCGAGTCTCTCAGGGAATGACTCTCTCTTTCGGAAAGCCAGCCGCGGTCGCAGCCAGGATCTTCGAGGGCGATGCCGTCTTAGAGCTTAAGACGAACGCGGCGAACAAAGATGTGGCGCGCGAGGCCCTGAGAAGGGCGAAGGATAAGCTATCTGGCACATACGCGATAGTCATGCAGTCAAGCCAGAAGCACGCTCCCCAGGTCTCTTGACCCGGAACAGCATCCATTCGGGCTCATAAGCCGGGTCCTCAATTGAACGCTCGTGCTCCTTCAGGTTGTGCTCCCACACCTCTGCCTGGCCCTTTGCAAGGAACCAATGAGGCTTCCTCTTCGTGCCATCGGCCTTCACCACCATGCTTCCAATGACATTTTCCCTCTTAATAAACTTGCACTTTATAGGAAAGGATTTATTCATGGCCTGCGAGATGATTGCATGAGAATACTACTCCAGTTCCCTGAGGGATTGAAGCAGGAAGCGCTCAAGCACGCGAAGAAGCTCGAGAGCGAGGGCAATGAGGTCATAATATCTGCGTCGCCCACTTTCGGCGCGTGCGACCTCGCGATAGACGAGGCGAAGAAGGTAGGAGCCGAGAAGCTCGTGCATTTCGGCCATTCAGAGTTCCACCACGTGGACTTCAACGTCGAGTACGTGCCCTACCTCATCGATGCGCCCCTTGACGTCCTGCCCGAGTCGCTCAGGCAGCTCGAAGGCATGAGGAAGATCTGCCTGCTCACAACGGTGCAGCACCTGCATCAGCTCGATGCGATAAGGCGCTTCTACGAGGAGAGCGGCAGGGAGGTCGTGCTGAACAGGCCCAACGGCTTCGCCAAGGCGAACGGCCAGATACTCGGCTGCGACGATGGCAACGTCATGGTCATCGACAGGAGCGTTGACGCGTTCGTCTACTTCGGCGGCGGCATCTTCCACCCGCTCGGCGCCCTGCTGCAGACAACGAAACCCTTCCTTGCGGTCGACCCGTTCCAGCGCAGGGTATGGCGCATGGATGAGATGCGCGAGACGTACAGGAAGAGGAGCAGAGGCAAGATACTGTCTTCGCTCAAGTCCAGGAACTTTGGAATACTTGTAAGCACGAAGAACGGGCAGTATAACATGAACCTCGCGCGCATACTGAAGAAGAGGATAGAGAGCGCGGGCATTACCGCGGCTATCCTCATATCAAACACGCTCGACTTCGAGTCGATAAACAACATGTTGGAATTCGACGCCTTCGTCAACACCGCATGCCCGCGCATAGCGATAGACGACACCGACAGGCTGAGGAAGCCGCTGCTGAGCGCCAACGAGCTGATGGAGGTTCTGAAGCTAATCAAGGAGGGTCAGAAGCCAAGGATGAACGGAGGGCTATGACGCCTTGACGTTCAGGTTCGCAAGCTGCGTTGTCAGGCCTGCTGTTCCGCTGGCCGTGTAGAAGGCCCAGAGGCTCCCGGCGAACGCGCTTCCCACGCTTCCGTAGTTGGTTGACAGGGAGGTGCATCCTGTTGTGGTGGAAGCGTAGCTTGTCATGATCACGTTCACAGTCTGGCCGCTGGTGATGCCGTTGGTGAATGGGTCGGAGCATCCAGCTACTGCGAAAGCCGCAGCCGCAGGCGTGCCTGCTCCATATCCTACAAGCAGTATGTTTGCCGCGGTCCACGTTGTCCCGGTTGCCTGTCCTACCGTAGCTGTGAATGACGAGCTGTGAAGGAGCGGGCTTGTGCAGGTGAATCCGGAGTATGCGATGCAGCTTGTTCCCAGCAGGTTGCTGCTGCTGAACACTCCGAGGGAGAACAGCGCTCCCAGCACCACTGCGATGATTAGTATGGCCCATCCGTAGGTCATCAGGTACTCCATCGCGCTCTGCGCTTTCCTGGTTTTAAAGGTAGTTTTCATAGCTCGTACCCTTTCTAATTATTATGTTGCCTTTATGTTGATCGTCGCCACCTGGGATATCAGCCCGCTTCCGCTTGCTGTGTTGTACTGCGCCCAGATCGTCCCGGCCTCAGCCTGGCCCAGGGTGGTTGGCATACCGCTGCATGTCGTGGCGCCCGTGAGGTAGTTGTACGTGGTGAATGTTGTCGATGAACCAGTGCTAAGACCTCCGGACACGGTGTCAGGCGGGCATGTTATCGAGTTTGTTCCGAAGGCGTTGAATGAGGCTTCGGTGGGTGTGCCGCCTCCCGATCCAATGAATATCAGGTTCGTAGAAGTCCAGCTGGTTCCTGTTGACTGGCCTATCGTGGCCGTAAAGACTCCGTTGTGAAGGAGCGGGTTCGTGCACTCGAAGCCCGAGTATGCGATGCATGCCGTGCCGAGCAGGTTGCTGCTGCTGAACACTCCGAGGGAGAACAGCGCTCCCAGCACCACTGCGATGATTAGTATGGCCCATCCGTAGGTCATCAGGTACTCCATCGCGCTCTGCGCTTTCACAAACCTTCTATTATTGTTATTCATCTTCCCATTCCCTAGAATCTTCTAACATAATGAAATGGTAAGTAATTTAAACGTATCTCGGTTTGCGCCCAGAAGATGCGAGCTCGCCCGCGATGCTTTCCAGCTGTATCCTGGCCGTGTCCTGCTTCCTTCTGAACTCAGGAACAAGCGAGTTTGCGAAGCGCATCGCCCTCGTGGAGTCGTATATGCCTTTCATGAGCGAGTAGTACCCGTCTGCGGATTCATAATCACCGTCCCTTATCGCATCTATCGCCTCCCGCTTCAGCTCGCCTGTAAGGTCCATAATGCCGAGGAGGTAGGGCACCTCTCCGACCCCTAGCTCCTTCATCGTGGCGAGCTCGCCCTTCTTTAGTATATTATAGAAGGCGAGTGCCTCGACGTACTCCTGGTGCGCCTGCGTCGAGAAGAACTCAAAGCCGCGCTCCTCCCTCTTGAGTTTCCTTGAAAGGGCAGACATCCTCGACATGATCCTCGACGCCTCGCCCAGCCTCTTCGCGTGCATCAGCGTTATGCTCCTGCCCGCGAGCCTAACCATCTCCCTCGACAGAGAGAGCACCCTGTCCTTCCTCTCCTGCAGCGCCGAGAGTCTGCTCTCTATCCTTCCCATCTCCCGCATTCCTGCCATATCAAACACTCGCTGCGGCAACAATCCTTGGCGCCGCGCGCCTCTTTCCGGTCTTCATCAGCCTTCCGCTGTGGAATAGGTACTGCTGCGCGTAGCCTGCGTAGCCGCCCCATCTCTCGTCAGCGAACTCGTGTATCGCGCGTATGCTCTGCTTCCTGCCCCCGAAGTAGACGTGCTCCACTATGCGCTTGATCCAGGTATCGGTAGGAAATGCCTCAAGCCTGCCGTATCCGAAGAGAAGTATGCAGTCGGCGACCTTGTCGCCCACCCCGTCCAGCTTCATCAGCTCCTCCTTCGCATCCGCATACCGCATGCCTCCAAGCTTCCCGAATCCGCTCCCGTCACTCCACTCCCTCGCCACAGACCTTATGTACCTTGCCCTAAAGCCCGCGCCGTGGAGCATGAGCTCGTCTGCGCTGCGATTCGCTATCGACTCCGCTGTAGGGAACTCGCGGAAGCTTAGATTCACGCTGCCGGCCGAGAAGGCGTGCTCCCTGCCGTAAGCGGCCATGAGCCTCTTCACGATCCCGCGTATCCTCTTTATGTTGTTGAACTGCGAGATGACGAAGCACAGGGCCGTCTCCCACGGATCGTTCCTGGTTATCCTCATTCCGCCGTAGTTCCTTATCGCGCTCCTCATGAACGCATCCGTTCCTATGCTTGCGTATATTCTCTTCATGTCGTCTCGCAGCCCGAACCTTCTTGTTATCTCGACCGCGAGCTCCCTCCTGCCTATCGGACCGTAGGCCCCGTAGGCCACGCTGTCGCCGCGCTGCTCCACCTCTATCAGGCTGCTCCCTAGCGGATACGCCACCCCGCTTCCGTCGCCCTTCTCGTCCCCGAAGAACGTTATCGGTTGCGCGCTCTCTATCGTGTGCCTTATGCTGAAGTCCCCCACTTTTATGCTATGCATCAAATCTCTCCGATCTTCTTCCTTGCCTGCTTTGTCGTGTCCCTGTCCCTCACAGTGACGGTGTCGTCGTCCAGCGTTGTGTAGTCCACGGTAATGCAGTACGGCACCCCTATCTCGTCGGCGCGCGCGTACCTCTTGCCTATGCTCGCGGTCTCAGAGTAGTAGCAGTCAACGCGCTTCTCCTGCAGGAGCCTGTACACCTTCCTGGCCTTCTCTATCAGCTTGTCGTCCTTCTGCAGCGGGAACACCCCATACCTGTACGGCGCTATCGCCTCGTTTAGCTTCAGCCAGGCCCATCCCCTGCCGTCGTCGTCAACCACGCTGTTGTCGAGCAGCGCGAAGACCGGCCTGTCGCTGCCCATGGTCATCTCCACCACGTGAGGAACCAGCCGCTTTCCCGTCTCGGTCAGCACCGTTAGCTCCTTGCCTGATTCCTTTGAGTGCTGCGAGAGGTCCCAGTCGGTCCTGTACGCAGTGCCCGAAAGCTCGATGTATCCGTATGATGTCTTCATCTCAAGGTCCACATTGCCCTTCGAATAATGGGGCAGTTCCTCCTTCTCCAGCTCGCGGAACCTGTAGGATCTCTTGTCCGCTCCAAGCTCCTGCATCAGCTTCTCCTGCAGGTAGATCAGGAACGCGAGGTACTTGTTGGGTATAGAGCCCTTCTTCAGAAGCTCATCAAGGCTGGCCAGCCTCTCCTCCTCGCCCCCCTTCGCCATGAACCTCACCTTCTCACTGAGCACAGACTTCATGTCAAATCCGAGTATCTCGTCGGGGTCCTGGTCGGGGTCGATGAAGAGCTCGAGGTCCATCTGCGTCAGCTCCCGGAGCCTGACGAGCTGCTGCCTCGGCGATATCTCGTTCCTGTAGGCCCTGCCTATCTGAGCCACGCCCGCGGGAAGCTTCAGCGCGTAGGTCTTGTAAAGGTGCATGAAGTCGACGAAGATGCTCTGCGCGGTCTCGGGCCTGAGGTACGCGGCGCTTCCTCCAGACGTCGGCCCGATCTGCGTCTTGAATGTCATGTTGAACCTCTCGACCTTGCCGAGCGCGTTGCCGCACCTCTCGCACTTTATCCCGTGCTCGCCTATGAGCCTGCCCATCTCCTCGGTGCTCATCTTCTTGACCTTCGCCCCCTCGTCCTTCCTGCCCTTCTTCCCGTAGTACTCTTCGAGAAGCTTGTCTGCCCTGTACGGCGTCTTGCATACGGTGCACGCGATCATCGGGTCGGTGAACGCTGCAAGGTGCCCGCTCGCGCGCAGCACCGCCTCAGGCACTATGTTCGTGCTCTCTATCTCGAGAGCGCCGGTCCTCTCGACAAACAGGGCGCGCCACGCCGCCTCGAACTTTCTCTTTATCCTCACCCCTATCGGCCCGTAGTCGTAGAATCCCGCTATTCCGTCGTATATCCCGAACGCCTGGAAGTATATGCCCCTCCTCGCAGCTATGTCATTTGCCCTGCTCTCCTGTTTTGTCGGCATAAAAACAAACTAATTACGCAGAGCAATTATTAATCCGATGCGTGCAGCCCGATGGCAACTTTTATATGAACTTTTATATAAAGGAAGAGTACAGCATATGAGTAAGTGAGCATGCTTGGAGCGGGGGCATGGCTAGAAACAAAGCTAACGCAGGCGGAAGGCACGGGAGACACACCGAGAAGGAGCAGGTATCGATAGAGGAGATAACGGCTCTCGCTTTCGGGGTCGCCATAGCAATAGTGGCATCGTTGCTCATCCTCCAGCTGTTCAACAACGTAAGCAACACCGCGCCAAGCAGCTGCAGCTTCGCCGTAGGGGTGAGCTGCTCAGACCTTGTGCTCAGCTCCAACTCCACCTCGACGGAGTTCGCGATCCTCGGCACGAACGCGCAGGAGTACCCGATAACGGCGCTGAGCCTCAGCGTTGGGCTGGACGGGCAGGTGAGCAGGACGCAGTGCACCACCGGGAAGATAAGGCCGGGCCAGACCTTCGTCTGCTTCGGCAAGCTCTCCAACTTCCAGAAACCGGGCTACCCGGCGAGCGGCAACCTCACGGTGCACGTCGGCTACTGCGGCTTCAACGGCGGCGACTGCGCAACGGCGCAGCCTCAGAACTTCATCGGCACCTACACGGCGCCAACAAGCAGGTTCCTGAAGCCCCATATAGGCCTTCAGCTCTTAGCCCCGAACGGCAAGGTCAACGGGGACTGGCCGATAAACGCGAGCTTCGACATATTCGGCTACACGCTCTACCTCGGCACCATAACCGTAATACCGCACAACGGCATGGCGCCTACAGTAAATTATTCGGGACCCTCGATATCTTCGCTCAACGTATCTGTAAGCACACTGGCCAACGACTGCGCCGCGATGCTCAACGTCACCTACGCGAACCAGACCGGCATAGGGATCGTCGAGCTCAACGCTACCAACTACACGGGAAGCAACTACCAGCTGAGCGGCAACACCAACAGCAACTGCTATCAGCTGTCGAACACCACCAAAACCGTGAAGGTTAGCGGACAGAACAACACCGCTGGGGTCTTCCTGCTCTCAAACGTCTCGATAAACATCTCCTCCACAGGAGGCTACAACAACCTCGCGGTCTTCAACAGCACCGCCACAGTGAAGATAGCAGGAAACAACAACAACGTCACGTTCTTCGGCAGCAACGTCGCGCTTGACATAACCGGCACGTACAACATGGTCAAGCTCATCAACAGCAGGCTGCTCAACCTCACGGCCGGAGGCAACAACAACCTGATAGTGCTGTACAACACCACCGTGTTCTACCAGAGCGTCACCGGTGTCAACGACGTAATCCAGAACACCTAGCCTGCCCTGTTTCCATCGCTTTTTGTCGTGTAACCTCCGGTAATGGGCAATGCGGGACTGTTTTTAAAAGTTTCGGAAGAGCATCAGAGGGTGAGGATCAGATGATGGTTTCATGTTTCACAAGTTCATTCACGCTAAAGGCAGCTACAGCGCCGCTGCTGACGACAAAAACGCGCCCACCGGGCTTTCACGAGTACATGGTATAGCGAAGCTTATACCAATCTTTAAATACTCGGAAACGCACAAGTACTATCAGGCGTCACAGTTCGGTGGGGTGGGGGAAACGCACGGTGGGCTTAGGGCCCAGGTGTCAATAGAGTTCCTGTTGACATTCGTGGCCGGTCTAAGCGTAATAGTCGGTGCCGCATACACGTTACTCGGCATAGGGAACGGAGTGGCAAGCGTGATTAGCACAACTTGCAACTTCGATCTCGGGATAGCGTGCAGCGACCTAGTTGTAACCTCTAATTCAACCTCTACAATGTTCGCCCTAGTGGGAAGCAACTCCCAAGAGTATCCAATAACAGGCATGAGTCTCAACGTGGGCCTCGACGGCCAGTCCACAAGCGCGCAGTGCACAAAGGGCAAGATAATGCCTGGCCAGGTCTTCGTCTGCTTCGCAAAGCTTGCCACGTTCCAGAAGCCGGGAAGCTCCTCGAGCGGCAATCTCACAGCACACGTCGGCTACTGCGGCTTCAACGGCGGCGACTGCACCACGGCGCAGCCGCAGAACTTCGTTGGCAGCTACATAACCTCCACGGGCAGGTACACGACCCCTCAGATAGGGCTAGTTCTCTTCACGCCCAACTACAGGTCGAACGGCCCGTACTCGATAAACGCGAGCTTCGACATATTCGGCTACTCTCTCTACCTGGCTACGCTTACGCTTACGCCGCAGCCCGGAGCGGCTCCAAAGCTTACCTATTCGGGCCCTGACCAGTCTGCGATAAACGTTTCAGTAACCACGCTTTCGAACGGCTGCGCCGCAGTTGTCAACGTCACCTACGCGAACCAGACCGCAGTGGGCGTCTTCGCGCTCAACGCTACCAACTACACAAGCAGCAACTACAAGCTCTCGGGCAACACCAACGGAGGCTGCCTCGACCTGGCGGCAACTACGAAGAGCGTGTCCGTGAGCGGAAAGAACAACACAGCAGGGCTGTTCACGCTGTCTAACGTGTTCATCAACATCTCCTCTACGGGCTCGCAGAACCAGATCGCGGTCTTCAACAGCACCGCCACGCTGAAGATCGCAGGCAACTACAACAACGTCACGATGTACGATAGCAACGCGGTTCTCGACATCACCGGCACTTACAACCGCGTAGAGTTCGTGAACAGCAGGATAAGCAACCTCACGGCCAGCGGGAACAACAACCTCATAGTGCTTCAGAACACTACGGTAGCGTACAAGAGCGTCAGCGGAACCAACGACGTAATCCAGGGCTCCTGAGCATTGGCAACATATTTATAGCCTAAGCGCGATATCTATTCGGGGCTTTTTTGGTTGAAACGCAGGAGGAGAAGAGAAGCAGGATTATAGGCCTGGCAAAAGAAGCGGTCAGCAAGGCCTATTCGACCGGCGAGCACTCGATAGCGCAGGCGATAAACGCCTACAACGAGATAGAGAAGACAAGGAACCTGCTGCACGAGCGCATAGAGGAGTGGTACGGCATCTACTTCCCCGAGCTGATGATACCCAGCGCGGAGAAGTACACGAGGTTCGTGCTCATGGTTGGCGCGAACAAGAAGCAGGCGAGCGAGGATTCGCTAAGGGAGTTCTTCGGCGACGGCAGCAGCGGAATGCTGGAGAGGATAAAGCAGAGCATAGGCGCCGAGCCGGAGGGCATAGAGTTCAAGGCGCTGAGCACCGTGGCTAACGCCGAGCTGGAGCTGATGAACACTGAGAAGGAGATCGACGCATACCTGAAGGAGAGCGTGCCCAAGCTGATGCCAAACGTGTCGTATCTTGTCGACTACAAGCTTGCGGCGGAGCTGCTCAGCAAGGCTGGCTCGCTCAACAAGCTGGCTATGATGCCGAGCGGAACGCTGCAGCTGCTGGGAGCCGAGAAGGCTCTCTTCAGGCACCTGCGCTCAGGAAGCAAGCCGCCGAAGTACGGGGTTCTCTTCAAGCTCAAGGAGGTCACGGAGGCTGACAGGCGGAGCAAGGGCCGCGTGGCCAGGCTCTTCGCCACCAAGCTGAGCATAGCGGCGCGCGCCGACGCGATCACAAAGAGGTTCATAGGCAAGGAGCTTCGCGAGCAGATAGACAAGAGCTTGGCGAAGATAAGGGAGAAGGAGAAGCTGCCGAGGAAGCCGTCGCAGTGGACTCCAGGCCCGCGAAGGCAGCAGAGGCCGCAGGGCCAGCAGCAGGGCAGGCCGCGATGGCAGGACCGCAGAGGGAGGAGATAGAGCGGCATGACAAAAGAGGGACAGAAGGCAAAAACCGAAACCGAGGCGGCGCAGCTGGACGGGCTGAGGAGGGAGAGCGCCATGAACCAGACCAGGCTGATACAGAGGCTGGAGATACCGCGCGAAAAAGACCTCTGCAATCCCTTCACTTTCGGGGCTGGCCTCGAGCACGGAGGCTTGAACAAGAAGGCATACGCGACGCTCAGCAAAATATTCGCGTTCGACTACATGGGCGCGGCTGAGTATGAATGGGGCGCGATTCCGGAGTCGCTCGGCAAGATGTGGGACCACGGAGCTAAGAAAGAGCTGATTGCCGGAGTTCTTAAGTTGGGAGAGGCGGATGTGTTCTACATCTGCAACAAGCGGATAGAGGGGGAGGTGAGGAACGTAATCAAGAGGATCGCGCATGGGGGAATAAGGACAAGGGACTACGTTGGACTGAGAGAGGCTATGAAGAACAGGGACAGGGGGCCCGGTGACCTCGCCGGCTGTATCGAACTGGACAACAGCTTCATGTTCTTCGTCGACAAGCCGATGTTCGAGAAGAGTGCCAAGCTCTTCGGAATGGAGCTCTCAGCGCCGAAACCCGCGGATAAGCACCTGCTTCGATGATAAGCGAACGCTTCCATGCGGATGGTCTGGAATATGCTTAAATATCTTCTGCTCATAACAGAGTAATAACGGTGTTTTGATTGGGAATAAGTAGCGCATCCAGACCATCTGACATACTCCAAATAGACGAGAAAACCAATACGGTAGTTGGCTCGAACGGCGAGGCGATAACGGCCCTCAATGCCCCTTACCACAGGACGATGGAGCAGATAGAGGCGATGCCTGTCATCGACAAGACTAAGACCGTCTGCCCAAGCTGCAAGCTGATAATAGACGGCATAATCTACAAGGACGCGGACAACGTGATGATTCGCAAGTACTGCCCCGACGACGGCTGGACCGTAGAGAAGTACTGGGAGGACTACGACATGTACATGCGAATGAGGAACTACAATTACTACGGGAGGGGATTCGACAACCCTGACGTGATAAACAAGGGGGAGAACTGCCCGTTCGACTGCGCGATGTGCATGAGGCACAAGAGCCACAGCGGGCTCGTCAACGTGGTCATAACTAACAGGTGCCACCTCTCGTGCTGGTACTGCTTCTTCTACGCAAAGGAGGGCGAGCCTGTTTACGAGCCGTCGACGCAGGAGCTGAACAAGATGTTCATCAAGCTCAGGAACCAGAAGCCCATACCCGCAAACGCTCTGCAGATAACCGGCGGCGAGCCCACCATGCGTGAGGACCTGCCGCAGATAATCACGATGGCCAAGGAGGCGGGCTTCGACCAGATACAGCTCAACACCACCGGCATAAACCTGGGCATTCACCCCGAGATGATGTTGAAGCTGAGGCACGCAGGAGTCAGCACGCTCTACATGAGCTTCGACGGAGTGAGCAAGAGGGCCAACCCGAAGAACCACTGGGAGGTGCCGATGACGCTGAAGGCCGCGAGGAAGGCGAACCTCAGCATAGTGCTTGTGCCGACGGTCATAAGAACGATCAACGACCACGAGCTAGGCAGCATAATCAACTTCGCGCTGAACAACATCGACATAATAAGGGCCGTAAACTTCCAGCCCGTCTCGCTCGTGGGCAGGATGCCGGCCAGGCTTAGGGAGAAGCAGCGCATTACGATACCCGGAGCGATAAAGCAGATAGAGGAGCAGACGGGAGGCGTTATAACAAAGGAGGACTGGTTCTCCGTTCCCTACGTCGGCGGAATCAACAGGTTCATAGAGGCGCTTACGGGCGAGTACAAGTACGATCTCTCGATACACTTCGCCTGCGGAGCCGGAAGCTACATCTTCCTCGACAACAACAACAAGATAATACCGCTGACAAGGTTTGTTGACGCCGCCGGGCTTCTCGAGCACCTGCAGGAGGCGGTCAACGAGATGCACGGGAAGAGCAAGATCGAGCGCAGGATAATAGCGATGAGGGCGCTCCTTGACATAAACAAGTTCATAGACAAGGAGAAGCAGCCGAAGTCGATAAACTTCGCAAAGCTCTTCATGAGCGTGCTAATGAAGCACGACTTCGCCAGCGTCGGAATGTTCCAGATGAAGAGCCTGTTCCTGGGCATGATGCACTTCCAGGACGAGTACACATACGACATAAAGAGGGTGGAGAAGTGCGACATACACTACTCGATGCCTGACGGGCGTGTGCTTCCGTTCTGCACGTTCAACGTATTCCCAGAAGTCTACAGGGACAAGGTGCAGAGGCAGTACGCCATACCGAGCAAGGACTGGGAGGCAACGCACTCCGGCTGGAACTACGCCGCAGACAAGTACAAGAGGGACATCAAGGCGCTGGAGGCCACATCAGAGTACCAGAAGCTCTACCAGCAGGCAACCGACTTCTTCAAGCTGCCGAACAACATGGTCGAGGCTGAGAAGATAAGGCACGAAAGGGGAAAGGACAGGATCGCGGTGGCAGAGATAAACACCGGCGGCACTGTGTCCGTGAAGATGCCTCTCAAGGAGCCGGCGGCTGAGGAGCACGCGCACGAACACGAACACGAACACGAGCACGATCACACTCACGAATCAGGGTCCGACTGCGGATGCGGCTCAGGAGGGGCATGCAGCTGCGGCGGGAACTGCGACTGCTGAAAAACCGCAAGCGGTGACATAGATGGACAGAAGGGAAGACGCGGACACGTACACCTACCAAAAAGAGCTAGAGAAGGAGCGAGCCGAGACCAAGGAGTACAACGAGTACGTTGAGGAGAACGGGCTGAAGTACAGGGTCCCGTTCCACACGGTAAGGCAGATAGTCTTCACCGACGTGAAGAAGGAGGAGCTCATAGACACGGAGCACGCGGCGCGCCTGCAGTACAGGCTCATGCTCCAAGAGGCTGTGCTCTTCGCCAAGGTCGAGTTCGTCGCCAGGAAGATAAGCATAACCTACAATCCCACTGGCGCGGACAACAGGAAGGCGCAGATGAGCAGGCAGGATGTGGTCGACTTCCTCGCGAAGCAGGGCGTCCATGTAGGAACCAATCCCGAAAGCGTCTCGGAGCGCGATGTCGACTACTACAACGAGCACTACAAGTATCATTACAATCCGCCGAGCATAAGGGAGCACCCGCCATACGGGTACACGCTCGACGAATGGAGGAACGGGATGAAGGCCGAGTACGAGACGCACAAGGCCGCATACGACAAGGCGAAACTCGACAAGTACCACGAGTTCCAGAACAACTATCTCCGCGAACATCCGGAGCTCGCGGCAGAAATGGGCGTTAAGGTCCAGGAGCCGAAGGAGGAGAAGGGAATGCTCGGCAAGGTTCTCAAGAAGAAGGCCAAGAAGGACGAGAAGGGCTTCTGGTTCCACGGCGTGTGAGCCACTGTTTTTTAATCGCTCGGTGCAAGAAGTTAATAGATGAGCGAAGAGAGGCGCGGCAGAGAGAAGGTTCGCGAGTACTTCGGTGACGAGCCTCCGCGCGAGGAGCCTGAACTGAAGGCCAGCCTCTTCTGGCCGGCAATAAGGGCGATAGCGATCATCTCCACAGCCATATACCTGATCGTTGTGCTCGTCGTAAATCCGCTGGCCAGCTTCTACTCAAGCCTGCCCAGGAACTCGCCCAAAATCATCAACATATGCGCCTTCACTCAGCAGTACTCATGCGAGGTCCCGATGATCGATAACGGGACCGTGTCCTTCAGGTTCATCCAGAACAGCAACACGGAGCTCTTCAACTCCACGCTCTACCTCGTCCCGCTCTCAGCGAACTTCAGCCCGCAGGAGGCATCACAGTTTCCGAGATCGCAGAACATATCACGCATGTTCTCGGGCGAGGCGCTTAACGTCACGTTTGCCGGAGGATCCGCCGATAACGCGCCAGCAAGCACAGGCAGCTACACCGCAAACATCGTGCTGTCTTCCGCTTCCTCAGCATACGGCGTGCAGACCTACTCCGTCATAGGCTACCTGACAGTCACGCCGAACAGCAGGGGCTAGGCCCCGATCTCCTCCTTCAGCTTCTCAACCGTGTGCCTGACTATCTCCTTCTTCATCTCCTCCCCCTTTAGCTTTATGCTTGCGGCGTTGCTGTGCCCGCCCGTCGACTCCACGTAATTTGGGAAATCCGAACGCACAGCGTCAAGCACCCTTAGCAGCTCAACCTTCCCGATCAGTTTCTTGCTCATTCGGGCCGAGACGAAGCTGCCGAAATGCAGCAGCAGTATGCACGGAGACCTGTTCAGCTCCTCTATCCTGCCGAGCAGCTTTGACGCAAACCTTCCAGGTAGCGGATACCTCTCCTGCTCGTTGATCCTCACGTCGTTGAAATCAGTCACGTATATCTGCGTCTTTCCCGCCTTGTATATCTTGACCGACCCTATCGCCAGGTCGAGCATCTCACTCACCCTGTTCTCCGCGTACGCTATCAGCTCCTCGCTCTTTGCCCTGTCTCCCAGCACCGCATCTATGTCAGCGGGAGTGAGGTTGCCCTTTATGCCGGCGATCACGCGTGTGTCGCTGGTGACAAGGTCGAGCAGCGCGGCAAGCTTCCTGCTTGCAACTGTTGGCTTCGAATGCTCGCTGTAGTCGCCTATGAACGACGCCTCCTCGATGTCTCGCGTGTCAATGTTGGCGAGCGTCTTCGCGAAGACGCACGTGAGGAATCCGGCGGTGTAGTTGGAGTCGCCGCCGAAGTTCCACGGGTTGATGTAGTGATCGAGCTTCCTGCCTTCGAACCCCTCGATTATCGGGTGGTGGTCGAGCCAGACTATGTCGAACCGCGATTTCGCCACCTCGAGCCCCGCGTTGCTCTCATCGCTCGTCCCGAAGTCTAGGATGAGAAGGAGCGGCTTCTCCATGCACTCGTAGTTGTTGCACGTGAGCACGTCGGCGGTGGCGTCCTCCCGCGAGTATGACACAGAGCCGTGCATCCTCCACGTTATGTTTGGCTTGTACGCGATGTGTTCGCTCGTCTCGCACGCGAACCTTACCGTCTTGTATAGGGCATAGGCTCCGCTCGCTCCGTCGATGTCGTTGTGGAACCTCACCACTATCGGAGCGCCGATTGTAAGCTTGTGCGCGAGCAGAAGCATAGCGTCGCCCAGTTTCTTGTGCATCTTCTCGGTAACGCTGTCCACCTGTGGTACCATTATCCTGTGAAGCGCGCCCTTCATCATGCCCGCCGCTGCCTTCTCTATCTCCCTTCCGATCTCATTTCTTGTCTTCTCGCCCTCGATCGGCTCGAACACGGAGACGAATCCCTCCGCGATCGTAATCTCCCCAATCTCTCCCGCGTTCAGATTCATCCTGCTGTGCAGTGAATTGGTCCGCAGGGAAGCGTCGCTGGTGACAATGAAGTAGTCCGTTTCCTCAGCGTCAGGGTAACGCCTGATGCATGATACGAGGCCTCTCAAGACATCACGAGTTAGATATGCATGAAGACTGCGCACCCTGGCCGGATATGTAGTCGCAGTATGTTGAGTTCGCGTATGTGCTTGCGAGCAGGTCGTAGCAGCTTGTCTCCTGCTGCCCGGAGAGCATAGTGCAGAGCGTAGCGTTCTTTGTGGAGAGCGCCTTCGATAGCACTATCGCCTGCTGGCACTGCTGCGCGTAGTTTCCTGCCTGTGAGCACGACCTCAGTAGCTCGGTTAGGTTCTGGGTCGTGCTGGACGTAGTGTTTGCCGCAGCTCCGGCTTCCCTGCCGCAGATGGTTGCGGTCTCGCCCGGGCTTACGTAAGCGCAGAGGGCGGGGTTGAGGGTCTTGGAAGCGAGCACTATGTAGCAGTAGTCGCGCGCGGTATAGACGACGTTCGGCAGCACCGAGAGCGAGCTCAGCAGGAAGTTGCTCTGCAGCGAGCCTATCGTGGAATTGGCGCTCAGGTTTGCTATCACGTAATCAGTAAGGTTCCTGTCGTTCGAGGCGCTGGCGTTGGCGCAGAACGCCGCGTCTCCGGTGCGCACCGCGTACCTCGTAGAGATTATCGACGAACATTCGGAGCCGTACGTGTAGTTAGATATCTGACCGCAGAGCGAATAGTCTCCGAGCCTCACAGCCACCCCGCTTTGGCAGGCTGACGCATACGGCTCCTGCGCGCTGGAGCAAAGGGTGTAGTTGTTCTCGGCGCTCGCGATCGACGAGAAGCAAAGGCTCGCTTCCGTCGTGTTCTGCACATCGCCGCACGCTCTCGCATTGCCACTCTTCTCAGCGACCTGCGAGTAGCATGAATCTGCATAAGCGCCGCCCAGCCCGCCGCACAGGCTTGCGTTCTCCTGCGAGAGGGCCAGGGCCATTATGCACGTGTACCTGCTGCCCGACAGGATCAGTCTGTCGCACGAACTGAGGCTTCCGCCTCCGCTTTCGGGTGCGAGCAGGAATGAGACGGCAGCGGCGAGTATGAGGAGCAGCGTGAGCGCAGCGTATATCTTAAGCCTCCGTGCGGGATCAACGTCCTTGGCTTCCTCTCGCATCAAACCAGCTTGCGGCTAGAGGCCCAGTTCCTCGGCCGAGAGCACGCTGAACCCCTGCGGGGTTATCTCATAAGGCGTGGTCACGAAGCTGTGCTTCGATCCGCGGGTCTTTATCACTTCCATGGCGAGCATTCTCTTCTCAGCCTCGCCCTTCTCGTACATTATGAGTATGCCGTCGAAGACGAAGTACTCGGTACGGAACCTCAGCTTGCTCCTCTCCGGCGTGCTCATCTCCGCTGTGAGTATCGATGTTACTCCGAGCCTGCGCAGGTTGCTCACCAGGGCGAGCATCGCCCGCCTGTACGATACTGGGTCGTTTATCAGCATGTCGAACACCGAGAGCGAGTCGATGACTACGCGCTTCGCGCCCGTCGCCACGATCGTTGACTCTATGTCTGAAACCACCTTCCCGAACTCGTACTGGGAGGAGTTGTCACCAGAGGTGCTGCTGTGCAGCACCGTCGCCGGATCCTCGCCGTCGATTATGAGCTTCTTGTTCTTGATGAGCTGGTCGATGTCCTTGAAATCGGAGAATGCCTCCTTGGCGTTGGCTATGACGCGCTGCGGGTCCTCCTCCAGCGCGAACAGGACAGAGGTTACTCCCATCTTTGCGCTCCTGTAAAGGAATTCGAAGGAAAGCAGCGTCTTTCCGGCGCCAGGCCCTCCAGCGAGCATCATCTGGTTTCCCTCAACGATGCCCCCGAAGAGCATCGCGTCAAGGCCCTCTATGCCCGTCTTCACCATGTTAGGCAATATGACCACTGACACTATTACTACTAGATGCTTTTAATAATGTTGCCGTCTCGTGACAAAAAAAGTTTTAAGGGTTAGACTCCAACAGGTAGCGATCGTTTGAAGAAGAACATCATGTATCTCGGCATAGCGCTCATACTTATCAGCTTGGCGCTGTTCGCGCTCTCGCTAAACTCGCTCATCCCGCTCTTCCAGAGCTCGCAATCTGTGCGCAACCTCACCGTTCTACCGGGCTCGATGAAAAGCATACCCGTGATGCTCAACGACACCAACTTCACCTCTCTTGTCTTCGGGTCCAAGCGCAGCTTCGACTTCTTCTTCGCGAACTACTCTGCGTTCTCATCGCTAGGTTCCAAGAACAGCACCAGGATCGAGACCGAAGCGCCTGCGCTGGAAGGCCGCGGAATCTTCGAGGCGTACTTCAACGCGACTGGTGGCGAGTTCCCGTTCGTAAGCCTGCCCAACGAGACGCAGCCCGGCTACTTCAACATCACCTTCCTGAGGCCTGGCACCTACTATGCGATCTTCTACAATCCCGGCGCTAGCCAGGACAACATATCTGTCGGCCTGAGGCCGTTCTCGCTCTCCGGGCTCGAGTCTCAGAAGAACTCGTTCTTCGAGTACACGGGGGTGGCGGCGCTGTCCTTCATAGCCGGCATCTGCCTGGCTATATACGGCTTCGTCTCCGGCGCAAAGCGCGGCGACGAGATGCAGATTGACAAGGAGGCGGCGCGGGAGTACGAGCTGATGGAGAGAAAAAAGAAGGTCGGGAAGAGTGGCTGACTACTGGTCTGCGTAGACCACGCGACAGGCGCTCTTTCTTTCCTGAGCGAATTTGGCCAGCTTCCCAAGCGAGTGTGCAATCCTACCGAACAAACTGACGTAGCCGACTTAGACAGATACCTTATTAAACCTCTCTTTCCAATTCCTTGCATGGACAGCCTGGAGGAGAGAATCGGAGGGGAGATCGCGATGGCCGAGAGCGCCGGCAGCGCCATGAAGAAGTGGCGTGAGCTGTTCGGCATCTCGCAAGTCGAGCTCGCCAAGTACCTCAAGATATCGGCCAGCACAATAAGCGACTACGAGGGGAACAGGAGGGCAAGCCCCGGAGTGGGCATAATCAAGAGGTTCGTGAAGGCGCTCCTCACCCTGGACGAGCAGAAGGGGAGCGAGGTCACCCGCAACCTGCAGAAGTTCAACGCCGCAAAGGAGGAGAGCGGGAGCTTCTACATGATCAAGGACTTCTCCACGCCGATAAGCGGCATGGACTTCTCGCGCCTTATAGAGGCGAAGATAGCTGCGAACCCCGGGCTTCTCGACACAGTCAAGCTCTTCGGCTACACGCTTCTCGACAGCCTCAAGGTTATACTGGAGATATCGCCAGCGGAGTACCCGAAGCTCTTCGGCACTACTACGGAGCGCGCTTTCATCTTCGACCAGGTCTCGACCGGCAGGTCGCCGATGGTAGTCATACGCGTCGCGCCGATAAAGCCGAAGCTCGTCGTGATACAGAACGTGGACCAGGTGGACAAGCTGGCGATAAAGATAGCGCAGATAGAGAAGATACCATTGCTGACCACGAAGCTCAACGGCGACGAGATAAGGGTAAGGCTAAACAATTTATAGTATTGGTGCCAATTCTGCAAACGTGCAGAAGCAGATACTATACAATGAGATAGCAGCCTGCAGGCTCTGCCCCAGGCTTGTCAGGTACAGGGAGTCAGTCAAGCCGGCAAAGAGGTTCTCAGGTTGGAAGTACTGGCACAGGCCTGTGCCCGGATTCGGAGACATGGACGCGCGCATACTCATCGTGGGGCTCGCCCCCTCGGCGCACGGCGGCAACCGCACCGGCAGGGTCTTCACCGGCGACCCCTCCGGGGACTTCCTCTTCGACGCGATCTACAAGGCGGGCCTCTCGAACCAGCGCGAATCGAGAAGCGTCGACGACGGGCTTAAGCTCAAGGGGCTATACGTTACCGCTGTGGTGAAGTGCGCACCTCCAGACAACAAACCCGAGAAGGTCGAAGCGGCGAGATGCACCGGCGCCTTCCTCGTGAACGAGCTGCTCGCGCTCAAGAAGGTCAGCGTGATAGTGCCGCTTGGGGCATTCGCGCACAAGTGGCTCGAGTACGCGCTAAGGCAGATCGGCGTGGACACGAGCGGCATCGAGGATTTCGGGCACGGAAAGATGTACAATGCGGGCCGCTACAGGATACTAACTTCTTACCACGTATCCCCGAGGAACACCAACACGGGCACGCTTACGGAGAAGATGTTTGTTGATGTGCTGAAGAAGGCCAGGGCTATGGTACGTTGAGTTTCGCGACAGTCAACAACGATGGAAATGCGTATAAACCAAAAAGCACCGAATGACAGCATGGCAACTGGGCGCGGTCCGCCGCTGAACGCAATAGAGCTGGCCCTATTCATAATTCTATTCCTGGCTCTGGGATGGATCCCTATACTTGGCCCGTTCATCGCGGGCTACCTGGTAGGCATGCATCTGGAGACCCGCCGGAAGAGCCTTGTAACAGGCTTCATATCCAGTTCTGTCAGCGCGGTCATACTCGCCTGGATCTTCTATGTGGTCGGCTCCGAGGTCTTCGTAGTTACGGAAGGCCCGCTTTCGGGCATAGGCGGCGCCATCTTCACCGCCTTCTTCTCCTCCGGGCCTGCGGTGTTGATAGCGGGCATAGTCTTCTTCGCCCTGCTCGGGGCCTACCTGGGCTCCAGGGTGAGGGAGCATCTCTTCTCCAAGCGGTAGGCTAACACGAAAGTTAAAGAAGGCAAAAAGGGAATATCTGACCGATACTGATGGTCACGTGCCACAACTGCGGCGTCGAGAACAAGGAAGGCGCAAAGTACTGCACAGAGTGCGGTACCGACCTGGTTAAGAGGACGGTGCGCTGCCCTAGGTGCGGCACTGAGAACAGGCATGACGCCAAGTACTGCAACGAGTGCGGAAGGTCTCTGTCCACAACCAAGAGCTTCTCGTACGTGGTGGGCGAGGCTGTGGCAAACCTGAGGACCGTGCTGCTCGCCGCGCTGACAATTATTGTAATCGCATTCGCTGTCTTCTTCTTTCTCGGCAACGGAGGCAAGCAGTCACAGAACGCTACCACAACAGTGGCTCTGCAATCCACCACCATCTTCCCGGTGGTGCTGAACCCGACCAACGGGCTCAACTACACAGCCAATCTGGTATATGATGGCAACACAACGCTCTCCTCGGATGTCGCTACCGCGTACAACATAACCATAGAGAACGGAGTTACGGTGAGGACGAACGGCCACAGCATGCTCGCCGGCGGAACCTTCGAGAACAACGGCACGATAACCGCGGGCAATCCGCACGATAACGCCTCGCTGGGCGTGAAGGGTGAGAGCTATCCCGGATCGTTCGGGGGCTCTGGCGGGGCCGGAGGCGGCGGCGGAGGAAACTCCAACTCGGGATCCACGCCCGGCGCGCCCAAGCTTACGGCGGCGCTGGTCCAGAGCTGGTATTCAGCAGGAATGTTGAAGTACCTGACAGGCGCCGGAGGCGGCGGAGGATGCACGCACAACGGTTATGCGGCGTCAGGAGGCAACACAACGGCTCCCGGGGGCTCTTACACTAACAAGGGCAGCGGATGCAGCGGCGTGGGCGGAACCGGAGGCAGCGGATCATACGGCGTATTTATAGAAGCGAACAGGCTTATCGCAGGAAACATCAGCGCGTTAGGACAGCAGGGTGCGGTCGGATCCCCCGATGCTGGCGGCGGAGGAGGCGGTGGTGCGATCCTGCTCGCCTACGGGCCAGGTGGCTATTCGCAAGGAAACTATGGAGTCACTGGAGGATCAGGACAGAACGATGCTGCATCCGGAGGAAACGGCCTTGTGCTCGTCCTCAACTACACGCCCGCGGGCCAGCCGCCTGTCAGGATATCTTGAAAATGGAGGCAACGAGAATCGGACTCGTGCTTGCAGAATGTCAATCTGCCGTCCTGCCACTAGACGATGCCTCCGCGAAAATCTTTCGTAATTAAGATTAAATAACGAGAGTGTAGCCGTCCTTCGCGACCACAGTGTTCTTGAAATATTTTCTTGCGTCGCGCAACAGCTCGTCATCCGTCCTGTGCCTCGCGCTTATGTGGGTGAGCACAAGCCTCTTGACGTGCGCCCTCTTCGCTAGCTGCGCCACCTCCCCTGCCGACGAGTGCATCCTCTGCCTCGCGAGGTTTATCTCCGCCGCTTTGTAGGACGACTCGTGTATCAGCAGATCCGCGTCCTTCGCCGCTGCCACTGTCGCTGGCGTGGGCCTCGTATCCGTCGCGTACACTATCTTCTTGCCTTCCTGCTTCCAGCTGACCTGCTTCAGCTTCACGGTCCTCTTGCCTATCCTTATCCTGCCGCTCCTCTCGAGCTTCGAGAACATCTCGCCGCGCAGGCCCAGCCTGTGCGCCGCCTCCTTGTTGAACTTGATCCTGCTCCTCTCTCTAAGTACGTAGCCGTAGGTGGGTATTGTGTGCCTGAGCTTGAACGCAATGACCTCGTAGTCCCTGCCTGAGTACACAAGCCCCGACCTTACGCCCTTGACGATTATCTTGTAGCCGATGAGCGCCTTGTCGAAGGTTATCAGGCTCGATATTATCTTCTCGTCGCCTGCCGGAACGAAGATGTGGAGCGGCGTCCTCCTGTTGTTCATCCCCATCGTCCTAACAAGGCCCGCTATCCCTATCGTGTGGTCCCCGTGCGCGTGGCTGATGAATATCGCCCTGACTCTCACCGGGTTGATCCTGTGCTCAAGCATGCGGAACTGCGTACCTTCTCCGCAGTCGAAGAGCAGCACGTCTCCCTCAAACATGACCGCAACGCTGGGCATGCGCCTCTCTACCGTCGGCGCGGAACCCGCGGTGCCAAGTATTATCGTCTTGATCTTCATCGGCTCAGTCCATCTCCACTGTCACAGTCTTCTTCTTCGCATCAACCCTTTTAACTGCTATCCCCGCACTTGGCGTCAGCTCCTCAGCGCGTCTGGCCTTGCTCTTCCTGGCCTGCTCGAGTAGATCGTTAACCTCCCGCATCCGCTCGAAGATCCTGTTCGCTATCCTCTTGTACTGCTCGCCGTTGGCCCTCATCTCATCTATCTGCCTGCGCAGCTTCTCCACACTCTTCCTCAGCTCCTCCACCTCCCTGTTCTTCTCAGGATTTACCGCTGCGGCCGACCTCTCCTCGGCGAAGAGCGAGTCCATGAGCTGGCTTAGTGTCTTGAAGCCCTTCTCTTTCATGCTTTCCAGCCTTTCAGATTCAGCCTCGTGCGTAGCCCTGCCCTTCTGCTCAGGGAAGCTGTAGAGCATGCTCCTCCTCACGCTTCTCTCCTTGAAGTCCCTGCTGCTGTACGCCTGCTCTATTATGCCATCCTTGCTCACAAGCAGGAGATTGCCCTTGTTGAACATCTCTATCACCATTCGCCTCTCCTCCTTTCCGGAAAACCTTATCACGAGTATCCTGTCGGTGCCGTGCTGCTCCACGCTCTCGACCCTGCTGCCGTCGAGCCTCTTCCTCACAGCCAGCGCAAATTCGGTCGGGGCCCCAACCTTCTCCCTGAACTCGGTTATGTTGACCGTATTGGCGAGGTTGACGTACACGTCCGTCTCCCTCCTCTCCTTGGAGAACGCGATTAGGAACGAGCCCTCCCTAAGCTCATAGAAGTTCTTGAAATGCGAGGATACTATGGCCTGCAACTCCTCCGCTATCACATGCAGTTCAGCAGAGGAAAGCGGGCGGATCTTGCCGGGCACGCTGCCCTACCTTCTTCTCTTCCCCTCCTCCTTCGCCACTTTTGCGAACTTGGAGACGAGCACCTTGGTGCCGCCGTTCTTCTCCTCAAGCACCGCGCCTATCTGCACAATGTCGGCCCCAGCCCTGTAAGCGTTCCTGAGCTGCTCCGTGGTCCTTATGCCGCCTCCGACGATGTACGGGACCGTTATTGAGTTCTTGACCGCGCTGATTATGCTTGTGGGTATGGGCCCGAAGCCCTGCAGCTGCGGATTCGATCCGGCATCGGTTATTATTATTCTGTTGCCAAGATATTCGCCAGCGTTCGCGAGCGCAGCAGCGATTCTCGGCTTTGCCCTCGGGACCATGTTGACGTCACCGACCCATCCGACAGTGCCCCCCGGCTCCACCACTATGTAGCCGATAGGCAGCGGCTCTATCTTCATGTGCTTGATTAGCGGAGCCGCAAGCATCTGCGCCTGCGTGATCCAGTAGGGATTCCTTGCGTTGAGCAACGACATGAAGTATACGGCGTCTGCGTAGGGCGTAAGCGTCGCTATGTTTCCGGGGAAGAGCACAACGGGCACGTGCTTCACCCTCTCCTTTATCCCCCTTGTCACGCTATCGAGCAGTTCGCCCTGCGCTCCTATGCTGCCTCCGATAAGCACAAGATCCGCTCCCCCCTCGGCGCTGGACGCGCCCGTCTTTATCGCCTCCTCCGCGCTCTTGTAGTCGACAGGGTCTATGAGCATGAACAGCATCGAGCCCTTGCTCGCCAGAGTGTCGTTTATGTACTTCTCAACTTTCCCGATCCTTATAGACATAGAAACAAACCTATTTCGTCTTAGCCCTATTTAAGAATTCGTTTACCAGCTCTCCCATCCCTGTCTTTATGTCGATGTCTGGAGCGAACCCCAGATCCTTCTTTATCCTGCTTATGTCAAGCACCCGTTCCGATGTCAGAAACCTCAGCTCGTCGCTGTCAAGGCCCCTCGATTTCGCCAGCATCTTGACCAGCAGCTCTGACACGTGCCTCTTCGGCCTCTCCACCTTCAGGAGGTCCGCTGCGGTGTCTATCAGCCCCTCTTGCGTATACGCTACGCCGTCGCTTACGTTGTACACCCTGTCCGTCGCGGTCTGCCTGTTCTCCTTGACGAGCATTATCGCCTTGATCAGGTCTTGCAGGCTTATCAGCGACATGTGGTTGTTGCCCCTCCCCACTATCACCATCTTGCCCTCTCTTATCGCTCGGAAGACCTTGAAGAATGAGTGCTCGAACCCGTGCCCGTATATCGTGCCTATGCGCAGTATAGTGTATGGCACACCGCTCTTCATTATCTCCTGCTCGGCGAGCATCTTGCTGTAGCCGTACTTGTCCGTGGGCATTGGCCTCGTCTCCTCGCTCAGGCTGCCCTTCCTCTTGCTGCCGTACACGTCGATGCTGCTGCTGAATATGAGGTGCTTTACGTTGTTCCTCTTGCACGCATCAAGCAGGTTCTTTGTGCCCTCGACATTGGTGGTCATCGCCTCCTCGGCAGTTGCGTTCGCAACGCCTACTATCGCCGCAAAGTGGAACACGACTCCGGCTCCCCTGCACGCATCGTCAAGTACCTGCTTGTTCAGGAGCGTGCCTGAGAACGGCACCGTTCCCGGGGGAAGGTGCCTCACCTCCTCCTTAGCTATCATCAGCGCCCTTACGGTGCATCCGTCCTGCGTCAGCGTCTTCACCACTGCGCGGCCCAGCCTGCCGGTAGCGCCTGTGACGAAAACAACATCATCGGCATCGTTCTGCTGCATCCTAAGCCTCCTTCAGTATCCTCGTTGCGAGGAATCTTGCATATCGCTCCGGGGTCTTGCTTACTGCGTAGTGCTCCCAGTCCTTCCCGAAGGGCACGTATATGCTCGTCCGCGCCCCCCTTCTCACAATCTTTCCGATCTTCTGGCTGTTGTACCCGAGCTGGAATTCGAATATGAGCGACTTCTTCACGTTTGAGCCGTTGAGGAGTTCGCGCAGGGTGCCGTCAGGCGCTGACTGGACCACCGCGCTGGCCACCGACTTCACCGCGTTCTTTACGCTGCCCGATACCCTCTTCGCGGTCTCCTTGCCGTCGCCGTGAGACTCGGTGCAGAGTATCTTGACGGCGCGTATATGGCCTCTGTTGACACGCAGGTAATCGTCCGCGTGATCTGCGTTGATCGCGTAGCCCACGCCCTTCGCGTCGTGGAGGAAGCCCGGCAGTGTGAACCTGTGGTCGCGTATCTCGAGCCAGACGAAAACCCCGTAGGTTTTTGCTGTATTGAGTATGTCGTTCACGTTCTTCTCCGCGACCTCGTCAGAGATATCGAATCCTATCTGGTCCAGCGGCACCTGCACGCTCGCCTTCAGGCCCATCCTTGCTATCCGCCTTATCAGCTCGAGGTACGTTGTCGTAGCGTATCTCGCCTTCGTGCTGTCCCTCGCGCTCTCGCTGAGGAATGCTATGGAAACGGGCAGTTTCTTGTCGTTGAGCTCCCTCGCCTTCTCTATCGCTGAGCTCATAGTCGTGCCTGCTATGTGCTTCTTGATTATCCTATATAGCAGCCTTTCCGCTATTGCGCGTTCGGCCAAACTAAACCCCTAAATAATAGGTATAGTAATGGTATTATATCCTTTTTAATGGTTCCATGCTGACGTTAACGAGACACGCTGGCACCGGCGGCGTCGCCAAGCTGTCGCCTGAAGATTTCGTGGTCAAGGAGATAACCAGTGGCGGCGCGGTCCTGGCTCCAGGCATGAGATACGACGCAAAAAGTGCAGGATGCGAGGAGGTACCAGGAGGCAAGCACATAGCGTTCGTGCTGCAGAAGAGGGACTGGAACACTGTCGACGCGCTCCTCGCCATCGCCAAGAAGATGGGCCACGGCAGGAAGTCGATAGCATACGCGGGTTCCAAGGACAAGAAGTCTGTGAGCGTGCAGCTCGCGAGCGTCTTCCACACAACGGATTACGATTTGGGCAGCGTGCGCATAAGCGGGATAAGCATAAACGGCCAGTGGAGGAGCAACGGCGTGGAGCTCGGCCAGCTCCTCGGGAACTCGTTCGAGGCCAGGCTACGCGAAGCGCAGCATCCCGAGAACGCGGAGCCGATAATCGAGGAGCTCAAGGGGCGCATGCCAAACTACTTCGGCTCGCAGCGGTTCGGCGAGCGCGGCAACAACGCCTCCATCGGCCTGTCCATTCTCAGGGGCGATTTCGAGAGTGCGGCGATGGAGTACCTGACGGGAACGGGCAACGAGAGGAACGCGCGGATGAGGGAGGCGAGGAACGCGCTGCATGATACGCTGGACTTCAAGCAGGCGCTTGACACGTTTCCGAGATACATGCGCGGCGAGCGCAAGGTTCTCTACCACCTATCGAGATATCCTGGCAACTATGCGAACGCTCTGCGCCTTCTGCCGAGGGGAATAGCGATGATGTTCATACACGCGGTGCAGTCTCAGATATTCAACGAGGAGCTCGAGCAGAGGATAAGGAACGAGGACTTCAAAAGCATCGCATATGCGGGCAGCAACATCTTCGGCTTCCCGGATGAGGAGAATGTTCATGAGAGCGGCGACTTCCCGCTCGGCGCGCTCGTAGGCTACGAGAGCAACGACGATCATATCAGCGAATACGCCAGGGAGGCGATGGAACGCATGCAGTTGTCAAAGGAGATGTTTTCGATAAAGGCAATGCCGGAGCTCTCTATGAAGGGCTCGTACAGGCCTCTTCTGTCTCCCGTTAAGGATCTCGCATGCAGGGATGACGGCGGACTCGTGGTCTCGTTCTCGCTTCCGAAGGGCGCGTACGCTACCGTGCTTCTTTCCGAGTTCACAAAAGGCGCATAGGGAAGAGCGGCAGGGCAAGAGACACATGGATCGGGGAGAACCGGTAGTGAACGCCCGCCGCCACGCCCTTGATATTATGTCGACTTCAACTTATATAATACGAGACAAAACTGTTCGGTTTTGAAGTCGGTTGCGCAAAGCAAACGCCGGGGTAGGGATTTGAACCCTAAAGCCCGTAAAGGGCACTGGTTTTCGGGACCAGCGCGATGACCAGATTCTGCCACCCCGGCATCGATAGGTATCTCAACACTTAATTAATATTAGTATCTAACGTATCTTCAATCA
Organism: Microcaldota archaeon; assembly: GCA_021818925.1. Taxonomy (GTDB): domain Archaea; phylum Micrarchaeota; class Micrarchaeia; order Micrarchaeales; family CABMGC01; genus JAJYVH01. The sequence goes on along the minus strand of JAKASU010000001.1, from coordinate 289,005 downwards.
TCTGTATCTTTGATGGTAAATATGAGTGAAAACAGGAAGAGCAGGCCGCTTAGGCTGTTCATTGTTGCGCTGTTCATAACAATATCCCTTCTCAGCATGGCGTTCGCGGTCTACCTGATGCTCACAGCTGCTAACGGCATCGTTTTCGCGCTCGCCGTAGCCTACGGCATACTCTCGCTCATATCGCTGGTGTTCAACGCCGTCACCTCGTACTCGTACTACAAGTCCTACTTCTACGACGAGTACCTCGAGAAGCTGACACAAGGCCTGAGGCCGATAAAGAGGTACCCGACAGTCGCAGTGCTAATACCCACCTACTCCGAAACCCCCGAGTTCATAGAGAAGAACCTCAAAAGCCTGAAGGAGATTGACTACGACCCGAAGAGGATAGCTTTCTACCTTGCTGACGATTCGCAGGACGAGGCGATGATAAGCGGCAAGCGCGCCCTGTGCGAGAAGTACGGCGTGAACTACATACACAGGGACAGCAGGAAGGACTTCAAGGTCGGCGCGCTGAACAACGCGCTGCAGCATTCCAAAGAGGAGTTCGTCGCCATCTTCGACGCTGACGAGCGCCTCGTCAATCCCAACTTCGTGAAGGACCTGCTCCCGTACTTCCAGGACGAGCGCGTGGCATTTGTGCAGACAGAGAAGAGGTTCGAGAAGGCGTCGCTCTTCTCAGACAGCGTAGACCTCTTCGACACGCTGTTCTTCAGGTTCATACAGCCTGCAAGGGCGCTAAACGGCACCGCGATATTCGCCGGCTCGTGCGGCCTGATAAGGCGCTCGGCCATAGACTCGATAGGAGGATTCCCTGCGTATGTCACAGAGGACACGTTCTTCAGCTTCGAGTCAGACATGCACAACTTCAAGAGCGTCTACGTGCCCAGGGCGTACGCGCTCGGCAAGCCGCTCACATTCTCGGAGCTTTGCAGCCAGCAGTGGCGCTACAACTACGGCGACACCCAGTTCCTCTTCTACTTCCTGAGGCGCATAAGGTCCGACAAGAGCCACAGGGCAACGCTATTCTCAAAGGTCGACTACCTGGCCCACGGCTTCGGGCTCAACTACCTCTCCGCGATACTGGTACTCTTCACCGTCGTGTCGCTGCTGACCGTCTTCTCAGCCGCACCGTTCGCTTACTCGAGCACGTCGCAGTTCATCAACGCCTCATCCACAGCCATAAACCTCGAGATACTCGGAGCGGCATCGTTCCTGCTCTCGCTCATAGTGCCGATCGCGCTCACAAAGGCCTACTTCGATTCATATCTTGAGGGCCTCATGCTCTTCTTCCTCAACTTCGCACTCTCTTTCACAAGGCTTAGGGGAGCCATATCTGCCATGTTCGCTTCAAGCTCGCTCAAGGGCTGGTTCAAGGGCAGCATAGTCCGTGACAGGTCGAGCCGCATACTCGTTTCGGTTAGGAACTCCAGCGCGGAGCTCGCGTTCTCCGCAATCCTCTTCTTAGGCAGCGCGGTGGCGATGCTGCTCTCCAACATCTCCGGAGCGCTCTGGATGCTGTGGTACAGCATACTCTACACCTCCACCTTCTTCTTCTTCCTGAGATACGGTTAGCCTATGATCTTCCTGAAGAAGCACGCCGCGGACCAGGGCGTGATACTGGCCATGTGCGACGAGGAGCTGATAGGAAAGGTGCTCAAGGAGGGCAAGCTCTTCCTGGACCTTGACAAGTACGCCGATTTCTACAGGGGCGAGCTCACGAGCGAGCAGAAGGCGCAGGGGATGGTCGACGGCGAGGAGATATACTCGGCCAACGTCGTTGGCGAGAGGTCCGTGGCGATAATGATAAGCAAGGGCATAGTGGGCAACGGGGAGGTAAAGCGCATAGGCAAGGTCCCGTTCGTGCAGGTCTTCAAGGTCGACGTGTTCTAGCCGCTAGGACTGCTGGTCCCTCTCGTTCTTCAGCACAAGTATCGCATCGGCGATGTTGCCGTGGTTCTGCTCCAGCGTCTTCCTTATCAGTGCTGTGTCGTTCACGCCCGTCTGCTCCTGCACAAGCTTAATGTCGTCGTCGCTTACCTCAACCTTGCTCCTGTCTATCTCGCTCACCGTCCCGCTTATCTGGAAGCTGCGCAGCCCCTGGCCCTCTATCAGCGTTACCTGCGGCGCGTCTATCACTATGTCCTTGTCGTTGCAGTGTATGACCACCTGTGAGCTATCTATCTCTTTGCTCTTTATGCCGAGCTTGTCCAGCATTCCTTTCAGCGCCTTCGGGTCCATGTTTGGGAACATTTTATCAAATAGTACTTGGATGCAAAATTATAAAGGCGATTTCCCATGCGCCATGAGTTATGAGCTTTGTTTAAAAATCGAAAAGCTGTTTAAAAATATTATTGCTATTTTTCCCTTCTTAACAAGACAAAAACATTAGGATCTGGAGTAATGTCTAAAGCAGCGTACTGGTTCAAGTTAACAGTTTTCTTAGAATCCCCGTCTCGAAGCACCAGCCCTACTGCTCCGCCTTTTTCTATATCAACTATCACATCCTCGACAGTACCCATTTCTTTCCCGTCTTGCGATACAATCTTTTTATCGAAAAGTTGGCTTCCAACTAAAACAGGTAGCGTCCTCATTATAATCATCGTACACATTCTCGTTTCAGCATATTTAACACTTCATGTTTAAAAATTTGTTTAATAATCGCCAAAGGTGTTTAACAATAGGTAATTTCTAAACAAAGCATGAGTTATGCCAATGTTTTTAAAGAGGAAAATCACGCAAGAGGCAGGAGTGTCAGTGGACTCTGCGGGATTCGAACCCGCAACCTTCCGCCTGCAAAGCGGACGCGCTACCGTTGCGCTAAGAGCCCTTCCATAAGATACTCTCTTGCAATTATATAACCCTAAGCGGCTCTCCCGCAAGTATAAAGCTAATGCTTAAATACTGTGAAAAGCAGAATATATTCAGGGGAGTGCATGGTGCTGAACGTCAAGTCTTTCAATAAAAGCAACGAGGTTCGCGAGAGCGAGAAGGCCATAGTCGAGATGGCCCCAAGGATCGGCACGGCCAACGAGATACTGCCGCTCGTTGCTAAATTTGTCCCTAAGGAGATAGAGGCCCAGAAGTCAAGGGTCGCGGCCGCGCAGAGCGAAAAGGACCTGCAGGCATCGAATCTTAATAAGGTCGTAAGCCTTCTCAGCCACGACGAACTCAACGACTATGACCGTTACAAGCAGCTCGCTTCGAAAGCCGCCAAAAGCGAAAGCTCCCTGGAGCTTCATGAGACCGGCGAGGAACTGGAAGCGCTCAAGAAGCGCATGCCTCCGAAGCTGCTTCGTGTGGACAAGAAGTTCAACGAAGCAACAACAAAATATGAAACTGAGCAAGAAAGGCTGGAAAAGCTTAGAGTTGCAAACAAGAACTGCAGCGAGTACGAAAGGAATTCGTTTGAGGTGGCACTTGAGGACGCACCGCTGAGGGCGCACGAAAGGATCAAGGCCCTCGCAAGCAAGGCAACGCTATCCAATCCTGACGAATTCGAGAAGATGCTCGAGGAAGAGAAGAAGAGGTGCGAAAATGAGCTTAAATCATTCAATGACAAGGATTCTGAGATCGGCAAGCTCAACAAACTTTTCCACGAGATAGAGCAGTACAGGGGCAAAAGCGGGAGGGGCAAGAAGCTCTATGCGATAGGCCAGGCGCTCACCCTGTTCAAGAGCAAAACCGGACAGACAGAGACCGTGCTCGATTCGCTCGCTGAGATCAACCTTGCAGGGGCTCGCGCCGAGGTTGCAAAATTCGAAGAGAACGTGATAATGATCAACGCGATCGACGAAGCTCAGGCCGAGGTGAAGAGGAGGAAGGCGGTGCACGCATCTTCAGACTTCCTCAACAGCCTAAGCACGGAGGACCTCAAGGACCTTGGCATTTCAAACTCGGTGCTGATCAGGACCCCGGAAGTGCTCTTGGGAGAGGCCAGGCAGGTGGCCGGCACTAATTTTGTTGAGTACGAGGAGAACAAGGTAAAGGAGCTGCTTGAGGAGTTCAATGCTCTCAAAGACAAGTCGGATAAGAAGCGCATGAAGAGGCTGAACAGCCTGTACCTGCAGACCATCGTCGAGCTGGGCTACGCGATACCGTCCACGTTCCAGAAAAGCATACCTGAAGAGGAGTCCAAGAAGCTCACCGAAATGAGACACGAGCTGGAGGCGGCAATGGACAAGAAGGCGAAGCAGCTTGACCTTAAGCTCTCCACCAAAGTGATAACGAGCGAGCACATAAACCGCATGATAGAGCACTTCACCGATTCGGCTAACTGGGACGAAGAAGAGATCATGGACCTGAGCAGGAGGACCTACTGGGACCTGATCAAGCTCTTCTCCAGCACCTACAACATAAAGGTCAAAGACGTACAGGAATCGCTCGACGACTTCGTGAAGAGGCAGCTCGAGCTTAGCATACTCCTGAGAAAGTACAAGCCTGCGCAGCAGGCCAGCGAAGCCGCAAGGGTGGAGCTGCTTTCTCTCGATTAACGAGCAGAGACGTAACTCTATCGCCGTAGGTTCGGATATCCCGGCCGGTTAACATAGCTTTAAATAACTTTTCCATATAATGGAATTGACTTCGGGAAACCGAAGGGGTGCCTTAATATGGCGAAGAAAGAAGACGACGAGGATACGAACGACGAGAACGACGACGATGACACTGACGAGGACATGGATGACGACAGCGATGAGGGCGACGACGACTTCGACAGCGAGGAATCGGAAGAGTTCTAGCTGCTTTCTTCCTCATTCTCATTCTTTTTCTTGAGCCTTGAGCGCAGGCTGTCTCGCGCGTCCCTTATCTTGGCCTCGACTTTCTTGTTCGCTACTACAAGGCGGCTGTCCTCTATCCTGCTGCGCAGGAGCTCCTGATTCTTCTCCTTCTTCTCCGCCGCTTCAGTTTTACGCCTCTCTTTCATCCTTTCAATAGCAGCGCTGAGCCTGTTCTGGCTCTCGAGCTGTGTTATCTTCTCTTCCTTCGGCATTTCGAATTGCCCTCTTGTGGCGTTATCGTTTCTCAGCTTTCTCTCAAGCCTGTTCAGATTAGCACTCCTCTTTCCTTCATTAAACAGGTTAAGGGCTATCCCCGGCGCCGCCGTCGCAATCGCGTACGCGGCATAGGCATTTGAGGATCGCGTATTGTAAGCAGAGTTCCATACCTTGTTGAACTGCTGCCTGAATTTCGCAACGTCTCCATCCTTCAAGAAGTCGGCGCGCGCCTCCTGCAACGCCTTCTCCTTTGACTGCAGGAATGCCATCCTCCTCTCCAAGGTACCGCGATTTTCTATCTGCTTGCTCAGATCCGCGATCTCCTTCCTTAGTCTGAGCCTATCCGACTTTATGGCCGACCTTGAAAACGCTCTCTTGCTGTTGTCGAGCTTGAGCTGGAGTTCACTGGTATCGACGCTTGTCTTGCCTTTCAGGCCCCCAAGTTCATTCTTGAATGGCGTCTCTATATTGGCGATGTCCTTGTTCAGGCCGCTGGTGTCTATCTTGGTGTTCGAGAACCTGCCTTTCACTTCCCTTATGACTGCCTTTCCGCCTGCAACTCCCGCCACGGCCCCCACCGTAGTAACCGGCGCTATAGTGTGTCCCAACCTAACAGCCGTTCCGCCTGCTCGTACAGCAAAGCCCCTTAGCGTGCCTGCCGAGGCTGTTTTGGCGGTCGTCTTCACGCCCAGGTTCTTAAGCTCATTCTGGAAGGCAGCGTTCCTGGCCGTTCTTTTGGCCATGCTGTTAGCGGCCATCTTCGAAGGCGAGAACACCTTGCTGGTTATACTGCCTCCCTTGCCCACGAGGGCCTGTCCTGCCGTCTTTGTGAACGCCGTCTTCTTGAGCAGCGAGCCCTTTGCCGCCGCTCCGGCGCCTATGCCCGCCATCGTCTCTATGCCGAAGAACTTGAGCATGTCGAAGCCCCTTGTGAGGCCCGCGGCCGCTGCTATGAGCACAACTATTATGATAAGCGGGATGAGCGCGTCTATCGAACCGAAGCTCAGAATTATAGGCAGCATTCCACTCCTCCTCGATATAAAATATGCATTTCTTGCTATAAATACATATCCTTATAAAGAGACAATCGGCCTATCCGCGCCCCCGCCTCTTCATGAAGAGCAGCGCCAAAGCGGTGGCCGCGCTGGCGAGAAGCGCGACTATTCCTATGTTATTGTAGCTGAGCAGGAAGAGCCCTACCTGGAACACTGCCGCTGCCTCCTTCGAGGGCGCGTACTGGTAGTTGAGGTTGTTCGTCTGCGTCAGCTGGCCCGAGTACGAGCCTATCGAGTTCTGCGAGAGGCCGAGCGGCGCCTGCTTCACGGGCACCGGCTCCGGGCCGGGATAGCCGTAGAACCTGCCCAGTATCTGGTCCTGGCTGTTGCCGCACGCGGTAGTTGTGTAGTTGAAGGTGCCGTTGACGCCGGTCTTCGCTATGGTGATGAGGCCGAGCTGCGAGGTGCAGAAGCCTGTGCCGTTGAGGTATATTGGAGAGCAGAACTCCTCCGAGCCCGCGCTCGATGCGGTGCTGGGGCATCTGGCAGAGAGTCCCAGCGAGTTGTAGATGTTGCACGCCCTCACGTTCCTCTCCAGCAGCCCGTTCGGCGGAGGGCCGCACGTCCCCGACGCGTTGTACATGGGCGCATACGTGCTTATGTTGTCGTTGGCTCCGTCGCCTACGAGCACCGGGTTGGACTGCGTGCAGTTGAGGTGCAACGTCGAGTTTAAGCTGTAGGCGCAGTAGATCGCGTTGACCGGGTCTGTGCGCGGGTTGTAGTTCACGAAGTTGAGGTCCTTGTTGTAGTAGAGGTAGATGCTGTTTCCTGCCCCCAGCGGCGTGAACGCGGAGTTGAGATTGGAGAAGACGCCCGCCTGGCCAGTTATGTTGACCGTGGTCAGGTTGGAGTTGTTTAGCGAGACGTGCGAGTTGACTTTGAGCGTTACGGTGACAGGATAGGCTATGTCTGCGTCTATGGGCGCGTATATCCTGTTGCCGAACCTGTCGACGAAGACGTATGTTAGGCGCTGGTATCCTAGAAGCGACAGTCCGCTTCCAGCGTAGCTTGTTCCGTTGAGGTACAGGTTGAGGGTGCTGTCATAGACTACCTGCTTGTAGAGCGAGAAGAGCGGAACGCTCGTAGGTATGAAGAGGCTGCTGTAGTTGAAGACCGCGCCGTTTGACGTGAACGCCGCCGGCGTGCCGTGCACCAGAGAAGCGGAGTTCTGGTCGAACGTCGGGTAGGTGCTGAACACCTTGTAGCCGCCGTCTATCTGGCTGGGGGTGTTCGGCCCGCTCTGTATGTGGTACAGCACCTGGTAGTAGCTCTGGTTGCTCGCGTTGAGAACGAGTTGCGTGTTCTTCGAGCAGTCAACGACGCCGCCGCTCATCGGGCAGAGCGTTGAGTTTGCGTAGACTGTCGCGAAGAGCCTGTCGTTCTGTATCTCGTACTGTATCTGCGGCGGCAGTATGAGCCCCGTGTCTGTGAGGTTGGGTATGAAGTAGTCGTTGTTGAAGAGGTCGTGCAGGTAGGTGTAGCCGCCCTCTATCGTTGCCGAGAGCTTGTTGCTCGTCGCCCCGGTCAGCGCCGTGGAGAAGACGCTTATCGTGCTGGTGCTGCTCGTCCCCTGCTGCGCGAAGACGCCGCTGGTCGAGCATCCGTTGCCGTAGTCGTCGCTGTCATACACCTGTATAACCCCATCGTGCGTCGTGCCGTTGGTCGTGGGCGAAGGATTGCTCCAGCTCTGCTGCAACCTGTACGTGTACTCGTATGGCACGAGCACATAGCCGCCTATCTGGCTCGTCAGGCTCTCCGTTGCCGCGCTGGGCTGACCCGATGCCGAGGAGGTCGCGTTCGACACCACGTAGAGCACCACGGCGCTCTGCTTTCCGTTCGTGATGTCCATCGCGTCCATCACGTAATAGCCAGGAGCAGAGCTGTAGTTGCTCTCGTTGTAGCTTATGCTGCCTGTTCTGGGAGGCACCACTACGACTCCGTTCTTCAGCAGCTCAACCTTGTCCTGGTTGTTGAACGTGTTGACCGTCATGTATTCTGTGTTGCCCTCGACCTGCACCCCCGGCGTAAGCGTGAGCAACGGCGTTGCGTTTACCTGGAGCGTGTAGCTCACGCTCTTGCCAGAGGTTGCGTCCCTGCCCTGTATCTGGTAGTTACCCGGTTGCAGGCAGAACGCCGGTGTGGAGCATATGACGTAGGTCGCGGTTCCCTGCGCCGACGCCACCTCGGTTCCGTTTATGAGTATCTCCACGGTGTTGGAGCTGCTTGGCGACTGCACCGTTATCTGGTCGGCGAGGCCCCAGCCCACGGGAGCCTGCTGTATCTGCATCGACGGCGGACCGTTCGTCTTGTACGGCGTGCCGCTGCATGGCTGCCCGTTTATCAGCTGGCTCGCGCAGCTGCTGTTCGCGATGCCTGGCGGGAGCCCCGAGGATACGGCGCCTGCGAACGTGAGTTGCTGCGCCGCGCCAAGGCTCTCTAAGTATCTGAACGGGTTGGCTACCGTGTAGACGGGCGCGTTCATCTCGCTGACGCCGCTGAGCAGCTGGCATCCGTTCGAAGAGCCCTGAGGCGCCGCGTCCGCGGACGAGTCGGTATAGCAGTAAACGGGACCAGTGCTGATGCCGTCGAAGAGCTTGGTGTAGTTCTCAACATTCAGCGTCGTGCCCACTATCAGTTCGCTGTAGTGCGGGCTGGTCACTGTCGTGTAACAAGGAAGAGGCAGGACACCGAAGGCGGTGCAGAGGTGCCACGAACCAGAGCTGCCTGGCTTTATTATCAGGTTTACCGTGTTGTTGTAGTTCACGCTGAAGCCCACATCTGTCGGCGTGACATACACGTCACCCAGAGCAGGCCCTATGGGCTTGAAGTTGCCCTTGTAGCTTTGCGGCAGATGCCCAGGATTCCAGCCGCACGCCGGATTGGAGCCGGCGTTGTTCGAAGATGAGCAGAAGTTTATCGTTGCCCAGCCGCTTACGGTTATGTTCGCTGACAGCACCCAGCCGTACGGCGGATACGTGCTTGTGTTGCCGAACAGTCCTGTGGCCGTAGCGTAGTATGTGCTGGTCTTGGTCCCGCTGGCCACGCAGTCGTACTGCGCCTCTATACTTCCCCTGCCCCCGCATATGCCGGTCTCCTGTATCGAGCAGTAGCTGCTCGGCAGGCACTGCACCTGCGAGGAGCTTGGCGGCTTGTTCGTGCATGTGTTGAGGAGGTTGGTGCTGCCCGTGGCTGTGCACTTCTGCTGCTGGTACAGGTCGTTGGTGAGCGTGGGGCTGAGCGGTACGTTGAAGCCTGTGCTGTTGAGCACGCGCACCATCAGTATGTTCATGTTAGCGTTTGGGCACGTGAAGAAGGTGTAGCAGCTCTGACTGTTGAGCCCCGCGGCCCAGTCGTCGAGCACGTAGAGGTAGCCGTTGACCTCCTGCAGGCCAAGCACGTGGTGGTAGCTCGCCTTGTCGAAGTCTGTTCCGGGGTTGAATTTCGTGCCGTAGCTGTACAGGCCCGGTATAGAGAGATTGTAGAGCCCGCCGTCCTGCAGGTAAGCGGGTATGTTGAGCGCTATGTTCTCGCCAGGCACTGTGTTATTTGTCGCGTTGAACGATAGGCTAAGGCTGCCGAGGCTGGAGAGGTCGTTGCCGCTGAACTCGTAAAGGTAGCCGCTGTTCGGACCGCCCATGAAGACCAGCCCGCTGGTGGGCGTCGCGGCGACGAGCGGAAGTATCTGCGTCTCGTTTGCGGTCCAGCCCGATGATGCGTGGGTCATGCTGAGGCTGTTGTTCAGTATGCCAGTTATCTTTACCAGCCCTGGCTTGTTCACGCTGGCGAAGTATCCAGACATGTATATGTCACCGCGGTCGTCAACGCTTATGTTCAGAGGCGTGAACGGATAGCAGAAGCCCCTCGCCCTTCCGCTGCCCTGAGTGCAGTACGTGTAGCCTTGCAGCAGCGTCGTTATGTCGACGCTGTCCACCACGTACGTTGTCTGGTTCTGGAGAGCGGTCACGTTGTTCCAGTACGAGCTCCACGCGTTTGCGTACTGCTGCGCGCCCTGCGCCTGCTGGCTCGAGTCCACGCTCACGTTTTGCACGCCGCTCGGCTGGTCGGATGAGCTGTTGTAGTAGCCGTGCGGGATGAGCCTTAGCACGCTTATGTAGTAGTTGCTGTTGCTGCTGCTCTGGTTGAGCACGAAGATGTAGTCGTTCGGCATCGCCGCTATCGCAATCGGCGCCGATATCGCTGGGCTTGAGAGCTTGCGGTGGCTAAGCGCATTGAGCAGTCCGCCTATGTTTCCCGCGTTCTGCAGCACCTTCTCTATGTTGCTCAGCAGGCTCTGCAGCGCGTTGCCGTTGAGCAGGCTGGATACGGGTCCTGATATTAGCAGGCCGTTGTAGTTTATGTAGAAGGAATCTGGCGTGTCTATCGGGAAGAGGTCTATGCTGTTCGCAGGCGTGTAGTAGTTCCAGGGGCCGAAGATGTCGTACGAGAGGCTAAGAGCCTGGCTATCGGGGCTTGGCGCAGAGAAGTTGTAGGTGAAGTATGGGAGTATGCTGGTGCTGAAGCTGTTCAGGGCCTCCTGCTGGCTGCTTCCGGAGCCTCTGAGCTCCACCTCGGTGAACGGAACCTGCTGGTTGTTCACGCTCTGCAGCGAAGTCGTCTCGCTGTACTTGTAGCTGTACTGGCAGGTATAGCTCTCTATCGTTGTCGTCGGGCTCGTGGTTGTGGTGGAGGTCGAGGTCGAAGTCGAGCTCGTGCCTGGCGAAGAGCAGAAGTAGCCCGATGAGCAGATGTTTGTCGAGACGCTGACTGCGGGACAGGAGGCAGGGCAGTAATCGCAGCTACCGCTCCCATCGCAGCTGTTGCACGAGCATTCCCCTCCTATCTGCCTGAACTGAGGACCGCCGCTTGAATTCTCCGCCGCAGCGCCGCCGCTCTGCGTCAGCGCCAACGTTCCGTTCTCCGCCGAATGTGCCGTGCTTCCCGCCAGAGCGCCATTTGAGTCGTCGTCAGCGCTGGAAGATATCGGCCATGCCTTGTCTATTATCGGGTTCGCGTTGACGGTCTGCGTGTCCTGCACCGCCCCGCTGAAGTTGGCGTATGTGGCGCTCCACGTCCAAATCGCGTTCTGCGCAGCTGCCGGGACCTTCTGGAAGATGTAGGAGCTGTTGTAGTACGTGGACGATATTACGTTCTGCAGCCCTGCCTGGTACATAGGCGAATAGGCCAGCGCGCTTATCTGCAGGTCGGCCGCGCCCGTTGTCTCCAGCGCCCTGACCGTCGCCTTCGCCGGCGTGCTGCTGGTCCAGGTTATTGTGACCGGCAGTCTGAGCTGCGTCGTGAGGTCCTGCGTGTTCGCCAGGCAGACGTCGCCAGCGACGAAAGGGAACTGGTTGTTGTTGTACGGCGAGGTGTAGAAGAGCCGTGAGTCTGTCGGGTTGGGCGAGCTGTACGGATTCACGGGGCAGGTGAGAAACCAGGGCGCGTTGTACACGTTGTAGGAGCTCACGCTGTTGGCTGGAGACTGGTAGTAGGGACTTATGGTCGAGGGGTTGTTGAATAGCGGGTTGCTCGACTGCTGGTATGCGGTGTTGAACTTCTGTGCAACGTAGCACGTGGTAGGATAGGGCGCTTCGGCCGTGCTGCTGCACGCGCTGCCGCCGTATGGCCCCCCGGTGTTGCAGTAGTTGCTGCACGAAAGTGCGATAGTGGTGGTTGTGCTGGACGTTGTGGTGGTGGTCGTGGTCGTTGAACTGGTTCCGATGCGCACGTAAGTGGCTGCGTTTGCTGGCACAATGAGGATCGCGGCCGCAAGCGCAAAGAGGAGCAGGATGGAACCAGAAGCGGTGCGCATTAAACTCTATTATTAGTCATATATAAGTTATAAATAAGTGAGCAGACGCCTATGCCTTCTCGACCCTGGCGTACACCTTTCCCGCGCTGTCACCGGAGAACTCGCGTAGCACCTCGGAACGCAGCGCCATGGCTCTGCCCGTGTAAGACCCGCTTTCCAAGAGGATCTTGTTGAGAAGCGCTCCCAGCCTCTTCTCCTTCGCCTCAACGCACATGCTCTTCACCTCCACAGGCAGCGAGCTGGTATCGGCAACAACCACCGGCACCCCGACCGCAAGCGCCTCTATGGTTGCCAGCGAGAGCCCCTCCCGCTCGGAGGGCATGATCATAGCCCTCGACTCCATTATGCACGCAAAGAGCTGAGCGTCGGTAAGGTCGTGCCTGAACACCACCCTTCCTGGCGCCTTCTTTTCCGCCAGCTCCGTAAGCTTCTCAAGGTCAGGGCCGTTGCCCACTATCAGCAGCCTCGCCTTCGTCTTCGCCACCGCGTCTATGGCGAGCCATACGCGCTTGTGGCCAACAAGCCTGCTGACCACTATGAACTGGTCCTTCTTCCTCCTCTTCTCTGAGCCAAACCTCCTGATCTCATCGCTGTCTATCGCCACCGGAAAGGTGAGTATCCTGCTGGGCCGGACCCCGAGCACGCTCTCGAGCAGCCGCTTTGTCGTGCTCGAGTTTGCGATGTGCACGTCAGCCATCCTTGAGCAGAGCCACTCCACTGTGTAGCCGATTAAGCCGAAGCCCCTCAGGTACCTCTTCCAGAAGTCCGCGCCCCAGACCTCGTGCCACGTAACAGCGAACTTCACGTTGCGTATCCTCGAGTACAGGAAGAGCGGTATGAGGTGCAGGAACGGGAAGGAGTCGGCGTCTAGCACGTCGAACCTGTACGGCAGTATCTTGAAGAAGAGCTTGATGCTGAAGATAAGCGGCATGCGTATGCTCCTGCGCCTGCTGCCTCCCCTGTACATGCCCTTCCAGTCCAGCGCCTCGCCCACGCAGTGGTACCTTATGCCCCTGTAGGTGAACGCGTGGCCTGGCATGCCCTTCCTGTGCATGGTGAAGCAGTGCACCTGGTGGCCCTCCTCCGCGAGCCTGCGCATTATTATGTACCTCCTCTTCTCTATCCCGCCCTTGAACCACGGGTAGGCGCTGTCAGAGGCGAAGGCGATGCGCATAGGACCAGTGTAAGCATCACGCATACAAAATTAAAAAGCAATCACTACAACGCGTGTCTAATCCCGTGCATACGTTTAAAAACTTACTCATACCTGTCTCATTCAGTGATGGAATGGCAAAGAGCAAACAGAACTTCTCGGCCTTCATCCTGGAACTGATAGGGAGCCTGGCCTTCCTATACGTAGTTTTCGGAGGAGGACTGAGCGGCTCGCCGTCGGCGACCTTCGCTGGAGCAGGAGCTTTCTTCCTGCCGCTATTCGTAGGAATAGCAGTGATCGGGTCTGTGTCGATGTTCTTCGCGAGCTTCGGAAACATCTCCGGAATGCAGAGCCCAAGGCTTAGCGTGCTTGGAATGGGCGATGCGGCGATAACTGCGCTGGCACTGATCGCTATGACGTGGTCGTGGTCTGGCGGACAGGGCGTGTACCTGTGGATGTCGCTGATCGGCTTCATACTGAGCTTCCTTGGAGCTGCGATGAGCGGAAGGAAGGTGTAAGAAGAAGGGAAGAGCGTTTTTGTTTTCTCTTTCCTTTTTTCTTTTTTTTGTCAGCAGGCGTAGTTGCAACTGCAAACTGCCGTGCGTAAGCGCATCAAGCATTTTATTCGTATCTGTTTAACCTAGATTTTAAGAGTGCAAATCTAGTAATAACAGCCTTTTACGTCAGAGGAGGAGAGGAGCGGCCTGTTTTCATCGATAGGCCGTCAAACTTCCTCTCACAGGTCAGGTGTGGCTTAGAAGAAGGTTCCGAAAGTCAAAGGCAGCAGCCAGAAGCCAATCAACAATGGACGAATGAAGAATCGTCACCTGTAATGATGGCTTCGACGCTTGTCAAACCATTGACGTATGCCTGGAATAGGTTTAAAAATTTTGGTACCGAGTTTAATGCAGTGAATTGCATGGCAAGAGCACAACAGAACTGGGGTGCCTTCGTTCTGCAGCTCATAGGGAGCCTGGTCTTCCTAGGAGTTGTGTTCGCGGGATCCTGGTCAGCTACGGGAGGAGTGTTCGCAGGAAGCGGATCCTTCTGGGCCCCGATATTCGTGGGCGCAGCGGTGATCGCGTCTGTGGCGCTGTTCTTCGCTAGCTTCGGACAGATAACGGGATGGAGCGGACCTCAGATGAGCCTGATGGGCCTGGAGACAGCTGCTGTTGCTGGACTCACGCTATCGGCGCTTACTTGGGGCAACCAGACGTGGCTATGGGCCAGCGTCCTGGGCTTCGTCCTGACCTTCCTCGGAACCGCGCTTAGCGGCAAGAGGATGTAGACAGGGAAGAGTTCCTTTTGTTTTTGCTTCCCTTTTTCTTTTTTTTCTTTTTTGTTTTCCTACCTTCAGCGCGGGCGGCGGCGCACATTGGCAAGGAGCATGGCAAAATTGCAGGAGCCTGGCGACTGCCACAGGCCTGTTTCCGCATCAGTATTCGCTTGTAAGCCTGCCAGAATCTGCGGCTCGCTTGTATCTCTTAACGAAATTTGTTACAGAAGAGACCGTGTGGGCATCGTACGTCATCAAATATTCCTTCAGCTTTCTCTGGCGCACCGCGGCAAGCAGGTTTCCGTAGTTCTGCACCGCCAGCCTAACCCTGTAGTAGAACAGGTCGATGAGCGTCTTCTCCGCATCCGAAACAGGAAGCATGAACCTGCCGTATTTCACAATGTCGTACCCGAAAAAATATCTTGCAGGTATGTGGTGCACGAACACAACATCTGTCCTGTCCCCAAACACCGCCTTCCTGGAGTTCCTTACCTTCCTGATCGTGATTATGTCCGGCCTGGATTCCTGGGTCCACAGGCCCCTTATGGTCATCGCCGAGAGCATGCCGTAGTAAAATGGGGTGTAGGCAAACCCGGAGAGCATACTGTCTTTTGTTGTGGTGTAAACGCCTTTTCTGATCGTGTATATCCTGCCAGTCTTCTTCATGTAAGAGAGAACGCGAGCGAGGTCCGGCACGCTCCTTCCCGTATAAAATTCTACTTCCTTGTAGGTGAAGGCGGGGTACTGCGAAAACTTTCCTATTATCTTCCTACCGGCGTTCATGCAATCCATTCCTTTATCCGCTTTACCATCACTTCCAAAGAGGGCGTCACTCCGCTTAGTATCAGGTGGTCCAGACTGCGCACGTTCGGCGGAGGGCTCTTCTCCACGCTCTCGACCAGCGCGCCAAGCGCTCGGACGGTAGCCGGATCCTTCTTGCTTGCCAGCGCTATCAGGTGGTAGATGTCATAAAGGTCCTGCACCTCTGCCTGCCTGAAACCCTCCTCGTTGCGCATCTTGCTTTCATAGGCTCCGATCTTCTCCTTCAGCAGCTCCTCGGGGGTCAGCGACAGCACCAGCATCTTGCTGCCGTCCACCCGCGCGTACTCGACAGGTACGCCTTTCTTGTGACCAAGATTGATGTCGACCTTCATTTTCGTGTTCGATTCCACAAGGAAGTGCATTGTGTTTGTATCCCTGCTGTATCCTTTCTCCTTCAGTGCAAACCCGCATTCCCTTAGGAACTCGGATATTTCCCTGTAAAGTCTCTCCCTGTCCTTGTCTGGCACATGCAGGTAGAAATCTATGTCGTGGGAGAACCTGTTCCCCGAGTAGCATCGCCATATCGCTGTGCCCCCGTGGAAGACGAGCCCGTTGTACCTGCCGTACAGCAGGCTGATGAGTGCGTCTTCAAGCTTCGCCTTTTCCAGCTGCTGCGCGTTCTTAAACTCCATTCCCTCATTTTTATAAGTGTATTTTATTACACTTTTTTGTAATGATATACATATATAAAACTAAGGGTATTTAATGCTTTCTGTATGCGGGCTTCGTCCTGACCTTCCTCTGAACCGCGCTTAGCGGCAAGAGGATGTAGATAGGGAAGAGTTCCTTTTGTTTTTGCTTCCCTTTTTCTTTTTTTGTTCCAGTCAGTTAGAGTGAGCGGATCATGCAAACTACGCTTTCAACACGCGAATTATAGGATTTTCAAAGCCATATTCAGCAGCTTAAGAATCGGATTGTAAATCTTGATATACGTCTTGATTTCTTTTTCGTATCCACCAAATCCTTTTTTGAACTGTTTGTTTGGGCTTAGATTGGAGGTCAAAGCACCTACGCTAAACTCTTTATATCCATTCTCCTTCCCCCATTTCATTGCCTCAAAATGCGCAAGTCTGGAAGCCATGCTAACAAGTTTTTTATTTTCTCCAAGTGGTTTACTATTGCATATCCAAAGCAAAAAAATCGAGCTTCCTTGGAGGCCTGCGAAGTCCGAGGCTAGCAATTGATCCGCTTTAAAGATATTGACTAACAGATGTGTCTGGTGTTTGATATCATCAAAAGCTATCTTTGGCACATTTAGCTTCTTAGCTCCTATGAACTTGTTTAGCAATGTGAGGAATTCAGCGTAATCCTCGTTTACAGAAACTCTAAATGCTTCTTTTCTTGCCCTCCTTATCTCCTTTTGCGTATTTCTGTCAAACTCCTGATATATGCGCTCTATGGGCTTAGTCAAATCTAAGCACTGAATTTTACTCCTCTGTTCTAAGAAGCTGCCTTTTTCAGTAGGTTCATTCTCGGGGTAATGGTACATGACAATATCGCATCCCGTTACGTCTCTCGGTGTCTGGGCGTACCAGATCTGTTTGATCCTCAGTAAACCATACTTACGAGTCTCGATTTCGATCATTGTGCTTACCTTTCCATATCTTCGTGTGTTTCGACTATGCTCCTCGCACCTTATCGCGGGAAGTTTGCAGCAGCAACGGTAGCGTTGCTCTCGTTGTAGAGTATCTGGAAGATCTTGGTGTCCTGGTTGATGTAGACCAGCCTGAGGCCGGCGACGTTGTTGTTCCACAGGCACGCCTGCGCGTTGCAGTGGAAGAGGAACTTGACCATGTTGCTGTCCGCGAGCGCAGGGCCGAGCATGTACGCCGAGGTGATGTTGACGTAGAGGTTGGGCGCGGGTATCGGAGAGTAGCTTATGAGGAAGGTCTGGTTGTTGGTCACGTTGAACGCGGTCTGCTTCACTATGGACCAGTTTCCGGTAAGAATGTTGTAGAAGTCAACGTACTCGAAAGGCTGTATGCCCTGGCTGAACTTCAGGTAGCTGGCTACTGTCTGTCCTGTCGAAGTGTTCGTGAGCACCGTGTCTTCCTCCAGCCCGCTGCCGAAGAACTGGTACAGTTGCGAAGTCTTGTTGACGCGCTCGTTCAGGCTTGTGAACGGGTTGTAGCCGTAATTTCCTGCACTGACGTTTATGCCAGATTCGGTGAATATGCCTCCGGTCTCGACCATCCACGCCTGCCTAACGAGCAAGTAATCAGGCTTGCCCGTTATGTTGGCTAGCAGGAATCCGGGATCGGGGCTGGAGTTGTAGAGCCATGCCGCGAATGGATCAGCCTTGAACGCGTACTGCGAGCCCACGCTGTCGGTGACGCTGATCCGCTGCGCCACGCCCTCAACCACAGAACCGTCGGGCCACAGGGTGAGCACCACGCTGTTGCTCGGCGTGTTGTTCTTCATCCACATGAGCGCCTGGATGAACGCCGGGTTGATCTGATCTGCGGGCGCCAGCCCGGTTATATAGCCGAGATCCGTCTGCACCACGAAGATTATGAGCAACGCAACGAGCACGAAAGAGGCGTAGTAGGCAAACCTGTACCTCTTCAGGAAGACGATGAGCCAGTAGATCGTGTAGGCGCTGAATATGGACATGGGTATGGAGATGAGGGAGTTGAACCTTATCGCGTTCATCTGGAGGTATGCGGTCAGCGCGAAGTAGGAGACAAGGAAGAGCGTTGCCTCGTTGAACTCGAAGCGCCACCTCGCGGTGCCGCCAAGGAGCCCGCTTTCCGGATCATCGATCTGCATGAAGAAGTAGGGGGCGAACAGCGCGAGCAGCACTATCCACCAGTAAATGTGCAGGCCGGAGAAGAAGGTATCTATCACCATTATTATGTTCATCGGCGTGGTGAAGTTCTGGAAGTTGAAGCTTGCAAAGAGGAACGCGTACGTGGGCGGCTGCTGCTCCTGTATTGTGGAGGCGAAGGCGCTGGTTATGTCGAAGCCGGACGTGACAAAGATGTCGTTAACGGAGCTTGGTATCAGAATATACACAAGCAGGAAGATCACCACCGCTATTCCTACTCCCAAAGCGATCTTCCTGACTGGCGTACCAATATGCGGCAGCTTCCCATGCATCTTGTCCATCACATAGAGCGCAAAGAGCCAGCCTAGGACCGTGGGCACAAGAAGAAGGAAGAAGTTGAAGCCTGTGAAAGTCTGCAGGCTGACTATCCACATCAGCGACCTGTAGAGATATACTAGCAGAAACCAGACAATGAGCGAGAGCAGCACGTAGCCGGTGTCTCCGACCAGCTTACGCTTCTCGAAGGCGAAGCCCAGGATAAGTATGAGCATGATTGCGAAGAAGTAGATGGCTATGACAAACGGGCCCCCGTTCCACACGAGATTGCAGAGGCTCAGCAGCGCCCCGGCAATCACAGCGTACGCTACCTTGCGCCTCCGGCTCTCGGCTCTGAATACTGCAATCGTGGCGATTATTGCTACAATGGCGAAGAGGGTCACGAAGCTGTCGCCGCGGTAGATGAGCGCGCTTGTGCGCGCGGCGTTGCCCATGTTCAGCGCAACGAGGAGCATGGCGAGCAGCCCTAGGAAGCGGCTCCTGCTCCAGTACCTGGCAAGGAAGTAGACGCCAATGACCTCCAGCACTGCGAACAGGACGGGCATGAGGCGCATTATGTCATAGTAGCCAACTCCGGCAAACTGTAGGAAGAAGTACGGTATGAGCGTGACCCAGTAGAGGCCGAAGGGCTCGTGGTGCGGAACCTGCGGAACCCCGCAGCCGTTGCTTGCAAAGCTGTTGCAGTTCGGGGGCCAGCCGCTAAGCGGGTCAATCTGCGGTATGGAGAAGCCGTTGTTGACAGCGAGCCTTATGATGGAATAATGGAAGTAGCCGTCTGGCTCATAGAAGCCGTAGAAGGACAGCATCGGGATTCTGAAGTATACGGTGACGAGCACTATGATGACTACCGCAAGAAGGAAAACCAAGAGGGAATTGTCGCTGACGAACTTGAGAAGGTTGCGCTGAGAAGCGCCAGCGCTCGTGGTAGCGTGTGTATCGTGTGCAGCTTCCTCCAAACGAATTACCCTCAAGAAGGTGTAAGCAGAAAGGATTTTGTATGTTAAGTTTATATGCGTAGAGTTTCGCTCACCAATCATCTAAATCGGTACTTGTACAATCTAAACTCA
This sequence comes from Microcaldota archaeon, assembly GCA_021818925.1. Taxonomy (GTDB): domain Archaea; phylum Micrarchaeota; class Micrarchaeia; order Micrarchaeales; family CABMGC01; genus JAJYVH01. The sequence goes on along the minus strand of JAKASU010000001.1, from coordinate 269,726 downwards.
AGTAAGTCAGTCAGACATAGGAGAAGGGCTGGCCAGGAGGCGCAATCAGCGTTTGCTTGCGTAGAGTATGCCTATCGTGCTGCTGGCCCTGTTTACGTTCACGCTGTAGCCGTGCGATTCCAGAGCCCTTCTTATCGCCGCCTCTCCGTTGTGGTACTCCATTACTATCTGACCGAATGTCGATGCTATGTACGCGAGGTGCGGCCCCTTTGGGTCGAAGAGTGCGTACTCGCAGCCCTCGCAGTCGACCTTCAGCACATTCGTACGGCCTTTCAGCTTAAGCTTGCGCCTGTCGAACTGGCCGTGGAAGATCTCAGCGCATTGCAGGTACTTGTTTCTCCTAAGATTGCGCTTCAGAACCGCGAGTCTGTACACATCTGTATCAAAGCAATAGACTTTCCTTGCGCCTTTGGAGATGAAGTACGCCGCGGTGTCCCCGATGCTGGCACCGACATCAACCACGCCCCTGCCCTTCACCTTCAGGTTCTTGTACGACTCGTATGTGAATATCTCTCCGAGCGCGAGGGGCACGAAGCATAGAGCTCCCGTGTTGTACTCAAAGACTAGGTTTTTGCCCATGTACGTTATCTCTGCGCTTCCGCGCCGCAGCAGCAGCTCCGATGCGTTTCCGAATTTCGGAAGCAGTGCGGCTGACTTAGCGAGGTGCATTCTGAATAGGCAGTACGAGAATGGGTTCTTTGTCGTCCTGAATATTGCAAGCGCTACCCCTATTTCGTTCTTCATCCCGCGTATCTGCTCACGAATGGGCATGCCAGCCTTACTCTAACTGAATAGCTTCTTTTTAAGCTTTATTTAACCAAATCATCTCTGCAGGGCATGAAGGACAAGGGAGCGGGGAAACTGCACTATGCAAGGTTCGCCACTAGGTGGAAGAACATAGCCGAGCTGAAGGGAGAAAAAGTTACGCTGATACTCTCTCCGCACCTGGATGACATCTTCCTCTCGCTGTACGCGACGCTGTCCTCAGGGAAACTGGGCAAGAACATCATAGGAGTCAACTTCTTCACCTCCAGCGACAGCGCGGTGAGCACAAATGTCGACACAACCTTCTCTACGATAGTTAAGACAAGCCTGATCAGGATGAACGAGGAGCTCGAGTTTTCCAGAGTGCTCTTCCTGCAGGGCATAAACTATCTTCCTGCCTTCATGGGCCTTAAGGACGCGTCGATAGAGAGGTATTATGAGTTCATAGCTTCAGGAGCAATAGGCAGACTTCCGGAAGGAACCGCTCGGAAAGCAGGGCTGAATCTTTACAACAGGATGGTGGCCAGCTATGTCAGGGAATTGCAGCTCGGGTCATCGCTTGCGCCGCTATTGAGGCAGTTCAGAAGCAACATCAAAAATGTGCTTGTCCCTCTCGGTATCGGAACGCATTTAGATCACGGAGTTATAGCTCGCCTCACCAACGAATTCCCTCGCTCAACCAAGCTCGGGCTATATGCCGAGATACCCTATGTTTACATGAGCGGCAACATGAGTATAGACAAGCTACGCGCAAAGGCCCCGGAAGGATTCTCAAAGACGACAGTTACATACTTTGATCCTAAAAAGAAGGACGGACTGTTTAGAAGGATTTACGGCAGCCAGTACGAGAAGAGAACGAGCGAAGCGATACACACTGTGGGGGAGAAGCTAGGAGAGGTTGTGCTGTGGAGGCATTCGTGATATTGCCGTAACGCATCATCTTCCCATCAGATCGTCAAAAAACATCTTCCATTCCTTGAATATCGCGTCTTTTCCAAATTTTAGATATGCGTGATTGCTTATCCTTCTTTTGAGCGCAGCGTACGCCTTCCTATTGCGCCAAAGTCTGTGGTACTGCTCTATTGCTTTGGAAAACTCCTCAGTGTCAAATGCGCCTATCAGTCTTCCCTGCTCTGGTTCTTTCAGTATGTCTTTAGGTCCGTCGATGTCAAAGGCTACTGCAGGTATGCCGTGGCCCTGAGCCTCTAGCAAAACAAGGGAGAAGGTATCATATCTCGCCGGAAACACAAAGAGATCGGCTCCTTCATACGCTTTTGCCAGCTTATTTCCAGACAGGAAGCCAAGCCACCTTACGTTCTTCTTGTACCTGTTTCTAAGTGATTCAACGAGTTCCTCGCCATCGCCCCCCTTTCCTACTATTGTGAACTTTATGCTCCTGTTTTTCGCCAGCGTCATATCAATTATTCTGCATAAGAGGTCGATGCCTTTCTGGTTCTTCTCGAGCCTTCCTACGTACAGGCAGTTGAAATCTCTTGCACCTGCGCCTATTCTGGCGTGGTCTTCTGTAATGTAATTAGGGATCATCCTGACGTTGGCTTTAGGGAAAAATCTTTTTACCATGTTGAAGTCCCTGCTGTTTATAACATGGAAGTATTTCACGAGCTTCATCCCGACAAACAGGTTCTTCCGCAACACCTTCTCGCTCACAGTCTCCCTGCTTTCAAGTATCTTCGATATGGAGAAGTTGTGTATTCCAAAAACCAGTTTCTTGCCAAAGAGCCTGGCGAACATGACTGAATTGAGAAGGACCAGCGGGTTGTTGCTCATCTCGTAAACCGCGTCTGCCCTTCGGAGCTCTCCTGCGAATATTGCGAACGCGGATGGTTTGAAAAGTCTCAGAACAAAGGGCTCCTTTCCGAAGGCCTTTGTCCTTATTCCCGTGCTCTGTACGTCGATTATGCGAACCGTAGAGAGATCATAGAGTTTTTCGATTTCCTTCCTGCTTATTACCCTGATGTCATTTGGAGAGGTAGTGTTCAGTATCGTAATATCGAAATGGCTCTTGAGTCCTTCAGCTAGCCCCAAGGCCATCTTCTCTCCTCCTCCAAAAGTGTACAAGCTATTGGTTACAATCGCGATTTTGCGTTTTTCTCTGATTCTCTTTGGCATAAAGGTCAGCAGTTGCTACTACACTAGAGAAACTTTAATTACCGATGTTCACTGAGAGGAGAACGTAACTTTTTCTCGAGTGTCTTGAATGTTTTCTTGTTCTCGGCTGATTTGGGGTTCACAGTCCTGTCGCCTTTCATGAATTCCTCTACTTTGCCTTCGCTTAGATCAAGGTCAAGCTTGTAGCCGTTCATATATAGCGCCCTTCTGCGCTTCTCATAGTGCTTCTGCACGTACCACATCCTGTGCTTGTAACTCTCGGGGAAAAATTCAGCATTTCCAAAGGATTCGGCGTAGGCAAAATCGCTCGTGATGCTGACTACGCGCCCGGCAACGACGTCTCTAACCAAGCTGAACACTCCCGTTAGGCTCTGGTAGCCGTCTCCCGCTTTGATTTTCCTATTCTGCGGATACTTTATCAGCATTGGCACGCGCACCAACTCGTCGTAAAGGTATATTCCGTGATACATGAAACCGTGCTCATTGAACGCCTGGCCATGGTCTGACGTCAGTATTATCAGAGAATCATCGTACATTTTTTTCTTCTTTAACCACGAGATGAAGACACCAAATTGCGAGTCCAGGTATTCTGATGCAAGTACGTACTGGCTCTTGAGATACGCGACCTTCTTAGGGTCTATCTGCTTTATACCTAGCATGTGGTCCTGAGTCTCCTTGTCGCTGAATTTCTTGTACGGCTCATGTGCCTCATAATAGTTGAGAAAGAGGAAGAACGGCCGTCTGTGCACCATCGACGCTGCTTTCTTATTTACCACTTCAGCGCCTTTCTTCAAAGGATAGTCCATCTGGCGTTCGCGCATCTTTATCTTCAAGTACTCTATACCGTACTTAGCTATCTCCTTTGCCTCTCCTTTTTTCAGCAGCATCATCGCTACCTGCGCCATATCCGCTCCAAGGTTCCTTGCCTGCGTCGCTATATCGCTCTGTATCCAAGGGGAATGTGTGAAGGTGAAAAAAGTATCGAAACCTTTGTCAAAGCCCGTAAGCTTCGAGATCATGAGGTTGGCCGAGACGCCAAGCGTTGAATAACCCTGATCTTTCAGATACTCTGCAATCGTTGCGTGCCTTGAGCGAAGATGCGCCTCTACTATTTGCGGCATCTTCATCCCTTTGGTTTCATGTATGCCGTGCTCGCTGGGATAGAGCCCAGTGAACAAGGAAACGTGAGACGGGAACGTCCAGGGAGCTGGTGCAATCGCGTTCCAGTACACTACGGAATCTTTCGCGAGCTCGCGCACGTTCGGCATCTTGGCAGGGCCATCATATAAATCTATTATGTCCTTCCTAAGAGTGTCGCAGATTATGATTATGACGTTCGGTTTTTGCATTCTATGCCCTGTTGGTTTGATATCATCATGAGGCAACGCGGCTGTCACTTACCCTGAAAAGTTGAAACTTAAAAGTTTATTGCACAGCATCTAGCGCACGCAGGGAAGAGCTTGTACTTGTACAGGGCCTCTCTGAATTGTCTTGCCTTCGCCCCGGTCCACAGTTCCTCTACCGTGTTCTGTCTCACGTTTCCAAGTTTAAAGTCCATCATCCACTCGTCGGGGCAAAACATCACGTCACCATTGGCCTTTATCTGTATTTGGTCCCAGGCGATGGTGCACATCTTCCTCTTCGTAAACCTGAGATCTGTATAATATTTTGTTATCTCGTCGCGTGACATGCGAGGATGAACGAACACGGGTTTCTTGTATCTTGTCTTCTCTATCTTGCCGATCTCTTCTGCCAGTTTCTGTATGTATTCAGGGTCGTGAGCTCCCATAACATGTGCGTCAACACCGGTCTCATTGGTTCCGAATACTGATCTGAGCATTGCCTTGTGCTGTTCTGCATGCTTCTGGTCCGTAAACCAGAGGTGGTTCAGCCTGTTTGCATCAACTCCAACATCTTCCTGCAGATACCTGATCAGTTCATCCACACGCCCAACAATCCATGGCGAGAATGTAGTGTTCGTCTTTATAGACGGGAAAGCAGAATCGCCTCTTAACTCTATGAGCCTCCTTATGTTGTTCGTTGTCCTTTCAAAGTTGCCCTGGCCCCTTATTTTATCATGCACTTCCCTCGGGCCGTCTATCGAGAAGTTTATAGCGAGTTTTTTGACTTTGGCCAGCCTCTGAAGCTTCTCCTCAGTAAGCAGCGTACCGTTGTTGTTAAGCGTTATCGATCCTCCCTTCTTGTCCATGTATTCTATTATGTCCACGGTGTCCTTCCTGAGGAAGGGTTCGCCTCCGGAAAGATAGAATGAGGGCTTGTTGTTCTCCGTTACCTGGTCGACGATGTTGAGTATCTCCTGTGTGGTCAGTTCTTGCGTCACCAACGGGTCCCTGTCCTTGACTAGCTTGAATGCTATTCCTTCTGTGCCCCACCACCAGCAGAACCAGCACCTCAGGTTGCAGACGATGGTCATTTCTATGTCGACCATCTTTATCTTATCGGCCTTTCCCCTGTCTCCCAGCATCAGCTTCGACTGCTGGTACGCTTCACTAGGCAGCGTCAGCGCCTTCCATCCGTACTCGAATAGCGTCGGGCTTACTTTCGCAATCTTTAACCCCGCTTTATAAAGTTGTGGATGAGTGCCGCTGGTAAGGGTCAAAGTATCACATCACTTTTCTCTTATAACTAAGTTATTAATTTTTCTATCTTTTCGTTTCTTGTCCGAATCCGAATACCTCAATCGCAAGAGGTGTATAAGCAGCCCCGCTCCCTGTTTCTTGCCCCTGTACTTCCTGCCGAGCGCTTCGACCACCTTCGGGTCGTCTAGGCCAAGATACCTTGTCACGCCCATTCTGTTTATCTCCCTTGCTATCTCGAAATCCTCATCGCCGCTCCTGCCCGACCTCCACTCCTTCATCCTGCGCGAGTATCTGGCCGCATCCGGTAACGCTGAGAGCATACCCCGTAAGCTCCGCCTTCTTGCCTGGTGCGCAGCAGTGCGCGCGAGCCGGAACAGATAGTAGTCTAGGTTGCTTATCTCCTGCTCCGGCGACTTGAGCCCGAGAGCCTCGTAGAGCCTAAGCAGGCCGAGCACGGCGCGTTTTCCCGCTGAGAATCTGACCTCCCCTCCTGTCTCTCTGCCACGCGCCCTGTCTATCTGGTCGATAAGCCTGAGGTTGTGCTGCGCGTACGTGAACCTCTCAAACCGTTCCATCTCCAGGTACTCTTCCTTGGCGGTGTGTCTCATTCCCGTTGTCATGTGCTCGATGCTCTCCTCTCTTTGCAGAACTCTGAACTTTCCATGCACTATCGGCTTCTCATGGAGAAGACCGCGGAATTCCACGCTGCCCTTCTTGAAGAGCCTCACCTGCGTTGATACGAACGTCCTGTTGCTCTTGCTCCACACGCTGTACAGGGGTATCGAGTAGGCGTCATACTCAGACGTGTTAAGCAGCGCCGGCAGCACCCTCCTCAATCCGGCAGACATGCGCTCGTCAGTGTTGAGCGCCAGCACCCACCTGTTTGCGCACTTGCCCAGCGCATATTCCATCAGCGGCTCCCTGTAGCCGAGCGCTATGACATCGAAAATCCTCAGCTTTCCCAATCCGAGCCTGCGCTTCTCGGCCTTGATCCAGGATTTCTGCCTGCCGGAGCTCGCGTCCATGAGCACTATCTCGTCCGCAATGTGGTACGAATCCCTGATAAGGGCCAGCGCCTGCTCAAGGTCGTCCTTTGAAAAGACGAGAACCGACAGCTTCTGCATAATGAATCTTCAACAATAAACGTTTTTATCCTGTGTGTGCGCACCTCTCTGGGAGGAGCCATCCTCCAACGAAAGTTTTTAATATTTCACGCGTCATATAATGCTGGGTAAATGTCATGGTGAAAACTACTATAAATCTTGATACTGAAGTATATAGGGAACTCTTCAAGGAAACCATACACAAGTACGGAACCACGAAGGCGCTCTCTAGGCTGATAAACGAGAAGCTGAAGGTAATTATCAAAAAAGGCAAAGCACCCAACGACATCCTGGAGAGATCCGCGGGTACCTGGACAATGAAAGAAACCGGATTGCAGTACACGAGGCGCCTGAGAAGAGAGTCTGAAAAGAGGCTGAAAAGGATACTGCACGAGGAATAGGGATATTCGTGGTAGATGTTGTATTTGATACAAGCATAATCATCGATCACCTCAGGAATTTTAAAGAAGCCACAAAACTGCTCGAGCAGGTAAAAAACGGACTCGTTTCTGGCTATGTTTCTACTCTGACTCTTGCCGAGCTCTTTTCAGGCAGGGACGCCGAAAATCCCTCGAAGAGGATTGTGTGGGAAGAGATGCTCAACCTCTTCACGAAGATTGAAGTTAGCGAGGATATAGCAAAGGCGGCGGGCGAGATTAAGAGACGCCACGGTGTCAGCCTAACTGACGCAGTGATTGCGGCTACGGCGTCGAGCCTGCATTGCAAGCTGCTGACCCAGGACATCAGGGATTTCGCAAAGGTATCCGAGATAACCGCAGAGAAGCCCTACTGATTGGATTGCAACAAGCGTTTTTATTTCATACGCACAACAGATAAGCTGAAGGTCGCATGCAAATCAGCAACGTATATGACAGTGACAGGATCCGCATCTGTCTGGGTCTGCCGTTCCACCTCATCGCCTCATTGGTGAGGCACACGAACGAGACGCTGGGACAGTTGATTAAAGGAGCCGAGAATTGGTGGGACGCTGTATTCATACTTCTTGGAATCGTAGATTCGGCGACCATACGCTTCAGGAACGGAGTGACAGTCAGGGCCAGCAAGAACGACCTCGGCAAAATTGTGAGTTTGGCTGAGTTCAGCAACCTGCCCGAAGGCGCAAAGAGGAGGCTCAGAATAAAGATACTGGGCAATTCCGCCTTGATGCGCGTCGGCGGGAAGCGGCTCAGGCTCGACATAGAGGTGGCGAACCCTGTGGCCATAGAGGTTAGCACAAACGAGCACAGCATGATCAAAGTCGGGGGGAAGGACGTCGTCGACATAGGCGCTTACGTCGACGACACTGCCATATACTATGCACTGCACGAGAAGGCGAGGCACGTGTACGCGTTCGAGCCGATGCCGTACCTCTACATGACAGGGGTGAGGAACGTGAACGCGAACGGCCTGGGGAAGCAGATCACCACCTTCAACATGGCTGTTGCCGGAGATGCCGGCAAGGCTTCGCTGAGCTCAAGGTTCACGAGCTTCGGACTCGTGGATTCGAAATCGAGGTCAAAAGGAAGAAGCGTGAAGGTTGTCTCCCTCGATTCAGTGGTCGACGGGCTCAGAATAAGCCACGGTGCGCTCAAGGTCGACTGCGAGGGCTGCGAGTACGGCATCTTCAGGCACGCGTCGAGCAAGTCGCTGAAAAGTTTCGACGCTATACACGTCGAGTACCACTACGGCTACAGGGACATAGTAGAGAGGCTGAGGAAGGAAGGCTTCAGGGTGAGCTACACAAAGCCCGTCTACAACTTCAGGGGCTTCGGCTCAAGGCCGATGCTTAACGGCCATGTCATAGCGACAAGGAGATAGACTACTTCACGGTTACAGATTTCGCCAGGTTTCTCGGGTAGTCGGGATTTATGCCGCGAGCGACAGCCAGATGGTAAGCAAGTACCTGTACTGGTATTATGTTTACGATGGGGCTCGCCTCTCCCGCATCCGGCACCCTTATCCAGTAGTCAAAGGCGTCGTTCCTCTCGGGCGCTATGCCTATCACGTATCCTCCTCTGGCCCTCACCTCCATCGCGTTGCTGATAGTCTCGTGCTTTGTGTCGTCGTTTGCGACGAGCACGATGCACGGCGTGCCCTTCCGTATTAGCGCGAGCGGGCCGTGCTTCAGCTCCCCTCCGGCGAACCCGTGCGCGTGTATGTAGCTGGTCTCCTGCAGCTTTATCGCTGCCTCTTCTGCCATAGGGAAGTTGACCCCCCTGCCGATTATGAAGATGTCCCTGCTCCTCCTCAGCTGCCTTGCAAGCTTCCTCAGCCTCTCCTCATATCTGGGGTTCAGCATGTCGTTGACCTGCTCCGCGGTGTTGAGCAGCAGCCTCTTGCCCTCCTTTAGCCTGCCGGCCGTCGCGTACGCGAGCAGGGTGAGCAGTGAGAGCTGCGCCGTCGTGGCCTTTGTGCTTGCAACAGACTTCTCTGTGCCTGCGTTTAGCATGAGAGACTCGTCGCTGACGCGCATCAGCGTAGACCCGAAGACGTTGACCAGCGATAGTATCCTCGTGCCCTTCGACCTTGCGACGCCTATCGCATCGAGCAGGTCTACGGTCTCTCCGCTCTGCGAGACCGCTATCATGAGCGTTCTCCTTGTGAGGTAGTGCCTGTAGCTCGAGAACTCCGAAGCCACGGTCGCGTTCACGTGCTTCTTCGCTATGTCGGAAAATAGGTACTGGCCTGCTGCGCAGACCCTTCCGGCTGTGCCCGCGCCTACGATGAACACTCCGAAAGCGTTCCTGATGCCGTTCGCCACCCTCATTATCCTCGCATCGTCCTGATTTATCGCTTGCGCAATCGTGTACTTCTGCTCCATTATCTCCTTGATCAGGAAGTGCTTGTAGCCGGACTTGCTCCAGCTCTCGCGCTTCCAGCCGATCTTTATAACCCTCTTCCGCACCTCACCACCCCTCGGCACGCTCACGAACTTCGGGGCGCCAGGGGCCCCTCTCCTGAAAGAGATCAGGGCCATCTCATCGTCGTCTATGTACATTACCCTGTTCGTGCGCTCCAGGAAGCCGTTCACGTCTGAGCTTATGAAGAGCTCTCCCCCATCTCCCACACCTACTATCAGCGGCGCTCCGAGCCTTACGGCGGCCATCTGCCTGCCCGAAGAGTCTAGCGCCACGAAGGCGGACCTGCCCTTCAGCCTCTTCGCTATGCTCCTCGTGGCCTCAGCGAAGCCCATTCCTCTTCGCATGCCCTCTTCTATGTAGTGAGCCAGTATCTCCGTGTCTGTGTCTGACGAGAGCCTGTGCTTCCTCGCAACCAGGCCCGCCTTGAGCTCCTGATAGTTCTCTATTATACCATTATGTACTATGGCGATCCTGCCGGTGCAGTCGAGATGCGGGTGCGCGTTCCTCTCGCTTATGCCGCCGTGTGTGGCCCATCTCGTATGCCCAAGGGCCACGCCGCCCCCGCCCAGTTTCCTCGCAACCATCGCAGAGCCGGCCCCTCCTATCCTGCCGACTCTCTTGAGCGTGGAAATCCCGCCCTTGCTGTCGAGCGAGGCCATGCCCCAAGAGTCATAGCCCCTGTACTCAAGACGCTTGAGCCCTTCGAGCACTATGGCGGGAGCCCCGTCTTCCTTGCCGCTGACATAGCCCACTATGCCGCACATCCGATCCCTTTATGAAGCTTTAATGCCTATTATACTATATATAGGGAGTGTGCAGCGATGGACAAACCTAGACGCGGAGTCATCGGAGTAGGGAAGGCGCGGGTTTGCCTTTCGTCGAATGACTTAGTCTATACAAGAAGGCTTCTACAACAACTGACGAACTTTTCATATGGCGATATGCCACAACTGCGCAACCTTTAAATAGCTTATAGTTTATGAGTATCCCAAGTCAAGTGAGAAAATGAATAGACTAAACGCAAAGCGAATAGGAGTTTTGGCAGCGAGCCTTCTTTTTGGACTCGCGGTTGCAGGACCTGTGTCCTTCAGCAACATACCGATAATAAACAGCGCCGGACAGCCTGTGGTCCAGATAGTAGTCGGATCCCAGGCGCAACCTAGCGACGGAGTCGTTGCAGCTAACATCGCTGCGGTGATAGGCAACCTTGCCTTCACATCCACTCCGATAACCGCTACGGTCAGCGGACAAAGCGGATTGAGCTGCGTTGTGACAACGGCCACGTGCTCGGTAACGGGCGCCCAGGTTTACCTGGGTGAGGCTGGAGTTGCTGCGCCAACCGGAAGCTACGGCTTCACAGCGCTCATCGGCTCTGTACTCAACAGAGGAATAACACTCGGCTCACCATCGAGCACAAAGTATCTAGCCACCACATCAACATACGGATCCCAGCAGGGCTTCACAACGACAAACAGCCCTCCTGACTCGCCGTACACCGCAGCAGGTTACGTTCCCACATCAACATCAGTAAGCGCTGCAAGCAACGGAGGTGGATTGTCGTTCACCACGTTCACGAGCGGCAAGATAGACAACCTGATGGTGATTGGAAACTCGCAGCTTCCTTCTCTTCTGAGCAACTCCGGAAGCACAGGCGAGAGCGAGTACCTGTTCCTAACAGGCTTTCCAGTATACAACCAGCAGACAACCCCTGCAATAAAGAACTTCGCGATAATGAACGCGGGAGGCGCATACGAGGTGCTGTTCAACCACCCGATACACGAGCCTTACTACACTACGGGCAACTCGGTTAACAATGCTGCGTTCACACTGCTTGGCCAAAACTGGACCATAGTCAGCTACACGCTGCCTGCTGGCACGCCTTCCTCATCTACAGTGGCAACCCACGGCGGCAAGCTCGGACTTGCGTCCTCGTTGGTTCCCCTATCTACAGTATATGTAGGCAAGAACCTGACAAGCGGACCGTTCACGGTTCAGCTGGCGGACTTGGGCACGGCGAACAACGCAGGCATAAGCACAGCGGCCATAAACGTCTACTACCACGGAGTGCTGACGAACTCATCGTCAATCTTCCCAGGCAACACAGTGAAGTACAACGTCTCGGGCACACAGCTTTGGGTCAAGGTAAACCAGACATTCGCGGGATTGTACGCGTACCAGAAGTGGGCGAAGATCCAGATGTACTCTGGACTCTACAACATCACCGATGGCGGCGTCTTCAACCAGACAAGAGATCCTGGCTGGAACGTGAACCTGCTCTGGGTCAACACCACGGCGAACGGCGCAAACCACTACACAGACCTCGCGGGCATAATCCTGTACAACACAACCCCGGTGACCCTGACACCTGGTCAGAGCTTCACCTTCATACAGAACCCGAAGGCCTACAAGGTAACCTTCACCGGTGACACGCTCGGAAACAACTTCGACGCGCTCTCGATAAGCTCGCAGTACGCAAGCAGCGTCAACTACGCAAACACACCTACTAACAAGGACAGTGGCCTAGGTAACATAAACAACATAACCGAGCCTGCGCAGGAGCTTGTCGTGACATCGCAGATACCTAGCGCGTTCAACGACGGAGGCTTCACGGGCAGCACGGCAACATACCTGCTGACACCGTACGTGCTTACGGAGAACGCCAACGCGGTAACAGCTAACGGCGCAGTTACCGGAGATCCGGTCAACGTGGCTCTGGCTGCTACAACCGGTTACCCTACGGCGAACTTCATCAGCACCTCGAACCCTCTGGTAGTGACGATCTCGGGATTCCCGAGCAACACGGCATCCTCGGCTCAGAGTACGTCGGTGACATTCACCAGCGCAACCTCGGGCAACATGTTGCCGACATCCTCGTCGTTCTACAACATAACGCAGATTAAGCTGAACAGGGCTCTGCCTGGAATAACCGTGAGTGCCGCGCAGATCGCTACGGGCGGACAGTACACGGCCGCAAACGTGATGGCGACACTGACCTCGGGCACGACACCGCAGATAATCTACGGACCGCTCTCGGGACAGACGTACTACAGCACTGTAAGCGGAGCTAGCGTGATCTACAACCAGCAGAACGGACAGCCAACGTCTACGTTCACGATAACGAACATGGCGCCTTATGCCAAGGCTGGCACAGGCCCTCAGTTCGGGTTCTTCACGTACAACGTGGCTGAGATCAACGTACCTAGCAACACGAACTCGCAGGACGCGTTCTCGTTCAACATCCTGAACTCGACGACAGGCATATCGGCGACGCCGATGTTCTACCTGAACTACTCGACTACAGGGACGCAGAACAACGTCACGTACCAGTCAAGCTCCGGGAACAACGTAAACGCGCAGGTGGGCTTCGTTTCTGAGCGTGGCAGCAAAGTGACTGCGATAGGACCAACGCAGCTGACTTTCAACCTCGCGGAGAACGTGGACTCGCTGCAGTTGGTCGTGGGACCTGTCAACGCAACGGTAACTAGCGCAAAGAAGATGGTTGGGCCTTACAGCGTAGGCCAGAGCACAAACCTGCCTAACGTCACCATCGCCAACGTAACGGCGAAGTGCAGCGTTGGAGCAAGCGGCTCGGGATGCACTGTGAGCGGCATAAGCAACCTGACGGCTGTGCCTAGCGTATCGAGCGCATCGACACCTGTGTCGCTGAACACGGCTCAGACGCCGCTGGTAGTCCTGGACAGCAACGCGAACTCTGCCTCGACCCTGATAGTAATCGGGAGCAAGTTCGTGAACAGCGTAGCGCAGCAGATCTTCTCGCAGAACCCAAGCCTCGACTCGAGCTTCAACACAGGCTCAGTCGTGCTTCAGGCGTTCGGCAGCAACAGGATCCTGGTTGCGGGATACTACGCGAACCAGACAGTCCAGGCAGGAAACCAGTTCATACAGGCCCTGCTGAGCGGCTCGTCATAAGCAGACGGTAGCAAGTAGCGTTTGAAAGAGAGGCGTTTTGCCTCTCTTTTTCTTCTTTTTTTCTCTTTCAAGTCATTAGCCGCAGCATTCTAGAACATTCTAGAATTTACAAAATTCTGCCTGCGGGCTCAGTTACTTTCCATGTACTTCTTGAAGAAATCCGGCTCCAGGATTACGTTGAGCGTTATGCCTACGATCGCCCCTATGAACGAGCAGAAGAAGGCCACGCCCAACGCCGCGAAGGCGAAGGCAAGCGGATATAGGCCCGCCATCGTGTAGATTGAGGGCAGCAGGAAGAGGTAGACTGCCAGCAGGAAGCCTATCGATATGCCTGCAACTGTAGGCATCTCCATTATCGCCTTCTCCAAAGCGGTCATATCACACCTGGTACTACAGCAAAGGCCCACATTACGACTGCCATTATCGCACTCGATGCTATTATGAACTTTATCATGAAGTCGCGATCAGAGAAGCGCCTGACCACAGCCTCCCACACCCAGATGAAGATGTAGGCCAGGGCGAAGGTGAAGCCTATGACCATGTTCGCGTCTATGTTCCATGGCGTCTGAAGGACCGCGGGCGACGGCTGCGTAGACTTGCCCGAATGCAGTATCAGTATGCCTGCCATCCACATGAGCGCGAAAAGAATTATAAGGTACACTCGCTGCATCAGCCCAACCTCACGCATGTCTTGTTATTGTTGTAGGAGACTCCGCTGGACCTGTTGAACAGAAGCCCGTTGAAGGCAGGCTCGAAGAAAGCCACGGTTATGTTGACGCCTCCGCAGCTCCAAGTCGAGGTGAATACGGCCCAGTTGCTCCTGTTCAGGAAGAAGCCGTAGAGGAAAGCGTTCCTCGTGAGGAAGTCCTGCTCCCTCAAGTAGCTGGGATAGTCGGTGAACAGGAACACCGTGGCAAGTATCACTGTCACTATTACCGCTATGCCAAGTATGAGCACAATTGCGTTGTTAATTCTCATATCCCTTTCCCGCTTTCGCGTCTTTCGCATATAAAACGAACCCAAAGATAATAATCCTTTCCAATGGCGCTTCTCCATATTTTCTCGTCGAAAAAAAGAGCAAAACCGATAAGGAACTTATTTAAAGTTTGACTTCTCTATTAACCCAGACCAGTGAATCTGATGGACACAAGGCAGGCGCTAGTCTTCGTTTTCATACTGCTCTCCATATCCGCGGTCTCGAACGCGTACTCGCTCCCGGAGGTAAACTCCCTGCTGGCGAGCTACAACGTTCCGGGCTCTCGGATAAGCACGCTGCATCCGGTTCCGCTCTCATACGCGGGCGACCAGTATCTTGGCATGTACAACGACACCTACCCCTACTTCATAATCAACCTCACAGGCGCATACTCTATTGTGCTAAACTCCACAGCGATATACAACATAATCAGGAACTACACGATAACCACGTCGCTCTCTCGCGCTAACTTCACGCTCCTCAACATGCAGATGCAGCTCTACAAGCAGGCGTCGTCAGGGCCGCTGGCCGACTGCCTCGTAGAGACGGGACTAAACACAGGCGCAACGTGCACCGTGCAGAACAACTGCCAGTCCTGCCTCTTCGTCCCCCTCTGCAGGTGCGACCTTACCGGAACCGACTGCCCTCCCAACCTTCCGGCATCATCAGTGCCTCCAGGAGGCGGCGTCACGGGCTACTTCGGCAAGGGCATAATCCAGTTCGCCAGCGCCTACGCCACGCTGAACTCGAGCTACAACACCTTCCTCAGCTCGACGAACAGCACGAACCTTAACAACGTGCTGCAGAACCTCGCGAGGATCAACTCCGCATACGCGAACATAAGCAACATCTCGTACAGCATATCGCATAACCCGATCTTCCCACCCTCGGCCAACGTCACCCCCAACCAGATAGCGGGCTGCGCAAGCTACGTTAACCAGAGCATAGCGCCGTGGTACTGCTCCTCGATAGGCTACTGCGAGAACACGAACTTCAACTACACAAAGCTCGCCTACATTGGCTACGTGCTCGGCAACATCAACCTTCTGCCTCTCACCAACACGCAGATCTTCTCCCTTGCATTTAACGTAAGCGCGAACGAGAGCACGTACGCGTACCCGATACTCTCCAAGGAGCGCCTCGCCATGCTGAACAAGACGCTCAGCAAGACAGCGCCTGACTATGCCGCGCTTGTAAACGACAGCGCCATTCTCCTGTCGCACGTCAGCAACGCCACGCTCAAGGCCCAGCTGAACGCGCTGATGGACAACTACGACAACATAACCAGCAACTACTTCTACACCAACTTCAGCAAGGCGAACATAACGCTCGCAACGCAGTACGCGGGCCTCGAAGCCACGTACCAGCAGCTCAACCGGACGTACAGCGACGTAATCAGCCTGGCGGAGAACAACACAGCCCACCTGATCGAGATACAGCTCTCGAGCTACGTCTACGCCTCTCCGCAGATCACCAATCTCGCACTGGCGCAGCTCGCGCTGAACGGCCAGATCTCTCTCGGAGGGCTCACAAACCTAAGCCTGCTTGACCAACAGTTGCGCGCACTCGCAGCGCAGATAAACACGTACCCTACATCGCCGCTCACGCTCAACAATGTAGCCCGCGCCATAGACTCACCGTTCATACGCAGCTTCTCATCGGCGCTCGGGCTCTCGTATGCCAGCGCGGTGGCATCAGCCCCGTTCGTAGGCGCGCTGCTCTCGCTCATAATAGGCATAGCGCTCATCAGCCTCCTCTTCTTCGCCCGCTTCTACCTTGAGACGCACCACAGGCTCGTCTCGAACAGCCGCACGAGGCAGAACTGGAAGACGGTATTCATAATCTTGGGGGCGATAGTCTTGGTTTACTTCCTGGCGACATGGTATGTGCTTGCTGGAGCCAACGCGCGCGCGCCGTTCGGCGCATTCCAGAGCGCCTACAGGTCATCGGGCTACGTTGTCGTCGCCATAAACGGCACGCCAACGCTGAACGAGTTAACCTGCGCGAGCAAGATAAGCCAGCAGGCGATCTCGCAGAACAAGACCGCTGTGGTGGCAATGTTCAACAACGGCCTCTGCACCGTATCCAACAACACCCAGACCGTAGACTCTTGTCTTAACTTCTACGGCAAGACCAACATACCTGTCATAGTACTCACGAACAGCTCACGAAGCGGCCTGAGCCTCTACTCGCTGTACGGCACAGTGCTGAGAGTCAGCGGCAACTCAACTGTGATGAACGACTGCTACGTGTCTCTGCTACTTAACAGGTGAACGCATGGCAAAATCATCAGGAAAACAGAGCAAGGACAAAGACGCAAAAGACAGGGAGAGCAAGCAGAGCGACGCAACTCTCAGGAAGGCGCTGCTCATAGCCGTTCCTATAGTTCTGGCGTTCGCGATCTTCTTCGTCGTCGTGCTCCCGTCGCTCTCCGTACCGTTCAGCACCTTCAAGAGCAACTACCTTGCCGGTCGGAGGGTGGCCGTGGTGGCGTCATACACGGACCAGAACCAGTCCGGAGTGGTGCTCCAGTGCGCCACGCAGCTGGTGCAGATAGTCGCGCACACTAGGAACGCATCCACTATAGACTTCTACGTGCTCAACGGAACGATGTGCACCTATCCGATAGGCGGGCTCGGCCACCAGGTCTCCCTGGCCACCAACACGATACAGAACTGCGTCAGCATGGCTGACGCCGAGCCGAGCGTCTTCCTCAACTACAGCGCCGGCAACTCAACCGGAATAACCCCGTACAGGCTCTACGTCAACGGAGACGCGCAGTACATGGCCCGATGCCCGATAGCCGTGGACCTCTCATAGCTTTACTATGTCGTCTAGCTTGCGGTTCGTGGCAAGAACCTTCTTCCTCGTTATGTTGTAGTTGCTCCTTCCCTTCTCGAACTCCCCCGGCCTTATGAAGAACCAGCCCATGCCGTTCATGCGCCAGGCGATGAACGTGGGGAACTCTGTCCTTGCCTCCCATTCCAGTATCTTCTCGAACTGCTCCGGCGCCAAGCTCAGGCTCCCCTTCTCCCAGGCCTTGCACTCTATTATTATGCACCTGCCCTTCTTCATCGCCACCAGGTCTGGCGAAAGGGCGTTCACCCCGCTTCCGGCGCTCCTGAGCACCGAATAGCCCTCCCCGTCAAGCATGCCGAGCAGCTCCCTCTCGCTCCTAGCACCTTTGTCGTATCTGCTCATCAGGTCGCCGCTATATTGCTAACCTATAGAAAACCTATATAATGGTATCCTGAGCAATAGGGATACAGCTCAAGGCTAATGGGTTTGGCAGATGGCAATTTACACTTTCCTCACTTTTTGTCGAGAGAAAATAGCCAAGGCATACTAATTCTATTAGCCGCAGCTGCGCAGTGTAAGAGATGCAGCGAAACAAGGATCAAGCAAACGCCAGGCAGTTCATGCACCTGCTGGAGGTTCTGAGGGACAAGAGGAGCACAACAGTCTCGGAAGGCAACCACGATACCTCAACGTGGAGCGATTTCGGGGTTGAGAGCATAACGCTCTCCAAGCTTTTGGCAAACGGGATAGACCTCAGCGGCAAGGTAGCATACGTGGGCATGGATCTGGACAGGGGAGGGGAGGAGAAGGAGAGGAAGGCGCTGATCTGCCTGCGGGAGAGGCATCCGGGCACCAGGATCAATACCACTGTGGTTCCAAGAATGCTCAGGATAGTTGGGGTCAGGTGCGTGGAGGAGATGAGGAAGCCGGCCGCGGACCTTATGAGAAGGGCCGAGCTGGAGATCGAGGACAGGACAAGAGGTGTATTTTGATGGCAAAAACATATTTGGACATTGTAAAGTATATGGTGCTGGCTAAGTTCAGCATAGACGGGCTTGTTGACAAGCCTGACATAATAGGCGCCGTGTTCGGGCAGACCGAGGGGCTTCTGGGCGACGAGCTCGACCTCAGGGAGCTGCAGAAGAGCGGCAAGATAGGAAGGATAGAGATAGACGTCTCGCAGAGCGGGAGCAAGACCTACGGCAAGCTCTTCCTGCCAGCGTCGCTCGACAGGGTCGAGACGTGCATACTCGCGGCCGCAGTCGAATCTGTGGACCGTGTGGGGCCCTTCGAGGCGCAGTTCCAGGTCGACAAGGTTGAGGACACGAGAGCGGAGAAGCGCAGGAAGATACTCGACCGCGCAAAGTTTCTCATGAAGCAGCTTCTCTCAACCGAGATACCTGACAGCAAGGAGCTTTCCGAGCTTGTGCAGAGCGAGGTAAAGAGCAGCGAGATCGTGGAGTACGGGCCGGACAAGCTGCCCGCTGGACCTGACATAGCGAAGGCCAACGAGGTGATCTTCGTTGAGGGCAGGGCCGACGTGATAAACCTGCTGAGGAACAACATAACCAACTCCATAGCGATAGGCGGAGCCACATCAAACATACCAAAGACGATAGTCAACCTTGCGTCGGAGAAGGAGGTGATTGTTTTTGTCGACGGCGACAGGGGAGGCGAGATGGTGATAAGGTCGCTGCTAAACGTCCTCGACATAGACTTTGTCGCACGCGCTCCTGACGGAAAGGAGGTTGAGGAGCTCGCGAGGAAGGAAGTGATCAAGGCGCTCAGGACCATGATGCCGATAGAGCAGTACCTCGGCATCGAGAAGGCGAAGATGAACTCGCACCGCAACGACAGGCACGACCCGAGGGGCGCGAGGGATCAGCACACGACACAGCACGAGCAGGCGCCGATGCACCAACCGCCGCCTCAGACGCCCAGGCCGGACCAGGGTGCGGGGGACGAGATGTTCGAGCAGGTTGACAAACCGTACATAAAGGACCTGAGAAACGACGACGAGGAACCGACGCCTTCGCTGCAGAAGATAGATACCGCGCAAACGTTCTCGGGCAACGCCGGAGCCCAGGTCAAGCCGATACTCGAAAGCGCGCTCCTGGCGCAGCTGGCCAACGGCCTTGTCGAGCTTTCGGGCTCGCTGAGGAGCAGGATATACTCGCCTGACGGCGAAGTGATCAGGGAGGTGCCGATACGCGAGCTCCTCACCACTCTGCAGGACATGCGCGGCGCCTACGCACTGGTGCTTGACGGAGTGATAACCCAGAGGCTTGTGGAGCTGTCGCTCGACAAGGGCATAAAGGCCATATACGGCATAAGGGCCAACCCGATGCCGAGAAGGCACCCGGAGCTGATACTCTACACCAAGGAGCAGGGCAAGCTTGAATAGCACATACACCTGCCCGAATTTTACTTCGACGCAGTTTTACTCACATACAGAAAAGTTTATATATGTATATTCCCACTATATTTGTGGGAATTATGGAGGAAACGGCTGTCATAGACCAGAAGATGAGAATCAGGATACCAAAGAGAGTTAGCGACGCCTTCGGCGCCAGGAGCAAGGAAGCCGTTACTGTGATCTTTGAAAATGGCAGGATAGTGATAAGCAAACCGAAGAAGGGCAGCCGCATGAGTCCGTGGTTCAAAGACATGATTGAAAGACCATTTCGTACAGACTTTCCCATCACGACCGAGTTGCTCGAGAAGATCGGAGAAGAGCAGTGGGAATGATGATTATAATAGACTCCAACATTCACATTTTTTCAGAGGGGGCTAGCGCGCCCGAACACGCGAGGGCCGTAGAGAAGATCAAAGACGCCGTTAATCAGGGAAGAGTTGGGATTAATGCAATCATAGTCTCTGAAGTATTTCATTCGCTGCAGAAGTTCCTCGGCGCCGTAGAGGCGACAACGAGAATCTCGCGATTTCTCACCTCTCCCGACATGGACTACCTTGAGTTTTCTCCCGCTTCCATAGTAAAAGCGATGGCGCTTTCCCGAGATTTTGGGATCAGGATAAACGACGCGCTTATAGCGCAGCAAGCAATCGATTTGGGTGCGAGCGTGCTCACCGATAACGTAAAGGACTTCAAAAAAGTGGCGGCTGTGAAAGTAATACCGCTCAGGTCACCGATCTAAAGCGTTCGGGTCTTCCACCGGGGCTTCAACCCCTTTCCGAGCCAGGGCCGGCACCATCTTCTTCCTTTCCAGGTGCTTGTACTGCGGTGCGTAGCGCATGTCGAAGTCCCGCACTCCCAGGCTTCCTACAATCACCTTCAAGATCTGCATGCTCCCAACCTGCGCGCCCTTCAGGCCCGATTTCATCGCCGACAGGAACCTGTCCGCAGCGCTCTTGTTCGCGAAGCTGCCCACTACAACCATCCCCTTCGGCGTGGGCGTGTCGCACATGAAGATGCACTCGTTTGTATTCTTGTCGTAATTCCTGACCAGGCTCGCGAACCACCTGTCCTTCGATTCGTCGAACTGGTTCTCGCTCTGGGTCTTCACGATTGCGACGATGGAGAAACTGTTGCCAGGCCTCGACTCAAAATAGGTGACGCGCTTCAGTATCTCTGTTCGAGCGAGCCTGTCATACGCATACAGCATCTGCGCAGGCCCCTGGCTGTAGCGCTTGCCTATCTCGGTGAACGTGCTCCTGCCGCCGTCGTTGAGGCCGAAGAGCAGGTTCTTGTAGGTGTCGAATATGTCGAACTGCTCAATGAGCTTGTTGTTGAGCGGGAAGAAGCCGAAGCTTCCCCAGACCCTGCTCGTGTACGCCAGCATCTTGTATTTGCCCAGGTTCCTGCTCAGCATGTCAGTGAACCTTACCGCATCCTCGTAGCTCCTCTCCACGACGTAGATCACAAGGTCGTACTCGCCCCTGGTCCTCGCAGCGAACTGCGCCGCATATGACGTTCCCATCGCCTTTACTATTTCAGCGTCATCCGGTTTCTTTCCGGAGAACTTGATGAATACAAGGTATTCGCCAAAACCCGTCAGGGGCAGCTCCTCCACCGCCTCGGCGAGTATGCCGCGTTTCGTCCTGAGCCTGGCTCTCTTGATGAACTCCCATTTCCAGAGCTTGTCTATGCTTATCTCTGGCACGAACCTCATGCCGTACTCGTTCGATACCTCGTTGAAAAGGTTGTAGGCGTTGACCTTGGTGGTCTTCAGGTCGTTTGCAAGGTCCTGCATGCTTATCCTGGCGTCGACGCTGAGAAGCCTCAGTATCCTGCTCTTCAGTTCCGCCTTGCCCTTCGCCTCCAAGCTCTCTCCCAAACTCATATGCAACAAATATTCTTATAACCTATTTTTCGCCTATAGGTTAGTTCGGTGGGGTTAATCGACGTACATTGATTCGAAGCAGCCCCGGCCAGACTACTGGTTGTTTGTTCATAGTCTGATCTTGTTAGAGTTTGCGTGAGTAATCCAATGGTCTTATGATATTTAGCCATCTTACCTTTTTGAAATCCTTGTAATTCTCAATGATGACTGTGCTTATACGTTCCATTTTCATGGTTGCCACATGAATTGCGTCATACCCATCAATCCCCGTTTCTGAAATAATCTTTATCGCCTCAAGCAATATCCTTATTGCTTTTCGGAGCGTCATACGGGCGCTGCTCCCAGCAGACTGCCTATGGCGTAGCCCGCAAGGCCCGCAATAAGGCCGATGACGGCCATCTGCAGCCCGCTCCTCCATATGGACCCGACGGTTGTCCTCGCCTCGTACGCGCCTATGACGAACAGCGTCACTCCGCTTATGACTATTGATGCCTCGGTGCCGAGAGCCATGCTGCCTGCGATGAAGAAGAACGGGATCAGCGGCACTATCGAGCCCACAACCGAAGAGGCCCCGACGACCCACGCGCTCTGCAATGCAGCTGACTTCTCCACGGGCTCGAGGTCCAGCTCGTGCGCCATCATGAACTCAAGCCACGCCTTCGGGTTTGCGACTATCTTGTCGGTTACGTCCTTCAGCGCGACGCCCCTGTAGCCCCACTTCCTAAAGATGTCCTCGACCTCCTTCCTCTCAGTTTCAGGCACGGTTCTCATCTCCATCTTCTCACGTTCGAGCTCCCTTAGGTAGTGCTTCCTTCTCGCGATGGTTGATGTGTATGACACGGCTCCCATGGAAATTGATTCTGCCGCGAGCGCGGCAAGCGCCGCAACGAATATGATGCGCACCTCGCTTGTCGCCGCGCTGACCCCTAGTATTATTCCCAGCACGTTCACAAGCCCGTCCTGGCAACCCAGTATGAAGTTGGAAAGCAGCGTCGGGCGCGAATGCTTCTCAATGTGGTGCGTTCTGCGTCTCATTATGATGTCTAGCTTCTGTGTGCTGGCCATAAAACCATTTATTCCTTCTCGTACCTAATATAATCATGGGCTTATTAAGCCTATTCAAGGAGCGACCAGGTTCATACTACGGAAAAAGGGCGTACAAATACGTCGACAGACTGCTGAGGGAGAGCAGGGACCTGCTGATAGTCTCGCCCTACATCGATGACTACTACGCGTCCTATCTAGCGAGGCATTCGCGCGGTAAGAAGATATACATAATCTCATCTTCTATAGCCAGCACCGCGGCCAAGAAGCTGCGCAGGGATGATTCGCTCGGCGGCTCGTTCACAGCAGCATTCATCACAGTTTCCGTGAACTGGCTCCTCTTCGTGCTCAACGCCTCGAACCCTCTCTTCACCTTCTCGTCCGTGACGATCGGGATGGCGCTTGTCTTCCTCTCGCTCACGCACAGGAACAGCATCTTCCTCAAAATACCGCAGGAGTTCGTACATGCGAAGATGTACGTGGGCGACAGCGAAGCGATAGAGGGATCGGCCAACCTCACATACGCCGGCATGCACAAGAACATAGAGAGCATAAGGCAGGTCGTCGACCCTAAGGCCGTCGACGCACTCAAGCGGCAGTTCTGGACGCTCTGGAACTCTCTATGAGATAGTTATCTCAAGCGGCCCGGCGTAGCTGTCCTGTGGAGCCAGCACGAATATGCTTATTATGAAGCTGTTCTCCTTGTCGATCCTGAAAGGGGCGGGCGGCTCGCTGCCCGACATGACGAACGGAGGGCTCACCCGTATGGAGCTGACCTTGTCCCCGTACTTCATCATCTTGTAGAGCTGCACGTCGCGCTTTAGCACCTGGCCTTTCTGAACGCTCAGCACGCTCGGCATCTCCTCCAGCACAGTCTTCACACCGTTCCTGACCGCTATTATCTTCTGTATCTGGACGCGCACCATTCCGCTGGACTTCTCGCCGAGTGACACGCTCATCGGACCGGTGTACGGCACCGATGGGGCCCTTATCCTGAGCTTCATCGTGACGCCTTCTTTGTACTTCACTGCTACGGGAAGCTTTGGAGACACGTCGACCAGCTCGAACGGCTTACTGACGCTCGCGCTCTCTATCCTCAGATCGGGCCTCTTCAGGCTGTCATCAAGCAGGTCGCTGCCTGTCTTGTTCTGGAACGGGATGCTTATCTCGAAGACGCTCTCGTTTACCTTCATCCCGTCAAGGCCGTGCTTATCCCCCTGGTAGTCTATGCTTATGCTCGTTATCACCGTATTGGACGCCGGTTCCTTCTTTCCCAAGCCCTTGAATAGGTCAGAAAGCTTTACCAAAGCAACCCTCAGTATCCTAACTGTACGCTTTAACTTATAAGCTTTTTTTGCGTAATAACCCCAGAATAACATGATAGGTATCAATTCAAAGGCCCCAGACTTCGAACTGAAGGGTTCAGACGGCAAGACGCACAAGCTCAGCGAGTTCAAGGGCGGGTATCTCGTTCTCTACTTCTACCCGAAGGACGACACCCCGGGATGCACCACAGAGGCCTGCGGATTCAGGGACATGATAAGCGACATCAGGAAGGCGGGAGCGGAGGTTGTCGGAATAAGCAGCGACAACGTAGATTCGCACGGGAAGTTCAGGGACAAGTACAAGCTCAACTTCCTCCTGCTGTCGGATCCGGAAAGCAAGGTGATAAAGGCATTCGATTCTTACGGTGACAGGGGGATCTTCGGGATGGGCACGCTCAGGAAGACGTTCGTGATAGACGGCAAGGGTGTCATTGTAAAGATATTCGAGAAGGTAAAGCCGGAGCACCACAACGAGGAGGTGCTAGCATTCCTCAAGTCCGCCAAGGCCGGTTGAATCCTACCTCGATGCGTCGCTGGCCATGATCTTCGCCACCGCGCGCACATACCTCTTCCAGCCAATCCCCATCTCCTTGGCCATCATCCTCTCAATTTTCGTGGCGAAGGCGTGTTCGCGCCTGTACGGCGCCTTTCTGCTGCCGCCTGGCTCTGCGTAAGGAGAGTGCAGGCCGCGCGCCCTCTCGCGCTCAAACTTCTTGTCGAATGCTACAACCACGCTGTCGCTGATTCCGCGCTTCTTGCACAGCTCCTGCTCCACCATCTCGTGAAGGAGCACAAGGAACTCGTAGTCGCTGTTGTTCAGCCTTGAGGCGACCACGTGGGCCGGCCTCCCCGGAATCCAGTCGCCTATCGTCTCGTAACGCTGCTTGCGGTGCGGGACTACCTTGAAGACATAACGGATCTCGCGCTCTGCTGACACTAGATCACCATACTCTACGCTTATCTTCGGTCAGGTATATAAAGAATCACAAGTCACTAGCCGCTTTTTTAAACGGTTGCACGATTGCGCTGGTTTATATAGGCTACCTGAGGCTGTAGCGTATCCCGCGCCAGGTGATGCTCCTCATCGTGCTCGCCACGAGCAGGTTGGAGAGGTAGAAGAAGGGCATGATCAGGCTTATGAGCACAAGGCCGGCGCTAGGCTCCCCTGTCCTCGACACGTTCTTCATCACGCTGCTCGCCGCGTGCAGCAGGAGCAGAAGAAGCAACGGCGACACCGCAAAAGTTCCCACTATCCCAGTCAGGAGCACCAGTATCTCCGCGGAGTAGTAGCATACGCCGTAGTACAGTATCTTCCTGTTGGCGAAGATCGAGAGCGCCGTCTGCCTGTTTGCCCATTCGAAAAGCGTGGCCGCGTTCTCCCTCACATAGGTTATCGGGTGCATGTCCGCGTTGTAGGCCACTTCCAGCCCTTTCTTCCTCACTATGAGGTTCAGCGTTATGTCGTCTGATATTGAGTACTTCGAGCTTGTGAAGAAACGGAAAGAGCCGCTGTCGAGCAGGCCCTTCCTGAAGGCCATAGATCCTCCAGCCGCGAACCGGGTTCTTCGCGACTCGAGCAGGCTCTGGCCGACAAAGCCCCACACCTGCTTGATTCTGGACCAGAATCCTCGATCCGTTGGTTTGAACACCGGAAACATTACAGAGATCCCGACACGGGCATCGGAGAGAGGCGCGAGAAGCTCTTCGAGCCACCTCTCACCCACCTTCTCATCGGAGTCGAGTATCACGTACACGTCATAGCCACGAAACGCAACTATCGCGCTGGCGATACGTCGCACCTTGTCGCTGCATCTCTTGAAACGCGTGCTTGGTTGCAGGCAGGCAACCCTCGCCTTCCTCGCTATCCCGTAGGCGCCGTCGTTCCTGTCCACCACCGCGAGCAACTTGTAGTTCCTGTAGCTCTGGGTCTTCGCCGCGATGAAGTTCTCGTATAGCATCGGCTCCTCCCCTCTGCACGGGATTATGACCAGGGTCTTTGGGGCATAGCCCTTTCTCGTATTCCAGCTGTCCGTCTCCCTCCTTGCAACTCCCGAGACGTCAAGCGCGATCAGGAAGAGGAACACGAGGCAGACGAAGCCAAGGTAGGCCTCAAGAAGAGGTTGCATGCGCAGAATCGGCATCAAAGGATTATAATCCTGTCCCGACACTACACAACATTTTTATTGCTACGCAGCAAACTCTCACCATGGCATACCATACGTTCCAGACTCTGATAGTGCCCGCGCTGGTGTCATTTGTAATCACTATTATAGCCACAAAGTTCCTGATAAGCTACCTTTCATCCTCTGGCATAACCATCGACGACAAGAACAAGGAGAGACCGGTACGCCTGCCCACAAGCGGCGGCGTCGCAGTGGCCTTCGGCATAATAGTCGGCATACTTGTGTACACCTTCGGAGGCACGTTCGTGTTCACGCCTGTCATTGACACCTCAAGCCTCTTCGCCGTAGGCCTCTCTATACTCCTGATAACCCTTGTCGGCTTCATCGACGACATCCACATCAAGGGCCGCGAGGTTATGACGACGGACCTCATGGACAGGAAGAAGGGGCTTGAGAAGTGGCAGAAGCCGTTGCTCACCGTGATCGGCGCACTTCCCCTCATGGCCATAAGCGCCGGAGTTAGCATTGTCAATGTGCCTTTCTTCGGCCCCGTAGACTTCGGGATAATTTACCCTCTCATAATCCTGCCGCTTGCTATAGTGTTCGTATCAAACGCGTTCAATCTTCTCGGAGGTTATGACGGCCTCCAGCCCGGAACCGCGATCGTGGCGAGCATAGGATTCCTGGCCTACTCGGTGCTCTTCGGCAACTACATAGGCGCCCTTCTTTCATCGATACTCTTCGCATCGCTGCTCGCATTCCTCCCATTCAACGCGTATAGGGCGAAGATAATACCCGGAGACAGCTTCACCTACGCGATAGGCGCGATCTTCGTGGCGATAATGGCTATGGGCAACTCCGAAGCGTTCGGGATAATAGTCTTCTTCCCTTGGATACTCGAGTTCTTCATGCACCTGAGGAGGAAGTTCAACGTGACAGACGTCGGGACGAGGCAGAGGGACGGGACCTTCAAGGCTCCGTACGGCAAGAGAATCTACAGCTGGACCCATTTCCTGATGAACATCAAGAGGATGAACGAGAAAGAGATTGCCCTCTACATGTCGCTTATCGAGGCGCTCTTCGTGGTCCTGGCTTTCGGCCTGAAGCTCGCAGGATTCCTGTAGACTCGCCTTTTTGTCAGCAGCACGTCCTGCTTTGTTATGAGCCTCTTCCTTCCCGCGTGAGCCGCGTACCTGCTTGCCTTGTTTGCCAGCGTCTCGGTCAGCCTCTCAAGCCTTCTCTCAAGGTCGAGCACCGCGTCTTCGGTGACGCGTTCGGCTCCCGCCTCCCTTATGAACTGCTCTATATCGTACAGGCTGAATGCCCTCTCCCCCATCAAAACACCTGTTCAGAAAAATGCGTAGTACCTATTCCAAAATTAGGTTTAAAAACCATCCGCGAAAGCGCGAGTAGTGGCGGTCACTTGTACCTCAGCAATGCACCAACGCCCCTGAATCCCATCATGAATTCCTTGCCCAGTGAGCTCTCCATAGACACGAAGACCGTCTCAACGCCGTTGGCGTCGGCCATGTCTATCAGCTCCTCTATCGCGTCCTTCTCCTCCACTATGCCGAACGTCCCGCCGTCGTTGTGCTTCGTCTGCCTCTCGCTGCCTGTCTCCACCTTCTCGAGGACCGAGCCGCACACGCTGCACTTGTACTTCACCACGTACATCTCCAAAGCATCGTTGAGTATCAGCGTGTTCGCCTGCTTCTTCTCCAACGCAGCCCTTGTCTTGTCGTAGCCGTAGACCGCAAGGCCCCCTACCGCCACCTCTTTCATGAACCTCTCCAGCACCCTCCTCTCCTTTGCCGCCTCCTGCTCCTTGAGCAGGTCGCTGGCCTTCTCCACCAACTCGTTGAGCCCCGTCTCATCCGTGTATCCGGTGTCGTACGTGCCAAGTATCTTGACCTGGTAGTTGAGCGCCTTGGTCTTTACGAAGTTCTCCTTTGCGGGACCTGGCCCTCCCACGATGAGCCCCTTCTCCTTGAACTCGCCCCTCAGGAAGATGTCGTTTATCACGTCGCTGACCTGCTTGTAGTAGTCGTCAATGCTCTCCTCTATCGCACGCTTGTACCTGTTGGCCGACTGTCCTCCTTTCTTTATCTTCGCGTGGGCCATCGAGTGCACCTTCTTCACCACTTGTATGTGCGTGCCCTTCAGCGTGGCGACCGTCGCCTCCCTCCCATCCATCACCACCATCACGTACGTGTCCCTCTTCTCTACCATGGCCTCTATCGGATCCAGCACGAAGGTGGAGTCGCACCTGTAGATGTTCACCTTCAGCGGTTCCGGCGGCTCCATAGAGAAGAGCTGTATGTCGCTCTTGCTTTGGTCCCCGGCTATGTTGCCGGCGAACACCACTAGGCCGTTCTTCGGCGTCTCGCGGTAGAGCTTCAGGTACTGCAATATCTTGTCTATCGCGCCTAGCACGTTCGTCCTGGTCTGCTTCGACTTTATGTTGCTGCTCGTGCTGTACTCGTTGCGCAGCCTCGAGACCTCTTCACTGATGTTGTAGCCCGCGGGTATGTAGACGCTGACAAGCTGGGTTCCACTGCCCCTGATCGACTTCAGCCTCTTTATCTCCCTAAGCAACGAATATTCCTGCTTCATATGATCCTAGATTATGCTCTTGGTTCATTTAACCTTTGGCGTAAAGGCGCCCTGTGCTACCGGCCGATTACCTTCTTGCCCATGTAGGGGACAAGGACGTCAGGAACAGTTATTGAGCCATCTGGATTAGTGTAGTTCTCAACTATACAAACAAGCGCCCTCTGGGCTGGCACTGCAGTGTTGTTAAGCGTGTAGACATACTTTCGCTCCTGCTTCTCATCGTACCTTATGTCAAGCCTCATGCTCTGCCAAATCCCAGCGCTTGAACAAGAGCCCAGCTCCCTATAGGCTTTTTGGCCTGGCATGTAACATTCTATATCAACAGTTTTTGTCATCTGGTGACCTGTGTCTCCGCTACAAAGCATGACTAGCCGGTACGGAACATTGAGTTCTTGCCATATCTTCTCCGTGTTGCCCAGCAACTCGTCAAAGTATTTTTGTTCGTCCTCTTTTTTGCAGTAGATAAATTGTTCAATCTTGTCGAACTGATGTACTCGGAAAATGCCCTTCGTATCCTTTCCATGAGCCCCGGCCTCTCTCCTGAAGCATGGGCTTATGCCCGCGTATTTGAATGGCAGATCGTTGGCTGAAAACACCTCCTCGGCGTGCATCGTCGCTAGAGCATGCTCCGCTGTGCCTATCAGGAAAAGTTCGTCTTCAACATGCTCAACGTCCTTTAGTTTTGAGGCCTCCTCTGTCTCTCCGACCCTGTACAGAGCGTCTTCGAATGTTGCAAGCGGTGCCGCACCTCTGTAGTACTTTTTCTTGAGCATGAACGGAGGCAGCACGGGGGTGTAGCCGCGTTTCGTCAAGAGATCCATCACATACCTTAGCAGCGACATCTCCAGAAGGACGAGGTCCCCTTTCATGAAGTAGAACCTTGCCCCTGTCGTTTTTCCCGCCCTTTCAACATCAAGCATGTTCAGCTTTCCCAGTATCTCCTCGTGGGTTGGAATATTCTTTGGTGCAGGATTTCCCCACTTCTTGATTACCTTGTTGCCATCGGGGGGCTCTCCAACAGGCACAGACTCGTCCAGTATGTTTGGCATGCTCCACAAAAGTGTCTGCATACGCGCTTCTTGGACAGGTGTGTCTTTCTCAATGCCCTCAATCTTCTTCTTGATCCCACTCATGCTGTCTGTCAGCGCCTTGTCAGGCTCCTTGCCGGTTTTTTTCAGCATGTTGATCTGCTGGCTGCCCTTGTTCCTCTCAGCCCTGAGTTCCTGGAGCTCTCTGTTCACTTTCCCGAGTTTCTCATCGAGCTGCAGAAGCTCATTAAGCGGGTATTTGCTGCCCCTCTTCTGGAGCGATTTCCTTATAGCATCAAGGTTGTCCCTGACGTATTTCGCCGTAAGCATGTGCTCACGCTACCGTGGGTATCAAATAAATATAAAGGGTGTGTATATGCTATCGTGCAGGGGTGGCAGAGCTTGGCCAAATGCGGCGGGCTTAGGACCCGTTACCTTTGTGGTTGCGAGAGTTCAAATCTCTCCCCCTGCACCACAAATGCCTTTTTATGCCTTGGACTCGGAATAAAAGCATGCAGAGAAGGGTAGAAATAAGCGTTATAGTGCCGGCTTACAATGAGGAGAAGTACATACGCAACGTGCTTGATGGCCTGCGAGACCAGACGTTCAAGAACTTCGAGACCATAGTCGCGCTCAGGCCCGGCAGCGACTCGACAAAGGAGATAGCCGAGTCCTACGGTGCGAAGGTGGTCGTTGTAAAGGAGAAAGGCATCGGAGTCGGCAGGAACAGGGGCGCAGCTGCCGCAATCGGCGGCTTACTCGTATTCCTAGATGCGGATACGAAACCGAGCCGCAACCTGCTGCGCACGTACCATGACGCATTCGCAAGAAAGAAGATAGTTGCTGCAACAGGGCCCATAGAGCCGCTGGAGAAGTCTAGCAAGAGAGTCAAGCTCGGGTTCAAGTTCGTCTCTGTCTTATTCGTAAAGTCCTCAATTCTTTTCGGGAGGCCTTCTATCGTGGGACTGAATTTCGCAGTGTGGAGGGACGCGTTCACACGCATAGGCGGATTCGACGAGAGATACGCCACATACGAGGACTGGGACCTTTCGCTCAGGCTTAAGAGAGAGGGCCGCATAGTCTTTCTTGACAAGGCACTCGCGTACACAAGCGCGAGGAGGATACGGGCCTGGGGCATACTGGGCTTCTTCCGCTATCACGTCGGCAACATGGCGCGATACCACTTTCTCCGGAAGCCGAAGGAGTACTACGAGCCCATCCGCTGAAACAGGCGTTTTGCGCTTAGCAAACAATATAAACCTTGCCAGCAAATAGCTTATGAGCTCTTTATAAGGCAACCAGAGAGGTTAGCTGATCCGATGGAATACACGAAATTTGAAAAGGCGAGAATCATAGGCGCGAGGGCGCTGCAGCTCGCCTACGGGGCGCCGCCCCTTATCAAGGTCCCAGAAAGTGTCACTGATCCGCTTGCACTCGCAGAACTGGAATTCCAGAACGACGCCATACCTATAGTAGTGATGAGAGGCAAGGTGCAGAAGTAATGAGCGAGCAGTTCGACGTCATAGTTGCTGGGGCAGGAATGGCCGGCGAGCTCGCCGCCATAATGGCCGCGAAGGGCGGCGCGAAGACTATTTTGCTTGATAGGAACGATGCGCAGGAAGCCGGCAAGAAGACCAACTGGGGCTGGGTCTGTGGCGATGCGTGCGCAAAGGCGCACATAGATTTTATAGAAAAGGAGGCGGGCATAAAACTGTCGGCTCCTGAGATCGACCACAAAGTAGACGGCGTATACGTTCTTAGCCCCAACATGAAGAACAAGTTCCTCTTCGACGGCGAGGGCTACACGCTCGACAGGCCGAAGTACGCTAGGAGGATGACCAACGAGGCGGTAAAGGCCGGAGCTGACTACAGGCCCAAGCACGAGGTCGAGGGTCCAGTAATAGAGAACGGCGAGCTGGTGGGTGTGTTCGGCAAGGACAAGAACACGCAGCACTTCGAGATCCGCGCAAGGGTGATAATCGACTGCCTCGGGATGGCGAGCACGCTGCGAAGGAGGCTGCCGCCTAACGAGTTCATAGAGAAGGACGTGAGCATTGACGACATAGAGTCGACTGGCAGGTACATAGCGAGATTCGACCACACTGGCGAAGACCTCAACTTCTACGACCCGAAGAACGCGATAATACACCTCAACCAGCAGCTCGCTCCCGGAGGCTACGGCTGGGTCTTCCCGAAGAGCGACGGCAAGATAAACATAGGCATCGGCGTGGAGAAGAAGAGCCTGGACATGAGGAACAAGAAGATGGGAAAGGCCGACACGCTTCACAAGCTAATAGACGAGTACGTTGCGTGGAATCCGATACTCAAAAACATGAATGTCGACGAGACCGACCACAACGGCAAGGGCTACTGGTCTGTCGCTGTCAGGAGGCAGTTCGACAGCCTTGTTTACAAGAACTATATGGGAGCCGGAGACACAATGACAATGCCCAACCCGATAAGCGCCGGGGGCATAGGCCCGGCGATGGTGGCCGGTATACTCGCCGGCAAGACCGCGGCCGAGGCGATAGCTGCCAAAGACACAAGTATGGAGTTCCTCTGGAGATACAACCAGAGGTTCAACGACGCCTACGGCAACAAGACCGCCGGCCTTGAGGTCTTCAGGATATTCCTGCAGAGCCTGAACAACGAGCAGATCGACTACGGAATGGCGCACTTCCTGACCAAGGAGGAGACGACAGCTATGGCCTACGGGCTCGTGCCCGAGATAACGCTCGCAAGCACGTTCAGCAAGGTGCTGAGCGGCCTCGGCAACATCAGCGCCTTCAAGAACCTGATCTTCGCGCACAGCAAGATGAAGAAGCTCATCGAGATGTACAAGAAGTATCCGAAGAGCATTGGCGAGTTCAAGGCGTGGAGAGAGTCTGTAACCAGGGAGATAGCCGAGGCGAAGGCGAGATTCCCTCCCAATCCGGTCTGAGCTCCAGGTAGGATAACTCTTTTTTGGTTGTGGCTTATTCAGTTTGCCATATTCTCGCCAACATAATCTTTAAGGCAGTCATATGAGAGCTGCTTTAGTGAAGCTGGCGACAACGGCGTCTTTCGCAATCTCATAATCAACAAAACCTTTGCTCGGCAGAAGCCTTCGCAGTTCCTTCTCCCATATTTTTGATATGCCCATCAGCCTCTTGTGCAGCCTTTCGGAACTGAAGGTGTGGCCGTACTCTTTCATCTTCCTATCAATCAAGCCCACCTTGATCTCAACATTCTTATTTACCAGATAATAGATATCATACAAATCCCTAGCTTTGAGGTTGCGCCTGAACAGCAGTGCAACAACCTTCTCAGCTAATATCTCTTTCTCGCTCATGACAAGCGCCAAGTAAGGCCTCAAATCATCATACTTCGGATTTCTTCTAAATCTACCTATAGTTTCCACTACAGAAGCCTTCTTGTCTATCTCTATCTTCAGATGTTGGTACTTGTTGAGCGTTTCGAATAGCGGACCCCTTATGCTGAGTTCATATGTAAGCATTCCAGCGGAGTTCGTTCTTCTCATTATTTTTATCGGATACCACTCCGAAAG
This sequence comes from Microcaldota archaeon, assembly GCA_021818925.1. Lineage (GTDB taxonomy): Archaea > Micrarchaeota > Micrarchaeia > Micrarchaeales > CABMGC01 > JAJYVH01. Next base: position 236,581 of record JAKASU010000001.1, on the reverse strand, counting down.
GCTCTTGATAACTTTTTCTAGTACACCAGCTACATTTTGTTGCGCTTTATCCTGTACGAAAGAAAAGTCCAGATCATCTGAAAATCTCACAGAGCCATAGAACTTTGAAATGGATGTGCCGCCTCTGAATACAACAGAGTCGAGGCTGTTGAATATCCCAGACAGGAACATTTCTTCGATGTAGTCCTTCTCATTCTGGTACGGCTGCTCATAGCCGCCCCGTGCAAACAGTGATTCTTTGTCTATCATTTAGCCCGCCTCTTTTCTTGCATCCCAAGCAGTCTTGTAGCTTCCCTTTTGTATCCGTGTTCAGCCAGTAGGGTTGCCACCCTTGACTTTACGGTATCTCTGCCGCTCATTCCTGCGTATCTGACCAGCTTGGCCACGTCTATCCTGCTTGGTCTATCGAGCGCCTTCTCATCCAGGTCGTTTATATCATTAAAATAGTATATGTCAACTATGGCTTTTTCCGGATCGGCTATTGATATGTTTCCGCCAGCCTCCTTGTGGTAGCCGAACAGCATATCCTTTCTGGCGGTCCTGAATGATATCTCATACCCCATGGCGTCATTTATTTTATGATGCCACTTGCTCGAGATGACGTATATGGTGTGCGATATCTGGGTGGTTAAGCCGTAGTAATACAGTGCCGATACCATGCTGACATATGAAGGGCTTAAGATGCTCGATGCAATCTCATACTCGTTTGTTTTTTCCCTTAGGTAGTATAGCCCCCTCTCAATTCTGGCTATCAGACCTCTGCTGGCGCATCTGTGCAGGAAGAGCTTGGTGTAGCCCCTCTTCTGGTGTAGTATTTTTGCGGCATCGTTGACGTTAAATACGTGCATGCCATTGTCTTCCAGGAACCTCAGGAACTCACTCGTCTGCATGATAATGTTATGGTGCAAAGATATTTATTTCTATTGTTAGTTATCAAATGATAACTAATACAAGAAATCTATAAAACCACTAATTAGCCCCACCACGCTTTTGAGGGTTGAAAGCCCCAGGAGGGCGGCTCGCTTTGAGTGAGGAGCCCTTTCTATAGCGTTTAATAGCAAACGATATTCTATGATCTTTGATTTCGTTATTTGGCTATGAAAACAAAGCTGCAAGTTCGTTTAAATAGGCAGAAAATCACAATATAAATAAGAGCCAGGGAGGGCTCGGGGGCGGGGATAACGGAGAAATTACGAAGAGAGGAGCTAAGAGTGCTCTTGCGTGATGGAAGAATTAAAACCGAATCTAAGTTCCAGTCGCAAAACTGGCCTACGGATCCTCTTCTATCATCTATAAGGCCAGTTGTAGCCCAGAGAGTCAACGATTTCGTTGCTGAAAATAAACCGCTTCTTGATCCGCAGGATCTGAAGCACCAAGTTCTTTTCAGGCTCACGACATACGATCCGCAAGAGCTCTTTACCAATGGTGATAGGCTAGCAGAGTATCTCACTTCAAAACGAGCATCTCTAATAAAACACTAGCCCTCATGAATGGCAGAGAATGGAAAATCTTCTGGAAAGGATATGAAAAGAAACTTCACTATAATAAGCTCGGTTTGTGGCTTCAAAAACAGTACCTAAGAACTCAATCGTGACGTATGTCATTGTTTGCATAGGAAGAGAGATACTCAGGGAGCCCTGTGACTATAGTGTGAAGTTCATTATGTAATCGTGCAGCTTGACCGAGCACTTCGTTGTAGGTTTTTGCGTCGGCTATGCTCCTTTTGTTTCTCTCAATCGCAGCTCTGAATTCCATAGCCTGCATCTTGCTCTCTTCTCCCCACCGTCTTATTCTTCCGGCGAACTCACCCGCGTTTAAATCGCGTGCTTCAGAAATCAAAACAATGTCACTGATTACAGCATCCATTGCTTTTTGTAGTTTTTTGAATCCCCGCTTATTTCTGCTCTTATATGAGCATCAATTTCCAGTCTGCTTCGTGGTCCGGGCGGCAAACTAGACAAGGCATATCTGTTAGCAAATTCTACCGTTTCCCCGTCTATCCCTTCTGCCTTACTTAACTGCACCATCCTATCTTTTAACAGATTCAGCGTTTCTTTTAAGGCGGGGGAAACGATTCGGGAAACTTCTTCAGTAACCTTAATTTTACTTTCTGCAGTTTTTTCGACGTTTGACATATGTCCCCTATTCACATCTCTTAGAGCATATATAAATATTGCTTTGCGATTTGAGAAACTCGCAAATCTTACGGCTCTAAACATGTGCGTCTTTAAGTCGGTTCTTTCCACATCATAGATTTGTCGTTTCTACACTCGTCAATCAACTATAGTGTAGTTTTGTTGGCAGTCCCAGGAGGGAGAACCTGTTTTTGATCTATGGATTACTCAATTTTATCCCATCATTGTGAGATCTCTTACGCTTCCTTCGAGTCTTCCTCTAATGTCATACACCTTCGCGCCTTCGAAATCAAAGAAATCGTGCTTGAAAGGCGGAAGATAATTCTTCGCTTTTGGGCTTAGCGCGCTGCCTATTATGAGCGCATTGAACGAAGGTGTGGCTATCATCTTGGCGCTCTTGTTATAGTCCGCATATTTTTTCGACGCCATTTTGGTCACTTCCGAAACGACCCATACCTTCTCCAAGGATCCATTCCTCAGCAGCGCATAGTGGCCATGGCCCACAACCACGTATCGCATGCCCATCGCCTCTGCCGAAGGCCACGAGTTGCCGTGCATGAGCGCTACCCCTCCAAGGAGTATCTCTTTTGAAACCGGGATATTGAAGCCCATGTTTGCGATTGCCTTCTCGAGCCCTCCGTCATGGTTGCCCTTCACTATCCTTGTGTCTATCCCCGCTATCGTGTCGAAGAAGGTCTTGAGCTCCTTGTACTCGGCGAACTTCGGAGAGCCTATGCTCTCCTTCACGTCACCAAGGAGCACAACGCTCCTTGCCCCTGACTTTTTGTACGCATCGAGCAGACTCCGTGCCATGCGCTCAGTAGCCCCTTGAAAGTAGAAGCCCTTCTCCCTGAGTTTCAGGTGCATGCCTATGTGAAGATCGCCAACGACTAGAGTTTTCTCCCCATCGACAAGCAGTGCGGGGACATTTTTGATGAAGGAAACAAGCATAATGCTCTCTTCTCAAACAGGTTTAATATACTTAATCGCCAACTATCTCTCGACTGCATGGCCGAAGCGTACAAGATAGCGAAGATCTGGGGCATAGACATAGAGCTCCACTGGACCCTCGCCGCCCTTCTCCTTGTTGCCTTCGTTATCGGAGTTTATTCGGACATATTCATCTTCATCCTCATAACGCTGCTTTTCGTCTGCGTTCTCATACACGAGCTCTCGCATTCGTTCGTTGCACTGCAGAACAGGGTAAAGGTGAGCAGGATAATCCTGCTTCCCCTCGGAGGCGCATCCATAATAGACGTCTCGAGCCTGAGCCCGGACCTCGAGTTCAACATCTCCATCGCGGGCCCGCTGATGAGCCTGCTTCTCGGAGCGGTGTTCGGTTTCCTTGTCCTTTTCGCCCCTCCCGGCGCGCTGACAGAGATACTGCAGTCTCTCTTCCTACTCAATCTGCTGCTGGGCGGCTTCAACCTGCTGCCCGCATTCCCGACTGACGGCGGCAGGGTGTTCAGGAGCTATCTCGAGAGGAAGTACGACGAGTACAGGGCCACGGCGCTTACGGTAACCGCGAGCAAGATAGTCATGCTGCTCTTCATGGTCGCGACCGTGATATACGTTCTCATGATCACGGCGCCGTTCGCTTACAAGGAGTTCTTCTTCCTCTGGGACCTCTTCATCGCCTTCTTCCTGTACAGCGGGGCGCAGCAGGAGATGCAGACAATGGAGATAAAGCGAGAATCCAAGGGAGTGAAGTTAAGGAGCCTGGCCACCAAGCACTTCGTGCTTGTCAGCCCCAGCAGCAGCATCGGCGACCTGTACCAGGCGGTAAAGCGCACAAGAGAGCATCTACTCATCACGAAACTCGAGGGCGGCTACGCATACGTCAACATACTGAGGAAGGAGAGGCTGAAGCCGGACATGTGGGCCAGGGACATAGCCGTCATGATACCCAGCGTTGACATGAACGAGAACATCGTCGATGCGCTCGGATCTATGGAATCTAATGAGTCGGGGATAGCGGCTGTGACGCATAAGGGCAAGCTTGTTGGAGTTGTCACGATATCGCACATCCAGGCGTTTCTCTCACTCCATGTGCTCGGGAAGCGCAAGGGTAAGTAATTTAAACTCTTCACAACTGATGAATACTCGCGACCAGTGGTGCAGTGCTGTACCTCAAATCCATGAGCATAGACAGGTTCAAGTCATTCAAGCACATCAACGTTATCTTCAACAAGGGCTTCAACTGCATAGTCGGGCCAAACGGAAGCGGAAAGAGCAACATAATCGACGCGCTACTCTTCTCCCTCGGGGAGAGCTCTCTGCACAGGCTACGTGTCGACAGGCTGCAATATCTGATCAGGGAAGGCTCCAGCCGCGGCGCGGCCAGCATGTCGAAAGCGCACGTCAAGATCGAGCTCGACGGCGACGAGAAGATGGAGATAACGAGGGGCATACGCGCCGACGGCAAGACCGTGTACAGGCTCAACGGGAAGCGCATGACCAGACAGGAGGTGATCGAGGTGCTGAAGAAGCACAGCGTTCACATAGACGAGACAAGCACGATAGCGCAGGGAGAGATAAACAAGATAATAGAGGCCAACGCCAAGCAGCGCAGGGAGTTCATAGACATAGCCGCGGGCATACAGGAGTTCGAGTATAAGAAGAGGGAGGCGATGCAGGAGCTGGAGAAGGTGGGCGTGAGGATAAGCACAGCGCAGGCGATGCTGGGCGAGAGGGCCGCGACCTTGAAGGAGCTTGAGAAGGAGAAGGAGGCGGCTGAGAACTACATAGTAATGAGCAAGCGGCTGAAGTCGCTCAACTACAGCATACTTATCAAGAGGCAGAAGGCTTCTCAGCTTAACCTCGACGCCTACGCCAAGGAGATCGCGAAGCTCGAGGCTGAGAAGAAGGGCGTGGAGGCGAAGATGGCCGAGTACGCAAAGAAGATCGCAGCGCTCTCAGAAGAGAGGCAGAAGATAAGCTACGCGCTCGCGAGCAGCGCAACGTCACAAGACGCGGTAAGCAAGAGGCTCGTCGATGTTGGCAACGAACTAAGCGCGCTTGAGGTTAAGATAAACACAGCCGCCTCTACCATAGACGAGACAGCCAAGCAGGTCGCGGATATAGGCGAGGAGATCAAGAGGATAGGCGAAAAGATAAAGGCCAACGAAACGTCTGTGGCAGGCATGCGATCCCGGCTCTCAGAGCTGGAGGCGCAGGCCAAGAAGCTCGGAAGCTTCGACAGCCCCGGAGACTCGGGCAAGAGGGTCAAGGAGCTCGATTCTGGCATCTCGAACTCGGAGAAGGAGCTCGCTCGCCTGCAGGAGACGCTCTCCAAGCTACAGACGCGGAAGACGCTAATCGACGCGAAGAAGGACGGCACGCTGAAAGAGATCGCCGGCATAGGCGATGAGATAAGCAGGGATATGGTAGCGGCCTCGGCGCTCAGGGAGAAGGTCCAAGAGGAAAAATCCAGAAAGGAGAAGGCGGAGAAGCGGGTAGCGGAGCTTCAGGCCCGCGCCGAGGAGCTCAGGCAGATACTCGACTCTGCCGATAGCGAGATACTCGCGCTAAAGGAGCAACGTGCCTCTTCGCACTCGCGCGACGGAGTGCTGCTGAGCAGGCTCAAGTCTGCATTCGCCGACAACCCGGGCTTCTTCGGAACTGTCGCAGAGCTATGCACATACGACAGCAAATACGCTGAGGCTGTGGAAGCCGCAGCAGGTTCGCGCTTCAGCTATCTGGTTGTGGAGTCGATGGACGTTGCCAACACAATGATACAGTACCTGAAGAAGCAGAACCTCGGCAGGGCCACTTTTGTGCCGTTGCGCGAACTGCACGTTGAAGCTGAGAGCAGGGAGAATGGACTCCAGGCTTTGACAGATCTGCTCAAGTACGATTCCAAGTTTGCGAAGGTTTTCGCATACATATTCAGCAACACCTATCTGGTCAGGGACATAGAGGAGGCAAAGTCCCTCGGCACGGGCAGGCACAGGTACGTCACACTCTCCGGCGAGACGGTAGAGCGCGCCGGAGTGCTGTCTGGAGGCTCTCGGTCAAAGTCGCTCTCGATATCGGTAATTGAGAAGAAGCTCAAAGAGGTTGAAGCGGCACGCGTCAAGGCGTTTGCAGAGGCTAAGGACGTCGACGCAAGGCGCTTCTCCAGCAGCAAGGAGATGGCAGAGGCAGGTATAGAGATGGCTTCGGCGAACTCTGCGATAGAAGAGTACAACAAAAAGATCAAGGAGCGCGGAGAACAGAAGGCAAAACTTGAGTCGTCGCTTTCCTCGCTTGACAATGACTCAAAGAAGCTCGCAGAGGATGCGGGATCAGTGCAGAACGAAGTGTCCAAGCTTGCCAGGGAGATAGAGGCCATGAAGAGCGAGCGCAGCGAAGCATACTCGGACTCGCTCGAGGCGGCGCACAAGGGCATGAAGAAGGAGGACGCAGAGAGGCTGGCCTCGCTGAACAAGGAGATGGAAGAAGCGAGGATAAAGGTGGCGGAGTGGCAGAAGGAGAGCAAGATGCTCGCCGAGACGCAGCAGCAGAGAAACCGCGAGATGAAAGAGAAGGAGGATCTCGCCGAAAGGACGAAGAGGCTTTCTGCGGATTACGCCAAGAAGAAGGCGGAGCTGCTCGAGGACAAGGCGGAGGTAGAGAGCCACATGAAAAGAAGCAGCAAATCAAGCAGGGAGGCGCTAGAGAGGCAGGAGGCGATAGCCAAGGAGCAGGAGAAGCTCATAACCGAGCAGGCTTCACAGAACTCAAAATACGAGGGCATAGGGAAGAAGGTAAGCGAGATTAGAGTGTCGCAGGGCCAGACGGAGATGAGGCTTACGGACATAGCCGCAGAGCTCAGCGCTTACAGCAATGCGGTTCCTGAGCTGGTCAACGAGGATAGCGAGAAGATGGAGAAGGACGCGCAGGTCCTGGGAGCCAAGATAGAGGCGCTGGGAGCCGTCAACCTGAAGGCGCCAGAGGCCTATGATGAGAAGGCGAGGAGCGTGGCCGAAGCCACGGACAAGGTGAGCACGCTGGAGGGCGAGAAGCGCGCTGTCGAAGCGATGATAGAGGAGATCGAGTCGAAGAAGCTCAACGCGTTCGTGACAACATTCAACGAGGTGAACAAGAACTTCTCAAAGCTCTACAACTTCATATATCCGGGCAAGGCCGGGATAGAGCTGGACGACCCCAACAGCCCGCTCGAAACAGGCCTGAGCTTCAAGATAGACGACACGAACTTCGTCGGCCGCAGCAGGGGCCTGTCTGGGGGCCAGAAGTCGCTCATATCTCTCATGCTCCTCTTCTCGATACACATGTGCAAGCCCTCATCTGTATACCTCTTCGACGAGATAGACACAGCGCTCGACAAGGAGAACTCGAAGAAGCTGTCGCAGCTCATAAAGGAGATGGCGAAGAGCGCGCAGTTCGTGGTCGTGAGCCACAACGACTCGCTGATAGTCAACGCCGACGCGGCGCTCGGAGTCACGAAGAACAGCGGCGACTCCCAGGCGTATGGGATAGAAATATCAAATACTAAGTAAGAAGTAATACTGGTTATTCTCGTGAGAGCAAGGAAAGCTAAAAAGCGCGAGTCAAGGCTCTCTTGGCTCCTATATATCCTCCTTGTGGCTCTCATCGCGGTATACGCGGTATACGGCAACGTGGTTGTCGGGGCCGTCACTTTCTTCCTGATAATAATCATACTGGTCTACGAGGTAAAGGCAAGCGTATCCACAGAAGGGGCGAAGAAGAGCGCCATCGACATCGCCGTGGCGGTTGGCGCCGCCATAATCTTCTGGATAATACTTACCGTGGTGCTGCAGACATCGGCCCCGATAGATGCGGTATCGAGCTGCAGCATGCTTCCGACCCTTCACCGCGGAGATCTCGTTGTTTTGCATGGGATAGGGAATCCTGCCACGTTCGCTACGGAGAACCACGTGCCTGTTGTAAATCTTACCAGGACCGCATTCCAGAAGATGGAGGCGAACATGAACAGCGAGTTCCTCGCCTATTTCGCATACTCTCCAACCAACGGCTCGCAAATCTCATACGTAATCAATCCAAAATCGGAGTACAACGTAAGCCTCTACAATACAGTGTGCGTTTCACAAAGGCAGTACCTGGGCAGGCAGAGCACCGTGTACCAGTGCGCGGTTCCGGAACAGGCGCAGCTAAGCAACCTTATAAGATACGCATACTCGATAGGCAACCTGACCTACGGCGCCCTTCACTACAATGCAATCTACACCTCCCAGATAATGGTGGGCAACACCACCATATCGGAGAACTACAGCAACCCGATAATAGTCTACCAGACCAACAGCAGGGACAGCTTCAGCGGTGACATAATACACAGGGTATACGCAATGCTCAACGTGAGCGGCCAGTACTACTTCCTCACCAAGGGCGACAACAACCAAGCCCTCGACATCGAGTTCGGGAACTACCCTGCGAACCAGAGCGCGGTTGTCGGCTATGTGATAGCCGATATACCGGTGGCGGGCTACGTGAAGCTGCTGCTCAGCGGGCAGATAGCCACGCCGGCGGGCTGCAACATGACGCTCTCGGCGTAGGGCATTATCAACCTTTAAATACTTTTGGCGATATGTTTATACGGCGGTTTTTCTTTCCTGGAAAGACGCTTTTTCGATGGTTAGCGTGGCAGATTTGAACAACGACCTAAGGCTCGCTGTGGATACTGGAAGCGTTGCCCTCGGCACAGCGGAGACGCAGAAGGCGGTGCACAGCAACAGGGCCAAGCTTGTGGTCATAACAAGCAAGGGCAAGGCGGGCGCCACGGACGACATAACACACCTCTGCAACGTCGCCGGCATAAAGCTCGTGATGTTCAAGGGCAGCTCCATGGAGCTCGGCACCGTGTGCGGCAAGCCCTACTCGATAAACAGCCTGGCTGTGCTCGAACCTGGAAACTCGAAGATACTTACCGAAGAGTATAGATGACCATGGCAAACGGAGAATTCGCTGCGTTGAAGCTCAAGAAGAAGAGAAAGCAGGAGCGCCTGCTGAAGAAGTGGTGGAAGAGGAAGTACTTCAAGCTGAAGCAGAAGTACGACCCCGTCGGCACGGTTCCGATGGCGAGGGCTCTTGTGCTGGCGAAGTTCGTGCTGCAGCAGAAGCAGCCGCACTCTGGTCTGATAAAGTGCGTTAGGGTGCAGCTCGTGAAGAACGGCAAGGTTGTCGGCGCGTACGTGCCGTACGACGGTGCGGTCAACTTCATAGAGGAGCACGACGAGGTTATGATACAGGGACTTGGGGGCTCCCAGCGCGGCCAGATGGGATGCATACCAGGCCTCAAGTACAGGGTAATAGGCGTCAACGGGGCTGACCTGTTCCAGGTGGTGAAGGGCAAGATAGATAAGCCGAAGAGGTAGTGAGTTGGAAGAGGAAAAGAAGGAGCAGCCGGCAGAGGAGAAGAAGGAAGGGAAAGCGCCAGCAACCGCCGAGAGCGCCCCCGCTGCTCCCTTAGCCGCCAAGCCGGAGAAGAAGACCGCGAGAAGGTCCGCGAAGAAGGAGAACATAGCCTTCTCCGAATCCCTGCTCTTCGGCAAGTACAGCCTCAAGGAGGTCTCGGTTAACGACCCCAGCCTTGCGAACTACATAGTGCTCGCGCCGAAGGCATTCCCTAACACCTTCGGAAGGAGGAAGAACAGGGTCTACTACGTCACGCACGTCAACATAGTAGAGAGGCTGATGAACAAGCTCATGCGCGGAGGAACCGGCCAGAAGATCGGCGGCAAGGTGATACGCACCAAGGGCGCGCTGCAGGGCAAGAAGGTGAAGGTGATGCACATCGTAGAGGCCGCTTTCGAGATCATAAACAAGAAGACCGGCAAGAACCCTGCGCAGGTGCTGGTCAGCGCGCTCGAAAACACAGCACCGATAGAGGACACAACCAGAATAAGGTACGGAGGCATAAACTACAACGTCGCTGTCGGAATAAGCGCGGCGAGGAGACTCGACGTGGCTCTCAGGAACATGGCGCTCTCGTCCCTCATCGGCGCTTTCAAGAGCAAGAAGACGCTCGCCGACGCTCTCGCGGAAGAGCTGATCCTCTCAGCGAACAAGGACCCGGCAAGCTACGCCATTAAGAAGAAGGTAGAGCTAGAGAGAATCGCCAGGAGCGCAAGGTAGTTCCATGGTAAGGAAGGAGTTCGTAGCCGAGGAAGTCGCAAAGATAATGAGCGACGTGCAGCATATCCGCAACGTCGCCATAGTGGCGCACGTGCACCACGGCAAGACCACGCTCACAGACTCGCTTCTCGCCAAAGCCGGAATAATATCGAAGACCGTGGCCGGCGAGGCTCTCTGGACAAACTACGAGGCGATAGAGCGAGACAGGAAGATGACCATAAAGTCGGCAAACATCTCCCTGTCGTTCAACTACAAGGAACACGACTACATAATCAACCTCATCGACACCCCCGGCCACGTCGACTTCGGGTTCCACGTAACAAGGGCTATGCGAGCTGTTGACGGGGTCGTCGTCGTAGTCGACCCTGTAGAGGGAATAATGCCGCAGACGGAAACGGTGGTGAGGCAGGCACTCAAGGAGAAGGCAAAACCCGTGCTGTTCGTCAATAAGGTTGACAGGCTCCTCACAGAGCTCAAGCTCACCCCCGAGCAGACGTTCGACAGGCTGCTCAAGCTGATAAACGACGTAAACAAGCTCATAGACGGCTACGCGCCCGAGGAGTTCATCGGAAAGTGGAAGGTGAGCGTGGACGACGGCAGCGTGTGCATCGGCAGCGCTGCCGAGAAGTGGGCGATATCGAAGAGGATCATGGAGAAGTACAAGACGACGTTCAAGCAGGTATTTGAGCTCACGGAGAAGCAGGACATAGCGAAACTGCAGGAGGTAGCCCCGATAGACGAAGCCACGCTCACGATGATGATCGAACACCTCCCCAATCCCGCGGAGGCGCAGGCCTACAGGATACCGCACCTCTGGCACGGCGACATGCAGAGCGAAGACGCAAAGGCGATGCTTGCAGTAGACCCGAAGGCGAAGGCGAACGTCGTCGTATTCGGAATAAGCTACGATCCGCACGGAGGAGAGGTGGCTATTGGCAGGGTGTTCTCCGGCACGGTGAAGAAAGGAACCGAGGTATACGTTTCAGGGAGGCCAAACACCGAAAAGATACAGCAGGTTGGGCTCTACATGGGGCCGGACCGCGTGCCGATCGAGGAGGTAAAGGCGGGAAACATATCGGCCATCGTGGGAATAAAGGACCTTCAGATAGGGGACACGCTCAGCGAGGGCAACATAATACCGTTCGAGCAGATCACCCACTACGCCAAGCCGGTGGTTACCAAGTCGATAGAGGTCAAGGAGTCGAAGGACACGCTCAAGCTCATAGAGGCGCTGAGGGAGCTTTCGAAGACAGATCCCGGCATCGTGGTGAGCCTGAACCAGGAGACCGGCGAGCACCTGGTGAGCGGGAATGGAGAGCTGCACCTTGAGGTCGTCGAGACAAAGATACGCGACGAGTTCAAGATACCTATAACAACGAGCGAGCCCATAGTGCTCTACAAGGAGACTATAGAAAAGGAGGCGAAGGACATCGAGGGCAAGACGCCGAACAGGCACTCGAAGTTCGAGGTAACGGTGATGCCGCTTGAGAAGGGAGTGATCGACCTTATCGAGAACGGCACGGTGAGGGAAGGCCAGCCGAAGAGCAAGCAGTACCTCGAGGACCTCGTCGCCGCCGGCATGCCGAGAGAGGAGGCGAGAGGCATCTGGGACGTTTCAACGGTTAGCGTGCTCATAGACCTGACGAAGGGAGTGCAGTACATGAACGAGGTCGAGGAGCTTCTGATAGACGGATTCGAGGAAGCGGTCAAGGACGGGCCGCTTGCCAAGGAGAAGTGCTACGGAGTGAAGGTGCTCATAACCGACGCTACCATACACGAGGACCCGGTGCACAGGGGCCCGGCGCAGATAATGCCCGCGATGAGGAGGCCGATCTGGGCGGGCATGCTCATCTCCGGAGTGCAGCTGCTCGAGCCAAAGCAGGTATTCACTGTCAACGTGCCGCAGGAGTATATGTCTCCGGTGATCTCGATGCTGCAGAGCAGGAGGGGCCAGGTGCAGGAGGTGCAGCAATCAGGAGAGGCGGTCACGATAATAGCAAAGATGCCGGTGTCAGAGGTAATCAAGGGCTTCTCTAACGAGATAAGGGGGGCTACGGCCGGCAGGGCCATCTGGTATACAGAGTACGCAGGCTATGAGAAGATGCCGAGGGAGCTGCAGGACAAGGTGGTCAGGGAGATAAGGAAGAGGAAGGGGCTTAAGGAGGAGCCTCCAGCGCCGCAGGAGTATCTGGACTGATTCTGGCTAGCCTCTTATCTGGACCGCCTGCCTGAACAGCAGCCTGCTTGTTTCAGCAGCGCCGTCAGAATCCAGCATCTTCATCAGCGCACGTACGGCTTCTGCATACGACCACGCCAGTTCGCCTATCGGCTTCCCGCCGTTTCTGGCCAGTTCACCGTCAAGGTCCCCTCCAGGAAACTGCGCAAAGTCGTTGTCCTGCTCAGGCAACCTCTCACCGAACTTCTCTATCACATAATTCTGTATCTCGATTGCCTTCTCAGTACTGCCCTTTTCAATATAGTATGCGGCAAACTTCTCCGCAAGAAGCACCCATGGTCTGCCGCCAAAGTACCTGTCGCCAAGGTAGCGCCAAGGCATCTTCCTATCCCCGAAGAGGTCGCGTTCCACCTTTAGTATCGTGTTCTCCTCCACTCCGGCGCCGAGTTCGCCGTTCCGCAGCTGCAGGTCGGTGAACACATACACAGCAGATGCGTCCACTCCCATCTCCTCCGCCGGGTGGTCTTCGAATCTTCTTTTGCTGCTGTAAAGCACGCCGTCCTTCACAAAGTACTTCTTGAGAAACCCAAGCGGGCCGCCGGGGAACAGGCCCGATTCGCGTTCCCTTACCTCATTCACTTCCATCGAATCTATCTCACCAAGCCTGCACATGTGCTCCATCGCCCTAAAAGCGGCGTATACCGACGCAACATCGTAGGAATGCAGCATGTCGGATCCAATCTCCCATATGTTCGAACATTCTGTCAGGTATATCTTGCCTAGGTAATCGGCGAACAGCCTTGCGTTCCTGTTCAGGAACTCCCTATCGTTTGGTGCCAGGCCGAAGCTGTCTGCCTTCTTCTCCAGCGAGAGAAGCAGGAGCGGGAGCGAATCGTGCTGCATCAGCCAGCTTCTCCTCACCTCCAGCTGATACGTGTCTTCGGCAAACATGCCTTCCTTTCCGAACCTTGAGTAGATCTGATTCGATAGCTTGAAAAAGTCCTCATTGTCAAGCGCCGTTTCTACAGCCCTTCGTATCGCCCCTGTAAGCTTGTCGATCTCTTCTACGTTCCTGTCTATGACTCTCGTCGCCGCCGCGAGCGCGGTCTCTTTGTGCTCCCTGTCTGCTCCCCTGCTCCCCGCAAACTCGAGAAGGGAGATTGCGACAAACGAGGAGTCGCGGAACCAATGCGCTCCGTAGTGCTTGTACTCGTTTGAGGCTGAGATGTAGCCGGACGGTTCCACCCTGGAAACAAGGTGTTCTATGCACCTTGTCTGATAAGACCTGTATACTTCATCCAGCCTGTTTACTGGCGTGCCTTTATTGAGTTTCAGAGTGGTCGCCAAACTCCCAGATCCCCGTCCCGCTTTGGGTTCGTATGCACTTCAATGCAAATTTATATAATCCTATTCCGTTCGGCTTTGACTCTGGCAACGAATCGGTTAAAAGGCCTTTCAGCGTATACATTACGTTTAAGCGAGCCAGAGTGTTCGCTGTCGGTGCTGATTCTGTTGCACCAATGAGATGAGTTCGAAGTACCGAAGGAGATAGCAGACAAGTCGCTCGAGGCCCTGAGGCTTGCGAAGCAGAGCGAATCTGTCAGGAAGTGGTCAACGAAGAGCCTCCGGCACCGCAGGAGTACCTAGACTGACCAAACAAAAGCATAGAAAAGATTAAATACACGGATAAGAAAGCCCTTTTGTGGTTGATTGAGATTCGGTCTTTTCACAAAGCAGAAGCTAGCATACTATTCCTATCCGAGATCCAACGATGCCAACGGAGGAAACTCGGCAACGATTGAACAAGAAGCCCTGATTGCGAAGAAAAACAAGGAGAAGGCGTACTTCCCTCAGGACAAGAAGGAGATGGACGCTGACAAGGCCACACTCGAATTCTATCGCGACCTTGAGGCGATGAAGAAAGCAGAGGTTGTGCATTTTGTCTGGAGGTATCCGGATCCTGATCTTCTTTTCGAGTTAGGGATGGCTGTAGCGTTGGGCAAAAAGATAGTCATAGACAACGAGGTCGAGAGAACACAGGGGAAGTCGCACAGCAACGTGATTCTCGATATTGCCGGAGGGAAAACGGCGCTCCCGGAGCAGATAAAAAACAACACAAAGAGCTTCATCGATGACAGGTCAGAGTTCATGATATGCCCTGTAAGGAATGCGCCCCAGGAGATCGTTGAGAGGCTGCGCGAGCATAAAAAGAGTTTCGAGAGGAAAGGAGGCAGCAGTTATTACCCAGGTGACCAGACGGAGCAGGTGGATCCTGAAGGAGGCATAAACATAGTCAGGCAGAACCTCGCAAAGATGATGGAGGTCGCTGGCGTGCAGATATTCTGGACGGGCAGCACAGGAAGCCTCTTTGACCTGGGCACCGCGTTCGCCCTGGGCAAGGACATAATCAACGTGGTCTCGATAAGCAGCGAGAACGGCGTGGCAGTACTTTCAAACGTCAAAATGACAACAGGCGGCTCCTATGAGAATCTCATGCTGAAGCTCAATGGCGATTTCCGCGAGAAAGTGTCCGCCCGCGAAGGCGCAATACTTGATCTGATGAGCTATCTGAGATAGGGTTAAAAAGCCTTTCAGCGTATACATTATGTTTAAGCGAGCCAGAGTGTTCGCTGTCGGTGCTGATTCTGTTGCACCAATGAGATGAGGTGTCTATATGGCAAAAACATACGCGAAGTTCGAAGTACCAAAGGAGATAGCAGACAAGTCGCTCGAGGCCCTGAGGCTTGCGAAGCAGAGCGGATCTGTCAGGAAGGGGGTCAACGAAGTGACCAAGAGCGTGGAACGCGGAATAGCGGCGCTTGTGGTCATAGCGGGCGACGTCGAGCCTGAGGAGGTGGTTATGCACATCCCTACGCTCTGCGAGCAGAAGAAGATTCCGTTCGTTTTCGTTCCCGCAAAACTGGATCTTGGGAAGGCGGCGGGCCTTGGAGTTCCTTGCGCCGCAGCGGCCATAGAGAAGGCTGGAGAAGGACAGTCGCAGCTTAAGGAGGTGGCGAACTGGGCGTCAGGAAAGATGGGAGGAGGCGCAGCGAAGCAGGAAACGTCGCCAAAGGCTGAGACCCCGAAGCAGGCAGCCCCGAAGAGGGCCCCGAAGAAGGAGGCGAAGCCGCAGGAGGCCCCTAAGCAAGAGGCGCCAAAGCAGGAAGCGCCAAAGCCAGAGGCGGCCACGGCCCAGTGATTAGGTAGTTGGATGGCGGAGGAACAGGCCAAGCAGTACGACGGCTACCTCGCGGAGATAGTCGAGATACAGCCAAGGAAGACCGGAATGTTCGGCTCCATCATACAGGTCATGTGCAAGATAATGGAAGGCAAGGACAAGGGTAGGGTCATAAGGAGGAACATAAGCGGCAGGGCCAAGGTCGGCGACATGATAAGGCTCGGTGACACGAGCAGGGAGGACAAGCCGATAAACGTGAAGTGATCGCATGAAGTGCTCGTACTGCGCCAGGGAGATAGAGAGGGGGACGGGCATAATGTACGTCAAGAAGACCGGAGCGGTAAAGTATTACTGCTCAGACCGGTGCTACAACTTCGACACAGTGCAGCACAAGAAGCAGAGGCCAAAGGAGATCAAGGAGCTCACCAAGGCGCAGAAGAAGTAGCTTTCTTTTTATGGAGTTCAAGCAGGGCGAGGAACTAATCATAGTACACTTCGGTGAGCTTTGGCTGAAGGGAGGCAACAGAGACTATTACATACGGCTTCTCGAAAGAAACATAAGGGAGCAGCTGGCGGGTGAGGATTTCTCCTTGCAGAGGAACTTCGACAGGCTTGCACTGAGACCCGGCAAAGGCTCCGACGCGGACAAGATCATCGCAAAACTCAAGAAGGTCTTCGGGATAAGCGCGATAGAGCTCTCGGTCGTAGCGAAGCCTGAACTCGATGAGATCGTATCCGCGGCAAAGAAGATGCTTTCCAGAAGACCGCGGGCAGCCAGCATAAGGATAGACTCGCACAGGTCGTACAAGCAGCTTCCGTTTACCTCGGTGGACATAGTTGACAGCCTGAAGAAGACGGCCGACAAGCTCGGAATAGAGCCAAAGCCGAAGGAGTATGAACGCAAACTAAGCATCAGCGTGACCAAAGATGCGGCTTTCCTGACGCTTAACAGGGAACGCGGCGCCGGAGGCCTGCCTGTCGGCAGCTCCGGGAAAGCAGTCATCCTCATATCAGGCGGAATAGACTCGCCAGTTGCCGCATGGTACGCGATGAAGCGCGGCCTTGAACCCGTCTACCTTCACGTGCATGCCTTCCGCGACAATCGCGAAGCAGAGAGGAGCAAGCTTTCCATTATAATAAGCAAACTCGCAGAGTTCCACCCGCACTCCAAGACATATTTCATCCCTTCATACGTCTTCCAGGCCAACTCATCAAGGTTCGGCAAATACGAGCTCGTGCTCCTCAAGGCCTTCATGCTCAGGATTGCAGAGAAAGTGGCACTCAGGGAAGAAGCCGATATGATTGTTACCGGCGAGAGCCTGGGTCAGGTCGCATCGCAGACCTCAAGCAATATGGCCGCGGAGCAGCAGGGCATAAGGTTGCCTGTGATGCGTCCGCTTTTCGGGTTTGACAAGGAGGAGATAATCGCCATGGCTAAAAAAATAGGCACTTTCGAGGAATCTATAAAACCCTACAGGGATGTCTGCTCCATAAACTCCAGAAACCCCAAGACAGAAACGCGGAGAGGCGATATGAAAACAATGCTCGGCAAGATCGGCATTTCGAAGATCGCAAGCAGGAGCATGGCGCTGTCAACGATGCGCGAGTTTTAATAATTGTGATGATTAAGCGAGATTGTGGTGGCGTGAAGGCCTCAAAAAACGCAGGCAGATCAGAATTGCTAAACTCGCTCCTACTGAAGGTTTCACGCGGGACGCTCACGGGCAAGGAGGCTGAGCAGTACAAGAAGCTTGTGTGCAACGAAAGCGTCAGCGAGGAGGAAGCCGGGAGCACCATCCGCAAGATGGCGGACCTGGGCTTGGTTGACCTGCGCAAGAGGTAGCGCAAGTTAGCAAACATTTTATATGTGCTAGTTTTATCTTAGAACATGGACCTGCTCGTCCGCGCCATGCTCTTCGCTGTGATAGTCATAGTGGTGCTCTTCGCAGTTTACTATGCACTCCAGAGCAGCGTCTTCCAGCGCGTGACGCAGGAGCAGGCAGCGTCTCTCGTTACGACGGACCTCCAACGACTCTATCCCTCGGCGCTCATTAACATAACCAACAATACCCCGTCCAACTATTCGGGCAGCTGGCACATAGTCGCATCAGTGATACTCAACGCCACCTCTCCCTGCCCATCGTACTTCGTATACACGTTCGACTATCCCCAGTTCGGGTTTGTGTACAGGGTCGATAACACGTACACGAACAACTGCGTCGTTTACGGCTTCAACAGCAAAGGCCCTTTCATAGTCTCATCCTTCCCCGTGGCCCTGACGCGCGCATACGCGCTCAACATACCCGCCCTGTCGAACTTCATCAACGCCGTCGGCTTCTCGCACGTGCAGGCATACGCCCACTTCTACAACAGAACGAGCGTGCTGGGCAAGAACTACACGAACGTCTGGCTGGTCAGCTATTCGTCAACGTTCTCAAACAACAGCGCCTACGCGTTGATCTCGCAGTTGAACGGAACCTTCCTTGCCTCCTACAACGCCTCCAACGGCTCATAGGTTCCTTACCATCACGAGCTTGTCTTCGCCCTCCTGCTCCCTGAACCCGCACCTTGAGAAGAACCTCGCCGCTCCCTCGTTCCTGTCGTCTATCTCCGCGTATACCTCGAGCATCTTCTGCAGCCTGGCCTTCGCGGCGCACTTCTCCACGAGCCTCTTGCCTATCCCCCTCCTCCTCTGCTCCTTTGCAACTATGATCCCGATGAGCCCGCCCGCATCGGTGGTTTTCGTTATCTCGCAATCAGCAACCACCCTGTCGTTGAGCGTCGCCACGAAGTCGATGCGTGTCCTGTCTCTCATGCCCTCTAGCTTCCTCCGCATCAGCTCCTCCAGCTCCTCGTCGCTCGGCCTCTTTCCGAACGTTGTGGCGTATGGCATCTCGTCATACACCTGAAGGATCAGCTCGCAGAGGCTGGTGAAATCCCTCTCTTCAAGTTCCCTTACCTGCATTCAAATATCGTTTTAAGCTTTCTTATTTTAATAGTTGTGCATGTCGATTTCTAAGATGACGGCAAAGAGGATACTGAAGAGCGTCGGGGGCGACAGGATAAGCGACAGCGCCGCAATGGAGCTGTCTGAGACTCTAAACGCCTATGCCTATTCGATAGCCAAGAAGGCCGTCAAGCTTGCGAAGCACGCCAAGAGGAAGACCGTGCAGAAGTCAGACGTAGAGCTTGCACGCTAGTCAGACCGTGATGCCGAACAGCTGAAGTATTATTATCGTGCCTACTCCCCCGAGGCCGAACAACGCCGTGGATACTATCACCGGCAAGCTGAACGGTATCGAGAAGCCGAATATGCTGTTGGCCAGGAAGAGGCTTATGAACCCGAGTATCGTGTTGGCTATCACCCCAAACACTATCTTTAACACCAGTTTGCCCAGCTTCCAGACCACAAATATTGCTACCGCAGCGGCTATCAGGAGCCATATCCCCGATAGGGCAATTCCAAAGATCGATACGACCATCGCGTCTCCAGATAGCCTTATAAACCACAGATAATAAAAAGCCATTAGTGGTGTGCGGGTGGCTTACGGTCTTACGACCGAGGAAGCTCCCTCCGCGCGATGCATGCAGCGGGCTTAAGGCCCGAATCGGAAAAGAAACGCAGCGCAAGTGTACACAAGCGATGACACGACGAGCGTGCATGTGCGCTTGAAACGGCCGATGGGCATGCGGTGAACGCGCAAGGCAATCGCCGCTTAGTCGAATGCCACCTAAAACAGAAGAGGGGCTACGGCACACCACTGTCTTGCTTTCACTTGCAGTCTCAATAACTTCTTATAGGTTATTTGTGTGAAACAAGAGCATGGGCGGCGCAACGAGGATTGTGACAAACATAATCACGCTCGCAATAGTGCTGCTCTTGGCCGGCCTTGCGTACGTATCCTACACGCGCATTGTGCTGAACCAGGGCAATCCTCTCACCTCTTTCCCGAACCTCACTTCAACAGTAGTCGAGTCGAACAGCACCCTGATAACAACGACGGCTGCGCAGGCGAACGCGTCGCAGACAAATGCCCAGCTAGATGCCTATGCGCTCGGTCTGATTAATGCAGACAGGCAGAAGTTCGGGTTGGCAAACGTGACGCTCTCCAGCGAGCCTTCCGCCCAGCAGCACTCGGACAGCATGCTGGTCAACGACTACTTCAGCCACTGGGACCCACATGGGATGAAGCCCTATATGCGCTATACCCTCTTGGGGGGCACCGGTGCTGTGAGTGAGAACATCGCCTATAGGGAGAGCGAGACCTGCGGAATCCTTGGCTGCACAGGCAACATAAACGTCAAGCAGGCGCTGCAGCAGATGGAGTACGAGATGATGTACAATGACTCCGTGTGCTGCCACAACGGCCACAGGGATAACATACTCACGCCGCAGCACAACCAGGTGAGCATAGGCATAGCGTACAACTCGAGCAGTGTGTATTTCACGGAGGACTTCATCAACGACTACATAAACTGGACTAACTTCGGAATAGAGCCTTCAAGCGACGAGTTCTACGCCGCTGGCCGGCTCCTCTACGGCGCCAGGTTCTCATCCATACAGATAAGCTACGACCCGCCTGTGCAGAACATGACCAGGGCGCAGCTAGACAACACCTCCTCTTATTCATCAGGGACCCCTGTTGCTGGCGTGGTGAGCAGCCCGCTCTACTACTATTCCAACATCCAGACCATAGTGGCGGACCGGTACAGCGTCAACGGCAACGGATTCAACGTCGCGTTCAACATGCGCAACACGATAGGCAAGAACGGCCCGGGGGAGTACACCGTGAACGTATGGCTAAACGACAGCTCTGGAGCAGGATTCGTAGGCGCGTCCTATGTGGTCTTCGTCAACGGCAGCGACGGCATTTACACGCCAGGCAACGTCTAGGTCCGCGTTCAGCAACGCTTAAAAGCGTTAACGGGAGATGTTGAACATGATTCGTGCTTGTGCTGCGTGGGTGTAAAATAGAATGATAGACATTACGTTGGCGTTTCTGCTCATTGCTGGCATAATCCTATTCGGATTCGGAGCCGAGATCTTCTTCAGGAAGACCGGAATACCCCACTTCCTGTTCCTCATCGTCATCGGCATCCTGATAGGCCCTTTGCTAAAGCTCGTTTCAACAAGCGCTTTCATACCGGTCCTGAGCATCTTCGCCACGTTTACTCTTATGATGGTCCTCTTCTACAACGGCATGCAGATGGGCATAAGGGACGTGATAAGCAGCAGCAGCAGGACTCTGGTCCAGGTGGTCATTTACGTGCTGGTCAGCATGGTTGTGATAGCGGCGGTGGCGCACGCTGTGTTCGGCTGGGACATCATAGAGGCGCTCATCTTCGGCTCGATCATAGGCGGGGAAACAACCGCGCCTGTGATGATGCGCGTCTCGAAGCTGCTTACCGACGACAACAAGACAATCACCTTCCTCAGCCTCGAATCTGTGATGAATTCCATCTTCCTTGTTGTGCTGTTCTACGTCTTCCTGAGCATCTACCAGACAGGCTCGTCATCGTTCAGCGCTGCGGTTTCATCGCTGGCGGCGAACCTATCCGTGGGCGTCGTTGCAGGCTTCGCGCTCTCCATCGCATGGCTCTTCATCTTGGACAATCTCAAGGAATACCGCTACACATACGTCTTCACCCTCGCGCTCCTGCTTACCACTTATGTCATCGCATCGGTAATCGGCGGCAGCGGCCTGATGGCCGTGCTGGTCTTCGGAGTAATGCTGGGCAACTACAAGAGCGTAGGGGCTTGGATAAGAAAGGAGCTGAAAATCTCAGAGCTTGAGAACCAGCTGCGCGGTTTCCAGGACGAGATCTCTTTCCTGTTCGAGACCTTCTTCTTCGTCTTCCTGGGGCTCACGTTCGTGGTGCAGCCCTCGGCCATAGTCATGAACCTCATCGCCGGCCTGATTTTCGTGGTGATACTCCTGTCAGTCAGGTACATGGCGGTAAACATCTCCACGCGCGGATCGGAGATGCACAATAACAGGAGGCTGATCACGCTGATGTGCGCCCAAGGCACCACGCCCGCAATACTGGCGATAGTGGCACTCACAAGCGGCCTGCCTCTCGCCAATAGCTTCATAAACATAGTCGTGTTTGTCATTTTGATAACCAACATAGTGACGTCCCTGGCCTCCTACTCCACCATGAGATCCAATAAGTCAGCGAGCAGGGTGAACAAGGACGAGGACAGGAGGGTGTCCAAGGAGCAAAAGGCGATAGCGAAGAAGGCCAAGGATGAGAAGAAGCAGGCAGCGGCGTCGACAACGCAGGCGTGAAAGCATGAGCACCGGTTTTTACGAGATACTCCCTTTTTTTGCGGGAATAGGATTCGGGCTGATCAGCGGCAGCGAGATAGCGATGCTCACCGTAGCCGCATCAACGAAGTACAAGTGGCGCAGGGCATGGACAATAACCCTGGCCGGTTTGGTCACAATGATTCCTGTAGGCGCGGCGATCTACTACTTCTTCACAGTGCTGCCGCAGATGCTCCTGGGGCTTGCCGCAGGTGCTGTCATCTTCCTGATCGGCGCCTACTTCCTTTTCAAGGGATCCACCAACGCCGGCGAGGAGCACGAAGAGGAGAGCAGGATAAGCGCCGGCATGCTCGGCATCTACTCCGGCGTGGTGCTCGAGGGCATTGAGATACTCACTGTCGTGGTCTCGCTCGGTGCCGTGACAGGCGAGCTTGCGCCTAGTGTACTCGGCCTGCTGATCGGATGGTCCATACCGCTTGCGGCGGTGAGGTTCCTCAAGCCGCTGATCGAGAGGATGGAGGAGCGCTTCATCAAGATTGCCGTGGGGCTCATTATGATGGTCATAGCAGGCAGCCTGATACTGCTTCATCTCCCATGAGTGCATGATCGGTGTGCTTCGGCCGGGATTTGAGCCAGGTTGCAGTTCGGATAAACTCTAACCAATAAAAATAACATCGTCCATCTTCCTGAAGTCTGTGTCTCCAGTGACAATCTTTGCGCTGAGGCTCCTTGCCGTAGCAAGCACCACACTGTCTGCGATGCCTAGCTTGTGTTTCAGCTTTAGCTTTGCCGCCTCTATCGAAGTGATCTTATCTACGGGTATGGTGAAGCACCGCCTCTCCACGGTCTCCAACTTGCTTTTTGCGACTCCCTCCCCGTAGTATCTGGCGACCCACGCATAAGTTTCCAGCAGGTTTATGGCCGAAACGTACGCTTCCTCTTCCCCATCTATATACTCTGCAGCCGCCTTTGACGATTTCCCTCCTTTCCAGTACTCAATCCAGGCCCAGCTGTCAATCAAAACGGTCATGTTTCTCCCTCTTGAAAGTGCGCAGCTTTGGCAGAGAACCAGCTTCGCTTACCTCCAGTACCTTCGCCTTTTTTGCAATCCACATAATCGTCGCGGCGTAGCTCTTGGCTCCTATCTCCTTCTTCACGTTGTCTAGGAGAGCGCGCACCTTTCTACTCAACTGTATTGTAGTCGTTTCCTCCATCGAATCTATATACCTATAGGCCTATAGGTATATAAGTTTTGCTCCGGCCGGGATTTGAACCCGGGTTGCAGACTTGAGAGGCCTGCGTCCTTGACCGGACTAGACGACCGGAGCACGCTTTTATAGACTCTTTTGTCATTATATTCTTATCATTTCTCAGTGCTCGCATGCTTCTCTATGAAAAATACACGCCGCACTCCCTGAAGGAGATCATCGGGAACAGGCTGAGCGTTGACAGAATCAGGAGGTTCGGCGCCGACATAGCGGCTGGCAAGAAGCCGAAGCCAGTGCTGGTCTACGGACCCAGCGGCACCGGGAAGACGGCGTCGCTGAGGGCCATGGCTGAGGAGAATGGCTTCGAGATGCTCGAGCTCACATCAAGCGACTACCGCGACGCCGAAACGCTCGGGAAGAGGTTGCTTCCCGCAGCCAGGACCCGCGGACTCTTCGCAAAGACAACACTGATACTGTTCGACGAGATAGACGAGCTATCATCAAGGTTCGACAAGGGCGCGGAGAGCGTCATCTTGCGGATGCTGAGGGAGTCGAGGCAGCCGATCGCCTTCACCGCAAGCGATTTCTGGGACCAGCGGATAAGTTTCCTCAGGAACCATGTCGAAAGGGTTGAGCTGAAGAAGGTTGCGTCGAAAGAGCTTATGGACTACATGCGCATCATAGCTAAAGCGGAAGGCCGTACGATCGAGGAGGGCGCGCTCAGAGAGGTGGCCTACAGAAGCGACGGTGACGTGCGCGCGGCGCTCAACGACCTGCAGATGGTTCTCATCGGGGGCAACGACATAATCGAGAACCTCGTTGTGAGGAACAGGAAGCTAGAGATATTCCGCGTTCTCGACCGCATCTTCATGACAAACAGCTTCTCCTCCGCCAAAACCGCTGTGGAAACGAGCGACATAGACATCGACATGCTGATAAACTGGGTTGATGAGAACATACCTAACAGATACTGGGTAAAGCAGTCGATAGACCTCGCATACGAGCACCTCGCGTTCGCGAGCAGGTTCTTCGAGATGGCGGAGCGGGTGCGATACTACGGCTACATCAAGTACTCAAACAGCGGCATAGCCGGCGTGTCAATCTCGAGCGGGGGCAACATGAAGTACGTGAGCCCATACGCGTTCCCGTCCAAGGTGAAGTACCTTAGCTCAACCAAGGAGGCGCGAGGCATGCAAAGCAAGGTGGCCATGAAACTTTCGCCATACCTACATACCAACAGGCACGAGATAATCGCCTCTTACCTTCCTCTCTTCAAGATACTGATATCAAAAATGGGAAAAGAGAGGAGGGAGGCCGTGGCAGGCTCCCTTGAAAACGACTTCAAGCTCGAGAAGGGCGAGGTCGAGTACCTGACTACTCCCTCAGCAGCCGCCTAGCCATGTCGTCAAGCTCTCCGATGAGCTCAAAGCTGTTTCCTCCGACAGGTCTGTCTATTCCAAACCTCTTCATCAAGACATAGCCCTCGCTTCTCGGCCTCAGTCTTTCAACATCCTTCTCATTGAGAAAAAGGAGCTCGTCGGCCTGCGCCCTGCTCAGCCCGAAGCCCTCATCGTCCAGCATCCGTACGTCAAGCGTCCTTACCGATACGAGCAGGTTTTCCACCCCATCGCCGCTTCTTCTGCAGCTGACGTTCCATACCTTGTTCCTGACATATATGTCAGTCGAGTAGCCCAACCGCGCGATGTCATAGTGCCTGCCGGAGTCCATCCCCTCACCGCCACCTGTATCAAAGACATCCCACTCCACCGGCACGGCTCCGGTGTCAGAGCTCATCGCGCGTCTCTCGCCTGCGCTGCTGTCTATTCTGAAAGAGGAGCGCAGGCTGCCCGAGGCGTCAACTATCTTGTACTCTATCCTGCTCTGGAAATCATCGCTTGGAAGTGCGACTACCTTTTTCGTCACCACTTCTGGCGTTATTCCCAATCCATTCATTCAGGTCTATCTCGAAGCCCACAACTGGTTCCTCGATTCCGAAACTGGCCAGCACTTCGGGGTGTATCTCACCCATAAAGCCTATATTCTTTTTGCCCACTTCGACAGTTGCGCATCTGCCCGGTATCATGCTCATGTTGTCGTCTTCCCTGATCTCGCATTTCGCGCCGAGGCTGCGCACGAGACCCTCGAGCGACGCCTTCGCCTCGTTGAAGTTCGCCTGCGAGTGGCACGAAACCGCAGCAAGGTGGTACTTCTCCTCAGGCACGTTCTTCTTCACTCCGAAAACCATGTCCAGCTCGAAGATCCTGAGCGGGAAGCTGTCGTGCATCGATTGGCCGAGCTGCTTGAGCAGGGACGGCATGATCCACGTGCGGAGCATGGTCGTTAACCCGGATCTCGGATTGGTTATGTTCACGTACTCGCTATCCCTCTCCCGGCGCATCTTGTTGAAGTTGACCTCCTCGTTGGTCAGGTAAGAGTTCATGGTCTCTCCGTAGCCCATTCCAATCATCACGTCCCTTGCGAAGTTGTTCGTCTTCGTCCTGTCCTCCAGCGCGCCCATTTCCGATGAGAGGATAGGCACCGGCTGTATGTAGTCGTAGCCGTAGCTCACCGCAATGTCTTCTATGATATCCTGCTCGTTTATCACGTCGAGCCTGTATGTCGGGGCTGTGACCCTGATCTTGCTGCCCACGAGCGCCGCCGCGTGGCCCATCTTGTTCGCCAGCACAATGGCGTTGTTGAAGCCTATCCTGACTCCTATCTCATCGTCAAGCTGCTTCAGCGGTATGTTGAACTCGTGGCTCTCCATCTTCGGCAGGCTTCGGCTGCTTTCCCTGTACCTTACCACCACCCTGCTCACCTCAAAGCCCCTGTCTATGAAATCCGCGGCAAGCATGTCAGCAACGCGTTCTATTATCTCGCGAGTTACCCCGGTGATATCGACGAGCATGCGATTCGTTCCCACCGAAACCTTCGTCCTTTCGGAATTGATTATCGGTATCAGTGACATCGTGCCCCTGGAATCCTTCAGCGCGACGTACCTGGCTCCTGTCTTGCTCAGCTTTACGTACTTCCTGCCTCTCCTGTCGCTGTTTATCACGTCGCTGTACTTCATCTTGCTCTTTGAGCCCAGCGGCACGAACTCCTCGTCCTCGTAAGCGTCGTACATGAACGGCCCCTTCGTGTCCTTCATGTCGTGCAGGCCAAGGGCGATTCTGCTCCTCTGCCTCCCGTAGGTGCTGCTCAGCTTCTCTGTGAAGTTTATGATGTCAAGAAGATCGTCCTCGCCGAGCCGCATGTTCTCGACGACCAGCGCCGCGATGTAAGGCCTTATCTCCGAGACGTGCGCGCCAACGCTTATTGCGACGTCTCCCTCTTTGCCAACCTCGTACTTGAAGTCCCTGCTCTTCCTCATGTAGTACCTTACCGCGCGCGAGAGCCCCAGCGTGCTTATCAGGTCTGGCCTGTTGGCCGGGTATTCGACCTCGATCTCGCCCGCGTCTATCCTCTTCACGTTCGGGCCCATGCTCTCTATGTTCTTCACGAGCTCAGCATCGTCTATCTTGAAGCCCAGGAGCTTGAGCATGTATCTCTTGTTGTGTACCGTTACAGGCATCTAGGCACCCTCCATCTCCCTCAGCCACCCGACGCTGGACCCGTAGAGCGAGGCTACGCTGTCTATCTTCTTCTTTACAAGCAGGATCCTTTCCACTCCCGGCCCCCACGCCAGCACGTTTATCTTGCTCCTCTCTATGCCCGTTATCTCCTTCCTGATCACCCCCGCTCCCCCAAGCTCTATCCACTCGTCGCCGTGCTTGCCCAGGAGCTGCACCCCCGGCTCCACGAACGGGTAGTACATCGGCTTGAACCTGAGGTTGCCTATACCGATGCCCTTGTAGAGCTTGATGAGTATGTCGAAGAGGTTTGCCAGCGTGAGGCCCCTGCCTATAACTATGCCATCGTGCTGGTAGAAGTCTGCTATGTGCCTCGGATCTATCGTCTCGTTCCTCAGGTTCCTGCCTATCGTGAACAGCTTTATCGGCATCTCGAACTTCTTTCCCGCATTTATCTCGCTAGTTATCTTGTTTATGTACCTGCCGCTGACGCTTGTCGTGTGCGTCCTTGCAACTGCCTGCATGGCCACCTGCCTGGACCACTCCCCGTGCCACGCGGTTTCATGCTCCTTCTTCACCCTGTCCACGAGCCCCGTGTACTCCACGTTTAGCGAGTCCGGCCTGCCGAGAAAGAACGTATCCTGCACGTCCCTCGCCGGGTGGTCTTGTGGCACAAAAAGATAGTCGAAGACCCAGAATGCCGGCTCTATTATCGGCCCGCTCACCTCGGTGAACCCGAGGCTTAGGTATGCCTGCCTTATGTCGTCTATCGTCCTCCTCAGCGGATGCCTGGCAGCGACGGCAGCGGGCTCCACCGGCGCCTTGATGTTGTACGGCGTGAACTTCTTGTCAGCCCACGACCTGCTCTTTATCATCTTCCTGTCCAGAGCCTCTATCATCTCCTCGTTCTGCTTCTCCTTCGCCAGCGCCAGCACACCCTGGTGCGTTATCTCCGCTGAGCCCACGGATTCACTGGACCTGACCTCGACCAGCTTCCTCTGCTCCAGCTCCTTCATCGCGGCGTTGCCTCTGTACTGCTTGTATGATCTCTCGTCCTTCTCCAGCGCCCTCAGCACCGTCTCGGCCTCCAAGCCGGCATAAGCCGCGTGTTTGCCTTTGTCGTTGAGCTTCAGCATGCCCCCGGCAACGTCTACGAGTCCCTTCTTCTTGGCCCAGCTGAAACCGATCTGGTCCTGCTTGTTCCCAATCTCATCAAGCCGCATCCCCCTCTCCCCGATTCTCTTCAGGAGCCGCGATTCTGGCAAGCCGTTTTTGGCGTACTCCCTTCCCTCGTCGCTTATCCTGACCTCGGCCCCCTCCTCCTTCTCCATCTTCACGAACCCCTGCGCAGCCAGGTTCCCGAGCGCCCACATCGCCTCGTCCCTGCCAAGGCCCGACTCCTTCAGCAATTGCTCCAAGCTGAGCTTCTTCTTCTCTTTCAGTGCGTTGAGCACAGATAGCTCGTGCCTATGCAAGGGATTCACCTAAAGAGCCTGAAGTAGAGGTATGCGCCAATTCCCACTACCATGAGGACCACGAGCACGTCTATGAGAGAGCCGTAATTGTTGTAAATGCCGCTGAAGAACTGCACCACCTCCTGCTCCGGCGTCTGTGTTGTTATGTAGACAAAGTTGAAATTCTGCAGCGGCTCTCCGGAGAACCACGAGAAGCTCGTACCGGAGTACTTGCCGAACGAGTTTGGCTGCGGGAAGTCAGGAAGCGGATATATGGTGACAATCTTCGTGCCGTTTGGCACCATTATGGTGAGCCTGGCGTTCGGCAGAAGCGACTGTCCGCTGGCGGTGTGAAGGTAGTTGAAGACGCTGCTGTTTACTGAGTACTCGAACTGCCTCGGTGCTATGCTGACCACGCTTGTTACGTTGCCCGCATCATAGCTCATGGTGAGCGAGGCATAGCCTCCGCCGTTGCTGGCCGGGGTTATGGGACCAGGCAGGAAGGTGAAGTTGCTTATGCTCGACTTGGGGTTGAGTATGTGCTGCGTCAGGAACGGGGTGTTGCCTATCACCTTCTGCCAGCTCGCCAGAGAGAGGTTGAAGGCCTGCCTGTCCTGGTTGTACGTGCTTATCGATGCGTTGCTCACATATATCTGCACCCCCTCGACCACGTGCGCCGACGTCGAGTTCTTCAGGAAGACCGTCGTAGACAGGTAGGTCGCGTTGAAATAGGCGCTGACGCTCCCGCTCGCAACTATGCCCAGCAAAAAGAAAGCGGTGAAAGCGAGCGATGTCCTCATTTGTTTGACCTAGTTAGGATAAGCAAACAAGTTATAAAATCCCATAGTTCGCAAAGCGCCGTTTCTGGCGCGCCAGCGCATCTTTCTCAGCCTTTTCAGGGGTCATAGGTACGCTTATAAACTCATCACGCGAATACTATACACTACTGACGTGTCCTACATGGCAGAAAAAAGCAAGCTACTCGCAGTGATAAGAGTGCGGGGGCGCGTAAAGGTCAGGCAGAGCATAGCGGAGACGCTGGACAGGCTGAACCTGAAGCGCGTAAACAACCTTGTTCTCGTCAATTCTGGCAACTCCTCGTACATGGGAATGGTCAAGAAGTGCAAGGACTTCGTAACCTTCGGGGAGGTGAACAGGGAGACGCTCGCAAAGCTTCTCGCGGCGAAGGGCATAAAGGCCGACGACTCGTCCGCGGGCTCGATGCTGGACGGGAGCAAGTCTCCGAAGGAGCTGAAGATAGAGATGCCGATCAGGATGCACCCTCCGAGGCAGGGATACGAGGGCGTGAAGGACGCGTTCACGAACGGCGGCAGCCTGGGATACAGGAGCGAGAAGATAAACAGGCTGATAGAGAAGATGCTGTGAGATCATGGTTCTGAGGATAAAGAAGAGGAGGAAGTACCTTGGCAACAGGAGCTGGGGCGCAGGCAACATAAAGAACGCCAGGGGAGCCGGAGACAGGGGAGGCGTGGGCCGAGGCGGGGGAAGGCACAAGTGGACATACACCGTTGTCTACGAGAGGGAAACGATAGGGAAGAAGGGGTTTGCGCCGTTGAGGAGGAAGAGCCTCGATATAATAGACCTTTACGCGATCTCCAAGAAGACTGCGAGTATGCAGGAAGCTAGGCCCACCATAGAGCTGAAGGGCTACAAGGTGCTTGGCGACGGCAAGCTTGCAAAACCCGTTGTTGTGAAGGCCAGCAAGTTCTCCAAGAGCGCTGAGGAGAAGATAAGGCAGGCCGGAGGGGAAGCGGTAAAGCTCTGAGTGTTTTTTGATGCATAAGCTGAACATTGCCTTTTATTCCGATAGCTACCTGCCAGCCGTTGACGGCGTTGTAACATCGATGCTCGAGTTCAAGCGCGAGCTCGAGAGGAGGGGCAACAAGGTATACATATTCTCCAGCGCGCAGCTGCGGGACAAGAAGATGTACGAATCAAGGAACGTCTTCCTGCACACGGGACTCAGGTTCAAGCCATATCCACAGTACAGCGTGGCGCTCTTTCCCTACTACTCGTCCATGCCAGGCCAGCTGAAGAGGCTGGAGATAGACGTGGTGCACGCGCAGACCCCTTTCATGATGGGGTTCACGGGCCTGCTGGCCGCGAAGCTGGGCAGGTACCCGCTGGCCGGAACGTTCCACACCATGATAAACAGCAGCTCGCTCAGCGACTACTACCCGAAGAACAGGACGCTGAGGAACTTCTACTCGACATATCTCTGGAAGTACACCAAGTTCTTCTACAAGTCGTGCGATGTGACAATAGCACCTTCCGACGCAGTGGCGTCGATGCTGAGGAGGCATCAGATAGGTAATGTGCAGGTAGTCCCAAACAGCGTGGATACAAAGAGGTTCAGCCCGCGCGTGAGCGGCGAACGCGTAAGGAAAAGGCTGGGCATAAGTAGCAACGAGCAGGTGGTGCTCTACGTTGGCAGGATGAGCAAGGAGAAGAGGATAGACGTGATGCTCAAGGCCGCTAAGCTGCTGATCAAGAAGAGAAGCGGCATAAGGTTCGTTGTCGGCGGCACCGGCCCGCAGCTTGAATCGAGCAAAAAGCTCGCGATGAGGCTGGGGATAGCGGACCGTGTCACCTTCCTCGGGTTCGTGGAGCACGACGAACTACCGAAGGTCTACGCAGCCAGCGACCTGCTCTGCCTGCCGTCACACAAGTTCGAGACGCAGGGGATCGTGGCGATAGAGGCGATGGCGTCAGGGAAGCCGGTTGTGGGATCCAACGATCTCGCGCTGAAAGACCTGATAAAGAGCGGCAAGAACGGCGAGAAGTTCACGTCCCTCGACTATGCCGACTGCGCGAGGAAGATAGATAAGGTTTTAAATAACAAGGATTCCTATACGAAGCACGCGGTCGAGACTG
Source organism: Microcaldota archaeon (assembly GCA_021818925.1). Lineage (GTDB taxonomy): Archaea > Micrarchaeota > Micrarchaeia > Micrarchaeales > CABMGC01 > JAJYVH01. The sequence goes on along the minus strand of JAKASU010000001.1, from coordinate 205,579 downwards.
CAAGCGACTACTCAACTGAGCGCGTGACCGATAGGCTCCTGAAAACCTACGGGCTTTTGGTCTCACAACAGGCGGTTAACTGAGCGAAACGGAAAATAACATCAAGGCGGAAGAAGCGAAGCAGGAAGCGGGCAAGCAGCCGGAGCCTGCGAAGATACAGAGCCCGCAGAGCGAAGCATCTACAAGGCTAAACGCGCAGATAGAGGAGGAGAAGAAGAAGCGCGCGCAACTCATAGACCAGATGCGCAGGCTGCGCGGGAAGATGAACTACAAGCTGGAGGAGCAGGTAGCGCTATCCAAGCTCTCCGTGTCAAGCCCGGCCCCGAAGAACGTCGGCAGGCTGAAGAGGATGAAGAGCAGCATCGAGTTCAAGATCGCCACCGAGGCCGCCACCCTCACGGCCGAGAGGGAGCTGATAAAGAGGCTTAACGAGATCAACAAGGAACTTGACGAGGCCCTCAACGCCTACAGGTTCAAGCGAAAGGTTGAGCTCGTGGCGAAGGATATAGACGAGATAGGGAAGGCACTGGAGTCGTACAAGAACCAGGTGCTTGAGGTCGACAAGAAGCTCGATGCGCTCTATGCCAATCTCAGGGGCCTAACCGGATGGAAGAAGAGCACGGACGAGCACAGGCCGAAGCGAACGCCCAAGCACGAGGGACCTTTCGAGGTAAGCCTCGAGGACATCGCCACGATAAAAAAGAAAGAAGAATAGAATGATAGGATAGGAAAAACGCACAGCAAAAAGGAATTGAAAGAAAAAGAATTGATGCAATATGGAAAGAAAATTAGCAGACACTGATGAGTGGGACGTAGAAAGGACATACATGAAGCCCTATCAAAAGACAGGGCGCGGCGAAGCGAGGCACAGGACGGCCCCAAGGCCGAGAGAGCCCGCAAAGCCCAGGGAGGAGAGGAGGCCGAAGGAGGCGGACGAGGTGATAAAGGAGGGCAAGCTTAGGCTTACCTTCTACGGTGCGGCCAGGGAGGTGGGAAGAAGCTGCATAATGGTCGAGGGCAAGGGCACAAAGATACTGATCGACGCCGGGATAAAGCTTGGCGAGGTGGAGGAGCACCCGATGATAGAGGACTCGATGCTCAAGCACATCGACGCCGTTGTCATATCGCACGCCCACCTGGACCACTGCGGCTACCTGCCGCACGTCATCTCGAACGGGTTCAACGGTCCCATATACTCGCTCAAGCCCACGCTCGAGCTCGTGAACGTGATAGCAAGCGACTACCTGCAGATCTCGAAACCGAAGGGAATCAAAAAAGATGCGATTGCGAAGATGCCAAAGCACTACAAGATGGTAGAGTACCATGAGGAGTTCAGGGTGAAGGACCTCGCTATAAAGCTCGTGCCAGCGGGTCACATCCTGGGCAGCGCCATGGTGGAGATAAGGGAGGGCGACAACAGGCTCCTATACACAGGTGACATAAACCTGAAGGGCACCAAGCTGCTCGACCCCGCATACACGGAGTACCTCAACGCAGCCACGCTCATAACAGAGAGCACGTACAGCGGCAAGGGAGACATCTTCCCTTCGGAGAAGATAGTCATGGCCGGATTCACCGAGAGCATAAAGGAGACGCTGAACAAGGGAGGCAAGGTGATAATACCGAGCTTCGCGGTGGGCAGGGCGCAGGAGGTCCTCTTCCTCCTCGATGACCACATGCGCTCTGGCTCGATCCCGAAGGTGCCGATATTCGTCGACGGAATGATCAACAAGGCGATGCGCATCTACAGGCACAACGTCATATACTGCAAGCAGGAACTGCAGAAGCGCATACTCATGAGCGAGGACGACCCATTCAAGAGCCCCAACTTCCACCCGGTGGAAGGGAGGGACGACAGGCAGAAGGTGATAAAGACCGAGGGCGCTGCGATAATCGTGACCACGAGCGGAATGCTGAAGGGAGGGCCGGTGATAAGATACCTGGAGAAGCTCGGAGACAGCTACATGAACAAGCTCATCATGGTCGGCTACCAGGCCGAGGGAACGCCGGGAAGGGAGCTGCTGAACGGCGCCAAGGAGATATCGCTGGACGGCAAGAAGGTGAAGATCGGGCTTAAGGTTGAGGCGTACCACCTCTCGGGCCACGCGGACAAGGCTCAGCTTCTCAGGCTGATAAGCAGCGTCAAGGGCCTGAAGAACATCTTCATAGTGCACGGGGACGAGACGAAGCAGAAGGAGTTCGCTGAGGAGCTGAAGAACAAGTACAAGGTAGTGCTGCCCTTGCTAAAAGAGCACTATGAGCTATAGGCGCTTGTCCTTTTCTATCCTGAAGCCCTTGTATTCGGAATCCGAAGCGGTGCCGTGCTCCTTCCTCTCCACGTGCATCACCTGAGGCCCGTAACGCTCGTTAACCTTTATCTCCCGCTCGAAGCCTTCCAGCGACTCAGAGGTTCCGACAGCGACTATCTCAACACTGCCGTCGCTCACGTTTCGCACGCTGCCCGCTATTCCGTGTCTTGCGGCGACCTCCCTCACTAAATTCCTGTAGCCGACGCCCTGCACTATCCCGTGTACAGTCATGGTTACCTTCATGAATCATAGAACACGTTACTGATATTTAAAAGTGAAACACAAAATGAGATGGATTGAATGATGACAAAAACGGCGCAGCTGGACAACGGAGTAAAGATCGCCATGCGTTCGACTCCCCAATTTCAGACCGTGGGTATTGCCGTAAGTTTTAGATACGGATCTATAGATGACAATCCGCGCGTAGGAGGCGCCGCGCACTATCTCGAGCATATGCTGTTCAAGGGCACGAAGAAAAGGACGTGGCGGGAGATAATCGAGGAGGCGAGAAACTACGGCATGGAGCAGAACGCTTTCACGAACAAGGAATCCACAACATATTTCCTCTGGTGCTACAAGGGATACTTCGAAAGGGCGGTCGACCTTCTCTCAGACCAGGTCAGGAACTCGGTGTTCCCTGAAAAAGAGTTCGAGCTCGAACGAGGTCCGATAATAAACGAGAACCTCCTGCACAGCGACATGCCGATATACATGTTCTACGACTTTTTGCCCAAGGTTTTGTACAGCAAGCATCCGGCAAGGCTCTCGGTCGGGGGTGACGAGAAATCGATAAGGCGCACAACACGCGAAGACCTATTGCGCATCTACGACAGCCATTATTCGCCCAACAACATGTTTGTGTCGGTCTATGGCGGAGTCGGAACTGCAAAGATAATATCCACAATGAAGAAGTACTTCGGCGACTTCGAGAAGAAAGGGGCCGCGCCGAAAAGAAACACAGCCAGAGAGGCGCAGGTCAAAAAGGAACTGACAGTATGGAAGAAGGGCATAAAGCAGACAAGGATAGGAATGGGATTCAAAACCAAGGGGTTCGTAGATGCGGGAATGAGGGAGATGCTTTCCGTGTCCGTAATCTATGAGGTGCTCAAAAACAGGCTGTACGATGAGATAAGGGAGAAGCGCGGCCTTTCGTACGATCCGAGCGCGTCGTATTCCCTGTACTCCACTTTTGGCTTTCTGGCAGCAGGTGCCGGGATCGAGCCTGTAAATCTAGAAAAAGCAAAAGAGATATTGCTGAAGGAATTCGAGAAGTTGCAGGACGGCGAGATAACGAAGAGCGAGCTGAGGACACGACAGCGCGGTTACAAGATCAGGATGCTGACAGGAAGGGAGGACACACTGAGCACAGCCCTTTCAATGTCCGAGGACCTGACGGTTTACAACGAACCCACGCTCACAGAGCGGTTTCCGAACCTGATAACCAGCGTAAGCATAGACGACTTCAGGAAGTACTGCAGCAAATACATTGATGTCGACAGGTACGGGTTTGTCGCGCTGAGGCCCAAGAAGTAGGGATGCGAGCGCCGGGATTTGAACCCGGCTCTTTGCCTTGGAGGGGCAAAGTCCTAACCAGGCTAGACTACGCTCGCACAGGGAGAGTTCTCCTCTTAGGTATTTAAGGGTTGATTCTCAACTTCTCGAGCAGCAGTTTCAATCCAGCGAAGAGGGCCACGCCCAGCACGACTATCACTAGGCCCGCGTAATCTATCTGGAAGATCACGAAGGCGAAAGCTATGCCCATTGCCGGAGGGTGAGCGCTGTCGGTCTCAAAGAGGAGCAGCGCAACCACGAAGATTGTGAACGCCGCCGCAGGATAGAAACCTATAATCCCGGTCAGCAGGTAGCCCAGCTCGCCGAATACGCTGGCTATCGCGTAGCTCTTCACGAACCTCCTTGTGCTCGACGACCTCGAGTATGGGGTCATGAACAGTATGAAGGCGCTGCCCGCGAAGGAGGTGAAGACCACGAGCGAGTAGCCTATGTTGCTCCTTAGGTCGAGGTTCGCGATCTTGAAGATGTAGATCAGCAGGATCAGCGCTATCGTGGTGATCAGGGTGGGTATCAGTATGTGCTTCCTGTTGCGCTTGTGCCTCAGGTCTCTATAGATCCTGTGGTCGAACTCCTCTATCCTGTTTCTTACACCGATGTTCGCTTTCTTCGAGACGCGCATTGTACCACACACATGACTGCGAGCGCAGGGCAGATTGATTAAATCAAAATTTCCAAACGCTTTCGAATAACATACAATTCTCTATATTTTAAATAGGCTACCTGATTTGAAAATTCTCGCGCACCGTGTTGGGTATTCTAAAGCCGAACTCCCACGCATTGATTCTTGAGACACATTCTCCTAGAACCGGTTTGTCAACAACATCGTTTCAGACAAGTGCCAGGGCATGTTTTCAACCTCCGCCCAGTTCTTTAGCGCGAATCTTTTTAGCCGATGTCTTAGCAGTCACATCTTCGTCTGGATGCGCTTTGAACCAATCCAAGATTTTCTTCTCCGGCCTGGTCATAATGTCGCTATGCTATGACGTAAGTTAGGTTAACTATTTAAGTTTAAGTAGTTCTCCACTATTAAGTGATTCCTTGTCTAAGCAAATAGCAAGTAAGAAAACGGCAAGGAAGGTAACCTTCTCTGACAAGCCCGGCTTCTGGGCAGCCTTCATACTTGGAGGCATAATCTCTTTCGCATTGCTGAATTTTCTAGCTACAGACACCTTGGCAATATTCGTAACAGTGGTCTTCCTGTTAATTTTGCTTTATGTGGCAAAGAAGGGCATAGATGAAAATCCGGACAAGGGGCAATACAACCTTTTCGTAGCCATCGAAATGGTGATGTTCGGCTTCATAATAGGTGGCGTGTTGCTTTGGCTTATGCAAAAACACAGCAAAATCTATCGCCACTTCATTGCCATAGCCATAGTAATCACATTGATTGAACTCGGTGCCGGATTTGCATTAGTATGGTTCAGTCCTTACACCATATACAACCTTGGCGCTACATACAATGTGACAAGCGCGCAGGCAAACGCAATCTGCAACAATAGCACCGGAACAGCCATGAGCCTCTTCGTTTTCCCAGCAGGCTCACAGGTGGTCGATACTTACTGCACAGGCACAGAGATGTACGCTGAGGTCAACGTGAGTAGATAGTATCATCCAGAAAGGTTTACGTATGGGATCTGGACCCGTGTACGCGTATTTTCACTGTGCGAGCGCCGGGATTTGAACCCGGGTTATAGCCTTGGCAAGGCTACGTCCTACCAGGCTAGACTACGCTCGCCTGCATTAGCTACGCCATTCAGGATTAAAATCATATGCATAGTTAGAAATCCTTTTTCCTGAAGGCGAGTACCTCTATGAGCGGTATGATCGCTATAAGCAGTCCCACAGCAAAGTAGTTGTTGGCAAACGCATGCGCGAATATCAACGGCATCGTGTACCAGATAGAGCCCTGCACCATGTACGCTATCAGCACAGCAAGCATGAAAGTGACAGTTCCTCTCCTCATGGAATCGACACGATTCTTAGTGCGTCAACCTTAATATTTTAACCATCAAACTATCTTCGGTGCAACGCTTGCAGGTATACAATACGCTCTCCAGGGGCAAGGAGGAGTTCATACCTATGCACGGCAAGAAGGCAAACATGTTCGTGTGCGGCCAGACAGTGTACGATGACGCCCATCTGGGGCACGCACGGACCTACATCTCGTTCGACATAGTGGCGAGGTGGCTGAGGCACGCCGGCTACGAGATAAACTACATACAGAACATAACAGACATAGACGACAAGATAATAGCCAGGGCGAAGGAGAAGGGCGTAGACCCTGTTGAACTGGCCCGCGAGTGCGAGAAGAGGTTCATGGAGGACATGGAGGCGATAGGCGTTAAGCAGAGCGTGTCGTCTTATCCCAGATCCCACGATTACATCAACGCCATGCGCGACCAGATGCAGCTGCTCATCGACAAGGGCTACGCCTACCTGCTGGACGGCGACGTCTATTACGACGTATCGAAGTTTCAGGACTACACGAAGCTGTCAGGGATGAAGATAGACGAACTCGAGAAGCACAGGATAGAGCCGAAGGAGGGCAAGAAGAACGTGTACGATTTCGCCCTGTGGAAGGCGAGCAAGCCCGGAGAGCCTTCGTGGGAGATAGAGGTGAAGAGCGATGGCAAACAGGTCAAGCTCTCCGGCAGGCCAGGCTGGCACATAGAAGACACTGCGATAACCTACTCGTTCTTCGGCCCGCAGTACGACATACACGGAGGCGCAAGCGAGCTCATCTTCCCGCACCATACCAACGAGATCGCGCAGGCAGAGGCCGCCTTCGGGGTTAAGCCGTTCGTAAAGTACTGGCTGCACTCTGGCGTGCTCAGCATAAAGGGGCAGAAGATGAGCAAGAGCCTGAAGAACTTCATAACGATACGCGAAGCGCTTGCAGAATATCCGGCAGAGACGCTTAGGCTCTTTGTCTGCATGACCCATTACAGGAAGGAGATAAACTACACGGATGAGCTGATGCGCGACGCCAACAAGCTCATGTACTACATCAATCAGTCGATAGGCATACTCTACAACCTTCCAGTGAACGGAGGAAGCGGCGGGCAAGAGCTGGTAAATATTGCGGAGCAACTGGAGAAGGACTTCGCCGATGCGATGAACGACGACTTCAACACGCCGCTTGCCCTGATGAAGATGACCGCGGCTATGAGGAAGGTCAGGCAGTTCGCTGACGCGCAGGGCAGCACCGACCAGAAATCCAGAGAGCTGGCGATAGGCAAGCTTTCCGTTTTGGGAACGCTCCTTGGCATAGTGAATGAGAGCATATACAAGCAAACGCTGCCCGAAGACGCGAGCCTCCTGATAAAGCAGAGGGACGATCTCAGGAAGAGCAAGAACTTCGAAGAGGCGGACAGGATGAGGACGGAGATAGAGTCGAAGCACGGTATAAAAATCGAGGACACGGAATACGGCACGGTCTGGTACCCGAGCGATGCTCACTTTAAATAATTGCCCATTTATCAATAGTTGAGCCCATGTCTGAAAACTTCAAGGTAACCCCGTATGACGTAGAAGGCAAGATAGACTACGAGAGGTTCGCCAAGGAGTTCGGGATAAGCATGATAGACAAGAAGCTCGAGGAGCGGATAGAGAAACTGGCTGGAGGCTCCCACTGGCTCCTACGGAGGCACATCTTCTACGCCCATAGGGACATGAACTGGCTGCTCGACGAGTACGAGAAGGGCAACAGGTTCTACCTCTACACAGGCATAGCGCCCAGCGGCTCGATGACTCTGGGACACCTCATACCATTCATGTTCACCCAATGGCTCCAAGAGAAGTTCGGGGCAGAGGTCTACATCCAGATACCCGATGAGGAGAAGGCGCTGATCAGGAACGTGAGCTTCGATGAGGTTCACAAGCTTGCCTACGATGACGCGCTCAACATCATCGCGCTAGGCTACGACCCGAAGAAGACGAAGATCTTCTTCAATACTGATTATGCCGGCACCCTCTACAGGCAGGCTGTCAGGGTCGCGAAGCGCATAACATTCTCCATGGTAAAGGACGCGTTCGGTTTCACTAACGAGACCAACATAGGCAGCATATTCTACACCAGCATGCAGGCTGTGCCCGCGTTCCTGAAATCTGTCGAGGAGAAGAAGAACGTGCCATGCCTAATTCCGCTGGCGATAGACCAGGACGTGCACTTCAGGGTCGCAAGGGACGCGCTCGTAAAGCTGGGCTACTACAAGCCGGCGATAGTGCACGCAAAGTTCCTCCCGGGGCTCGGCGGCAGGCCGAAGATGTCGGCAAGCGACCCGAACGACACCATCTACCTGAGCGATACGCCAGAGGTGGTGGAGAAGAAGGTGCACAGGGCGATAACAGGGCAGCAGTCAACGGCAGAGCTTCAGAAGAAACTAGGGGGAGATCCGGAAAAGTGCTCGGTCTGCCAATACTACAAGTACCTCTTCGAGACTGACGACAAGAAGCTAGAGAAGATATTCGATGGGGAGAGAAAGGGCACTCTTCTTGCCGGAGAGCACAAGGACGACCTCGCAAAGAGGATAAATAGGTTCCTTGAGGAGCACAGGAAGAAGAAAGACAAGTTAAGGGACAGGCTCGAAGAATTTATTCTCAAAGATTAGTTGAATTCCGCAGGCCTGCAGTACCCCCTGAGGTACGGTTGCCCAATCTTTTTGTTTTGTTCGTGCTCCCAGCTCCGCATATCCTTCATCATATTCTCAATCCTCGTTCTTATGCCTCTGTTACATTTTTTGGCATACCTCGCGAGTTTTTCAACATTACACTCCCGCATCACTCTTTTCGTCTCCTCATCGCTTAAATTTATATTGAAATAAACAAAATCGACCAGTGTTTTTTCGATGTCAGACACCGGAACAAATACGCCGTTATGCATAATCCGCTCTATACCAAAAAACATATTCTTGGATATCCTTCTTACCAGAACCCGTTTGCCCATCGAATTCCTGATTCCAGGCACCGCTTTGGTCGTTGTTATTATAACTGGGATTGAGACCTGAGTCCAGAGTTTGTGCAGAGTCAGCGAGTGTTCGAGGCCATAGTAGAACGGAGCGAAGGCAAATCCGACCATAGCTTCATTGTTAGAGAAAGTGTAGCGGCCTCTACCTACTCTGAGAAGGCTGTGCCTTTTCATTTGGTTATGGATAAACAACTTCACGTAAGCATCAGAAGCGCCCATCTTCTTAAGAAATCTCGCCGCGTCCTTGAATGTGAATATGGGTATCTTAGAAAAGTATTTTCTAAACTCGCTGTCATACTTCATTCTGACCAACTCTTCAGGTACTTTATCATTTTCTCGAAAGACGCTGTTGGTCCCTTGTAGACAAGCGATTGCAGTATGTGCCCATCGACTGGTTTTTCTACATCTGCGAGGAAGGATCTAAGTTTCAATTCAATATAGTGGTCGTGTTTATCTACGTAGTTTGTGAGGTGCACGAGGTCATAAAGGTCTCTAATGTACTTCCTGCTCCTGTAGGCCTCCATCTTCCTTGCAAATAACTTTGCAGGAGGCAGCATTGAAATAGTCATTGACGTGCCATCAACCTTCGTATACTGCGCCATGACATTTTCATACCTGCCCATACTGGCTTCAAGCAAAATGTCAGTCTTTCCGTCTGAGATTCTCATGTGCAGTGGTAGCTCTTTGTCTCTGTCGATTATCTCTAGCCCATTTTGCTTCAGTACAGCCTCATGTTTACTCTGAAAACGAGCGTTTACATATATGTCGATATCTTCAGAAAACCTGCCGCCACCTAAGCAACGCCAGATTGCCGTGCCACCGTACAGAATCGCGTTGGGCTGCACGTAATCGTATATCAGGTCTATCAGCAGGTCTTGCATGCGCGCTATGTCGAGCCTTTTGCCAGAGAGCGCGACTTCGAGTGGTATGTCCATAATTTATTAATCAACCAAAGTTATATAAATATATAACTTTCATAAACTCACAAATGAAGCCTACTCGGTACAAATCATATAATGGGGCTGTTTCAAGCAGGCTGATGCCGCAGGCCGGATTTGAACCAGCAACATTCCCGTCTTCAGCGGGACACTCTCCCGGATTGAGTTACTGCGGCTTGCGTACACTCGGTATGCAATTTATATAAAGCCAATTCCATACTTTATCGTTGCAATGACTGTCGATGAAAGATGGCTCAAGCTCGGCTCAACAGCTGAGCTGCTCAACCTCGACGGCGTGGAGTTCCGCGAGTACCAGTTCAACATAATCAACTCGATACTCGAGCACGGGAGCACGCTGGTCGTGCTGCCTACCGGGCTTGGCAAGACGCTTATCGGCCTTGCTGTAATCTCGAGCGAGATAGCGCAGGGCAGGCGCGCGCTCCTGCTCGCGCCCACGCGCCCGCTCTCGGAGCAGCATTATGCTACCGTAGTGCAGATGGTGAGGCTGCCAGAGGAGAGCATCGCCCTACTGCTCGGATCCGTAGGCAAGAAGCAGAGAAAAGAGCTGGAACAGAGCGCGAAGCTGATAATCGCCACACCGCAGACAATTGCCAACGATCTCAAATCCGGAAACTTCTCCCTTGAGGACTTCGGGGTCGCGGTTTTCGACGAGTGCCACAGGGCCGTTGGCAAGTACGCATACACATACATAGCGAACGAGCTCGCCGTGCGCAACTCCCTGGTGCTCGGCCTGACGGCTTCGCCGGGAAGCAAGAAGGAGAAGATAACGCAACTCGTTGAGACTCTTAACGTACATCATATAGAGGCCAGGATCTCAACCGATGCTGACGTCGTTTCCTACGTTATGCCCAAGTACATGCACGTTGTGAGCGTGCCGCAGAGCACGACGATCAAGAGCATAGGCAATCTGATCAAGCCGGTGGCTGAAGAGAGCCTCGCCAGCCTGAACAAGATGGGCCTCATGAACGCGAAGAACTTCGAGCGCGTGCCGAAGGGCGTGCTCATAGCGCTGGGCAACGAGATAAAGAAGATAAACGCGCCAGGCTTCAGGTTCGGCGCGTTCTTCAGTTACATAAAGTTGCTGAACGCCTCCCATGCCTATGACCTCCTCACAACAGAGGGCATCTATCCGTTCAGCGCCTACTTCGATTCCCTGTCGGAGCGCGAGGAGAAGAGTCGTGCCGTTGAGAACCTGCTCGCCAACAATAACGTGAAAGAGGCGGTCGTGATGGCCAAGGACGCGATGAAGCGAGGCGAGGAGCACGAGAAGGTGAAGTACGCCATGTCGATACTGCGCGAGTACAAAGGCAAGAGTGCGATCGTCTTTGCGCAGTACCGCTCAACGATAAAGATGCTTGTTGACGTGTTCGTTCATAACGGCATAGACGCAATGGCCTTCGTGGGCAAGAAGGAGGGCGTGACGCAGGAGAAGCAGAAGAAGGTGATAGAGGACTTCAGGGCCGGAAAGTTCAGCGTTCTCGTCGCCAGCTCGATAGGCGAGGAGGGGCTCGACATACCAAGCGTCGACCTCGTCATCTTCTACGAGCCTATACCCAACGAGATAAGGAACATACAGAGGAAGGGCCGCACAGCGAGATTCAGGGCCGGAGACGTCTACATACTGGTGGCGCAGGGCACCAAGGACGAGATCTATCTTCGTGTATCTGCGGCGAGGGAGAAGAAGATGCTGTTCCTGATAAACGAGATAAACAGGGATCTGGCTAGGCGCGCGTTGCACGATGCCCAGACAAGGCTTTCTTAATTCGCCCATCGTCTAACCGCTTGACGTCGTTTAAAAGGATTTGGTGACACTCATTGACCAAGTGATCCAATGTCCAACACACTAGTGGTAGGTATAAGCGACCTGCAGACATACGCTCCAATACTTAGGGTCAATGCAGAAGAGCTCGCCATGGCAAGGGGAAGGAAGAGAGACAGCTTCACCAGAAACCTTGGAGTGGAGACGTTCGCTGTGCCCAACACGGACGAGGATGCGGCAACGATGGCAGCCAACGCCATCATAAAGATTGTTGACAGGAACGGCATAGACCCGCACAAGGTGAAGCTGAAGTTCGCCACGGAGAGCGCGATAGACGATTCGAAGCCCACGATAACATTCGTCTACGACGCGCTGGAGATGTACTACGGCAAGACGTTCAATTACGCGCTGCCGGTTGAGCACAAGTTCGCCTGCGTGGCCGGGCTCGATGCGCTAGGCGACGCGCTGTGCGCCGCTGTCGCGACAGGCGAGCGCACCATCGTTGTAACCACAGATCATGCGAAATATCCGCTAAACTCTCCGGGAGAGGCGACCTCGGGGTCAGGAGCCACCGCGACTCTAGTTGAACCGAACCCGAGGCTGATAGCCATCGATCCTATGATGATGAAGGAGTACACGATAAACGAGTACGACTTCTACAAACCAAAGTTCCCGAACGCTGACGGCAGCAAGATTATAGGGAGCGACATGCCGCTATACGACGGGAAGCACTCCAACCTCGTTTACGACTACATCTACTACAAGGTCTACAGGCAGATCGAAGAGGAGCTCGGCAGGAGCCTGCTGGACGAGGTGAGACACATCGCCGTGCACCTGCCGTACAAAAGCAAGATCCAGGATCCTTTTGCCGATGTGGTAAGACACAATCTGAAGAATTATCATCCGGAGGAGTGGCAGGAAACGCTGAAGGAACTGGCAGGCATGAACCTGCCGTTTACCGGGGAGCCGCTGATGCCTGGATCCGGCAACCTCCACGAATCTGAGGAGATCATACTCACATACAGGCGCGCCAAAACAAAACTGACGAGGGAGGACTCGGAGATCGTCCGCGGGGCGAACCATGACAGGCAGTCGCTGAAGCATGATCTGGAGGTGCTCGAGTCACGGCTCGGCATGGGATGGACACACCGCGAACTTACCGAGATAGTGAGGGATTTCGACAGGTACTCGAACAAGGAGATAAACGCCGCGCTCGCAGGATTTGGGGAGGAGGTGGTGAGCTTTGGAGAGAGGAGGACCGCTTTCGTAAGGGCGATGCAGGAAACGAGCCACTACAAGGCTGAGTTCGCAAGGAAGGCAGCGAACAGCCAGGTCACATCCGGGTTCATAGGCAATACGTACACCGGCGCCGTGTTCTTCAGCATACAGTCGACGCTGACCAGCGACTACTCGAAGAGCGGAGCGCAGATAATAGGAGAGAAGATGCTCATACTCGGTTTCGGCAGTGGGGCGGGAGGCAAGGGAATGCTTGGCACTATACAGGACGGCGTGGTCGAGTACGCGAACAGCACCGACATGTCGTTCGTCTTGAATGGCACCCCGATAAGCGTTGGCACGTTCGAGAAGCTGCACAGGGGAGAGCTGAGAGAGCCCGTTCCTGAGATAGGAAATCCGGGAAAGAAGGTGTTCCTCACAGCAGTCTATCGTGACGGGAAGAGAAACTACGGGGTCACGGAGCCGGAGAAGTTAAGAGTGCGAACATAAAATCATAGACGACAATCGCCGTTTCACTACTGTGATAGACGTTTGTCAGGCATACGTTTAAATAGGAAGAAAGGCATAACACATTCACAGGAGGGTGGGGAAAAAATGGGAGAAAAAGCAAGCCTGAGCGTACAGCAAATAGCCGACGCTGACCTGCAGAGACCTGGGAGAACCACCAGCACAAGCACGAGACAGATAGCCCAGCTGAAAAGCGAGGCGATGGACGCTCCTGACAGGAGGGCGAGCATCATACGTGCCCTAGAGGAATGCATCGCAACGCAGCAGAATGGGAGGGCGGCTGGCGCAGCGAGCAAGGCAATAACCGCGATAATGACTGTAAGCATGCTGGAAATGCTGCAAGGCGACTGAACCGACGGCGGCAGGCCCGCGCGGAAGGGCCTGCTACACGCTACACTAGTCTTAAATACTTTTTTTGAGCTTTAACAACATGGAGGGAGCAGAACAACAGCAGCCGCAGCAGCAGCCAACTGGCAAGCCTTCGATCCTTTCCAACAAGAAGGCGCTCTACGGCGGCATAATAGCGGTGATAATAATAGTGGTGGCTGCCCTGACCCTGACAGGGGGCGGAGGCGGCGGCAGCACGGGCGCGCAGCTAGCACAGTTCGACGGGCAGCCGGTCCCGCAATCCGTGCTCGCGCAGCTCGCAGTGCCAAACAACGTGAGTGCCGCGATATACACAGGGTTTGCGACCAACTTCCCGACAAAGGCCAACGCAACGAAGCTCGCAATAGGCGGCAAGCCCGAGATACTATACATTGGCGCTGAGTACTGCCCCTACTGCGCGGTGCAGAGGTGGCCGCTCATCATAGCCCTGATGAGGTTCGGCACGTTCAACGGTCTAGAGTACATGACCAGCAGCGCCACAGACGTCTATGCAAACACACCTACATTCACGTTTGCCAACGCCACGTATAGCAGCCCATATATAGTCTTCGTAGCAAGGGAACTGACAACGAACAAGTACAACTCGAGCATAGGCGGCTATCCCAATCTCGAGACGCTTAACGCGTCAGAGCAGTCCATTTTCGCGAAGTACAACCCAGGAGGCAGCATACCTTTCATCGACTACGCAAACTATTCCACAGAGGTGGGAGGAAACTTCGGCGACCCTACTGTGATAGACGGGATGAACTGGAGCAGTATAGCGAGCGATCTCCACAACCCGGGCAGCCCGCAGGCTCAGGCGCTTGTAGGCAGCGCCAACCTCGTTACGGCGCAGATATGCATTATCGACAACAACACGCCGGCGAGCGTGTGCGGCCAGCAGTACATCAAAGGCATAGAGGCGCAGCTGGGCTAGCATGCACGCAAGGGATCTGGGCAAAAGGCTCTGGTACGCGCGCATCGCGCTCGCGATAATAGGCCTGCTCTCCTCAGTATACCTCTCCTATTCGGCTGCGTTCGACGTCCAGGTCGCATGCCCTACGGCCGGAGTAATCAACTGCGGCGCAGTGCTGAACAGCGTCTATGCTAAGACCTTCGGCATACCAAACGGCTACCTGGGCGTGCTCTTCTTTGCTGCTGTGCTGGCGCTCATCTACCTGAAGAGGGCGGAGCCGCTCGCCGTGCTCAACGCAATAGGAATAGGTTTTGTCATCTACTTTGTGCACGCAGAGTACGTGCTTGGCAGCATCTGCGTCTACTGCACCATCGTGCACATCTGCACCGCAGCGCTGCTCGCCATCTCGCTCTATGAGATAAGCGGCTAGAATAGGAACTTGAAATCGAGCAGCAGCAGCTTGATGCCATCGACGAGCTTCATCTGCTTCGACGCCCCTACGCGCACAGCGTAGCTTATCGGCGTCTCCTCGATTCTCAACCCAGCCTTCCTCGCCCTTATGTTCAGCTCAGACTCGATCCCGAACCCGCTCTCGCGTAGTTCAAGCCTCTCTATCGAGCCCTTCCTTATAGCGCGGAGTCCGGTCTGCGAGTCGTGGAGGTGCATGCCATAGAGGAGGTTTGCCACCATCGTTATTATCCTGTTGCCGAGCTCTATGAAGAACGGCATCGCCTTCCTGTCCAGATGCGCGAACCTGTTGCCTAGCGCCATGTCAGCTCCGTCCCTGACCATGCCTATGACCTTTGGGAGATCGTCAACGCTGTACGTGGCATCGCCGTCAATCAGGCAGAAGATAGGAGTGCCTATCTGCCCGATGGCCCTGCGAACCGCGGTGCCCTTGCCTGAGTCTGTCTGCTCCACTGTGCTCATGTTCGGGTCGGTGAAGTTGAGGTTCATCGCGCCCCTCTCTCCCTTGTACACGACCATAACCTTAGCCCCTGCCAGTTTCGACAACACCTCCCTGGCCACCTGACCCGCTGCGGGCTCGTCCTTCACGGGTATGAGTACTGTTGTGTCTGAGTAGTCCATGTGATTCGGCAAGTGCTATTCTTATACAAGATTTTTAATGCTTGCATGCAGCGCAAAGCACATTTTAATAGTTGGGCGTGCAAGTGACTTCATGGATTACATCAGTCTCGGAAAGACAGGCGAGAGGCTGAGCGAGATAGGGCTCGGGACCTGGAAGCTCGGCGTCGACGAGAAGAAGGAGATCGAGGCGCTCGAGTACGGGCTTGATTCCGGGATAAACTTCATCGACACTGCTGAGATGTACGGCACCGAGCCGCTCGTCGCGAAGGCGATAAGGAAGAGTAAAGACACATTCATCGCCACCAAGGTCTCTCCCACGCACTTCAGGCACGACGAGGTGATCCGCGCGTGCGAGGGCAGCCTTCAGAGGCTCGGGATCAAGACAATCGACCTCTACCAGCTGCACTGGCCGAACAAGAACGTGCCCATACATGAGACCATGGGCGCGATGGAGCGGCTCGTGGATGACGGCAGGATAAGGCACATCGGGGTCAGCAACTTCTCAATCAGAGAGCTGGAGGAGGCGCAGGCTGCGCTCAAGAAGTACGAGATAGTCTCGGACCAGATAGAGTACAGCATGCTTGTAAGGGACATAGGCGACGAGCTGCTTCCGTTCTGCAAGAAAGAAGGCATAAGCGTCATAGCCTACAGCCCGCTCTCACGCGCGCACATATTCGAACCCAAGTACGCCGAACTCACGAAGTTCCTTGCAGGCATCGGAGAGAGGCACGGGAAGGACGTGGCGCAGGTTGCGATAAACTGGCTGATCTGCAAGGGCAACGTCATCCCCATACCGAAGGCGAGCAGCAAGAAGCATGTTGCTGATCTTGTCGGGTCTGCGGGCTGGAGGCTCAGCAAGAACGAGGTCTCATCAATAAACGATTTTTTGTCAGACTATAGCCGCAGGTCTCTGGCCAGTGTCGCCAAGCCGGCGATTAACAGCCACCCGTTCGTGACCCGTGCTCTGACATGGCTTTCCAGTGCCGGAAACAAAAAGTGACTACAGTGGCATCATGTTGTAGTAGTTGCGCAGTACCGGCTCGCTCTCCCTGCTCTTCGGCATGTTCGCCTCTATCCTGTCCAGCAGCTCGTCCTTGCCAAGTCTCTTGGAACAGAGTATTATCACGTTGCCCTCGAACATCGCGGCACTTACCTTGAAGACAATGAAGCGCTCTTTAAGTTTTGAGACGTAGTCCCTGTACCGCAGCGCGCCCATCATGCTCATCGCATAGTTGACGGCGAGCACGCCATCCTCTGACAGCACCCTGTGCGCATCCTCTATGAACTTCCTCTGCAGGAACTGCTCCGGTATCTTTGATGACACATACGCATCGAGCAGCATTGCGCCGTATCGCTTGTTGGTGGTAGCCACATAAGCGGCGCCTTCTCCCGCAACTATGTTCGCCTTCATCTTCGGCGCGAACTTTCGCGCCATCTCTATGACGCGCTTGCTCAGCTCCACGACATCGAGACTAAGTGCGTCTACAAACAGAGCCGACAGCTGGAAGGCGACCGTTCCTCCGCCTAGCCCGATCAGCAGCGCGCTCCTGTTTCTGCTGATGCACGCCGCGGGCAGGAAGTAGTCCCAGTACTCGCCCGTGTATACGCTCTCTCCCTTGAGCTTGGAATAGGTTATGCTTCCGTACTTCAGCACGCGCTCATAGCCCCGGTCCTCAACGCTGAAGGCGCTTTCGTCCTCGGTGCCCTCGGCCTCTTTCTTCTTGAAGATGTCTAGCAACGACATCGGATCCGTCCGCGGCTCACTCCGCGTCTACATTCTCGCTGTCCTCAAGTATCTGCAGGATCTGGCCCTGTCCCAGGCCCGTAGGAAAGGCGTCGAACTTCACCGTTGCGTAAGGTTCCTCCACGGCCACCACCCTCCCCGTCCATATCCTGTCGCTGTTGTCCCTGTACCTGACCCGCTTTCCCACCAGAGATGAGAAATTGACATCGCCGTTAGGAGTAACGAGCAGGTTCTCCTTGTCGAGCGATGTCACTATTGCATCTATCACGCTATCAGGAGTAATATCCGGATTGCATATATAAAACCCACTTAGATGGTCGGCATTTCACGCAATGAAAGGTATAATAAGCATTAAATCAGCATCCCCATCATGCGATTCAGACCGCATCTAGCGTTAGTACTTCTAGTATTGATGTTTTCAGCCTCGCTAGTAAGCGCCGGCTCGAACACAATCTCCGCGAGTGTGACGATAGTCCTGCCAAGCGCAAACGTTTTCATAAACGGCTTCAGCTCTTCAGCCACGCAGGTAACGCAGGGCTCTCCAATGACCTTCTACGCCACGCTCAACAACAACGGCGCAGAGGCGAGCGGCAACATAATTGTGCAGCTAAACATAACGGGGCCAACACCAGCGGCGTTCTCACAGCAGTACTCGGGGCTTGCAAGCCTGCAGACCGCCAACGTGGTCATAACGCTCAACAACGCAACAGAATCCACAGGCAGCTACACAGCCAACATAGCAGGAAACTACCTCGAGAGCAACTCGGTAAGGCATTTCACAAATTCGCAGCAGCTCGCGTACACTGTGGTGTCAAGCAGCAGTGGCGGCGGAGGGGGCGGCGGTGGCGGAGGCGGTGGCGTTGGAGTGGGAGTGCCGACATGCACAACGGTTCCCCCAACGCTCTACGTGTTCAACGTCTCGTCGCAGCTCAGCGGCACGATAAAGTATGCAAGCACGCAAACAACCATACTCGCTTCAGCAAGCACGTCGGTGCCCACGCCCGCAATCGTTAGCGTACAAAACGCCTCGTGCACCTCGCCGGGAGTGGGGGTCGGATACAGGAAGATAAGCTCCACAGACATAAACGTAACCTCATCCGCAACCCTGCTGCTCAACATAACGTCAAAATACGCATGCACGATATCTTCCGGGACCGTACAGCCATACACGCTTGTTAACGGCAAATGGGCGCTGATATCCCCGTTCACCGTCAGCCCGCAGACCTGCTCGGTCAATTTCGCGATTGACAGCAATGACCCAACCGTCGCTCTCATCGAGAACGAGTCCAACCTCCCTCCGTACATCAGCAGCCTTCCCCAGCTCTACATAACCTACATACCGCTCTTCGTCACGCTGCTCAAGGGCTCCACCACGCTCTCTAACATAGGCTTGCAGAACATAGGCTCGGCCACCGAGGACATAAAGCTCGGCGTGCCGCATTCGTTCGCCAACCTCCTGGGCCTTTCAGCCACAAGCATGGTGCTCGCTCCGGGGCAGTCGATCAACATCAACCTTGCTCTCAGCGCTCCGTCTAACTACACCCTCGGCACCTACGTGATACCGCTCAACCTCAGCTACACGGCCAACGGCAGGACGGTCAACCAGACGGAGTACATCTCCTCCACGATATACGCGAAGAACGCGACGCAGCCCTACATGATAAACCAGATGAACGTGATAAACAACACGCAGACCGTGTCCGGCATAATCCAGATAACGGCTCCCGCGAGCGGCAACCTCAGCGACGTCTACATGCAGACGATGATACCGCCAGGAATAGTGACCAACGCCTCGCAGATAACGACCTTCGGGCTTAGGGCAAACGTGACCAAGTCTAACGGCGCGTTCTTCATCGACTGGTATATCTCGTACATACCGAA
Organism: Microcaldota archaeon; assembly: GCA_021818925.1. Lineage (GTDB taxonomy): Archaea > Micrarchaeota > Micrarchaeia > Micrarchaeales > CABMGC01 > JAJYVH01. The sequence continues at coordinate 186,275 of JAKASU010000001.1, read as the reverse complement.
GGGGCAGTCGGTGTACGGCTACTACACTATCTCCAATCCGGACCACCAATCCCTGCTGAAGTACGTGCAGACCTCCTTCGTCGCGCCGACGCAGGTGACGGCCGAGCAGATACTCCATATAACTAACCTCAACCTGCCAACCTTCTACCAGAACCAGAAGAACAGCGTCAACATCCAGGTGCTCTTCACCGATGCGTCGCCGACGCAGATGACGGTAAGCCTCTCCGGGCCGTCCGATACAGTGATAAGCCACCCGGTCCAGTACTTCAACGTTACGCCAAACCAGGTCGTCTCGGCCAGCTTCCCGATGGTCAGCTCCAACACGGGCACAAAGCTGCTCACGCTCACAATAAGCGCTGACAACTACACGATAACGCAGACCTTACCGATCATAGTGCTTTCCCAGAGCCCGTTGGCAGCAATCTCGGGGCAGGTTGGCGCGCAGTCGACTCTGGTGCTCACTATTGTATTTATAATGGTTGCAATCTTGATTATCTCGCGCATCGCTCCGTCGTTCAGGATGCGGCGCTTCAAGCAGTCGCAGGCCGGGGCCCCAACGCCTTCTGGAGGCGGGGGCGGGAGCGCATCGGAGTCGCGCGAGAGAAGGCCTGTGGTCTCGGAGAGCCTCAAAAGCATAAAGCAGATGGTCTCGCTTGGCGGAACGAAGCAGCGCGCGCAGCAGCCGCAGGGGCAGAAGACGGCCAACGACTATGGCGGTGACTCTATGAGCAGGCTCAAAGAGATAAGCGAGAGGATAAAGAAGGGGGGCGAATGATTTGCTGAGACCTTATATCATAGGGGTGCTGAGCCAGAAGGGCGGAGTCGGCAAGACCACGGTATCGGTGAATCTTGCGATAGCGCTCAAGCTGCAGAACAAGCGAGTCCTCATAATCGATGCAGACACAGACAACCCTACGGTGGGGCTGCACCTGGGAATGGAGGGCACCAACGTGGGCTTCGAGGACCTCGTCACAAAAGACGCGAAGCTCGCGAGCGTCGTGTCAATACACGGATCAAGCGGGCTGCACTGCGTGCTCGGCACGCTGCGTACGAGGCCTTTCATGATAACAAGCAGGCACGTTGAGGCTCTCTTCAAGCAGGTTGAGAACTGCAACTACGACTTCGTTGTGGTTGACACGGCTCCGGGGCTGCAGAAGGAGGAGGACTCCATGCCGTTCGATGATGCTCTGATTGTTGCAACTCCTGACCTGCCGGCGCTGACCAGCGCGCTCAGGCTCGGCGAGGAGCTGAAGAGCTTGAGGGAGAAGTACTCCCTCGCGCTAAACAGGGTGACCGGAAAAAGCTATGAGCTGCGCACAGGAGAGATAGAGGACGCGTGGGGAGGGAAGGTGGCCGCGGCGCTTCCTGAAGACCTGCTCGTCAGCGAGAGCCTGGCAGCGCGCATACCGGCGTCGCTCAGCAGCGGCAGCTCTCCGTTCACGTCATCGGTGAAGAGGCTCGCTTCCATGTTCGTCTCAAGGGCTGAGCGCGCCTCAAAGCGCGGGCCGCAGTTCAACAACTGGAAGAGGGCGCTTGCCGCATCGAAGGAGAAGGGCGAGAAGCGCCAGGGCAAGATGTCGCAGGCAGCTATAAGGAAAGAGGAAGAAACAAGGCTGGTCCGTGTGGCAGAAACGCTCGAGAAGGAGTCTGGACGCACCGGTAGAGCGCCTGCCGGTGGCAGGAAGACGGCAAAGGGATTAATGCGCGGCAGGGGGAAGAAGGCGCGCACACGGCGTAAGACAAAAAGAAGAAGATAGATGGCATTTTCTAACTAAGCAATGCGGCTTCGCCATTCTCCGAGTTTTTAATAGCTTTGCGTGCAAAACACTAAGCATGCAACACCAAGAGCTTGCCGCATTCCTTGTAGTTCTATCGCTCTGCGGCATAGTTGCGTTCTCAATAATCTCTGAGGCGGCGAACACGACCATCAGCACGACAACGCAGACGACAAGCGCGGCTTCAACATCGACCTCTTCAGCATCGACATCATCAACCTCAACCACGGCGTCCACAACAACGGTCAACGCGCCATCGCTCTCGCTGGTTTCTGCCAAGGCTTCCAATTCCACGGCCACGCAGAACCAGACTGAGCAGCTTACAGTTAACGTGACCGGCGGAGTCCCTCCATACTCATACAGCTTCCTGATAAGCAACTCGCTCACGGGCAACGTGCTGTTCGGTGCGCAAACCACCAACTCGCTTCCGGGCAACTCTGTGTCATTTGTGCTTCCCATCGAGGCAAACGACGTCGGCCAGTTGAGGTTTACCGCAAACGTCGCAGACTCCACCGGCGCAAACGTGCTCGGAACCGGCGCCATAACCGTCAACGCCATCAGGCAACAGCAAACAACAAACACACCCGCATCATCGACCAAGTCAGTGCAATCCTTCGTAAACGCTTCGGCGGTCTCGAGCCTCTTGTCTTTCTACACGTCGAACCTGATCAACAGCGCCGCGGGCAGTCAGTTTAATGCAACCGCAGCTCTAAACATCAACCAACTCAATACAGTCACCATTAAACTGTCTGGCATGGGAATACGCGTGAATCACCGGCAGCTCAACCTGAGCTACGGCTCGGTGTCGCAGGGAGGCAGGATTGTGGGCGCGGGCAACAAGCTCTACTACGTCGAGTACAATGGGAACGACAGCGCAACGGAGTATGCGGTAAGCGTCGGGAAAAGAGTTCCGGATCTTCACGTGAGGATAGGAAACTTCACCACCAATTCATCAATGGGCAACATGACGCTGGTGCGGTCCGTGTACAGCAAGATTGTGGTCAACGGGGTGCCGCGCATATACCCGAAGAGCTCCTATTCGGTGAGCCCCGTGCTCAGCAGCTCCCTACTCGGCAACAACACGCTCAATTTCTCGTACTCGATCTACACCGGCGGCTCCCTCAGGGCCGTAGGTTCGAGCGCTGGAAACGCTATAAGCAAAACGTTCAGTCTGGACAACGTGCCAATAAGCCAGCCGACAAAGATCGTCTTCGACGCGCAGGGCAACTCCAACTATACTGCGGTTGACCCTACCATATATGTCGAGTACACCACAGCCAACTCCAACGTGAACCTGCCGAGCGGCACTGTGCTTGCCAGCGACCTGATCTGCGGCTCGCTTACAGTAAGTTCGGGCAACACCCTGATCACCGCAGGCTACAGCATACTGTGCAACGGCACCATAACAAACAGCGGCACCATCTCGTCAGGAGGAACAACGAACAACCCAGGGAACGGAGGCACCGGCGCTGGAACAGGAGGCACGAGCGAAACAAGCGCGTACGGAGGCTCGGGCGGCGGAGGGGGCGGCGATCACAATTCCGGAGGGAACGGAGGCGAAAACCTGGCAGCCAACGTACCTGTGTCAAATGCAAACATACAAACGTGGTATGGCAGCGGGGGCCTTGCCATACAGACCTACCTGGAGGGCGCAGGCGGCGGATCTGACCCTAACGGCGACGCCGGAGGCTCTGGAAGCTACGGCATTTACATGCAGGCCAACAAGATAGTCGAGGGCACAGTCAGCACAACCGGGGTGGCCGGTACCGCATCCTCAGGAAGCACAAAAGGCACGGGAGGCGCAGGAGGGAACACGTATGACGGGACAGGCACCCTGTCCGGAGGAGCAGGAGGCGCATCGGCAAATGGGAAACCCGCAAGCAGCAGCGGAGGAGGAGGTGGTGGCGGTGTCATAATACTCTCATACGGAGCCGGAGGCCTGACCGCGGGCACAAGCACGGTAACCGGCGGTGCTGGGGGCAGCGGCGCAACCGACCCCGGAGGCAGCGGAGGCAACGGCGTGGCTGTGACGTTCAGCTTCGGCACGAGCGCTCCCATAGTGGTGCTGGAGCAACCGCAGTCCACTGGGTTCAGCGCCTCCACGAACCCCATTTCCGAGGGAGCAACGCAAACGCTGACGGCGACGGTCAGCAACGGCCTGTCGCCGTACACGTACAACTATATAGTTAGCAATTCCGTGGGGCAGGTGACAAACGCCCTCTACACGGGCGTCGCCTCCACAACCAACACCTTCGCGTACACGCAGCAGAGCTCATGGGGTACCGGCACCTTCACCGCCAACCTTATAGTGACAGACTCTACGACGACCCCCACCAACACCGTGACAAACACGCTGACCTACACGGTGGCCGGGATGTCCATAACATCGGCCACGGTCTCCAACTCCGTCGCTGACCAGGACCAGTACGAGAAGCTCAGCATATCCATAAGCGCGCAAGGCACCACAACCCCCTACTCGTACAACTTCCTTGTCACGAACTCGCAGACAAGCAACGTGATATTCAGCTCCATTCAGAGCAGCTCGTCCACCAGCAATACGATAACGTTCCGTCTGCCCGAGGCGGCCAACGACATAGGAAAGCTCACCTTCACCGCAAATGTGCTGGACTCATCTGTGCCAGCGTACAACGCCCTCGCGAGCACCACGTTCACCGCCTACAACGCCTTCTACCCTGTTGCGATAACCTCCTCTCCTAGCCCTGCGCAGGGCAGCCCTGTTACTCTCAACATGATTGTCACCGGTGGCGACCCTACGTATACGTATGACTTCCTTGTGACAAATACGTTCGTCACTCCGGTCAATATAGTGTACAACAGCATCACGACAGGGGTAAGCGCTACCAACGACGTCCTGACCTTCACCATACCAACATCGTCGCAGAACGCCAACGCCGTAGGCACTCTCACGCTCACGGGCAACGTGCTCGACAGCGCGAGCAGCCCCAACAACGTGCTGATAACAAACACGATGATAGTCGAGTCGCAAGCAACCTGCATACCAAGCATAAGCAACACGCTTGTGAACTTCGGAAGCGTGCAGGCAGGCGGCTTCGCCCCCACAGCCAACGCCGTGCAGATAAATAACGTAGGCACTGGCGCGGGCAACATAATAATCTACTCCACGAGCGGCACAACAGGCAACTGGGTCTACTTAAGCAACAGCTTCCTGGTTGGAAACACGCTTTGGGACCTGCGCAGTAGGTCGGCCAACAACGGCAACCAGCTCACCAACTCTATAACAACAGATACTTTCAACTCCCTCGGCGCAGGCGATGCCGCAGACCTCTACTTCGGACTCAACGTGCCTGCGGGGCAGCCGTCTGGCACGTACACGCAGGGCATAACCGTGGCGCTCTCGTGCGGATCAAGCTCTGCAATAAACTACGTCCCGATTACGCTGTCCAACTCCCAGAACTCAGCCACACCCTCCGACTTCCAGCAACAGATCACGTTCAGCGGCAGCAGCTATAGCAGCTACGCCAACTCTAACCTGAGCAACGTTGAATTCACGACAGGAAGCGGAGGCACGGGAACTGTGCTAAACGCATGGTGCGAATCCGGCTGCTCAAACAGCGCGTCAAGCTCTACCTTCTGGGTCAACATGGGTACTGACACAATAGGCATCAGCTCCAACGTCATCATATACATGAACTTCATGGGCAGCAGCTCGCCCGTGACAAACGGGTACACGGGCTACGCGCCGCAACTCTACTGCGCCAGCGGCTGCGAGCAGACGAGTTACGCGCAGTACGACAACGGCGCCAGCGTGTTTGCCAACTACTGGAATTTTGAGGGGACGAGCCTGCCGGCTGGATGGAGCTCAACCGGTGCAGACCCAACAGACTACGCTGTGTCAAACTATCTGCAGGTCGGTATCGGGACTGGATCAACGACAGTAGGCGTTCAGTACGAAACCGCGTTGACATCGCCGTTGCTCGTAGACACCCTTGTAAAATCAGACACAGTATCTGGAGGGACACCAACCGCGGGTTTGGAATTGTCGACCTCAAACACTCTCTCATCATTCGGATACTACTTTGACGGATACTTAGACGGATACGCTGGCACGTTTTCATCAGGGATGGAAATTTACTCAGTTAATTCTCTCGGGGGGTTAACTGGGATAACAAGTACGTCGGGTGCGAGCGCTCCTTTCGCTCTCACAAACCAGTGGCTCGCCACAGGCTCGGAAGCGCTCGATGTGAATTACGTGCAGGAGGTCTCGGCCTCAGACTCGACCGTAACGTACGGTAATTACTATGTCGGGTACATCGACAGCGGCGGCACATACCAGCACAACACCGTGTACCAATGGCTTCGCACCCGCGAATATCCTCCTAACGGCATTATGCCGAGCGTGACCTTCGGATCCGTGGCCTAGGCGGAAACAAAACCGAGAGTCGCATGCGCTCCACTGCCTACCTGTTGATTTGAACACGTTCTTGCTGTCGTATGTCAGCGCCATGCGCCCTTCCTCGCACTCTATCAGCCGGGCATGTCAGGCATGCGTGCCTGGCCGTTGAACGCGTTGAAGGTCCGCGCGATGACGTAATTGACTGGCTCAAAATCCTTGCGATCGTGCTGCGCGTTCCAGGCTCTTCCGCAAAAAAACGTATCTTTAAATATCTTGCTACTGACATACTACCAAATCAAGACGGCGACTAAGAATGGGAAGAAACAACGAGCTAGTTCTGTCTGCGCTAGCTTTCGCAATTGTTTCTGCGCTCACAGCAGTGGTGCTTTACTCCCTGCTCAGCCCCTTTGTGACCGTTGTTCGTGCAGCATCGTACTCTAACTCCATAGGCGGCAACGTCGTCATACCCAACACATGCATTCCGATCGCAAGCAACGCTGTAATCAACTTTGGCTCGACTCCGGCAGGCAGCTATCAGGACACAGCCAATGCCGAAACTGTCACCAACTTTGGCAACTATGAGAGCAACATCTTCGTTGAGGGCGGCAACTACGTATACCTGTCCAACTCGTTCCTTGTGGGCAACACCCTGTGGGACGCGAAATCCGACACGGCCAACAACGGCAACCAGGTGGTAAATGGAATCGTTGGAGCGGACACACAGATACAATTAACCGCCAACGGAGGCAAAGGAACAATATACTTTGGGATTAATGTGCCTGCGGGCACTCCGCCGAGCGGCTCCAGCTCGTACACTACGACTCTAAACGTGATGCTATCATGCTAGGAAAGAACAACTCAATATCAAGGAAGAGACGGGACAGCATCGAGTCAGCCCTGGCCTTCCTGGTGGTATCAGCAGTCATAGCAATCACGCTCATAGCGATACTAAGCCCCGTGGCCATAGTGTCTGCAGCTACGATAAACACGGTCAACGAGATAACGTCAGAGGTTCAGGTCTCAGGAGTCTGCATACCCACGATCTCGAATTCGGTAATCGCCTTTGCGCAGGGCCCAGGAGTCAACTACGTGCAGTCTGGCTTCTACGCGCCTACGGCCAACGCGGAATTGGTCGGGAACTCCGGCTCCGGATCTGTAGCGGCCAACATACTCATCTACTCCAGATCAGGGCCTGCCTCTAACGGCAACTGGATAGATGGAGGGGTAGGCAACTTCCTTGTGGGCAACACCCTGTGGGACCTGAAGAGCGACACGGCCAACAACGGCAACCAGCTAACAACATCGTTTACAATAGGCTCTGCGGCAGACACCCAAGTGACCCTTAGTGTGGGCAGCTCCCAAGATGTGTACTTCGGATTGAACGTGCCGGTTGGGCAGCCTGCAGGAACTTACACTCAAGGCATAACAATTTCAATGTCCTGCTAGTTCGCTATTTGAAGTTGGGTTTTGTGAATAGAAAGTTGGGCATCAGTTCGGCATCAGTCATAATCCTACTGCTGCTTCTCTCTGTCCTTCCAGGAATAGGCTCCGCGTGCATAGGTGAAGTCGCGGGCAAGATATCATTCAACGTCAGCGCGGGCACGAACGAGACCATTCCGATGCAGGTGTTCAACAGCTGCCAGAATCAGTCCATGTACTTCACTACGGTTTCACAGGTGAACCCGGTGGCTAACGTGATCTCCCCAAGCGTGATTGTACATCCCAAAAATGGCATCCTGCTCGCAAAGCAGAACCTTTTCATCAACATAACCGTGCATATGCCGTACAACGCTACTCCTGGCACGCTCTGGCACGCTGGCGTGGCTGTTGAGGAGTCAAGCAACGTATCCGCGCCAAACGGCGGAGCCACGCTCTCAGTAGGCGTGGTAAAGGTATTCAACATAACTGCGTTACCCCCTCTGCCATTGCCTCTTATAGATTATGCGATAGCAGGAGTAGCCATAGCTGCCGGCGCGGCGGCGGCAGGAGGCCTTTATTACTTTAAGGCGATCAGAAAGCCCAAGAGGCATATCGCCAAAGCGGTCAGAAGGGCTCCGGTAAGACGCGCCGCAAAGAAAACCGCCAAAAAGAAGAGCGGAAGACGCACCTCCCCGAAGAGAACTTCAAGACGCAGGAGAAGGTAGCGGTTTCCTCGCCCAAAAGTACCCAAACCAATGCTTATAAATGGGGGAAGAACTAATTATAACATGGAGGCTCAGAAGGAGGCGCAGAGCCGAATTTTGATGGAGGAACATCGCTCAGCAGAGAGCAGAAAGAACTTCGACATAGAACTGCCAAGCTTTGCCGACGCCTACCTTAGGTTGAAGAGCGCCTTCGCTGAAAGGAAGGTTGTTATAACAGGCGGCAGGGCGGTCAACCTGCACACAAACGAGAGCACAAGGCGCTCGTCGGACGTGGATGTGATAGTAGACGCGTTTGCGGGAGAGCTCGAGGGCTTCGTGAAGCTTGCAGAATCCGAGGGCTTTGAGACCGAGGATACGTACAACAGGGAGAAGGGAGCGCCCGGCATACGCCTGATAGACAAGAGGACGCAGATCAAGTTCGACGTATATCACAAGGGCATGGCTCCGCTGAGCGGCGTGCCGATAAAGGACATACTAGGCACAGCGGTAAGCACGAGCAGGGACATAGCGATAATGGAGGATAAGACAGGCACCTCAAAGGTCAACTTCGACGTGGCGGCCCCCGGCGTCATACTTATCATGAAGTTCAACACCTGGGTCGACAGGGGCGAAGCCGCAACGCCTCAGGGCAAGGACGCCCTAGACTTCATAAACATAATGGGGGACCAGTACGACAACAAGATAGACGCTTTCATCGAAAGATGGAGGCAGACGATCCGCGACTACGTGGCCCGGGGACTGATAAAGAAGCCTGATGCTTACGGGGGGAAGGCGCGCGAGAGCGTTGAAAACGTCGACGAGTTCAAGAAGGAGATAGTGAAGATGTACTTGAAGGTAGGCAAGGAGGAGTACCTTGAAGGAAATGTGCCTCCTGAATATCTGGAGTTTGTGAGAGACGAGGTGCACGCTGAGGAGCTGCTCAGGCAGAAGCGCTGATTCTCAAAACTTTAGGTTTTCCAACAACCTACATGCAATCTGGTCGAGACGAATGGATGGAGACGGGACCGCAACGCTGGTGAGAGAACAGCTCACGCTTGACGAGAGGAGGCTGAAGCTGCTCAACGACTACTGCGACTCAGTCGGCCTTAGCGACGACACGAAGAGGTTCGCCGAGAGGATGCTCTCGTGGGTCGAGGATCTCGACATGGTCTCCGGAAGGGCGCCAACCGCAATCGCGGCAACGCTGACATGGATGGTCGGCAGGCTTGAGCCGAGAAGGCGCGTCAGCCAGCATGTAATGTACATGACCACTAGAGTGTTCCCGCTCACGATGAGCCGCAACGCGCGCGAATTCTCGGAAGGCATAGAGGAAGCGATCAGAAGCAACAAGATAGTGTTCGATAGGAAGGCGGACCTGAGGCTTGATCTTATTCTTCATCATAGTGCAGAATTGAAAGGAAGGAAGAGGGACTGAGAGCGAAAACTCTCTTGGTTTTTCCAACTTTATCTTAGCAAAACGAGCATGTGATAATGCTTATAAAGCTGTAAAGCAAAAGCGAAATGTGATTTTATGTACGGCTCAAAGAGCATGTACGACCCTGAAATTGAAAGAATGATGGAAGCAACCGCCCTGCTCGACGTGCCTTTTAACAAAGTCCTGAAGGTCATAGATGAGGTAACGGAACTTCGGAGCAGCGAGGAGTATGTTTTTGTAAATTTTGAAATGCCGTTAACTGGAAGGGAAAAAGGCGAGAACGTTGTGCTTCGTATCACTCCAAGCAGCATTGCGAACCTGGATTCTAGGGGAATGCCTGAAGATGTCAGAAAAGCGGCCTTAGCCCTGCAAACAAAATTCGAGCTTAAATCTTTGGTAGGAGACCTGACCAAGTCAAGAGAGAGGGCGGGATTGGGCGAACTATTCTCGCTGTTTGATAAGGCACGGAGAGCCAAAGCAGGAGCGGATGCAGGCCCTGGTACAATAAAGACTAAGAAGGTTTAAGCAAAACTAAAAACCTCTTAAACGCGTCGCTGCTGAGCAGTATCCGCATGCTGATAATCTATCAATGAGATAGCAATCTGCCCACCTAGCCCAATTATGCGCAAGTTTTTACGACGGAGGCCGCTCCTGGCCCTTATTTAGATAGTAGGAAAATAGTTTTCAACACTATGAACATAGCATGCTTGTTTTCCATCCATATGGCGCAATAAAACGCCTCACGAGGAAAGTCGTTCTTTCATGCCGAGTTTCTGGCTCAATGCAGGGGGTGTGGCCAAGAGCCCTTTTTTTCCATAAGCGCGGAACGTAAGCTTTTCAAAGATTAAAATATCGTTCCGTAATGATGAAACTTTAGGTACTCAGTTAGACTGTGCATTGAATTTCAGGTAAATGGAAAATATAGTAAAAAGGGCGTCAGGAAGGTTCCTGACGCCAAAAGGCCAACAGCCTATCAGTGGCCCATCTGCGCAACGCAGAACGCAGAGGCATCGGCATTGTTGTCTCCCGTATTTACCTGGGAGACGTGGTCATGCCCCACTATCCCAAAGTTCCCGTTCGTGTTTGCGAACGCCCCGTGTATGTAACCGCATGGTCCTATTGGAAATCCAGAGCCATATTGGTTCTGCCCGGTTGTTGCTCCAACAATTCCAGCCATCACTGTCACCAGCGCTGCTGTCAGTCCTATTATTCCTAGAGTTCTATTCATTCTAACCCCTTAATTTCTTCTATGCGATCAGGTATATACATCTTTCTGACATTTCGTTTTTCCAACAATGTTGTGGAAATTCTAGGACTTTATCATTTCAGCTTCTCGCAATCCTTTGAAATCAGGATCGACTGTTAGGACTTTGGCCCGGATGCTTTTTGCTGTGTACAGCGCAAATGAATCTCCGAAACTGAAGTTTGGCCTATTTTTCTTCATTGCGGCATGCAGCAGTCCGACTTCCTTGGCAAACAGCGTGTTTATGCCAACTATCCTGGAAAGCGAGCCGATGGCGGTCAGCGCTACGTTAGCATCCATGCCTCTTCTCTGCACCCTGGACACAACCTCTGCTATCGTTACCGTGTTTGTGAACGCCTCTCCTTTCTTTAGGTACTCATCTATCTTTGTACCGGCTGCTGTCCCGTCCAGATATTCCAGCCAGGCCCACGCATCTATGACGTATTTAGTGCTCGTCAAACTCATCCTCCTTGGTAAAAGAGCCAACACCCCTGAGCGCACCGAACCAGCTTTTCTTCAGTTTCTTTATCTTGAGCTTAACAGAAGAGCCTGCCGTTATGCCCTCTTCTTCAACTACCTCTTTCGGTATCCTCACTACCAATGACCCGCCGAGCTTGCGGGCCTTGACTACGACTTCCTGTTCTTCCATGGTTTCCATTTGTGCACAAGGATATTTAAGTTTAACTGTTAGTTTAATTTAGTTATCTTTACAGTATAATGTATCCTGCCATCCGCACGTGGCCGTTTCTTGCATTATTAAATATTTGCGGTGGGTAATGGGATCGGGGTTGCGTGGGAGAAAAGCTAAAGCTGAACAAGCTTACCAAGGAGGAAGAGGCCGTGATCGTGCACAAGGGCACCGAGGCCCCGTTCAGCGGCGAGTACGAGAGCAACTTCAAGCCTGGCACATACGTCTGCAAGAGGTGCGGCGCGCCGCTATACAAGTCGGAGGACAAGTTCGACGCCCATTGCGGCTGGCCAAGCTTCGACCAGGAGATAGAGGGCGCGGTCAAGCGCATGCCGGATCCCGATGGCGTGCGCACAGAGATAGAGTGCGCGAACTGCGGCGCCCACCTTGGCCACGTCTTCACGGGCGAGATGTACACGCTCAAGAACGTAAGGCACTGCGTAAACTCGATATCGCTTAGGTTCATACCGAATGACGATAAAAAGAAGTGAGAAGATGGACGACCTTGACAACGTAATGGACGTTCTGGACGCTATGGAGGCGAAGAAGGGCGCATCGGCTCATGTGGCCTCTGCGGGTCGCGCCCTGGTTGGCGAGGTAGATCGCTTTTTCGACAACCTTAACGTGGCCGCCATAAGACTGAGCGACACGCTCGCTGTCGGCGACACCATAGAGATTGAGAATGAAGAGTACACACTAAGGCAGCGTGTCTCGAGCATGCAGATAGACAGGAAGGACGTGGATTCCGCGTCATCCGGAGACGACGTGGGCATAAAGGTCAGCGTGCCCGTGAAGAGAGGCAGCAGCGTATACAAGCTGGGCTAGGCTACGACCTGAGCCAGAACTTATCGGTTTGCGGGATTTTCTCTCCGCCCACGCGCTCGACGGCCATGCTCTTTATCTTTTCGGGGTACCTTTCAGCCAGCCTCTTTCTGAGCGCCTCGATGCTCTTGTCGTGGTCAATCTCCTTGCCCCCGAAGTACGCCACATACGTGTCGTTGCCGTATTTGGCGGCCAGCGCCTCCCTGTCCTCCTCTATCTTCGCCTTGTTAGAGGCGATGGCAAATGTCCTTGCAACCATGTCCTTGTCGCTTTCCTGGTCGATGCTTATGCGCCAAGCCATGCCGAGAATCAGCGTTTCAGCCTTTTAATCTTTTCGCAGAGCGAATACCCTTGCCGTCTTCTCGTCAATCTGCATATAGGCCTTGGCCCTCTCTGCGGCCTTAAGCAGTGATGCGTCGGGCTCTGTCCTAAGCAAAACCACTTTCCTGACGGCCTGCCTGCCCTTCTCGTCTCCCCCAATCTGCCTTGCAATTCTTATCTGCTCTTTGTCGGAGACCGCGTTTGCAAACCTCTCGGCTCTCTTCGTAAGCCCGGACCCTGTCCAGACCACGTAATCACCGATTAGCAGCTTGGCAAGCTCAGGGTTGTAGTTCTTCCTGATCGTATCGATGACGCTCATAAGGGACATCTGTTTCAGGTGCTTAAATAGTTTGACGTTATGCGTTCTGGCGCCTGGGAGAGCCCTTTTAATATGCAGAGTCCTTATTCCAGCGAAAGTGCATGAGAAGGATACATCTCATACGCGGCATGGGCTTCTTCGACTCGGTGATGCTCGGCATCGGGTTCATAGTCGGGTCTGGCATATTCATAATGCCTCTTGTGGCCGCTGAGGCTTCGGGCACGTACTCGATACTTGCGTGGGTGCTGGGCGGCATATACCAGGTGCTGACGGGCCTGTGCTTCGCCGAATGCGCAATAAAGATAAGGAAGGCTGGAGGGCTCTACACGTACGCGCACAAGGCGTTCGGAGACGCCGCCGGCTTCTTCGCGGGCTGGACGTTCTGGATCGGCTACGTCATAACAATAGCTGCAGAGCAGTGGGCGCTCGGCTGGTACCTGCAGTTCTTTCTCCCTCAGGTGTCGCTGATTATAAGGGTCACGGTCGGTGTGCTCACCGGCTTCGTGCTCACGTACCTGAACTTCAGGGGTGTGTCTACAGGCGGGAAGGTGGGGGACTGGCTTACTGTCGGGAAGCTGCTCGCGCTAGCAGTGTTTGTAATCGGCGCTGCGCTCTTCTTCAAGATAATCAACTTCTACCCTCTGCTCCCGAGCACCGTGAGCACTGCTGGAAACACAGGCATTTTCGCGATACTTTCAGCTGTAGGCGCATCGACAATAGTGGTGCTCTACGCGTATCTGGGCGAGGAGATAATAACGGTGCCTGACGAGGAGATAAAGAACGCGAAGAAGACAGTCCCAAAAGCGGTGCTGATTGCCGCAGTGTCGACGATGCTCATCTATCTTGTGGTGGTCGTGGTGTTCCTGGGCGCTTCAAGATGGACAAACTTCACATCCTCGCAGTCCCCGCTCTCAGACCTCTTCACCGCAGTCACACACTCACAGCTGGGCGGCATAATCGTCACCGTCGGAGGCCTCATATCGATAATAGGGTCGCTGAACGCTGTGATACTCGGCACCGCGAGGATATCGTTCGCCATGTCAAGGGACCGTCTTTTCCCTAAGGTCTTCTCGAAGATACACCCCTCGCGCAAGACCCCCTACATGTCCCTCATCATCCAGACGGCACTGGCTCTGGTGCTTAGCTATACCGTGACGAATTTCGTTGCGCTGGCGGCGCTTGCCGTTATGTTCACCCTGATACCATACATGCTCACCTCTTTCGCCACGCTGAAACTGATCAAGAGCTCCGGAGGCAAGCTTGACGTGCTTCACACGCGGGTAACACCGGTAATCGCGGGTCTGAGCTCGATTGTGCTTCTCGGCGTGTACTTCAGCCAGCCGGGCGTCTTGGAGCTAGGTGCAATCATGCTCTTCGTCGGACTGCTCGTCTTCATAGAGAGAAAGAGGATCAGGAGACTATGACCTGACGGCTCCTTGGTCCCGGTCCCTTGCGGCCTGCTTGGCTATCTTGTCTATGCCCTCGATGTCCTCAACCCCCCTCTTGAATGAGCCAAGCATCTTGCTAAGCCTCTTGTTCACTGCCCTGAGCTCTTCGATACTGGCCTCGCTCCCGTCCTTGTCAAGGCTCTTGCCAAGTGCGTCTTCCAACGCGCTGTCTATGTTGCCTATCCCTTTCGAGATTCTGTTCAGCTCCGTTGCTAAAACCGGCGCCTCGGCTGACAATGGTCTTATGTTAGGCCTGTCCCATTCCGGGACCCTTCTGTCTTCCTTCCGTTTCGCGGACATAGAACCCAATACGATGAATTGGATTTACTTTTCCACCTATAAATAGGTTGATTTAAATTACAAAATAAGGGAGAAATGCTGTTATCATGCTACTTGCCCTTCTTGCCTACAGGCCTCATCACACGTCCGAGGAGCAGGGCGAAGAAGATGGTAAAGGCGGCCATCACCACTATGGATTCGCTCTTGTACGAGCTTATCCTGGCGTACTGCGCTACCGCCTCGCTGGTTGCCTTGTTTGCGTATATCACGGCGGCGGCAGGCGAGCTGTTGTACAGGCTCTGCGCCTTTGCGAGATAGGAGTATGACTGCGTAAGGTTGGGATAGAAGATCAGGTAGCCGCTCTCGTTGACCTGCGAGATGTAGTAGGCGGCGTTGCTTACCGTCTGGTTCGCGTACGCCACCGTGGGATTGGCTATCTGAGACTGCGCCCCAGCGACCGCTATCGCAAAAGAGACAGAGAGCGCGAACGCGAGGAGCGATGCCTTCATGCTACAGGTTGACGTCTATGTTGAGCTCCTTCTTCAGCTCCCTGTACCTGTTCCTTATGGTAACCTCGGTGACGCCAGCCACCTCGGCGACCTCCTTCTGCGTCCTTCTCTCTCCGACAAGCGCGCTGGCTATGTAGACGGCTGCGGCCGAAACCCCTGTCGGGCTCCTTCCGCTTACAAGGCCCTTCTTCATCGCCTGCTTGAGCAGCTGTATCGACTTCTCCTGGGCCTCGCCGCTGAGCTTCAGCGCAGCGACGTATCTTGGCACGTATGCCACCGGATCCGTCAGCGGTATTCGAAGGTTGAGCTCGTGGGCTATCACCCTGTATGTCCTCCCTATCTCCTTCTTTGGCACTCCTGATATCTGGGATATCTCGTCAAGCGTCCTTGGCATGCCGGACTGCCTGCACGTGGCGTAGAGCGCAGCGTTGACCACCGTCTCTATAGGCCTGCCCCTTATCAGGTTGTTCTTTACGCACTGCCTGTACAGAAGCGCAGCGCTCTCCCTTATGTTGTCCGGGAGTCCGAGGTAGCTCGCTACCCTGTTGAGCTCCGGAAGAGCTACCAGGTAGTTCCTCTCGCTCGAGCTCGCTATGCTTGCCCTCTTGTGCCACTTCCTTATCCTGTACAGCTGTGCCTGTCGCTTGCTCGGAAGCTTCGCGCCCCTTATGTCCTTGTTATACATGTCTATCTCTGTCACGAGGCCCTTGTTTGGCTTCATGTACTTGATCGGGGCTCCTGTTCTCGCCCTCGCGTTCCTCTGATCAGCGTCGAACGCCCTCCATTCCGGCCCTACGTCGGTAACGTTCTCCTCGATAACAAGGCCGCAGTTGTTGCACACGTACTCTCCCCTCTCGCTGTCAAAGATTATGTCGCCGCTGCCGCAGCTCGGGCAGTGCTTTACACTCTCGATGACCTTGGGCCCTTCCTCGCCGTGCACCACTCCCATGTTTGGCATTGTTGCCCTGGTGAACTCCTGCTGAGGTTCAGCCATCTGCGCAACCGGGCCGCTTGGGCTTCTCTGCGCCATTCCTGCTGGTTTTCTCTTTGCCATGCTCTTAGTCGTAGTTGTGGTCTTTCTCATTTTTGCACCCTTTTTTGAACCTCCGCTATTCCTTGACTTTGCCAATTCATTCACCGTTCAGTTTTTCTGCAAACTCTGGGTAAATCTTTTAAATCTTTACTAAAACAAGCAGTAGAATTGTAATCAATTAGATATTTAAACCTTTCGGTTTCTTGTCGTCTAAAATGGTCAGTCGACAACTAGAAGCGTGTATGGTGTCGACCTCCTGAGAATCTTCTCCATGGTCACTATCATCGTTTCCTCATCCTGGCCCGTTCTCCGCCTGGCAGCGAGCAGCTCTTTCTCGACAAACAGGTGCAGGAACTCATGAATAATTGTGAGAGAGAGCTCTGGCGTGTTGTAGAACAGCGTAAATCTGTCCTCGAACCAGTGGCCTATCTCCTTCTTCGTGTTCTTCTTGGTCAGGTTTATGAATGCAGTCCTATCCTCAGGCTCGGCGTGCCCGTAGGAGTAGCCCAGATGCTGGCTATTGGTTTTGTAATAGCGCCCCTTCGACGATAGAAAAACGCACCTTATGTCTTCGCCGTCTGCCTGCAGGTGATTCACGCCTATTAGCTTGTACTTTCCGTACACGTGCTTGAGGTAATCGTCGTGCACCCTTCTGACAGCCGCAAGTTCTGCTCTCTCGCTCAAGAGCGGCGGCTCCGACTGGACAGCCAGTGTTCTTTCACGCATGAGAGAGCCATATGATGCGCTTGTTTTTCTTCTTTCCGTACAGATACGTCGCCCCGGCGAGATAATGGTTATAAATGTTATCTAGGATATACTATCGCTTTTCTTGCTTTTATGTGAGGTTAATGGCAAGGTTACACACCAGGAAGCACGGCAGGTCGAAGTCCAGGAAGCCGATGGAGAGCGAGGCGAAGACCGAGACCGGCAGGGAGGAGATAGAGAAGGAAATAGTCGCATACGCCAAGCAGGGCATGAAGGGCGCCATGATAGGACAGAAGCTCAAGGATGAGAAGAAGGCGGGCTACCTCAAGCCTCTCCTTGGAAAGAGGCTCAACGTGCTGCTTGAGGAGAAGGGGTTCAAGAGCGATATACCAGCAGACCTTCTTGACCTCATGAGGAAAGCGGTAAACCTGAGGAAGCACCTCACCGCCAACCACAAAGACGTTCACAACACAACGAGACTGCACAGGGTAGAATCGAAGATCTGGAGGCTGGGCAAGTACTACAGGAAATCGGGAAGGCTGCCGGTCGATTGGAAGTACGATCCGGAGCAGGCAGCGCTGATCATAAAGCAGGCATGATGATTTATGGCCGTTCAAAAAGGAGCTGAAAAGTGGAAGACGAAGCAGTGGTTCGACGTCTACGCGCCGAAGGCCATCTCCACGGAGGTCATCGGCAGCATACCTGCGGCCGATGAGAAGAGCGTGACCGGCAGGATAATGAAAGTGAGCCTCAACTGGATAACGCACAATCCAAACCACGCCTTCGCAACAGTGGGCCTGAAGATAACGAACGCGAACGGAAGCGTCGCCAACACCGAAGTGGACTACCTGGCACAGCAGTACAGCTACCTGCACTCGCTGGTAAAGCGCAGGGCAGATGCCGTCTACACCTACGACATAGTCAAGGACAAAGAGGGCAACCAGATAACGCTTAAGCTGCTCGTGACAACAAGGATCAAGATCGCGCAGAGGCTGAAGAGCGCGATAAGGATGGCGGTGCACACATTCGTTGTCGAATACGTCAGCAGGATGACGCGTGAGGATTTCCTGAAGGCTCTTGTATCAAACGACCTGCAGTCCGAGGCCACGAAGAAGTTCGGCGCGATAGCTCCGGTGGCCAAGGTAGAGATAAGGAAGGTCGAGTTCTAGGCGGTCGCTTCTTTTATGAATTCGGCCAGAGCCACGGCGTTGTTGTGTTCGGTGTCGGTGGCAGAATAGACAAGCGTTATGTCCGTGCTCTTCGCCTTCTCTACAAGCTCGTTGAACTTCCTGTTATGGGAAAGCTCCTTCCTGTACCTGCTCTTGAACTCGCCCCATTTCGTGGGGTCGTGGGCGAACCATTTCCTCAGCTCGTCGCTGGGCGCCACGTCCCTCATCCACTCGTCGAGGTTCTGCGTGCCTTTCTTCACCCCCCTGGGCCACAGCCTATCGACAAGGATGCGTTTTCCGTCAGAGACGGCCCTCTTTTCGTAGATTCTCTTTACGCCCAGAAGCATCAGATACCTGTTTAGCATTCTGCTTGAACTTTAAAATACCTTGCTTTGGTAAAGATGACGATGAGGAGAAGCATAGATCCTGCGTATGCAACGTACTACAACGCACACGTAACGTACATAGACGACATGGAAAAGGACATGGAAGTGAGGTTCGCCAAGGAGATAACTGAGTATGACGTGCTCTTCGCGGAGCAGATCCTGTGGGCTCAGGGAATAAGGTTTGACGGGTTCAGGATCGTGCTGGCCGGTCCTGGAATAACGCACGGTGCCGAGGCAAGGATGTGGAACATGAACAGGAACGGAATCGAGATGAGGCTGCGCCCGCTCAAGAGAGAGTGAGGAAGGCTTCTCGACCAAACAAATCACAGGCAAAGCTATTTTAAGCGGGCATCAAAAGACAGATTGATTACATGACCATAAAGATCAAAGGTGAAAGCGGCGCTGAGCACGACGTAGGCTTGCATACTGATGACAAACTGCTAACAACGACAGTTTTTAAGCGCGGCATCAAGATAGAAGATGTTGTGAGTGCGAAAGCCATAAAGATTGACCTCGAAAAGCAGTTCAGGGGATACAACTTCGGGGTCGTGGGCGTTTCGGCGAGCCGGGAGGTGCGGGAATATGCGAAGGAGATGGGAATACTTCTGTTTCTGCCAGAGGCGAAGCGGGAATAGATTAGCCGAGCTTCACGCTGTCGGCCAAGATGCTGTCCTTTTTGATGAGCGATAGGAACCCGCGTATGTTCATTATCTTTGAGTTCACAGAATGAACTCCAAGCAGTTCGAGAAGCAGCTCGTCTCCCTTCTCGAGCTTCCTTATTGTCAGGGCGCCGTTTGATACGTGGCCGTTCGCGTCGAAGGTGCCGGCTATGAACGCCGCAGCAAGGTTCCCCCTCTTTCTCGCCAGAGAGGCTCGCTCTTTCATTATCTCCCTTATCATCTTTGCAAGTTTGGAATTGTATGTGTATACGTGCCTGAAGCCGCCTTCACTCTCTTCTATGAGTATCTTCTTCGTGTCTGTGCCGAGCTTTATCGCGTACTGTACGAACCTCTGCTCTATCTCCTCGTTCTGCGTCCTTACTCCGACAATGCTCTGCTCGGGCTCGTTGCTCCTTCCGGCCAGTCCGGCGAGATAGCACAGTTCTGGCGTTGGCTTGAAGCGCATGATATTGTTAGCTAGGATAAAGATTTAACTTGGCTTGCGCTATGAGAAGGACAAAAAAAGGAAGATCTAGTCTTGAGGATTAATGCTAGTTGCGAGAGCAAAATGCCCTGCTTGACGAAACATAATGTTCCGAGGTGATCTATCCGCAGGTTCCCCTACGGATACCTTGTTATGACTTAGCCCCCCTCACAGAGCACTAGTTCGAAAGCGCCTTAAAGACGCTGCCTCACTAGAGCCTCGCTTGGGTGACTTGACAGGCGGTGTGTGCAAGGAGCGGGGACACATTCACCTCTCGATAGTGACAAGAGATTACTAGGGATTCCAGCTTCATGAGGGCGAGTTTCAGCCCTCAATCCGGACTTTGACTGCTTTTGGGGGATTAGCTCCGCCTTTCGGCGTCGCAACCCATTGTGGCAGCCTCTGTATGCCGCGTGTAGCCCTGGAGATTCGGGGCATACTGACGTACCGTCGCCCTCTCCTTCCTCCTCCTTAAACGGAGGCGGTCCAAACAGAGTGCCCAGCGAATCTCTTCGCCGGTTGCAACTGTTCATGAGGGTCTCGCTCGTTACCGGACTTAACCGGACAGTTCACACCACGAGCTGACGATCACCATGCACCACCTCTCGGCTCGTTGGGCAAGATCTTCAGTCTGACCTTCATCCTGCCGTCGCTCCAGGTGATATTTCGCGCGTTGAATCAAATTAAACCGCAGCATCCACCCCTTGTGGTGCTCCCCCGCCAATTGCTTTAAGTTTCAACCTTGCGGCCGTACTCCCCAGGCGGCAGACTTATCAGTTTCCCTACGGTACTGCGCCACTAAAAAGTGGTGCAACACCTGAGTCTGCATAATTTACTGCTAGGGCTACTCGGGTATCTAATCCGATTCGTTCTCCTAGCCTTAGCCACTCACCGTCGGATGTGTTCTGGTCAGGCGCCTTCGCCACCGGTGGTCCTTATAGGATTACAGGATTTTACCCCTACCCCATAAGTACCCCTGACCTCTCCCACTCCCTAGTCGGAAGGTATCCCAAGCCGGCGTCAACGTTGAGCGCTGACATTTCACTTGGGACGGTTCCAACAGGCTACTGGCCCTTTAAGCCCAATAATCGCGGACACCACTTGTGCCGCCGGTATTACCGTGGCGGCTGCCACCGGTCTTACCCAGCACTTATTCGCCAAGCGATTTAGACTTGGCAAAAGGCACACCGAAGTGCGCCACTCAGACTCCCCCTATCACGCTTTCGCGCATTGTAGAGGTTTCGCGCCTGCTGCACGCCGTAGCGCTAGGGCCCTTGTCTCAGTGCCCTTCTCGGGGCTTCTACTTCCATAGCCCCTACGGGTCAAAGGTATGGTGGGCCGTTACCCCGCCATCTGCCTGATCCGACGCAGTCCCATCCTCGAGCCGCCATGGTGCAATTTCCATAGCGATTTCGACCAAGATTCCATTCCAGAGTCCCTGGCCTATGTGATATTAGCGTCAGTTTCCCAACGTTATGCCCCTCTCGAGGTTAGATTGACTACGCGTTACTGAGCCGTGCGCCGCCCACCGAAGCCGGTGAGCAAACTTGCATGGCTGTCGAAATCTGATAGCAGTGTCCTCCAGCAGCATCGACTGGTATCAATGGCTGGTGTGTTTATTTCCGCGAGCAATTTGCGAGTTCGCAACTACTTGCATTCCTCAAGACTAAATCTAATTGCCAAAGCAATTTTCACAGAAGCATCTGAGGAGTTAGAAAACCCCCTAAATGCAGGATAAGTATATGCAGGAAATGGTTTATATACTTGCCTTCGAATTAGGCTGGGGAGAAAATGGCGTCGATACTGGAGAAGGACAGGGCGTTTATCACGAGAGGAGAGCTTGTGATGACCCTTGACGGCCTTGCAAGGGGGGCTGAGTGGCGCATGCGGGTCAAGAATGATACGGAATCGGAAGGTGCAATGGCTGCGCTTCGCGAGATTGCCGAAAGGTCGGGAGTGGCGTTGGAGGTAATGGCGTTCAAGAAAGGGTTGGACAGCGAAAGCCTCTGGTTTGAAGACACTGTTAGCGTGAACGCGCTGGAAAACGACAGCATAAGCAGGCGCAGGGTCAAAGAACTGCTTCACGGCTTGTACGAGAAGTACGCGGTAGAATCAAAGAGGGCGTACAAGAGCGAAAGCCTGAGGAGGAAGAAACTGGCGCTCGGGAAGTTCAACGCTGTGGTCGCGCTCCAGATCAACCTGAGATACTAGGCCCTATATCCTGCCTTTGGATTCCCCGGAAGATACCCCGTTGGCTATCATGTGCGCAAGCCTGAGGAACCGAATCGCATTCTCCTGAAGTTTTGCGAAATCATCGGCCTTTATGCCGGCGTGCTGCACGTAGAAACCTGCATGTCTGCGTATCGGCATCATTGCGTTCATCTCCTTCAGAAGCGCGAGCCGCTTTGAGGCGCCTCTGCCCGCGGACTTTATCGCTTTCTCGAGCTCATCGGCGTGCGGCTTCCTGCGTATAATGCTCACCACAGGTGTCTTCAGCTCTCCGCTCACCCTCCTCAGGTCGACCATGTTGAGACCCGCAAGGGTCACGCCGTGCAGCGCAACGAGCTTTATCTGGTCGCGGAAGTGAGAGCGCTTCACCTTGCTGATTATCTTGCCTGTTGCGTCGCTGCCGTCTACCTTCACATGAAAAGAGAGCACGCCTTCGATCAGGTCCTGCCTGCCGACGACGCCGACAACCAGCGCCTCTTTATCCTTCTTGCTGAATGAGGAATCGTCTATCGCGAGTATGCGTATGCCCTGCTTTACCGGCATCCTATTACTTCTTTGGTATCTCGCCTTCCAGCTCCTTCAGGTCGTCCTCCAGCGACTCTATCGCCTTGAGCACCAGGCCCCTTGCGTTCTTCGAGGACTTCACGATAAGTCTCGGGTCGCCGGTTTCGGGGTGGTCCTTCTCAACGCTCGAGAACTCTACGTCCTTGTTTTCCGACAGCTTCTCCTTTATCAGGTCTACGAAGCTCCTGTCGGCGCCGACAAGCTCGGCGACGAAGCTCTTGCTCTCATCCTCGATAACGTTCACTTTTATCTGCATGCGACCAACTACAATAAGCTATTTTATTGCTATCCTTACATATTTATAGCTTAACATATCATTATATTCGCTATTTTAGGTTTTCAGAATGGCTAATGTCTATGAGGTGGATTCGGGCAAACTGGTAGGCGTAGCGGCGCAGAGGCTGAAGGAGAAGGGAATAGCGAAGCCTGTTTACGCCGACTACGTTAAGACGGGCCCGAGCAAGGAGAGGATACCATCGCAGAAGGACTTCTGGTACATACGCAGCGCGTCGCTGCTGAGGCAGGTGTATGTGAGCGGGCCTGTCGGCGTCTCGAGGCTGAGGACGAGGTACGGGAGCCGGAAGGGCCATGTTGTTACAAGGCACCACCATATGCGCGCGGGTGGTAGCATGATAACAGACGCGCTCAACGCGCTGGAGAAGGCAGGCTACGTCAAGAAGGGCAAGCAGGGAAGGGAGATAACGGCCAGCGGCAAATCATTCCTTGACAAGATAGCGAACGAGATAGTCCGCGGTGCTTGAAATTGGCAAAGGATGCTTCACAGGATGACAACGAAGCGCAGGCAAAAATGAGAAAGGAAGTGAACAGACGCCTGCGGGAGATGCAGATAGAGCAGGAGAAGAAGGCAACTGTAAAGAGGTTGATGACGCCGGAGGCCTATGAGCGCCTCATGAATGTGCGCGTCGCAAACTACGAGCTTTACGCGCAGCTTCTCGACCTGCTGATCGCGATGGCAAGAGGAAACAGGGTAACGGGCACGATAACGGAACCGCAGCTGCGTGACCTGCTCTCGCGCCTCACGTTCAAGCCGGAATCCAGGATAGAGTTCAAGCACAAGTGATCAGATGGGAAAGAAAAGTTTCAAGAAGAAGCAGATGCTGGGAAAGAGGCTTAAGCGGAACAGGAGAATGCCGATACTCGCGATGGTGAGGACGCACAGGAAGCTGCAGTTCAACAAGTTCGCGAGAGACTGGAGGCACAGGAAGCTCAAGCTCAACACCTGGCACAAGAAGAAGAGGCTTGGCCTTTAGTGCGTAAGCCTTGGAAATAAGATCAAGGGTGCATGAATATGGCGCAGGGCGCAACACAACCAACGACGCAGACTATGACGATAAACCTGAGGAAGAGCCTTCTCAGGCTGCACACCGCAAGGAGGAGGAAGAGGGCGGCGGGACTCGTAAGGGAGGCGGTGGCAAGGTTCTCGAAGTCCGACCCGGAGACGGTGGTCATAAACAGGGAGCTCAGCGAGTTCATAGCGAAGAACGCGAGCGGCGCTTCTTTCCTGTGGGCGAAGCTGAAGATAAACGTGGAGAAATCTGCTGACAGGGTGGAAGCGAAGATCTACGGCCAGAAGGCTCAGGTGGCGGCTCCAGCTGCAGCGGCAAAGGCGGAGCAGAAGAAAACCGAAGAGAAGAAGCCCCAGAAGAAGGCAGAGACAGAGGCGAAGCAGAAACCCAAGGAGACTAAGGAGCCTAGGCAGCAGAAGCAAGCATGATTGAGATGGGCATCGAGAAGCTCGAGATACTGGGCAACGACTACATCGGTGCCTGGGTCACCGCCACTGACAAATTCTTCCTGATTGGAAACGACGCCAGCAGGGGCGAGGAGCGAATACTGAGCGATGCGCTCGGCGTGGAGGGAATAAGGGCGAGCGTGAACAATTCCGGATTTGTCGGGGTGTACGTTGTCGCGAACTCAAACGGCATTCTGCTTCCATCGGGCGTAGATGAGCGTGAGTTATCGGAGCTCAAGGAGAAGCTGCACGGGTTCAGGGTGGAGGTGCTGCATACGGATTACAACGCGCTCAAGAACAACATACTTGTAAACGACAAGTTCGCGGTGGTCAACCCCGAGTACGGAAAGGGCGAGGAGAAGGTGATCGCCGACGCACTCAATGTGGAAGTGCTGAGGGCCTCAACCGGCGGATTCAAGACTGTTGGAGCAAACAACATACTCACCAATGCTGGGCTTGTGGTGAACAACAGGGCTACAGAACACGAGAAAGAGGCGATCGAAAAGTTCGTCGGAATGAAATCAGAGCAGTCGACCGCAAACCTTGGCTCTGTGAACATAGGCCTCTGCGTCGCAGCGAACTCGAAGGGACTGGTAGTCGGAGAGACTACGACAGGCTTCGAACTCTCAAGGGTCGCCGAAGCCCTGAACCTCTGACAGGAACCCATCGGCCGTTACTCAGAGCTCTTCTTGGAATTCCTGTGCGCCAGGTATGTCAGCACGGTGGTTGTTGCTGCTCCTATCCCAAGGGAAAGAAGCATTCCTTCTACACCTACCAGCACCGGGCTGGCGGCTGGCACGAGATTATGCGCAAGGCCCAGAGCCTGCGCGGTTGCGTTGACGAAGAAGCTTGATGTCCCGCCCACGAACGGGTTCTGTGAAGCGAATATGGCTGCCTGGATTCCGAAAGAAACGGCGGTGGCCCCGATGCCTGTCAGAAGCGCCTGCTTGGTAGTAATCGAATGTCTTTCGGGCTTTTTCTCCGCCAGCTCCCCCAATTCCATTGCGCTCTGTCTTGTCTTGGGCAATCTCAACGTGAAGCGTTCGAATAGTGTGAACCTGTCGCTTTTAGGCGCTTCGCCCGCAGACCTGACAGCGGTCTTGAACGGTTCAGCATTTATTGTCTGTTTTCCGGTTTCGCTGCTCTTGCCAAGCATTTGTTCTGGCATTCATTCACAAGCACTCTCTGGCTTTTCTGGGTATATAAATATTGATATGCAATTAGAACTGCGCGACTAGGCGCGCGTTGATAATATGGCTGACGATAAAGGCAAGCAGGAGGATGGGGTAAACAGGCTGTTCTACCTCCAGAGCCTCTACAACCAGCAGTACGAGGCGCTGATGAGCGAGCTTACGACCATGAGCGTCGCTGAGGGTGCGCTGGATAGGAACCTCGCGCTTCTTGACAAGAAAGACAGCCTCAAGAACTCCAGTATTCTCGTGAGCGGCGAGGGCGGCACCTACTTTGAAGCAAGCGTCAAGGACGTGAAGAAGGTGATGACGTATGTCGGAGCGGGCTACCTTGTTGAGAAGGACATCGAAGGCGCAAAGGAGTTCATCAAGAAGAGCATAGAGAAGAGCAGGGGCGCCATAGCCAAGCTGCTTGATGAGAAACAGAAACTCGAAACCGAGATAATGCGCATACAGTACGCGATAGACGCCATGCAGCAGGGTCAGTAGGATGTTTGGCAGAGCGAAGATGAAACAAGGGGCCGTCTTAGAAGACGGCTTACTCAAAACCGCCGAGTCGTTGTCCGAAGAAACGAAAAAGGCTCTGGGTGAAAGGATTGAAAGGCTGGTGCGCAAGGATGGCGCGTTCGCAGAGTGGCTGAACGCAAAGTGAGCCGCATGTTTGAAGGGCTGAAGAAGAAGTTCTCTGATTTTGTTGAAGGCCTCAGCAAGAAGGAAAAGATTGAAGAGGAGCGAGCGGAGGAAAAGGCGGAGGAGAAGAAGGCCGAACCGAAAAAGGAAGAAGGGAAGACGCAGGTTCGCGAGGAAAGGAGGGAGGAAAGGCACGGAGAGAGGAGGGAAGAAAGGCGCAAGGCCCCGGATGTCACACTCACAACCAAGATCAAGGGGGCCTTTCTTGGAAAGGTCAGGGTGAGCGAGAAGGACGCTGACCCGTTCCTCGAGCAGCTCAGGGTAGCGTTGCTGCAGAACGATGTCAACTACGACGTTGCCGAGAAACTCGTTGGCAGGCTGCACGAGAACCTCGTGGGGAAGGAGATAGGCACCGGAGAGCTGCAGAAGGAGATAAAGAATGAGATAAGGAGCTCGCTCATGCAGACGCTGACGAAGAACAGCGGCATTGACGTGCTCCAGAGAGCAAAGGAGAAGAAGCAGAAGGGCGAGGGGCCATTCAAGGTGCTCTTCCTGGGTCCGAACGGCGCAGGCAAGACAACAACTATTGCGAAAGTGGCGCACATGCTGAAGACGGAAGGAATAAGCTGCGTGATATCGGCCAGCGACACCTTCAGGGCCGCGGCGATAGAACAGTCGGCTATACACGCAAAGAGGCTTGGCGTGGATGTGATAAAGGGCGTGTACGGAGCCGATCCGGCAAGCATAGCGTTCGACGCTGTGGCGTATGCAAAGGCCCGCAATATAGATGTGGTGCTAATAGACAGCGCAGGCAGGCAGGAGACAAACAAGAGCCTGATAGAGGAGCTGAAGAAAATGGTCAGGGTCAACAAACCCGATATGTGCATATTCATCGGAGAAGGAATAGCGGGCAACTCGCTGCTCGAGCAGGTGAAGCGGTTCGACGCCGCTGCGAAACTGGACGGAGTAATACTCACGAAGCTGGACGTTGACGCGAAGGGCGGCAACACGCTCTCCATACTCAGCGACACGAGCGTTCCGGTCCTCTACTTCGGGACCGGAGAGAAGTACACGGATCTCATGCCATACGACCCGAAGTTCGTCGTAGACAACATAGTGCCGAACTGATTGTGTTAATAAACTTTTTTAGCCCAATTATTAGCGGCTTAATCCTGGGGGATTTTTGTCCATGGTCAGCATAGAAGATATAGCCTGGACTGAGAAGTACAGGCCCTCAAAGATTGACGAGGTAATCGGTCAGGACGCGATAGCACAGCGACTAAAGGCCTTTGTCAAGTCAAAGAGCTTTCCTAACATGATATTCGCCGGACCCGCAGGAGTGGGCAAGACCACCTCGGCCATTGCGCTGGCGAAAGAACTTTACGGCGACAACATAAACGAGGCTTTCCAGGAACTGAACGCGAGCGTAACGCCAGAGACACCGGTCCTGATAAGGCAAAAAGGGAAGATTGAAAGAGTAAGTTTTGGGGAAGTTGCCAAAAAATGCTTCTCGGATGATGTGGCAAAGTATGCCTATCCTGAAGAGCTTGAAGTGCTGTCAATAGAAAAGAACACGTTGAAAACCAGGTTCTCGGGTGTTGCAAACATATCGAGGCATAAAGTAGACAAGGTGCTTCAGATCAGTTTTGAAGGAGGCAAGGTGCGCACAAGCCAGAACCACTCAGTAATCACGATTAGTGAAACCGGCGACCTGAAAGCGGTTAGAGCGTCTAATCTGAAGCCCGGGGACATGCTTGTATCGTTTAAAACGTTAATGGAGGGTGCTAAAATTGAGTTAGATGTTTCGTCCCTCTCACCAAACATGATGGTTAAGCTGAGGCGCGGAAATATGGTTGAGTTTGTCTTGAACCCCAAAGTAGGAACTGTGTTGAACAAGATAAACGTGGATAGCGACATTGCTTGGCTTTTTGGGAGCTACACTGCAGAAGGGGTTACTGGTTTCAGAGGCGAAACAAGCGGAGTGTCGGTATTTACCTACAGATATCCAGAAGAAATGCCGACAGTAGAAACGGCATCTAAAATAATTACGGGACTTGGGTTTAATGTTCATCTCCACACAATTGTGTCAGGCAGTAGCCACAGGGAATCTGGAGTTCAGCTTACTGTATCTTCCACTCAGCTAGCACGGTTTTTCAGAGCAAACTTTTACAATGTGGAAGCCGAAAGTAAGACTGCGCACAGTAAAAGAGTGCCGAGCTTCATGTTCGGCGCCCAGATCGGAGTAAGAGAAGCATTTCTTAAAGGCTATGCAGGGGACGCCACTGGGGAGTGGTCGGACTATATGCGTTACTGCTCAGTTTCTCAGGCTCTTCTGGTGGATATTGTGTGGCTTGCTAAACTCTCGGACATTGAAAGCTCGTGCTTTAACAGGGAAGCCAGGTTGGTATGGGAAAAGAGTTCGTCGTTTTATTCCATAAGCGAACTGCTACCGAAAGAGCCCATAATAAACGAACTTGAGAGAATCCGCCCCAACCTGAATTGGAAGCACTTACTAAGACACCAGCTTTATCACAAGAAATCGGATAGGATACGAAAGGATGCAGTAAAAGAGATAATTGAGAAGCTTGTAGACGCTGGAGTAAGCGAAAATGAGCTCAAAACGTTGAAAAAGTTGATAGACTCTGACATATACGCCGTAAAGATAAAGAATATCGAAATCCAGGACTATGATGGCTATGTATACGATGTTTCTGTACCAGAGAGCGAAATGTTTTGGGGCGGCACCTGCCCGGTGCTACTTCACAATAGCGATGCCAGGGGCATCGACGTGATAAGGGGAAAGGTAAAGGAGTTCGCCAGGACGCTGCCGCTCACGAGCGGGCTTGTGAAGATCGTCTTCCTTGACGAAGCAGACGCTTTAACTCCGGAGGCGCAGCACGCACTCAGGAGGACGATGGAAAGATACTCGGCCACAACCAGGTTCATCTTCAGCGCCAACTACGCCAGCAAGATAATCGAGCCGATACAGAGCAGGTGCGTAGTGCTAAGGTTCAAGCCGCTCAACGAGGAGGAGGTCAAGAAGTACGTAAAGAGGGTAGAGAAGGGCGAAGGACTTGAGATAGACGAGAAGGCGGTGGAGGCCCTTGTCTATGTGAGCGAAGGCGACCTGAGGAAGCTAACGAACGTGCTCCAGAGCGCCGCGGTGCTAGGCCCGAAAATAGGCGAGCGCTCAATTTACGATATTGCGTCGAGGGCGAGGCCGAAGGAGGTGACTTCGATGCTCAGGTACGCGATTGAGGGCGACTTCGTGAAGGCGAGGAACGAACTCAACACGCTGATGCTGAACTACGGCATGAGCGGAGAGGACATACTGCTACAGTGCTACAGGGAGGCGCTCAACCTGCCT
This sequence comes from Microcaldota archaeon, assembly GCA_021818925.1. Classification (GTDB taxonomy): domain Archaea; phylum Micrarchaeota; class Micrarchaeia; order Micrarchaeales; family CABMGC01; genus JAJYVH01. Next base: position 156,769 of record JAKASU010000001.1, on the reverse strand, counting down.
GTCGGTGATCACCTCAAGCTCAGCCTCGTCAGGTCCATCGGAGAGTACAACTTCCGCATAGTGGAGGGCGCGAACGAGCGCATACAGTTGGAGGCGATGCTGGCAAATCTTGCGCTCATAGAGAAGAAGTAGTCACATGACGGGGCTTCTGGCGAAAGTCAGATAACCGGTGTGCCACAATCCTTTTGTCGATGGCCTGGAGCCTTCCTTCCTGATAAGTATGTCCCTGACAATGCTCTCGATAGTGTAGACGTCTACGAATCCCAGCTTCTCAAGTGTTTCGACGTACTTCTTCGCCTGCTCGATGTTAGGGAAGTAGCCGACGACGCAGCCTCCGGGCCTCAGCGCCTTCTTTGCGTTCTTCAGCGCCTTCTCCGAGCTTGGAAGGTCAAGGGTAACCAGATCCACATTTTTCTCGTCGATCTTCTTCGTGATGTCCTGGTTCTTCAGCGTGACGTTCTCTGCGCCCACAAGGTCAACGTTGTGCTTCGTTATCTTCAGGAAGTCGTCGCGGACATCGTAGCCGTAGACGTGTTTCGCAATTCTTGCAAGGCTTACCGTGAGCCATCCGCTTCCTGTGCCGGCATCCACACAGACGCTCTCCCTATCGACTCCAGAGTAGGCGATGATCATGCCTATGTCCTTCGGCAGTATCACCTGCGGGCCGCGCCTCAGCTTTCTATACACTTTCGGGTAGATGAACATTGACTCGCTTCTTTGTCTTCGCAACCTTCTTCGCAGTCTTCACTGTCTTATTTGCAACCGTCGCCTTCTTAATCACCGATGCCTTCTGCGCCGCGGGCATCGTCTTCGCCGATTCGGCCTTTTCCTCTTTCTTCTTGCCCCAGTCCTTCTTCGTCTCGCAGTTCGGATCTAGGTCCATCTCGAAGACCTTTCCCTTCCTGAAGACCTTCACTATCGGGGTGTGGCACAGGGGACAGACCTTGCTTGTGGGCACTATCTTCGCATATTGCGGGAGCGGATACGTCTGATTGCATTTCGGCCAGTTGGCGCAGCCCACGAACTGCTTTCCTGCCCTCGAGTACCTTACAACGAGGTTGCCGCCGTCCTTGAGGCATTTGCCAAGTATGTTCGATTGGTTCGTTTTTTCCAGTCCCTTACCTAGGCTCGCCCCTATCTCCTTCTCGTTCTTCTCGAACATGCCGATCATCTGCACTATCATCTCCTTGCCCTCGTTTATCACGGCCTGCTCAGTTGTCTTGCCTCTTGCTATCTCGTCCATGTCCATCTCGAGCTTCCTTGTCAGGGCCTGGTCGAGTATCGGGGGAACGTGCTGCTTCAGCGCCTCGTACACGCTCATGCCGTATGCGGTCACCTCGATGCGCTTGTTGCCTATGTACCCGCGGTTGAAGAGCGTATCGACTATAGCGGCCCTGGTAGCCTTCGTTCCTAGATCCTTGCTCTCGAGGAGCGCTATCAGGCTCGCTTTGTTGAACCTGTCAGGAGGTTTAGTTACAAGCTTCTTGGACTGAGCCTTCTCCACCCTCTCGCTTGTGCCGTGCTTGAATGCGGGCATCTTCGCCTCCTGCGGTCTGTAGTAAGTGTAGTAGTTGAGCCATCCGCTCGTCACGGTCCTGCTGCCCTTGGCCTCATACCTCTCCTGGCCCACAGAGAGTGCGACATCTGTATGCTCGATCACAGCAGGCTCTGCGAATACAGACAGGAAGCGTTTCACAATAAGATCGTACAGCTTCTCCTCCTCGTCGCTCAGCTTTGCGGGCTTCTCCCCAGTGGGATATATTGCGGGATGCGCCTCGTCCTCCTTCCTGCCCTCGATCGGCCTGAACCTCTGCGCCTTGACCAGCGCGTCAGCCATCTCCTTGTACTTCGGGTTTCCGGCAAGGGCGTTGAGTATCCTTGGGAGGTTCAGAGAGTAGGGAAGTTTCTGCGATGAGGTTCTCGGGTACGAGATGTAGGAGCGCTCGTAGAGAGTCTGCGCTAGTTGCAGTGTCCTCGAAGGGTCGAGGCCGAGCGTCCTGCTCGCCTCTAGCTGCAGCGATGTGAGGTCGAAGGGCGGGAACGGGAAGAGCTTCGACTCCCTCACTTCTACAGCATCCACGTGCGCGACCGCGCCGGTTGCCTCCTTCACAAGTTTTTCAGCCGCATGCTCCTCGAAAATGGCGCCGCGCTTGTTCAGGAACTCGGTGCCGTTCACAAGTATAAAGACGTTCCAGTAGTCCTGGGGCTTGAAGGCCTTGATCTCCTTCTCCCTTTCAGCAAGTATTGCGAGAGTCGGGCCCTGCACCCTGCCTATGCTCATCGTCTTCCTCTCGCCCGATGATGAGAGCGCATGCATGAGCGCCCTGCTCAGGTTGATGCCCCACATCCAGTCAAGCATGTGGCGCGTCTCTCCGGCGTCGAAGTTCCCCTTGTCGAACGCCTCCCTCTTTTCGTACGAGGCGAGAAGGTCCTGGTTCGTGGTCGTGGAGAAGTGCATGCGCCTCACGTTCTCCCAGCCCGGCTCCTTGTTGACATCGTTGGTCTTGACGTACTTTATGATGTTCGTTCCGATGACAGTGCCTTCGACGTCGTAGTCGCAGGCGTTGGTGAACGCGTCGCAGCTCCTGCTCACGTCCTTTATGGCGTCAAGGTACTTCTTCGTGAAATAGGCTTCCTTGTTTACCTTGAACGATGGCGTCCATTCGAGGTCGAATATGGGCAGCGTCTTGCTCGCCCCTTTCTGCGACAGGGTAAAGAGGTGTCCGGCCGCAGCGACAACGTACAGCGTGTCCCCGTCCCTGTAAAGCTCGAAGTAGCTCACACCTCCCATGCTCTTCCTGAGCGGCCTGCCGTTCCCCAACGCGAGCGCTATGCGCAGCGCTACACTTGGTTTTTCAGCTACTATGAGATTGCGCATCAGATCAGCTAACGCCTGCTTTTCCTTTTTACAGAAGACGGCGAGGCGTGCGAGGCTGGCGTCTTGGACATGTGGTAGGCCATGTAGAGGCCGAGCGCCACCGCGAGCACCGCAAAAGCGTAGAAGATTATGCTGCTGCCTGAGAGTATGAACGCTGCTACCGCGAAAATGCTGAGCACTATGACACCTATCGAGTATGCGAATGCCTGCATCTCGTGCTGGTTTTCCAGGAAATCGAAGTTTAGCTGCATGGAATCACGAGACAGTTTCTTATACAGGCTAAAAATTATAAGGCTTCGCAGCGCATCCCACTTGTGTTCTGATGCTTGGCGCGCCGGAAATCATAGGCATAACGCTGTCAGCGGCCCTGATAGCTGCGGTGGCGCAGTACTTCTACAAGCGCAGCCTGAAGGAGTTCCGGTTCAGCGTTCGCGATATAATAAGGGAGTTCAAGAAGAGGGACATACTGCTCGGTGGTGCGCTCTATCTGGTGAGCCTTGCGGTGTACCTCTACGCGCTTGACAGCGCGCCGCTCATCTCGTTCGTCTATCCGATATTCGCAAGCACCTTCGTCTTCGTGCTCCTCATCTCCAAGGTGGTGTTTCATGAGCGCGTCAACCTGCACAGGGTGCTCGGAATGGCGCTGATACTCGCCGGAATAGCGGTGATATCGGTGACGCTATAGGTGCGAAGATGAGAGGAAAAGCAGCATTTGCGGCGCTTCTCCTCGTCAGCACGCTGCTCGGGGCGATGGGACAGGTGTTCTTCAAGATAGGGGTGACAGGCAGCCTCACAGAGCTCGTGGCGTTCGTGGCCCTCGGCGTGATCGCGTACGGGGCCTCGACAGTGGTATACTTCTATGTGCTCAGCCGTACCCACCTGAGCTGGGCGTACGGCTTTACTGGCTTGAGCTACATATTCGCCAGCATCATCGCGTTCTTCCTGCTTGGAGAAACAATACCGACGCTCCGCTGGGACGGAATACTAATCATAACGGTTGGCACTGTGCTGATAGGCCTGAGCTGACTACGATGCGAGCAGCTTTGATAACGAAAGGCGCTGGCCTCCGAGCTTCTGCGTAACCGGCTTAAGTATATCAGAGAGCGAGCTTGCTGTTGCGGCCTTGAGGTCCAATGGGTGAAGCTTCTTCGCGTGGTAATCGTTCTCCAGCTGCTCGTAACTTGTGTAATCTACATCGCCTCCGTGCTCTGCCTTCCTCTCCACACGCAGTTCGCCGAGCATGGGCAGAACCACATACTTGTCAAGTAGGAGAACGGGGTTGTTTTCAACGACGCCCTCCGGGCACCACGCTTTGTTCATCGTATCCTTCACCTCGCTCTCCGTGGCGAGGACCGATATGAAGGAACCGGGCTTTGACTTGCTCATCTTCAGCGCTGCCACCTGCTCCTCTTTCGGCATGTCGGCCTTGAACTGCGGCGGTTCGACGAGCGACGGCATCAGATGGTGATGGAGAGGCACTATCTTCTTCATCCTCATCTCCTTGAACACCTCCTTGGCGAAGACGTGGACACGCCTCTGGTCCATCCCGGCGTGCGGGAGGTCAACATCGAGAGCCCATATGTCAGTGGTCTGCATTATCGGATATATGTACTGCGATACGTGTAGCGATTCCTTCTCGCTCCTGCCCTCTATCACAAGCATGCGTGTAGCGCGCGCCATGGTTGTCCTCCTGGAGACCTGAATGAGCGTTTCCCAGTAGTTCTTGGTCTGCGGGTAGAGGTCTGAGCCCAACACTATCCTCGCCTTTGGGCAGAAGAGGCTGAAGAGGTCGCGGTAGAACTTTGACACCTGCTTTATCTTCTCCCAGTCGCCACCAAGCTTGTTGTTCGCGACCGTGTGCCAGTCAGCGAGCAGTATCTGCGTCTCTATGCCCGCCTTTGCGAAGTCGTTTATCTTCTTGCCTGCGAAGAGCAAGTGTCCGATGTGCGGCATGCCGCTTATCTCCAGGCCTATGTAGTGTTTCGGCTTTGTGTTTGTCTCAAGCACCTCGCGAAGCTCCGGCTCTGTTATAATCTCCTCGAGCGGCTCTTCCTTGATAAGCTCTATCTTGCCTTCGACATCCATGCCTTTCGCAACTATTGGCGCAGGCCATCTTTTAATCCTTATCTACGATTGCGATCCTTCGCGCAATCTGAAGGGTTTGATAACAGAGTTATAACGATACGTCGACAAAACGTCCCGCTTTCGGAGATGTGCGGCGGGATTTCTGGAAAGTTATATAAATATTTTACTCACTTTATATTATAGAGCGTTTAGAGCGTATTTTACCCGTTATTCCCCACCCTCTAAACGCCTCCCGCTCAAACTTTTTCTCAGTTCCGCTAATCCGCTAACTTCCCGATGGAAAAACCTCGTCTAAAGGATAGTTAGAAATATTAAACCCAGGCACGTATTATACATACTATAATGGTTCCATGAAGAGATTTGCCACCACAGCGGAAATAAAGTTGCCAAACAAGCTCGTCGACCAGGTGATAGGGCAGGAGCGCGCAGTAGACATAGTCAAGAAGGCGGCAAAACAGCATCGCAATGTGCTTTTGATCGGTCAGCCTGGAACCGGCAAGACGATGCTTGCGCAGGCGATGGCGGAGCTGATGCCCGTCACCGACCTTGAGGACGTCCTTGTATACAAGAACCCGAATGACGAGAACAGGCCCGTGGTCAAGTCGGTCAAGACCTACCCGAAGGTTGAGACAAAGCCGGGAGAGACGCCGAAGCCTTTGGGAGACGGCCAGGGCAGGCAGATAGTGCAGCGCGAGAAACTGCACGGCAAGATAGACACAACGCAGGGAAGGAGCAGTATAGTTCCGATAACCGCGCTGATAATCATACTGCTTGTGGTCTTCGCGCTCAGCAGCTTCCTTTCCGGCTATCAGATACTCGTGTTCGCTGCGCTGATTCTTGGTGTGCTTATCTTCTCGTCCGCTGTCGTTTTTGTGGGAAGCTTCAGGAGGGTGGGCATGTTCCCTGGCTTCTTCGAGTCGAACGAGCCAAAGCTCATAGTTGACAACACGGGCATGACGCACGCTCCTTTCGTCGACGCGACGGGATCTCGCGCCGGTGCGCTGCTCGGCGACGTGAAGCACGACCCGTTGCAGTGTATTTTGCCAGGAGAAAAAATCGTGCTAGGTAATGGCAATATTTTGCCGATAGAGAAGCTCGTTGACCCATGCTTCGCCGATGGCGTGAGCGGCGAAGTCGAGCTGGACCATAATAGCACAAAGGTTTTGGGAGGATTCGACAGCGAATTCAAACTTGCTCCGGCTTCTGTCATTAGGGCATACAGACGAAAATATGCAGGTAGGATATTGAAGATAAGGACGAGAAGCGGCAGCAGCATAAGGGTTACGCCGAACCACCCGATGGCTTTTCTAGGCAAGGATGGCGCGATAGAGTATTCGGAAGCGGGAAACATCGCTGCCGATTGCAGGCTCATCATCCCTGAGAGGATAGGCACAGGTGATGGGAAGGCCATCGACGATGCAATGATAGTCTTCATTGCCGACCTCCTGGCGGACGGCTACATTGGTGAGAGGCACATAGAATTCAATTTCAAGCGCCAGTTTAAAATCGACCAGATTAAGACAGATATAGAGAAACTTGGCTATGCACCGAAGATTAAGACCAGGCCTGACGGCGCCACGCAGATAAGTTTGAACTCGGCATCTTTGTGCAAAGAATTGCGGGCGCTTGGGGTGACTGAAAATAAGGAGAAAAGAATTCCAGATGCTATGTTTTTGCAGACTCGTACCAAGAAGATCATTTTTCTGTCGAGATTGATGTCGCTGGACGGCTATGTAAACAAGCAGGGGCAGTTCGAGATACTCTCGTCAAGCAAGACCTATGTGCAGCAGATAAGAGCACTTTTCCTCACTCTAGGAATGAATCCGAAATACCACACAAGGGTAGATAGAGGGTACGGCAAGGAGAGGGGCGTATTACAGCATGCTCTCAGATGGAATAGCTTTGAATGGTCACAGCAGTACTACGCGAGCACGGTGAATCGGATTCACAGGGACAATCTTGACGTCTATCTTGCTGAAACTGGATTTGGTAAAGAATGCTTTGATGACGTTATTCCTTTGGATTTCTCGATGCTTGATAGTATACGAGGGAAACTCGGAGTATCGAAAGAAAAAATACATCGGGATTTCTGGTCGATTAATCCCGCTGTTGAAAAAACAAGACTGACAAGGAATCTCCTCAATAAGATTAGTGCCAGGTTTTCAGAACTAGGAGCAAACGATGAGGGAGTAACACGGCTGAAAGCGCTGGGCCACGGAGATTACGCGTTCGATGAGATAGAGAGCATAGAGGAGGAACAGTACGATGGATTCGTATACAACCTTACAACAGAGAGTGGAAACTACCTGGTAGATTTTATACTCACGCATAACTCTGGCGGACTGGGCACCCCTGCACACCTCAGGGTGGAGAGCGGCGCGGTGCACAGAGCGAACAAGGGCGTTCTATTCATAGACGAGATTGCTGACCTCGAGCCCAAGTCGCAACAGGAACTCCTTACCGCTATGCAGGAGAAGAAGTACTCGATTACGGGCCAGAGCGAGCTCAGCTCCGGGGCGATAGTCAGGACGGAACCGGTGCCTGCGGACTTCCTTCTTGTTGCCGCAGGGAACCTGCAGGACATAGAAAGGATGCACCCCGCGCTTAGGTCCAGGATACGAGGATATGGGTACGAGGTGTACATGGAATCGACGATGGCGGACACGGAAGCGAACAGGGAGAAGATCATAAGATTCATAGCGCAGGAGATAGCGAAGGACACGCGAATACCTCCTTTCAGCTATGCGGCGTGCCTCGAGCTCATCAATGACGCGAGGAGGCGTGCGGGCAGGAAGCACAGACTCACGCTCATACTTAGGGACCTCGGAGGCCTTGTAAGGGCTGCGGGAGACATAGCGATGGAGAGGGGAAGGAAGGTGGTGTTGAGAGAGGACGTGCTTGAGGCGCTCGGGTTCGCTAAGCCAATAGAGGCGCAGTACGCGGAACAGGAGCTGGAGTACACCAAGGACTACCGCGTTTTCGCAACCAAAGGCTATGCGATAGGCAAGGTGAACGGGCTCGCTGTGATGGGCGCGAACGTCACCGCGACAGGCATCGTTACTCCGATAGCGGCCGAGGTCACGCCGGCCAGCTCGCGTGCAGAGGGCAAGCTCATAGCCACAGGAAAGCTCGGCAAGATAGCCCAGGAGGCGGTGAAGAACATCAGCGCCGTGATAAAAAGGCATATGCACCGCGACATGTCCAGCTATGACGTACACGTCCAGTTCATACAGACGTACTCGGGCATCGAGGGAGACAGCGCCAGCGTTTCCGTGGCGGTCAGCGTCATATCGGCACTCGAAGGCATACCGGTCAAGCAGGATGTTGCAATGACCGGCTCGCTCTCAGTAAGGGGCATGGTGCTGCCAGTTGGCGGCGTTACCGCTAAGGTGAAGGCCGCGATAGATGCGGGGATACGGTACGTGATAATACCGGAGAGCAACAAGGAGGACGTTTACCTGGACAGCAGGATGGCAAAGAAGGTCAAGCTTCTTTACGCGAGGAACATAGCCGACGTTCTCAACTACTCTCTGAAACCTAGCTCAAGGAGAAACGCGATAATAGGGGAGCTGCGCCACTACTTCGTCGCAGACTCCAGGGAGAGGCCGCCGCTTCTTGTGAGCGGCATGCCCGCGGTGAAGTAGCATGCAGGAGAAGGCAGCGCTCAAGAAACTGGAGCAGCTGGGCAAGGACGTCGTGTCAGAGATAGAAGAGGGCAAGAACCCGAGGTTCGTGACTGCTGCACGAACCAGGAGCAACATAGTTTTCGACAAGAAGGAAGGCTACCTCAGGCTGGGGGCCGCTAAGGAGGAGAGGAACTTCATCAACGTCGCCCAGGCAAAGAAGTTCATGCAGACGATAGCGATAGCGGCGAAGTGCCACAAGTTCCTTGAGGAGGATCTACACACGAGCATAAGGGGGCTTTTCTACCAGCTCAAGTTCTCGCTTGGCGAGGACGTTGACGAGAGCATCTTCAGCGAGCAGGCGGAGAGCAACCCGCTCATCGAGGACCTCGAGGTCGCGATAAACGTCAAGAGGGAGGAACTCAACCTCAACGCCACGAGGAGGGGAGTGCTCGCGGGCAACATGAAAGTGGTGGACACTTCGGGAGGCGAGCGTATCGAGATGGACTGCAGCAAGACAGGCAGGACCGGCTGGTCCATACCGAGCGACGTGGACAACGAGATAGATTTCGTTGACATAAGGGCGAAGTACGTGCTCGTTGTGGAGAAGGACGCCATATGGCAGAGGCTCAACGAGGACAAGTTCTGGAAGAAGGAGAACTGCATACTCCTTACGCCGCAGGGCCAGGCTACGAGGGGCACTAGGAGGCTGATACGCAAGCTCGCGGACAAGAAGCTGCCCGTTTTCGTGTTCACTGATTCCGATGCTTGGGGCTGGTACATTTACTGGACGATCAAGACCGGGAGCATAAACCTAGCGTACATAGGCAACGACGTCGCGACCCCGGAGGCGAGGTTCATCGGCGTGACAATGTCCGACCTCGACAAGTACAAGTTCCTGAACAAGCTGACGATAAAGGCGAGCGAAGTGGATTTGAAGCGCGCCCAGGAGATGCTGCAGTACGAGTGGATAAAGAAGCACAAGGAGTGGGTGGTCGAGCTGGAGCGCATGATAAAGGGCAAGATAAAGCTTGAGCAGGATGCGCTGCAGGGCCCGAACCTCACCTTCGTCGGCGACTACATAAAGGAGAAGATAAGCAAGGAGCAGTACCTGCCCTGACTACCAAGGGAGCGTTCCGAGGTTTGCAAGGTCTAACTTCGCAAGCGCCTTCTTCTGGTCATCGTAGTACTCCCTGACGAACGCGCTTATCCCCTTGAGGTCCCTGACCCCGGTCTTGTTGAGCCTCTCAAGTATCTTGCCCCTTCGCTGTTCCTCGATGACTATCTCGGTGGGCGTGTATCCGGTGAGCTTGGCCAGAGTGTCCCTGTAGGTCACGCTCGGCAGAACGTCTGAGCTCTTGTGCAGTTTGTAGTCGTAGCTGTAAAGATCCGAGAGGAGAACCTGCGTCTCTATCCCTGATATCTCAGATACCTGCGTTATCTTCCTCACAGGCCTCTGGTTCTCGTTGACCTGCGACACTATGATTATCGCATCTATTAGCGGTATTATGTCCATCTCTATGTTCATCGGAGTGTGCTGCAGCCTCGTTATTACGTCTCGCGCGGTGCTCGCGTGTATCGTGCCCATGGATATCTTGCCGATGTTCATCGCGGTTAGCATGTCCTTGGCCTCCGGGCCCCTCACCTCTCCTATTATAATCAGGTCGGGCCTCATCCTGAGCGCGTTCTTTACAAGCTCGTCCATCGGCAGCCTTGGACTCGTCTCGAGCCTTACGGTGTTCTCTTGAGTATCGGTGTTGAGCTCGTACGTCTCTTCTATAACCACGATCCTCTGCTCCGGTCTGAAGAAGCTGAACATCGCGTTGAGCAGCGTCGTCTTCCCGCTTGCCGGCATTCCGCCGATGAGAAGGTTCGCCGGCCTGACCTTCAGCCCCTCGGTGTAGAGCCAGAGCCTGCCGGCCAGGTTGTAGCTAAGCTCTCCGTTGTTTATCAGGTCGATTATGCTTAGCGCCGACTTCTTGAAGTTCCTGACCGTTATGTCTGCTCCGAGCGGCGAGTCGACGATGTTGGCCCTCGAGCCGTTGGGAAGGTGGACGTCAAATATCTCCTTGTTTGATACTTCGGTGGTGGCATACATCTTCAGCTTTCTTACAAGAAGGTCTAGCTCCTTCTTGCTCTCTACCTTGACCGTTGATTTCTCATAGCCCCTGCCGGACAGGTAGAGGAACATGTTGTTCGTGTTGTTTATCATCACGTCCTCGACGCTCTCGTCATTAAGGAACTTTTCGAGCACTCCGAAATTCTTAGAATCGGCTATGACCTTCTTTATGTCATCCGGGGAAACCGCGGGCGATATGGTCTTTGCTATGGTCTCGATGAACCTGTTCCTGTCGGCATCGTCGGGTATTATGCTGAGCTTGCTCTCCAGCTCAGAGAAAATCCTTGACTCGAAATCGTAGAAATCGTCGGGGTCGAGCATTAAACCAGCGCCGAATATATGAATAACTACAATTTATTAAAACTAAGTAACCTTGACGATTACCCTGCCTATCGAGGTGCCGGGCAGCTGGGTCACTTCGTTCGTGTAGTTCAGTGTGAGCACTCCGGTGAAAATGCTGAGCGTGTTGCCCGCCACTGGGCCTCCGTTGCCGTAGCACTGCACGTTGAAGGTGTAGTTGCCGCCGATCGGTATGAAGACCTGGTTGCTCGCGGGAGCGAGAGGATTGTAGGGCTTGATCATTCGAGTGAGCGTGCCGTTGACGTTGCAGCCTATCGCGGTCACGTTTATCGCGTTGTTCTGCGACTGTTGGAGGTTGACGGAGAGCAGGCCGTTGGTGGACATGAAGAAACTGAGGCAGTTGAAGCCGGATGAGAGCACGCACTGCTGTGAAGAGTACGTGCTGGGGTTGAAGAACCCGCTGGTGTAGAGCGCGAGCAACACTATCGCTATGATTGTGAACGCCCAGCCGTATGTCACCAGGAACTCCGTGGCGGTCTGGAGCCTCATCGCCATGCTTGGAATAAGGAAAAAGAGTTTATTAGGCTATCAGCGCGTAGCCTCGTATATCTCCGCTACGCCGCGGAAGAGGGAGAATACCACGACGGCTGCGGTCAGGGCGTAGCCGGCCGAGATGGGCCATCCAGCGGTAGCGACGAGCACAAGGTAGGCGAAGTTGACAGCTTTCAGTACCGCATAGGCGCCGCGGCTTACGTGCGATGATGCTATCCTTCCGAAACCGGTGTGCATCTCGGAGAATGCCTTCCTCTTCCTCAGCACGAGCGCATCCGCTATCGTGTTCCTGAGGAACACTATGGCGAGCACGAACCAGGGAGTCACGGAGAGCAGGACAAAGGTGAGCCAGAGCGCGTACTCTATCAACCTGTCGACTCCTATGTCGAGGAATGCGGCGTACCGTGGCGTCTTTGGCCTTGAGCGCTCCCTCTTCCTTGCGAGTCGCGCCTCCTCAAAGAGATAGTGCACGAAATCCGACATGGAAAGCTTCTCGTCGAAGGTAAGGTAGCCGTCGGCGGCGTCTGACACGAAGAGTATCGCGAGAAGGACGAGCGACGCTGCAGCGTCTGCCCTTACCGATATGGCGTACACAAGGAGGAGCAGCAGCGGTATGCGCAGAATCGACACCGCATCGGCATTTCTCATCGAATCGTGAGAGTATAATACATTAGCTTTTTAATAATAGCAATGCAATTGGTAATCCTAATTGCTCGGTTGAGTTTTGATGCTGGATCTTAGGGGACGCGAAGAGGAGATGCTCGAATATTGGAAGGAGCACGACACGAACAACAAGGTCAGGGCGCTTGGCAAGGGCAAGAAGTTCTATTTCCTGGATGGCCCCCCGTACGCCTATTCCGAACTCGCCTCGCACCACATGTGGGTTACGACCATAAAGGACATGGTGGTGCGCTACAAGAAGCAGAGGAGGTTCAGCGTGCACGACAGGAACGGGTTTGATGTACATGGACTGCCTACCGAGAACCAAGTGGAGAAGAACCTCGGCATAAAGTCGAAGATGGACATAGAGAACAAGGTGGGCATAGCCAGCTTCGTGAAGGCTTGCAGGGAGCTTGTCGACAAGGGCATAGAGAAGGATACGCAGACGCTAATGAGGCTAGGCGCGTCTTTTGACTTTGCGAACGTTTACCTTCCGTACAAGAAGGAGTACATGAACAAGGGCTGGGAGATATTCAAGAGCATATACAACAAGGGCCTTGTCTACAGCGGCCTGAAGCCGCTTGCATACTGCCCGCATTGCGAAACGGTGCTTGCGGGAGGAAGCATAGAGCTGGAGTACCAGGAGGACACAGATCCTTCGCTCTTCCTCGCCTTCCCCGCGGTCGGGAGCAAGGGCGACAGGATCGAGATTGGTCACGACACGCATCTCGTGGTGTGGACGACCACGCCATGGACGCTGCCCGCAAACGTCGCAATAGCGGCCAATCCGAAGGAGATGTACGTGCTCGCAAAGATTGACGGCAAGGACTACATTCTCGCAAAGGAGAGGCTTGACGACTTTGCAAGCGTCATGAAGGCAAGCGCGGCGGTGCTGAAGGAGTTCTATGGCAGCGAGCTTGAGGGCGTGAGGTACCTGAGCCCGCTGGAGGACAAGGTGCCGATGCAGAAGACTCTGAGGAAGTACCATAAGGTGATACTGAGCGAAACTTTCGTTACCGTTTTGGAGGGAAGCGGGCTGCTGCACGTGGCCCCTGGGCATGGCATAGAGGACGAGAAGCTTGGCAAGGCACACAGGCTGCCTATCTTCTCGCCAGTTGACGTCCACGCAAGGTACACAGAAGAGGCGGGCGCGTACTCTGGGCTGCTGGTCCCGCAGGAAGCAAATCCGCGCGTGCTCGAGGATCTGAAAGCTGCGGGCGCGCTGCTAGGCCAGGGGGAGATAAAGCACAGCTACCCGCACTGCTGGAGGTGCGGCACCAAGCTCATCTATCGCGCAACCGAGCAATGGTTCGTGAATGTGCAGAGGATCAAGAAGAAGATGCTCAAGCAGAACCAGAAGGTCAGTTGGCAGCCGGAGGCCGGGCGGGAGTGGTTCGCGGAGGCGATAAACAGCTCTCCGGATTGGACGATAACCAGGCAGAGGTACTGGGGAACGCCAATACCTATATGGAAATGCGCTTCCTGCGGAGAGATAGAGGTGATGGGCTCGGCGAGGGAGCTGATGGAAAGGGCGAAGCTCGAGAAAGAACTAGAAGACCTGCATAGGCCACACATAGACGAGGTGAGGTTCAAGTGCATGAAGTGCCAGGGGGAGATGCGCCGCATACCCGACGTGATAGACGTCTGGTACGACGCCGGGATCGCGCATACCGCGAGCCTGAGCGGCGTCGAGTTCGGCAGGCTCTTCCCCGCAGACTGGATCACCGAGAGCAACGAGCAGCTAAGGGGCTGGTTCGCTACGCTGATGCGCACGAGCGTCGCGTATCACGGCAAGACTCCGTTCAGGAACGTGGTCATAGGGGGAATGATGAAGGACCAGTTCGGCGGAGAGATGCACAGGCACCTCGGCAACGCGGTGACCGCTAACGACCTTTTCACTATAGCGAGCGCAGACGGCTTCAGGCTCTGGTGCTCGAGCCATCCGAGATGGCAGGAGCTTAAGCTGAAGAAGGACGAGATGGTCGACGCGGACAGGGACATAATAACGCTTTACAACACAGCGGAGCTGGCGAAGGAGCTGGCCGCGCTATCCGGAGCTGACATGAAGAACGTAAAGAAGCCGCGCGCGGCATCGCTCACGCCCGAAGACGCATGGATACTCTCAAGGCTCAACACCCTTGTGGCGAAGTTCAATGAGAACTTCGACAGGTATCTCCTTGACACGGCCGTGAACGAGGCGAGGAGCTTCTTCGTTGAGGATTTCAGCAGATTCTACCTCAAGCTGGCGAAGAAAAGGGCCGCGGAGGCGACGAAGGGGGAACTGAAGAGGATAGCGAACCTCGTTGCGTACGTGCTGAAGACGGTGTGCGTACTCACGGCTCCGATAATACCGTTCTCAACTGAGTACATATACACGCAGCTGTATGCGACCGAGGAGAGCGTCTCCATGGAGGACTGGCCGAGGGTGGACCGCAGGGCAGTGAACGCGGCGCTTGAAGAGGATTTTGCGATCGCGAGAGACGCGATGACAGCGCTGTTGAACAGCAGGGAGAAGGCAAACATAAAGCTCAGGTGGCCGATCGCAAAAGGGCTCCTTGAGGTCAAGGACGACAAGACCCAGATAGCGCTGGAGAGGCTATCTCCGCTGATAGAAGAATACACGAACATCAAGAAGATCGAGACGAAGAGGGTAGAGAGCTTCGGCAAGGAGGTAAGGCCGGTCTTTGCAAGGATAGGGCCGGACTTCAAGGAGAAGGCGGGAGCTGTGGGAGAGGCGCTGAAGAAGGAGGACGCAGACGCGCTGGAGAATGCTGTCTCGGAGAGCGGCCACTACTCGCTGCACACGGACAAGGGGCTTGTTGACATAAAGGCGGAGCACTTCGTTATAGTGCAGAAGCTTGAGGGTGAGAATGCGATAGTGTTCAAGCACGGCATCGCCTCCGTGGACAAGGAGATGAGCAGGGAGCTGTGGGAGGAGGGAATGGTCAGGGAGTTTGAGAGGAGGGTGCAGCTTGCCAGGAAGTCGAAGGGGATGAAGAAGCAGGACAGGATAGGCGTATTCTTCGAGGCGAGCCCTCAGTTCGCGGAGGTGGTGAAGAAGAACCACGCGAAGATAAAGAGGGATGTGAACGCGGTAGAACTGCGCGAGCATGTCAAGG
Source organism: Microcaldota archaeon (assembly GCA_021818925.1). Taxonomy (GTDB): domain Archaea; phylum Micrarchaeota; class Micrarchaeia; order Micrarchaeales; family CABMGC01; genus JAJYVH01. The sequence continues at coordinate 141,433 of JAKASU010000001.1, read as the reverse complement.
AGGGTCTCGGGCCCGAGAGCTTTGACATAGAGGACGAGAAGCTGACGGTGGCTATAGAGAAATTGTGATCAACGCTGCGGCTGCGCCTGTGGCTGCACTACAGGAACGGAAGGTTCCGCGTTCTTGTACGCCTTCCTCCTCGGCAAGATGCTCCAGCAGTCCTTGCAGATCACGAGCTTGACCACCTTGCTCTTCCTTTTAGAGCTCTTTATGCATTCCTGCCCTATCTTCCTGCCGCAGTAGTTGCATACAACGAACTTGAAGACATCACGGCCGCACTTTTCGCATCGCATTCTAGCTGACCTTTTACCAATCCATTGCTCAGTGAAGGTATAAAAATACATCTCAGCCACGGCTGCAAAAGGAATTTAAAATGGAGAAACGTAGTTTGCATCATGTATTCTAGGGAAATAGAGGCCCTGCTGCAGAAAAAGGGCATCGTGCCCGGCGACACGGTGAGGGTCGTCTCAAACAGAAAGAGCTTCGAGGGCGTGCTTCTTCCAAGACCCGAGTTCGGAGACCAGGACGCGCTAGTGATCAAGCTCAAGAACGGGTACAACATAGGTCTAGAGCTCAAGCGCGGCTCTAAGATAGAGAGGCTGCAGCGCGAGAAGGAGTCGTTCGCGTTCCCGAGAGTAAAACTAGAGAAGAAAGAAGGGCTCCCCGACGTTGCCATCGTGTCCACAGGCGGCACGATAGAGAGCAAGGTAGACTACGTGACCGGCGCGGTGCACATGCTCGTCGAACCGGAAGAGATGCTTGCGCAGGTTCCGGAGATACTAGACGTTGCAAACTTCAAGGTCGTCAGCCCGATGCGCATCGCAAGCGAGGACATGACCTACAAGAACTGGCAGGAGATAGCAAGGGCCGTTGCGAAGGCGCTCTCAGACTCGCACGGGGTTATGGTGACGCACGGCACCGATACGATGCACTACACCGCAGCCGCGCTTAGCTTCATGCTTGAAGGCGTGAACGGCCCGGTGGTGCTCACCGGAGCGCAACGCAGCGTTGACAGGGGTTCCAGCGATGCATTCATGAACCTGCTTTGCTCAGCCCACATGGCAGCAAAAGGCAACGTGGCAGAGGTTGGCATATGCATGCACGCGAACGCCTCCGATAGCTACTGCAACTTTATGCGCGGGACAAAGGTCAGGAAACTGCACACGACGCGCAGGGACGCGTTCAGAAGCGTAAACGGCAGGCCGATAGCAAGAGTAGACACGCACGGCAACATCGAGTACATGGACGAGAGCAGGAAGAGGAGAAGCGAAGGCGGTCGAATGCGAGTTGTTCCAGGCTACGAGCCGAGGGTCGCGCTGCTCAAGTTCTATCCAAACTCCGATCCAGAGATAATAGATTTCTACATAGACAGGGGGTACAAGGGCATCATAATAGAGGGCACGGGCATGGGGCACGTAGCCGTAGCCCCGACCGACGGGAAGCTTTCGTGGCTTGGACACATCAAGCGCGCCGTGGAATCGGGGATGGTCGTCGGCATGACATCCCAGTGCCTAAACGGAAGGGTCAACGCCAACGTCTACAGGAACCTGAGGCTCATCTCAGGCACGGGAGCGGTATACTGCGAGGACATGCTCCCGGAGGTCGCGCTCGTGAAACTGGGATGGCTCCTGGGCAACCACAAGAGGACAGAGGCAGCAAACCTGCTTGCGAAGAACATCGCCGGCGAGATAACTGAGAGAACGGAGATAGACTGGGATTAGGATGACAGGACACGATTATGCAAAGCTCGGATTCAAGTGTGGACTTGAGATACACCAGCGGCTGGCCACCGAGCACAAGCTCTTCTGCTCATGCGACGCGCAGATGACGAACGACGTATCCATAGCGGAGATAGAGAGAAGGCAGAGGGCCGTTGCCGGGGAGCTCGGGAGGATAGATCTGTCCGCGGCGTTCGAAACGAGGAGGGGAAGGAAGTTCATATACAACACGTTCAGGCACACCACCTGCCTGGTGGACGTGGACGAGGAGCCGCCGCACGAGCTGAACAGAGAAGCGCTCGATGCGGCGTTGCAGATAGCAGCATCTTTCGGCGCATGGGTGCCCGCCGAGCTGGAACCGATGAGAAAGGAGGTGGTTGACGGAAGCGATCCTAGCGCGTTCCAGAGGACCGTGATGGTGGGGCACGGGGGCAGCATGGAGATCTCAGGAAAGACCATTGGCATATCGTCGATATTCCTGGAGGAGGAGTCCAGCGGAATAGAGCACAGCGACAGCAGCGCTGTCATATACAACGTTGACAGGCTTGCCATACCGCTGATTGAGATAGACACCGACCCGGAGATAAGGAATCCGGCAGAGGCGAAAGAGGTGGCGAAGAGGATAGGACTGCTGCTCAGGCTTACCGGAAAAGTGCAGAGAGGCATAGGATCGATAAGGCAGGATGTCAACGTCTCGATAAGCGAGGGGGCGAGGGTCGAGATAAAGGGCTTCCAGGAACTCGACACCATGGACAAGATAATTGAGAGTGAGGTGGAGCGGCAGGAGAACCTGCTGGAGATAAAGAAAGAGCTGCAGAGGAGGGACGTGCGCGTCCACCCGCCAGTGGACGTGACAAGCGTGTTCGGAGAGACGAAGGTCAACGCGCTCAGGAAGCACCTGGAGGACGTGAGCGGCGCTGTGATGGCGTCAAGGCTACAGGGATATGAGGGAATGCTCAGCAAGGAGATAAATCCCGGAAGGAGGCTCGGAACCGAGATAAGCGGCTACGCTAAGCTCGCAGGCGTGGGAGGTATAATACACAGCGACGAGGACCTCCCTGCGTATGGCTTCCAGGGAGGGGAGCTCGCCGAACTCAGACGCATGCTTGGGATGAAGGACGGCGACGCGTTCATGCTCGTCGCAGGAGACAAGGAGGCGTGCGAAAGCGCGCTCGCGATGGCAAACACGAGGGCGCAGCAGGCCGCGCTTGGCGTGCCCGACGAGACGCGAGGCGTTGACTCCAGGCAACTCGTAACTACCTTCCTCAGGCCGCTACCAGGAGGGGCAAGGATGTACCCCGAGACAGACGTGAGACCGATACCGCTTGGAAGCGACGTCTACGCGGCGGCGAGGAGGAAGGCGGTAGACGTGGAGAAGGTGTCAAGGACGCTCAAGAGGCTGATAAAGAACGTGCAACTTGAGGAGCAGATGCTCTGGTCGACAAGCCTCGGGCTGTTCATGCAGGTTGTGGAGAAGACAGGAGTTGACGGCGGTCTTGTGGCCTCGGTGCTGCTGGACAAGATGACGCAGGCCAAGAGGATGGGCAAGGACGTCGACAAGATCGGCGCAGAGGCCGTGCTGCGCATCTTCGGAGAGTACAAGAAGGGCAGGATAACAAAGGCAGGCATAGAGGAGATAGTCAAGCATGTGCCGGAGAGCCCTGAGGATGTGGACAAGATGATAAAGTCGGAGAAGCTAGAGAGGATAAGCGGCAGGGCGCTCGAGAAGCTGGTAAAGGAGAGCGGGTCGGAGGAGGACAGGGAAGAGGCGATAAGGAAGGTAATGAGCAAGCACAGGCTCAACGTCGATGGCGATGAGCTCAGAGGATTGTTGAAATAGAAAAAGAGGCCGCCTTGCGGCGCGCCTCTTTTATTGGGTGGGGTGGGATTTAGTCGTCAAACATGAGAATTTGATAACCGAAATCCACAAGTATAGATATGTAGCTTCTTATTTAAATACCTCTTTGATTTTCACAGAATTGACACAGATTGCTGTTATTTTGGAAACTCTGGGATCTCGTGATTTATGAGGTCGGACATGTCGGCGAAGAACGCCTCTCCCTCATCGAAACTGCCAACCTTCATGAGTATCATGTCGTTGGGGTTTGCGCCCATCACGTCCTTCATAAATCCTACCTCGTTTGTTATACTAGGGTGCTCGCCGGTGAATACCTTGGTGTGGCCGCCCTCCCTCACCCGTCTCTCCACCGTATTCCTGTATCTTGAAGGCAGCTTGACTGCCATAACCCTCGCACCGTTTCTCAGAGCGGCAGCTATTGCGACTTCGCCTGTGTCTGCAAATGCTCCGCTCATGTCGAATATTGTGAAATTGCGCGCCTTCGAGTCCCTCTTTGCCAGATAGCTGCCGCCCACCTTGTCCGACATCTGTATGTACACGCCGACCAGCGTCAGGCCCGCTATCGCCAGGTAGTAGAGCTGGAACTGGTCCCCAAAGACCAGTGACGCCCATACTATCGTAAGAAACGGCGATATGGAGAATATGTTGGTCACAACAGTTGTCTTGAGCGCCTTGAACGCGTAGAGGTACATGTAGAAGCTGAACACGTTAGTCAACCCGATGTAGATCACTATACCTATATCGGTTCCGCTCAGCGGTGCAAATCTTGCACCGGTGCCTACGAAAAGCAGCATGAAGAATGCGGCGAGCACGAACGCGGAGGCTGAAATCCAGAGGTCGCTGTCAAGCATCTGCCACTTGATGATGACGCTGGCCAGGGCATATCCCAAAGCCAGAAACAGGGCAAGAAGTATTATCGGCGCGTTCGGGTTGTTGAAAATCCCTAAGAAGTTGCCTCCGCTGAACCCAATAAGTATGCCGACGAATGCCAGGCCCAGTGCGAGGACCTGCCTCTTGCTGAGTCTCTCTCTTAGGAAGATGGGCAGGAACATAAGCATAAGCAACGGGTTGATCCTGAAGATAACGGTGGTGAGCGATGAGCTGATGAAGTGCTCTGCGTAGGCTATGCCGTACTCGTATGTGACGTATATGAGTAGGCTCGCAATCACAACGTATAGCAGCTTCTTCCTGTCCCTGAACAGCGCCCGGAGGCTATCGAACTTCTTCTTCCTTGCCACGAGAAGCAGGCCGAAGGGTATGCTTACAAGCGCCGCAAGCATGAAGAGCTCAAACGGGTTTGTGCCCTGCGTGAGCACTAGAAGCGCTGGAGTGAACGAGCCTATGATGAGCGACGCTACCAGATAAGCGTACGCCTTGAGTTTTATCTCCATTATCTCTGATTCACATTGATTGCTTCTGCTTAAAAGCGCTTCCGAAAATAGCAACAACTGTGTGAAAGTTTGTTAAAATGCGGAAAGCGAAGAATAGGTTATAAATGCTTTAGCGTACAATGACTGTCATGGGTGAGGACTACAGGTTCAGCAGCGAATTCAACGAGAAAATGAGCGTGCCGACCAGAAAGATAGTGAGGGCACTGTCTGAAAACGCAAGAATATCGATCTCTGAGCTTTCAAAGATACTGAACCTCTCGAGGCGCACGACAAAGGAACGCATGCTGAAGGTTGAGAAGGAGCTCGGTATAAGGTATACGCTAGAGCTCAATGAGGAGGCGCTAGGACTAACGAACCCGCACATCATAGCAGTCAAGTTCGCAAGGGAACCTGACTACGGCGAGGTGAGTGAGATACTTTCCGGGTCCCACATGCCGCAGATCGTTATGAAAGCCAGGGGCAACTATGACCTGCTGATTTATGCAAACGCCGCAAACAGGATGGACTATGTGTTCTGGGACAAAACGACGCAGGTGCGGCTTGCAAAATACGGGGTACAATGGCAGACCTCCGGTGTGGCTTTCATACATCTGGGATTCTGCCCGATCAGGAACGCGTTGATAGAGAAGCTTGATCTCCCGGAGAAGTACAAGAGCATGCTGCTGTTGCTGAACGAGAACTCGCGCCTATCGTTTCACGAAATATCACAGAAGCTCGGAATGCACTTTAATACAGTAGCGTACAACTTCAACAAGCTTGTCAAGATGGGCTACATAAAGAGGTTTACGATAGTTGTGAGCAAACCTCCCGAGACTACAACGATTGCTATGTTCGGAAAGTACACGATATCGGAGGGCTTCGAAGAGGCGTCAATGAAGATGCGAAAGGAGATAAGCTGGATAGACGACGACATGCCGCTGATAAGCAGGTATCCGTTCTCGATACAGCTTCTTGGAAGCTATGACTTCTTCTTTGCAGGAATCTATGACAATGAAAAAGTCGGATACGACAAGCTGATCAAGTACTACAAGAACACGTACAAAAAGCAGAATGTGAAAGTCGCATACGCTACTCTGCAGGACACTCTTCTGGGAGATTTCCCGCTAAGAAATGTGAATTCGAAAAAGGAATTCAACATGATAAGATGGATCCCTGACTCGCAGCCTGTGGTGACCAGGCCGTTCGCTTGAGTTATCTCCCGCTTCTTTTGATGAAGGATATCTCGTTGAGCAGCTCCTTCTCCTCGTCGCTGAGCATGTAGCTGAACTTGGACCTGAGCAGCTGCTCCTCCTCGTCATTTATGTGCGCATAGAGCACCTCGTTGTCCTTGACCTGGCGCCCGAAGGTTATGCCGTCTATCGATATGGCGACGCTCTCTCCCTTCTTCGCCTCAGGCACGCTCATCCCGTTGTTCTGGAGCTCGCGCACACGTCCTACGGTATCGCCCTGCTTGTTCATCAGAAGCACAGAGGACTTGAGCCTGCCGGAGACAATATCAACGCCGAATATCGCAGGGTGGGAGATGCGGAAGGCGGTATTGGGCAACACCTTCACCATGCATGGGAAGCTGAGCGACTTTGCAGCATCATCGCGCTCGCGCTTCTTCTGGCCATCGAGCCATTCCTTGTAATCGTCGATTATCTTGTAGATTATGTTCTGGCTTATTATCCTGACGCTTGCCGATTCCGCCTCCTGCGTTGCGTCGCTTTCGGCAGAGACGTTGAACGCGAGGACCACGGCGTTGTAAGGGTCTATGGCGCGCATGGAGAAGGCGTCTAGCACGTCGCGCTTGTTCACCGTACCTATGCCCTTCTTGCTTATCTTCACGCCCTCGTTGGCGAGCAGCCTGGAGAGCGCCTCCAGGCTGCCGATCGTGTCGGCTTTGAGCACGATGCCACTCTGCTCGGTTGCGAAGACGTCCTTTATCTCCGCGCCGATCTCCTTCTCGTAGCTCTTGTCCTCAGTAGACATGATCAGCGAACCGGGAAGCGCGTCATCGAATCCAACACCGCTTATCTTCACCCCCGAGGCCGCTGCGACAGAGTCGACGTAGTAGAACTTGCTGCTGCTCTCGCGCATCTCCTGCAGCGCTTTGGGCTTTAGCAGCGCGCGTATCTTCGCTTTGGCTATGCCTGTTGTGGTGGCGAAGGCGACGGTATCGTTGACATTCAACGTGCCGTTGTACAGTATGACATCGACGGTGGTGCCCAGCCCCTTCTCCTCCTTCTTCTCAAGTATGCTGCCCTTCCCAGGTCCCTTCACCTCTATGTTGAGCCTGGCCTCGAGGAACTTCTGGGCTATGCCGGCCGTGAACACCAGCAGTTCTGCTATGCCCTCGCCGGTTTTGGCGCTTACTGGCAGTATCGCGACCTCCTTCCTGAAGTCCTTTATCCTGTCGAACCTCTCGCTCGAGAAGCCGGCCTCGCTGAGCTTGCCCACAAGCTCGTAGAGCTTGGCCTCGAGCGCGTCCTGCACGTTCCTCTCCTGCTTTGACAGCGACTCGACGAAGCTGCTCGTCTTCTGAGCACGCCAGCCTGTTGTTAGGTCTATCTTATTGGCAGCGAGCACGAAAGGCGTCTTGTACTCCTTGAGTATGTCAAGTGCCTCGTATGTCTGCGGTTCGAAGTTCTTCGAGATGTCAACTACGAGTATGGCGAGATCGGCCACGGAGCCTCCGCGCTTCCTGAGGTTGGTGAACGCCTCGTGACCCGGCGTGTCGATAAATAGAAGGCCGGGTATGGTTATCTTGGCTCCGAACTGCTTTAGGACCGGTCCGGCCACCTTCTCGATTATGCCGAGCGGCACCTCGCTCGCGCCGATGTGCTGCGTTATGCCTCCGGCCTCGCGGCTAGCCACAACGCTGCTCCTTATGCGGTCAAGTAAACTGGTTTTTCCGTGGTCTACATGCCCCATCACAACTATTATGGGTTGGCGTATCATGGGCATCACCGCAGAACAAGAATTATAATAAGATTAGGAATATCAATCTATAAGAACTCTTATGTGAAATCTTCAAGCAGATAAATAGGTGCCTAGTCATGAGCAAGATACTAGTCATAGCCAAGCCGGACTTGGTGATAAGAAGAGGACCTGGAGCGAAGATGCTAAGGGAATTCTTCGCATTCATGAAAAGCAGGGTTGTTGCGTCAAACAAGGTAAAGATAGGCGAGGAACTCGCGAAAGAACACTATGTGCATCTGAAGGACAAACCGTTCTTCAGATGGATAATAAGCTACATCACCTCGTATGATGCCTTTGTCTTCGTTGTGGAGAGCGAGGTGCAAGTGGAGAAGACGAGGGAGATATTGGGAAATACGTTCGTGGAAAAGGCTAATGAGAATTCGCTTAGGGGTAAGTACGGGCTGACTGCGGGCATGAATGGCCTGCATGTCTCGGAATCGCAGGAGATGGCTGATCGCGAGATCAGGCTGTGGGAGGAACACGGAGTGCTTCATGAAGGTGTGCTGAATTTCAATGCTGAGGAATATATCACCAAATACGCCGACGGCATGGACAACACACAAGAGATTCATCGCATACTCAGGGATGTGAAAGGCAAGGAGAGTGTGGACAGCACCGCGACAATGGCGTTGCACGATAAGATAAAGGAAGAGGCAAACGACATAAGCAGAGATGTGCTTGAACGGTTTTATGGCATATTCCTTGAGACGCTGAAGGAAAGATAGCAGATGCTTACGCGCCCATCGCAACGCGATATTCCTCGCTTATCATCTCAGGGCTCCATGCTGGTTCCCAGACAAGGTCAAGGGCAACTTTTCCGACGTTGGGCAGGTTCTCCAGCCTCAGCTGCACGTCCGCCATTATCACGCTCGTGACCGGGCACATCGGGCTCGTCATGGTGAGCCTGAGGTTCACGTCGTTCTGCTTGTCGACCTTTATGTCGTACAGCAAACCAAGGTCCACTATGTTTATTCCTATCTCGGGGTCGACAGTGTTCTTGAGCGCGTTGGTCACGTCCTCGATCTTCAGCTGCGACATATAACACTGTTTTGCTTTTCAGGTATATAAATATGAGCGGAGCTCGCTACGGCTTGCAGGAAGCGGAGTTCGTCATCCACTGGCAGGTTGTCTGGCCGTTCTGGCAGACGTTTCCGCCCTCGTCGGTGCTCTTGCTCGTGCTGTAGTTCGCGGCCGATCCGACGCAGTCCATCGAGCTCACGCTCGAGTTCTGGAAGACGTTGTTCTGTAGCGTTATCTGCGTAGAGTTGTCCAGGTACAGCCCTATCGCGCTGTTCACGGCGGTGTTGTTTATCAGGCTGGAGAAAGTGCTGTTGAACATCGACAGGCTGAGCGTGTTGTTGAAGAAGTTGTTGTCGTAGATGCTGACCTGCGAGACATTGTTCACCACCATGCCGTTGGTGTTGTTGTCCACTGTGTTCTTGTATATGCTGGAGAACCTTCCGCCGTTCAGCACGACCGCGTTGCCCCCCGCGGCGAAGGTGTTGTTGTAGACCACGGTGCCCAGGCCGTTGCTCTGCACACCGGTAGAGAAGTTCCAGAGCAGGCAGTTCTGCACCTTCACGTTAGCCGCGCCGACTATGCTTGCGAAGGTGCCGCCGTTCGGGGCGTAGGCGATGTGGCCGTTGCAGTCAATGGTGGTGGCGTTGGCTGTAGTGTTCTTGGTGGTGAATATGCTGAAGCAGGTCGTTCCGGATGTGTAGAGCAGGTCGCGGTTGAACGAGACGAGGGTTGGGGTGAAGATGCCCTGGCATGAAGGTCCGGTTATGAGCGGGCTCAGGGCAACGAGCCATTTGCAGGAGCTCTTTGTCAGGCCCTCGTTCACGCTCACAGGATTCGAGTAGAGGCCGTCCGAGGTGCCATAGCATGAATAGTCGTACTTCACGTTGTTGAATGCGCTGTTGTTGAATACAGTATTGTTCTCCGAGTTTACGAACCTGAAGCCGTAGAGAGGGTTGCTGGTAGCATTGTTGAACGAGATTTGGTTGTGGTCGGAGTCGGAGAAGAGGAAGCCGATGGCGCTCCCGACGCCCTTTGACGCGCCGTTGTTATGTATGTTCGTCGTGTTGACGTCGGTGAAGTTGAACGCGATGCCAGACTGGGTCGACACTTTGACATTGCTCACTGTGCTCTGAGATATGCGAGAGAACGCGACGCCCTGGAACGTGTTGTTGATAGCGAACGAGTTAAGGCTGACCTGGGTTGAGTTGGTTGCGTTGACCGCGGTCGTGAATTTGGAGACAGCGCAATTGGATATGCTCACGTTCCTCCTGCCGGAGAGCTGGAACGCGCTTCCGAAGGATGCTCCGGTCATCGAGTGGGAGTTGCAGTTGAAGGCAACATTGTTGGACGCGATCCTGAAGCATGTGCCTGATGTCAGTATGTTCTGGTTTAGCGAGTAGTTGCCCGGAGTCGTTATAGTCTTGCAGGATGTCACGGGAAACACGGCCAATGAGGGCAGCACGGTCTGCGAGCAGGATGATGAGGCCCACTGGCACGAGGTCAGCCCGCAAGCGAAGCTCTGGGCCAGGTTCGTGGTAGAGTTGTATGTTGCAGCGCTGCAGTATACGTCTGACTTGGTGTTGTTGTTGGACTTGCCGCCGTTGAAGACGTTGCTCCCGCCGCTGCTTACGTAAACGCCGTAGGTGTTGTTCACTGCGTGTATGTTGTTGAAGAGCAGCCCGCTTGAGGAATTTATGTATAGGCCGAAGGTGTTGTTGTTTATCAATATGGCATTGGAGACCCTGCCTCCGGTGGTGTTGCTTATGAATATGCCATATGTGTCGTTTATCGCGGTAACGTTGCTGATAGAGGGGCTGAAGGAGCTTGCGGCGAACAGCCCGTAGTTGTCGTTGTAGAGCACGCAGTTAGACACGTTGACGTTCGTTGACGAGCCTATGAAGATGCCGTAGCCTGAGTTGTTGATCTGCCTGTTTGCGCAGTTGAGGTTGACGCTGGGCGCGAGTATCTGTATGCAAGATACGCCTTTGGCGAGGGGATTGGACGTGTTGAGGTACGTGGCAGTGCTTATGCTCTTGGAGAGCGTGTAGTTCCCCGGGGCGTATATCGAGCCGCAGGAGCTCACGCGTCCGGGCGAGAGCCTTATCGTGGATACATTGAACGGCACGTTGGTGCTGCACGATGCGAAACCGCAGTAATCATTGACGGTGCACCTGCCGCTGAACGAGTTGGAGTAGCGCGGCGCAGATGTGGAATTGCACACGAAGTCGGCAGGATTGCCTGAGAATATGTTCTGGGTGAAGTTGTTGCCAGTGGAATTGACCGTTATGCCGTAGTAGGCGTTGCCCGCTATTGTGTTGTTGATGAAGCGGTTGCCGCTACCGCTGCGTGCGTAGATGCCACCCTGAGTACTTTGCGAGCGCGACACGTAATTGCGTGTGACCGTATTGTTGTTAGCTCCAGACAGGTATATGCCCGAAAGTGTGGAGTTGGTGACGTTGTTGCTTATCAGCACCGAGTTGCTGGAGCCGTTGAGGAATATGCCGTACGAGAAACGGGAGAGAATGACGCTTGAAACGTTCACGTTTGATGCGCCGCGTATCTCTATTCCATAAGAGAACGGAGGAACGTCGATGTACGGGCCGTTGCCCACTATCCTGTGCAGGTTGCCTATCAGCCTGACCCTGCTCGAAGCTATTGTGATGCACGAGCCCTGCGTGCCCGAGTAGTTTATGTCGCTTACCAGGTAGTAGGTGCCTGGTCGAGTTATCGTCTCGCATCCGCTTATGCGGGAAAGGTTGACCGGCTGGACCGAGGTAGTAAGCGTCGTGGAAGAAGGAGAGGTCAGCGATGGTCCGAACACCACCAAGAGCCCTATGACCACTATCACTGCCACGATTGAGACGAGTATCCTTGGCTGCGGCAGCTTGATACCGAGCCCCTGCCTGGGATACGTCCCTTGGTATTGGGAAGGCTGCTGGGAAGGAGGAGGCGTAGGAGGAGGTGTTGGAGGGGATATTGGAGGTGGTGTGGGGGACTGTGCTTCCGGTTCCGGCTGCGGCGGCTGGCTGTCTGGCATCCCTGAAACATCCATGTGAATCGTATTTAGAGCAAGTATTTATTTGCTCCTATGTTTTTATACATGGTGTGCCCCAGTAACTCAGTGGTAGAGTGACTGCTTCGTAAGCAGTAAGTCGAGGGCTCAAATCCCTCCTGGGGCTCGCCTGCTTGTAGAGTAACTTCAAACGGCTAAACAGTTACAGTGAATCTAAGCTATGGAATTCGGGCGAGGGAGGACGAGACTCCGACCTCAGATTCCAATACTCGGACCTATGATGAAGAAGAAGAGTATAAGTACTATTGATAGAACCGCGTATGCGAACAGCACCATGCCCAACTGAAGCACGGTCTTTATAATACCATGTCCCTCGAATCCGAGCTTGTCAAGGACCTTTTCCGAGAGCTCCTTTACCAGGGCAAACATCAAGATGTAGATCCAGAAAACTATCCAGATCGGCAGCAACCAGAGCGCGCCACTGCTGAAGAACGAAAGCAGGAGTATGACCACGACTCCAGCTGCGAATTTCAGAAGCGCTGACTTCTCCGCACTGTCCATCTGCTCTCCTAAGGTGAGTTGTGACGTAAGATTTATATAACTAATCACGGAGTAGTCCCTGAAATGCATGGGAGAACTGAAAGGGTATGGGCTAACTGATTATCTGGGAGGGTCCACATATAAGGATTTCCTGGAGCCGGGTGAGAATGCGCTCTTCGTATCGGACAGGGCAGAGTACGTGGCGTACGTTTACAGTAGCACGAACATGATCGGCAACGCGAACATTAACAAGGAGGGCCAACTCATAGTCACGAACCTGCGTGCCTTTATCTTGGGCGAGAAGGTCGAATCATTGTTCAAGAAGTACCAGTGGCCTGTCCACAACTACGTCTATGACTATGAGTATATAAAGAAGCTGATAAAGTACGATGCTGATTACAAGAAGCGTGTTGCGGCAGCGGGAGCGGGAATGGCGAAAGCCATGGCTGAAGAGATGAAGCACAGGGACAACCTAGACGGTATGAACGTGCTGATAAAGGTGCGCAACGAGAAGTCGCTCCTCGGCGACGAGAGCCTGGTGATGAAGTTCGAGGGAGTGCCGATAGGAAAAAGCATGGCTGCGGGAGTGATGAAGGCGCTAACGCTCGGCATGTCGAAGGGAAGGGTTCAGATTGAAACGCACATTAAAATCAAGAAGCCCTTGGCGCCGGTATCGGACGAGGCCGGGAAGTACGCGAAAGACCCGAAGTATCCTAACACCGGCCAAGCATCCGCCTACATGAGCGAGAAAGTGGAAGACGTCCTGAAAAATATGGACGACATAAGGTCGATGGCAGAGAAGGCCGGAGAGGAATGAAAGGTTCACTCCCAGGGTTTCTTTACCACACCACTCTCGTCCTGCAGCTTGGCTCTCACTTCCTTCCCCTTGGCCACCATTCTGTTGTACCTCCTATTAGAGATATAGCCGATCAGCAGCATCAGGGCTATTTCGAACGCGCCCAGCACTCGTAGCACTGGAACGAACGCCAGGAGATAGATGCCGACTAAGATCCAGAAACCAAGAAATGCGATCCATGCCAGCGGCATCCCCCGGGGATTCTGCACAGCCGAGGGTTTCTCTCCCTTCTTCTCGCGGACATCAGACCTCCACTGCATGATCGGGCCCGCAGCCCATGCAGCGAAAATAACCACCAGAACAATGCCTATCAGGTTGCCATACGCAATCATGGCGATACCGGCTATGAGTACGAGCACCGCTATGATTCCGAAGAGGTAGACCCATATCGGGGACACGGCCCAGTCCTTGGTCGACATCGCATCTTATTCAAACAATATGATTTAAATTACCTGCACCTAAAGTAGGCGCGGAATCCCATGAACCCCCGTGTAAAACAAGCCAGGTAAATGCCAAGTGTTAAATACCATGACGACTAAATGAATATGTAAAATAATTGAGAAAAATTCTATTTTTCCTTATTTTCGGTGTAAACTTTGACAGAATTCAGAGAGATGAATTTGAAACCGGAGCTGGTCGAATCCCTGAAAAGGATAGGGTTCGTCACCGCTACTGAGGTGCAGGAGAAGGCGATACCGGAACTGCTGAGGGGCAGGAACCTCATTGTGAGGGCCAAAACAGGAACGGGCAAGACTGCAGCTTTCCTGCTGCCGATCATGCAGAACATGGGCCGCACTAGGGAGATGGAAGCTGTGATACTTGCGCCTACGAGGGAGCTGGCGCAGCAGATAGCGCAGTTCGCGCGCGAAGTGGGAGGGCCGCTCGGCATAACTACAGTAGTCGTGTACGGCGGCGCCGCGATAGGCCCGCAGATGTACTCCCTGCGCCAGGGAGCAAACATACTTGTAGGTACCCCTGGCAGGATACTGGACCTTATGGACAGGGGTGTGCTCAAGACAGACAGGGTCAGGTACCTGGTGCTGGACGAGGCAGACATAATGCTGGACATGGGCTTCGTTGAGAGCGTTGATGATATAATAGGAAGGATGCCGCGCGAGAGGCAGATGATGCTCTTCTCGGCCACCGTGCCGAAGGAGGTGCAGAAGCTTGCGGAGAAGTACTCTAAGGACAGTGGCATGGTCAGCGTGGGGCCGGATGAGGAGCCGGTTGTTAACACGATAAAGCACACGTACGCGATAGTGCCCGGCAAGCTTAAGTTCTCAGGCCTGCTTGCCTACATAAAGGACTACTCTCCGAAGAAGGCGATAATATTCTCAAGGACAAAGTTCGAGGCCAACACCCTGAGCAGGGTGCTTGGTAGCCAGAAGTATCAGGCGATACTCATGCACGGAGGGCTCACCCAATCTGCTAGGGAGAGGTCTCTGGGCAGCTTCAGGAGCGGGGCCAGGTTCCTTATAGCAACGAACATAGCATCAAGGGGACTAGACATAGACGACGTTACAGACATAATCAATTTTGGGGTTCCGGAAGACCCGAAGGTGTACATACACCGCGTAGGAAGGAGCGCAAGGATGGGAAAGGAAGGCAGATCGATGACCATAGCAGGCCACGACGAGCTCGTGGCGCTCAGGGACATAGAGCACACGGCCAACATCAGGATGACGAGGCTGGAACTCAACACGCTTCCCTTTGAGCGAATCGAGCTTCCGATAAGGGAGAGAGGCCGCGGTCATGGCTCGAGATTCGGGAGGAGAGGCTCCAACAGGCAGGAACAAAACAGATACGAGTTCTCTCCCAGGAATAGGAGAGGGTTCAGAAGGTAAGCTTGTCGGCTCTGCTCGTGCTTCGAGCTTTACACCTTCCACAAACGTGGAAGTGCACATCCACGCATGCCGAATACAAAAACTAAATTATAAGCGTTGGCTTCCACATCATTGTGTGATTAAATGGCAAAAACTTTCAAGTGCAGCGACATAGGACTGCAGTGCGGTTTCACCGCAAGGGCTGAGAACAAGGACGCTCTCATGGCGCAGATAAAAGCGCATGCTGCGCAGGCACACAACATGGTCACCATTGATGAGTCGACTATGGCAAAGATACATGCCGCGGTAAGGGACGAGGAGTAGTCGCTCGGCTGAAGAGCAGGAGTTCGGACTGTTCAATGCGGTAGCATGAAAGGTACTTATTATCTTTACTTCATAGCCGGCATAGCCACCATAGCCGCAGGGACGGCCCTTGCCTTGCTTTCCTCTAGCGTACTGAACGCGGTTGGGATAAGCGCGGCAGCGTACGGCAAGATCGCAGACACTGCAGTCCTTTTGGTGTTCGGCTATGCAGCCATCAAACTGCTTTCTTCCTCGATACTCGACTACGGCAGGCATATGCCGCGGGTAGACGAGAAGCCGCTTGCAAGGCTGACGAGCCTGCTCGGCTACGTTGTGCTCTTCTTCCTTCTCCTCACAATATTCGGGATAAATTTCACAGGAGTGCTTATAGGAGCCGGCTTCCTTGGAATAGTAATCGGCTTGGCATCGCAATCCACGCTAGGCAACCTCTTCGCAGGCATCTCGATGATGGCTTCGAAGCCCTTTGCGATAGGTGACAGGGTTACATTTTCCACCTGGCAGTACGGCACAGTGCCGCCGTCTTACACGCACGGAATAATCCTGCCGGGCTACAGCGGGATCATAGAGGAGATGGGGATGATCTACACGAAGCTTAAGCTGGATGACGGCACTGACTTCTTCGTGCCAAACGGCATAATGAACCAGGCAGCGATAATCAACTACTCCATCTCCGACACGATCTACACAAAGTTTAGGGTTGAGTTGCCGATGGCTGCGAACTTCGACGAGTTCAAGAGGCGCGTGCTGAGCAAAATAGATGCGCATAAGAAGCTGAAGAAGGCGCTGCAGCACAGGGCTTTGGTCATGATCACTGACGTCGGACTGGCCAGCTACGGCGTGACCATCGGGGTGGAGAGCAAGGTTGAGGACGAGGAACGGGTGAAATCCGAAATTGCGGATATCGCGTTGAAGGTTGCAAAGAACTACGTGAAGAAAGGCCAATGATGCTTGTGGGTCTGGCCGATGCGCGAATGAAACCGCTTTGCAGGTTCTACATCGCCATCTTCACAAGCGACGCGAGCAGCTCCTTATCGTCGTTTACCGCAGCGCCAAACTTCTTCTTCGTGTCGCACTTTGCGCACACGTAGTTGATTATGAACTCGCCGTTCTTGTAGATCACACTCACCGGTTCCATTTTTCCCCGACAGGGCGACGACCTGTCCCCGGGGTTGTCGTCTACGTGAAGGCTCCAGAGGCAGCGCGGACAGTGGTCCGTGTAGCCGGTTCCCTTCACCTCGGTGCCGCAGTTGAAGCACCTGAAGTCTTCCTGCAGGCGTCTGAATCTTTTTGGCTCTTCCGGCATGCGATCTACTCCGCAATCTTCTTCCTTATCTCCTCTAGCTCCTCGTCGGTCGCCTTTGGGCCCAGATGAGCTATTCCCCTGTCGGGATACAGCTTTACGTGCAGGTGGTTTACATCAAGCCCCTCTAAGACGAGGCTCACTCGCTTTGCAGGCAGCTTCTTGATTATTGCTTTTGAGACCTTCTTCGCCACAAGCATCAGCCCTGCAAGCTCCTTGTCCTCCGCTTCGTAGAACTTGCTGCCCATGTGCTTCTTAGGTATCACCAGCGCCTGTCCCTTTGCCACAGGGTAAAGGTCGAGGAACGCAACAAAACTCTCGTCCTCGTATATCTTGTAGGCCAGCACCTTCCCCGCGACTATCTTGCAGAATATGCACTTCGCATCTTCCATGCAGATAATGAAACTTTAAGCTTTATATGATTACAAGTATTTAGTCTCTAGACTGATCGTATGCTCGGCAAGTATGATTACAAGGAGGCTGAGAAAAGGCTAGCCGGGCTCTGGGAGAAGGAGAAGGTCTACAAGTTCGGCGAGAAGAGCAAGAAGCCAGTGTACGCAGTAGATCCGCCGCCTCCTACGATTTCTGGTAAGCTGCACACGGGACACCTTTTTGGGCTGTCACAACACGACTTCATGATTAGATACAAGCGCATGCGCGGCTACAACGTCTTCTATCCTGTGGGCCTTGACAACAACGGGCTGCCTACCGAGATACTGGTAGAGAAGGAGCACAACGTTGTAGCTGAGAAGCTCGGCAGGGAGAAGTTCATAGAGCTTGTGGAGAAGACCAAGGAGAAGTACGAAGAAGAGTACAAGAGAGTGTTCAATTCGCTCGCGCTTTCGGTCGACTGGTCACTGCTCTACACCACTATGGGCAATGATGCACGCATCGCCTCGCAGTTCTCTTTCATAGAGCTGTACACGATGGGACGGGCATACAGGAAGGAGACGCCGACGCTGTGGTGCCCGAAGGACAGAACCACGGTGTCACAAATGGAGCTGGAAGACAAGACAGAGAAGACCAAATTCGTCTACATAAAGTTCGACAAGGACGTAGAGATCGCGACCACCAGACCGGAGCTCTTGCCTGCGATAGTCGCCATTTTTGTTAATCCCAAAGATAAGAAGCACGCAAAGTTTGCTGGAAAGAAGGTGAAGGTGCCGCTGTTCGGAAACGAGATAAAGATACTTTCTGACCAGAGGGTTGATCCGGAGAAGGGGACCGGCATGGTCATGTGCTGCACTTTCGGCGACCAGACGGACATCGAGTGGTATAAAGCGTACAACCTTGACCTGCGTATAGCCATCGACGATTCGGGTAGGATGACAGTCGAGGGTTACAAAGGAATGAAACCAAAGGAGGCACGACAGAAGATAATAGAGGAGCTTAGGAAAGGAGGATTCGTGATTAAGGAGCAGGAGATAGACCACGACATAAAGATACACGAACGCTGCAAGAGCGAGATAGAATTCATAGTCAAGGAGCAGTGGTACATCAAGTATCTCGACCTGAAGGACGAGCTTCTCAGGCTCGGCAGGCAACTTAAGTGGCACCCAGAGTACATGCACCACAGGTACGACAACTGGGTGCAGAACCTGCAGTGGGACTGGGGGATAAGCAGGCAGAGGTTCTTTGGCATACCCTTTCCGGTATGGTACTGCAAGAATTGCGGGGAGGTGAAGCTTGCTGAGAAGGAGCAGCTTCCGGTCAACCCGTTGGTGGATAAGCCGAAACTGGGTTGCTCGAAGTGCGGTTCCGTTGAGTTTATACCGGAAGCGGACGTGCTTGACACCTGGGCCACTTCATCTCTCACGCCGCTGATAAACGCTCACTGGGCCACAGACAAGAAATATATGGACAAAATCTACCCCATGAATCTGAGAACCCAGGGACACGACATCATAACCTTCTGGCTCTTCACCACGATAGTCAAATCGTATCTGCACACCAAGAAGCTGCCGTGGGCCGAGGTCATGATAAACGGCCATGGGCTGGACCCGCAGGGCAGGCCAATGCACAAGTCTCTCGGCAACATAATAGATGCAGTCAGCACTCTTGAGAAGTATGGCGCTGATTCCATAAGGTACTGGGCGGCATCGTCGAACCTTGGCGAAGAGTCTTCGTTTCAGGAGAAGGACATGATAAGCGCGCAGAGGCTGACCAACAAGCTCTGGAACGTCGCGAAGTTCATAGAGCAGAACTGCGAAACTTTTGAGGGCCAGCCCAAGGAGATTGACAAGTGGATAACGGCGAGGTCCCTGTACGTGCTCAAGGAGTCTACCGAGCTCCTCGAAAGTTTCAACTACGCCGGCGCCAAACGCGCGGCCGAGGAGTTCTTCTGGTTCTTCAGCGACAACTACCTCGAGTTCGTGAAGTACAGGATATACGGCAAGGATCCGTCGGCGAACATGACCCTTGGTTACGTGTTCCTTCTCGTACTGAAGCTGCTCGCGCCTTTCATGCCGTTCGTGACAGAGGAGATATACCAGAACCTGTTCAGGGGCAAACTCGACAAAGCAGTATCGATACATATTTCCGATTGGCCGACTTTCGACAAGAAATGGGTGGATGAGAAGAGTCTGAAGCAGGGGGACGCTGCGCAGAAGGTGATAGAGTACATCAGGCAGTGGAAACACAACAACAAGATGGCGCTCAACGCGGAGCTTCAGGAGGTCGTGCTCAGCGAAAACCTTGAGGAGCTTGCAGAGGATGTGAAGGGCGCGATGAACATAAAACGGATAAGCGTGGGGAAGGGTGGAGAAAAGGTTCCAGGCACTGAGATCTCTTTGGAGATCAGAAAGAGCTGAACTTTTTCACAGGGGTTATCTTTATCAGCGGAGCGTCGCCCTCCTTGACGGGGTTCGCCTTGTAGTACGCGTGCCTCTCCTCGAACAGTTTCTCGATATCGGCAAACTCTTTTCCGTGTTCTATTATCTCAGCCGTGCCCTGTATGATCACGCTTGAGGGCTGCCTGGAGTACACGTCTACCGCCACGCCAACCTTTCCATTCTTCTCTATGTTCTTGTGCTTCCTGCTTCCGTAATCTGTTATGAAGTAGATGCGGCCATCGTGGTATAGGTGCACCACCGGCGTGACCTGGGGCCAGCCCTTAGGCGAAACTGTGGCTATCCTCGCCACGTCCTGCTTTTCCATGAACTCCTCCTCATTCTTCGTGAATCTTATCATTGCGAAATCACTTTTTCCGGCTCTATGACGAGCATAACCCTTGTCTCCTTCGGGTTCTTCCACGGATACTCGTCCTTGCCGAGGTACTTCTTGGCCAGCTTGTCTATGTGCTTGTCCGCGCCCGCTGTTCTCTGCTCTACAACCCTGCCCTTGACGTACAGGTAGCTGTACATGTTCTTGCTGTCGGGCACGACCACGGCCACCCTGCTGTCCCTCGCCGTATTCCTCTGTTTGGCCCTCCCCATCGCGGTATTTATCAGCAGGCGTTTGCCGTCTGTGTCCACCCACGTGGGCGTGAGCTGCGGCGATCCATCCCTCGAAACCGTAGCAAGGAACGCGAAGTTCTTCTCTTCGATCATGGCTATCGCTTTCTTTTCCAGCATAAGATCCTCCCACTAAAAATTAGGTATATAAACATATAAGTGCCTATCAGTTATAACTGAGTTATAGGGGAAATCTTGCCCAGCAAATACGAGACAATTTCCGAGGAGACGGTGCCGGCAGCGAAGTCGATAATCGCAAGGGCTCTGGTTCTCAAGCACAACATGAATGAGACGGATGTCGCGAAGCGGCTTGGCGTGGCGCAGGCCGCGATAAGCAAGTACATAACTGAGAAGTACTCAGACAGCCTGAAGGAGAAGGTGGAAGAGATAGAGGGCAAGATACAGGGCCAGCGCGAGCTGATTGACGATTACATAAAGAAGATATCGGAGGGCAAGGAGGAGTACGTGAACGTGTGCATATGCACAATATGCGGCGTAGCGAACAACATCGCGTGCGCATTCTCGCACGCTTACGCAAAGAAGGCGGCAGAGCCCGATTGATGGTTAACATGGCTGTGAACGTACAAGATATACTGGCTGCGGAAGACTACAAGGAGCGCTACGGATTCTCGACAAAGGTGGAGTACGACGACTTCGAGAAGGGCATATCAGACGGCGTCGTGCGCAAGATATCGAAGCTTAAAGGAGAGCCTGACTGGATGCTGGACAAGAGACTGCTGGGCTACAAGATGTTCCAGCAGAAGCCGATGCCGAGGTGGGGCGCAGACTTGAGCAGCATAGATTTCGACGACATTTATTATTACAGGGTGACGAAGGCCAAGGAGGCGGCGAAGTGGGAGGACGTCCCAGACGAGATAAAGAAGACATACGAAAAGCTCGGAGTACCTGAGGCTGAAAGAAAGTTCTTCGCGGGCGCCGAGGCGCAGTTCGACTCCGGCGTCGTTTACTCAAAGGTCAACGAAGACCTTGAAAAACTCGGAGTAATCTTCACGGACACGGACACTGCGGTGAAGAAGTATCCGGAACTCATGAAGAAGTATTTCGGAACGGTGATACCTCCTACAGATAACAAATTTGCCGCTCTGAACTCAGCCGTGTGGTCAGGCGGGAGTTTTATTTACGTGCCGAAAGGCGTCAAGGTTCCCATGCCGTTGAATGCATACTTCAGGATAAACGCGGAGAGGTCGGGGCAGTTCGAAAGAACGCTTATAATCGCGGATGAGGGCGCAGACGTTACCTATATAGAGGGCTGCACCGCCACGGTGTATTCGGCGAATTCGCTGCACTCCGCTGTTGTAGAGATGGTTGCACACAAGGGAGCGCACATAAGGTACGTGACGATTCAGAACTGGGCAAAGAACGTCTTCAACCTGGTGACGCAGAGGGCCAACGTCGAGGAGGATGCGCACGTCGAATGGATCGACGCCAACATCGGAAGCAAGGTCAACATGAAATACCCGAGCGTCTACCTGCGTGGCAGGCACGCGAAGGGCGAGATACTCTCGATAGCTCTTGCGGGCGAGGGCCAGGTGCAGGACTCGGGAGGTAAGGTCTACCACTTTGCTCCGGACACAACATCGAGGATGGTCTCGAAGAGCATCTCCAAGGGTAGCGGGCTCACCACCTTCAGGGGCCTGGTCTACGTGGCAAAGGACGCAGAGAACGCAAAGGTCAACACGACCTGCGACGCGCTTCTGATGGACGACCACGCGAAGACGAACACATACCCTTACGTTGACATACAGCGCAACGATGCGATGATAAGCCACGAGGCGAAAGTGGGGAAGATAAGCGAGGACGAGGTCTTCTACCTCATGTCCAGGGGCATCTCAGAGAGCGACGCCATCGCCATGATAATACTTGGTTTCCTCAACGACCTCACAAAGGTGCTGCCTATGGAGTACTCGCTGGAGCTCAAGCGCCTGATAAAGCTGGACATGGCAGGTTCTGTAGGTTAGAGATTACACGAAGTGTTCTTTTGGAGAGCGGACAAAGGATTGTAGAGCAAGCTATTGCTAGCTACGCGAGCGTGCCCTTCGAGGCCAAGGAGCTGTACAAGAGGTACGTGATAAACGTGCCCATTCCTCATGACTCGGGAGGCGCGCAGGGAAGCGGAATCGAAGAACTGAAGAAGCAGATAATCTCGGGCTCGGGGCTGAAGTTTGACGTGTCAAACGGCACCGGCGGCATCTCATCGAGCAGCGAGTTCGTGAAGGTCAGCAAGAAAAATGTAGCGGACTACAAGGAGAACGCAGAGGCGCACTTCGAAGAGAGGCTTGGAGGCTATGTCTCCGCGAAATCAGACAGCATAATCGAGGTGACTGTACCAGATAACAGGGAGGCGAAGCTCAACTTCCTGCTCTTGGAGGACGGGGCGAACATGCCCGTGGAGATACTCGTGAACGCTGGAGCGGGATCAAGGCTTAGCCTGTTCGAGTGGTTCGGTTCAGTTTCGGAGTCCGGATCGATGAGCGCGCCATTACATGTCATAGACGCAGGCGTAAAGTCCAACGTGGAGATAAACGTGCTGCACAACGAGGGGCCGAAGTCGAGAGTCGGGGCCATGAACAAGATAACTGCAGGCGAGGACTCCGTAATGAGATTCAACGCGATATACAACGGCGGAGGCGTGACCCGATCAAGCACGTTCGCAGAAGCCGCAGGAAAGGGAAGCGACCTCCTTGTAAATGAGGTGGTGCTAGGCCATGCGGACCAGAAGTTCGACATAAATACATTCATGCTCAACTCCAGCCAGTCCACGAAGGCGGTGCTGAAAACGGGGGCGGTGTTGAAGGGAAGATCGTTCTGCATACTGAAAGGCTACGCCAAGGTGTCGGAGGGCACCAGGGGCTCATACTCGAATGTAGAGGAGAAGGGGCTCGTGATAGACCCCGACGCGAGGATACAGCCGCTGCCTGACATGTCGATAGACTGCAAGGACGTCGCGTTCGCGTCGCACAGCGCGTCTACGGCGCCCGTGGACAAGGAGGCGCTCTTCTACCTGATGTCAAGGGGAATCGACGAGGCGAAGGCGAAGAGAATATTCATCGCGAGCTTCCTCTCGAAGTACCTTGCGAACATAGAGAACGATATAGTAAAAGAAATTGCGATATCAATACTTCTTGACAAGCTGGACAACGACAGGCACTCCGGAGTGCCTAAGATAAGCATGCAGAACTTGTGGATAGTTCCGGGAAAGAGATGACAACATGAAATTGGAAATAAAAGACTTGCACGTGGAGGTTGAGGAGAAGGAAGTGATAAAGGGCATAGACCTGACGATAAGCGAGGGCGAGTTCCACGTACTGATGGGGCCGAACGGCTCCGGGAAGACGACACTCTCAAGGACCATAATGGGCCACACTAAGATGAAGGTCACGAAGGGCGACATACTAGTAGACGGGGAGAGCGTGCTTAAGATGAGCACAGACAAGCGCGCAAAACTGGGACTCTTCCTCCTATTCCAGAGCCCGATAGAGGTTGAGGGACTGGGCCTGCTGAACTTCCTGAACACCGCGAAGGCCTCGCTCCAGGGCAGCCTCTCCTTCAAGGACTTCATGGGCGAGGTGAAGGACAACGCGAAGAACCTGCACATCAAGGAGGACATAATCGGGCGCTCGCTCAACTACGGCTTCTCCGGAGGGGAGAAGAAGAAGGTGGAGGTGCTGCAGATGCAGGTGCTGAAGCCGAAGATAGCGATACTCGACGAGCCAGATTCCGGGCTGGACGTAGACGCCGTGCGCGTGGTAGCGCAGAACGTCAGCGAATACCAGCAGAAGTCAAAGGCCGGGCTGCTGCTCATAACTCACTACAGCCGCATACTGAACTACATGAAGCCCGAATTCGTGCACGTGATGGTGGATGGAAAAATCGTTAAGGAAGGCGGACGAGATCTAGCTGACAGGATTGAGAAGGAAGGATACAGGTTTTGATCTCATGACGCTTGACGTGGAGAAGATACGGAAGGATTTTCCGATACTGAAGAGCATGGCCAACGGGAAGCCGCTGGTGTACCTTGACAACGCGGCCACGGCTCAGAAGCCGAGGCAGGTGATCAACGCCGTATCAAAACACTACAAAAAGAGCAACGCGAACGTACACCGCGGCATATACAAGCTTGCCGAGGACGCCACTGCGCAGTACATAAAGTCAAAGGAGACTGTGGCAAAGTTTGTCGGTGCAGAGAGCTACAGGAGCGTGATCTATTTCAGGAGCACAACAGAGGCCATAAACGCGGTCGCACGCGCTTGGGGCGACGTCAACGTTGACAAAGGCGACCACATACTCATAACAGAGATGGAGCACCACAGCAACATCGTGCCGTGGCAGATGCTCGCAAAGAGGAAGGAAGCGGTGCTGGACTACGTGAAGGTTTCTGATGGCAAGTTCCTTGACCACGACGACTTCGTTTCGAAGCTCTCGCTCAAGCCGAAGATCGTAGCGTTCTCGCATGTCTCCAACGTGCTCGGCACCATAAACCAGGCGCAGGAGATGACAAAGATGGCGCATGAAGCAGGCTCTACGGTGCTGATTGACGGTGCACAGGCAGTGCCGCACATGCCTGTGAACGTCAGCGAGATAAACGCTGATTTCTACGCGTTCTCGGGACACAAGATGCTGGGCCCAAGCGGCATCGGAGTGCTATACGGCAGCGAGGAGATACTCGAAGGCATGGCGCCGTTCCATGGCGGAGGCGACATGATACGCACTGTCGATTTCCAGGAGTCTACGTGGAACGAGCTCCCCTGGAAGTTCGAGGCAGGAACGCAGAACATCGAGGGCGCTATAGGTCTCGCAGCCGCAATCAAGTATCTGAAGAGACTGGGGATGGAAAATGTGAGGGAGCATGAGAAGACGCTGACCTCTTATGCGCTTGACAGGCTTTCGCATGCTGGTGTCACCATACACGGACCTGGGAAGGAAGACATGGATAAGAAGGCTGGCGTGATCTCGTTCTCGATGAAGGGTGCGCACGCGCACGACATAGCACAGATATTCGACAGCGAGGGCGTGGCGATAAGGTCCGGTCACCACTGCGCGATGCCGCTCGTCACCAAGATACTTAACGAGCCGGCTGTGCCTAGGATGAGCTTCTATATCTACAACACGCAGGCAGAGATAGACACGGCGATAGCCTCCCTGGACAAGGTCCGGGAGATCCTGAAGATACAGAGATAGCGCACACAAATGCCGCACGTGTAGGGAAACTTTATATTGTTTCCAGTAGAAGACGGCTCTGGCGACCGGATGGCATCGAAGTGGGACGAGAGGGAACGCAAACGCGAGGGCGACATACTTAGGGCTTACAGGCCGTCCTATTCGGCGCAGGCGCGCAACGATCTTTTCATAAAGACCGTTTCTCCGCGGGATTGCATATGCTACGATTCCAAAAGCGGGAAGGGCTGCACGCTTAGAGAGGAGCACGAGGTGGGAGAGACGTACGGCTTCTACCACCTGAGGCTGCCGGCTACAAAGGCGGAGATAATGATAGTCAATGACGCTCTTGAAAGCGGAATCATCAGGCCTCTGCTATACGTTGACGTCAAATCGGACAAGTGCGACCACGGTTCGACATATCTTGAAGTGTACAGGCCGAATTACCTAAGGGAGATGGACACCAAGTTTGTGGCAGAGGTGAGGCGCGTGGCCACGGAGATAAGCAGGCTGCTGATGCTCGAGCTGAAGAGATAGCCGCTCGGTTCATGGTGGGCTCGCGAGATGCGCGGGGACCGCCATCACACCAGTCCCTATGGCGATCAGGCTGCCGAGGACCAAAGCGACCACGAAGATGGCGCACAGTATAAAGTATTTCGACTCAAGCCTCCTTGTGCCTGACACAAGCTGGTCAAGCGCGATCGTTGCCGGATATGAGAACACGCCAGCTATGCCGAGCAGGGCGTACATGCCGAACATCGCGATCGGCGACTGGGTCATGTTCAGCAGGTAGCCTTCGTAACCATAGTATATTGTAATAATCCCTAGAAGCAAGCCCAGAAGTCCTACCGGGCTTGTCGCAGAACCACTGCGCACGGCCCACACGAAGGCTAGAAGAAGGAATGCGGCGAATGAGAGCGGCTCGAAGAAGAGTATGTTGTAGCTTCCGGGAAGGGGCCACGCAAACTGGCCAAAGAGGCTCGTTAGAAGAAGATACACGCCAAGAGCGGCGATCGGAATGGCTGCATACCTTATGCTTTCCCCTATCTTCTTGCCGCGTTTTGATAGCAGGTAGCTGTCCACGAAAAGATACGCTACGAGCAGTCCTGCAAAACCGATCCCGAACAGCTGGCTCGTAAGCAGGTCAACAAAGACCATTCTTCCACCACTCCTACCTCAACATGCAGACTATAAAAGCTTTCGAAGAGCATATTACTCGGTTCTATGTTTTTTGAGCAGGTGGCTGAGTACTACAGCAAGCTGGAATCGACAAGTTCCAGGCTGGAAATGATAGACCTGCTCACAGAACTGTTCAAAAAGGCGAAGAAGGGCGAGATAAAGAGCATAATATACATGACGGTGGGCTCCCCGGCGCCGCCGTTCCAGGGAGTGGATCTGGGCGTAGCGGAGAAGCTCGCCGAGGAGGCGATAGCCACCGCGACAGGCGCGGAGAAGGCGAAGGTGGAGGCGAGCTTCAAGAAGACCGGAGACCTCGGGCTGACCGCAGAGCAATTCATCTCCGGCAGCAGGCTTAGGCGCATGAGCGGCGACAAATTCGAGATAAACGATGTGCTGGAGACGATGCTGAAGATAGCTCGGACTGGAGGGGAGGGAAGCAAGGACGCGAAGATAAAGATGTTGGCGAACCTGCTCGCTGCAAGCAGGCCGCTGGAGGCAAGGTACATTGTGAGGTTTGCGCTAGGGCAACTCAGGCTGGGAGCCGGAGATGCTACGATACTTGAGGCGCTCTCCAAGGCCGCTACCGGGGACAGGGAGTTCAAGCCGAGGCTTGAGGAGGCCTACAACATCTGCAGCGACCTCGGGCTTGTAGGCGAGACCATGATGAGGGACGGAAAGAAGGGAATAGAAGAGTTCAAGGTAACGCTCTTCAATCCGATCAGGCCGGCGCTGGCCGAAAGGCTCCCGACAGCCGAGGAGATACTTGAGAAGATGCACGGCAGGTGCGCGGTCGAGAGCAAGTACGACGGGCTGCGGGCGCAGGTGCACGTCGACAGGAAGAGCAAGCGCGTCGAGATATTCTCGCGAAGGCTGGAACGCCTGACCGAGATGTTCCCTGAGATTACCGCGGCAGCGCTAAAGGAGGTGAACGCAGACAAAGCGATACTCGAGGGCGAAGCGATCGCCTACGACGAGACAACTAACCAGTTCCGCGCGTTCCAGGAGACGATACAGAGGAAGAGAAAGCACGGCGTTGAGGAGATGAGCACGGAGATGCCGCTCCATCTTTTCGCGTTCGACCTTCTCTATCTCGATGGCGAGAGCTACCTCAACAAAAAGTACAGCGAGAGACGCAAGACGCTGGAGTCGATAGTCAAGGGAAACGGCACGATACGCTTATCGGACATGATGCTCGTAACTAAACCAAAGGAGATGGAGAGGTATTTCGAGACCGCGATAGAGGACGGGCTTGAGGGGATAGTGGCCAAGGATCTCGATGCCCCATACATCGCCGGAGCGAGGAAGTTCAGCTGGATAAAGATGAAGAGGAGCTACAAGGGTGAACTGTCAGACACCGTCGACCTTGTTGTCGTAGGATATTACAGGGGAAGGGGCATAAGGACCGAATTCGGATTCGGAGGCATGCTCGCGGCGGTATACAATGAGAAGACTGACATGTTCGAAACGATAACCAGAATAGGAACGGGATTCACCGAGGAGAACATGCGCGCCCTCAAGAAGCTCTTTGAGAAGATAAAGACTGCGAAGAGGCCCGCGAGGGTTGAATCTCTCATTGAGCCAGACTACTGGATAGAGCCGAAGTACGTGGTAACCGTCCGCGCCGATGAGATAACCAAGTCGCCGATGCATACTGCGGGCAGGCACAAGGAGGGTGATGAGGAGATAGGCTACGCGCTGCGGTTCCCGCGCATAGTGAGCAACGGGATACGCGAGGACAAGAGCCCGGAGGAGGCGACGACGACGAAGGAGATACTGGAGATGTTCAGGCAGCAGAGGAAGACCAAGGTGGGCGAGGAGGCCTGACGAAACACGCAGAAATGCTTAAATTAGCTCGAAAGCAACTTGAATCGGGGATAAGGCATGGACGCGGTCGAGGAAGACAAGGCACGTGCGGAAAGGGGGATTGTGCTGGGGAGGTTCCAGCCTTTCCACAACGGGCACCTTGAATTCGTGAAGCTTGCGAAGGAAAAATGCGATTTCCTTACTGTGTTCGTTGGAGAGTTCTTCTCGTATGAAAGGGGGACATCAAAGAGGAGCTTCCACGACGCCTTCAGGTCCGTAGCCCACGGCTTCGGAAAAGACACCTTGGACCCGAACCCGTTCTCCTATGAAGAGAGAAAAGAAATGATAGAAAGATCGCTGCTGAAGGCGGGCCTTGACGCAGAAGAGTTCGAGGTAAGAGCGCTTTCCCTGAAAAACTTCCTGCAGACCCCAGGGAGGGTTTACATAAGAGACGGGTACGGAGGTCTTTCCTACAAGACCTTCGGTGCAACGCTGTTGGGTAGAGATATGGAGAACATAGGAAGAAGGAACGGCATAAGCGGCAAGGAGCTCAGGGAGCTGCTCCGCGACGGCAAACCTGTTTCTGAGCTGATCCCCGAGGCTGCGCAGAACGTTATCTCGAGGCGCACGGTCAGGGTCTAGCGGAACCCAGACAGGCGCGTCGTGTCGGTCAACGACAGCCCTCTCGAAACGTTGCAGGCGTTCGCGAAGGGGCTGGGGACGAATTTAGTGCTCTTCAGCGGCTCGCACAACTTCGTTCCAGCACAGCTGATACGCATGCTGCGCATAGCCCGCGTTTCTGATTCAAGGTCAATGGACCAGACAATAAGAAAGGCTGTGGAAGCGTAAAAATAACCGATTTTTGCCCAAGACTCTGGTAAATTATCATATACTTCGATACACTTACCATATACTGGATAATAGCAAATATACCGAACGTTTCGCCGATCTTGTATTATCGACGACTACATAAGATATTTAAACCTATTTACAAATACTTAATAGGCGATCAGATGGGCGACTTTGGAACAGACATATTGGGTACCAGTGGTTCGGGTGCTACTCCACAGATAAAAATAGTTACTGTGGGAGTAGGCGGAGCGGGAAACAACACCGTCAACAGGCTCCTTAAGGTTGGAGTCAAGGGAACGGAGTTGGTTGCGGTAAACACCGACGTCACGCACTTCAAGATTGTGGACGACCGTATAAAGAAAGTGCTTATTGGAAAAACCATAAC
The DNA here is from genome assembly GCA_021818925.1 of Microcaldota archaeon. Lineage (GTDB taxonomy): Archaea > Micrarchaeota > Micrarchaeia > Micrarchaeales > CABMGC01 > JAJYVH01. The sequence continues at coordinate 111,783 of JAKASU010000001.1, read as the reverse complement.
CAAGGGACTCGGAGCTGGAGGAGACCCGAGCGTGGGTCTCAAGGCGGCTGAGGTGGACAGGCAGGTGCTCGAAGAGGTGCTTGCAAACTCTCAACTCGTGTTTCTGTGCGCTGGAATGGGAGGCGGAACCGGAACCGGCGCTGCGCCGGTGATTGCGCAGATAGCGAAAGAGTCCGGAGCGATAGTTGTTGCGATGGTGACATACCCGTTCGACCTTGAGCGAGTGAGGAAGGTCAAGGCGGAGGAGGGCATACAGCAGCTCAGGAAGTACTGCGACAGCGTTGTTATCGTGGACAACAACCGACTGGTCAGGCTCGTGCCTAACCTGCCGATGAACGAGGCTTTCGCCGTGGCCGACGACGTGCTTGCGAAGGCGATAGGCGGACTCGTATGGACGATAACGCAGCCCAGCCTGATCAACATAGACTTTGCGGACGTGCGGGCGATAATGGGAAGCGGAGACGTGGGCTTCATATCGGTTGGCACGGGCAAGGGAACGGACAAGGTCACAAGCGCGAGCGAGTCTGTGCTCAAGAACAAGCTTCTTGACGTGGACTTCGAGAACGCGAAGGGCGCCCTGATACACATATCGGGAGCAAGCGACCTGACCCTGGGAGACGCTATAAAGGCCGGAGAGATCATAACAGAGCGCATGGACCCTAAGGCCACAGTCAAGTGGGGCGCCAGGATCGTGCCCGGCTATGAGGGCCAGCTGGAGATCGTGGCCATAGTCACCGGAGTCAGAGGAGAGAGCATACTTGGTAAGTTCGCTGAGAAGAAGGAGACGAACTACGCCGGGATAGACTCTATATAGGTGGATGGAATGGCAGACGAATTCGACTACGATGCATTCACGCCTCGCGTCGCTGTTGCGGGAGTGGGGGGTCAGGGAAGCAACCTGGTGAACAGGCTGTTCAGCAACGGGATAAAGAGCGCGCACACGATAGCGATAAACACGGACCTTGCGCACCTGAACGTGATAAAGGCGCACAAGAAGGTGCTAATCGGCAGGGAGATAACGCAGGGACTAGGAGCAGGAGGCTTCCCTGAAGTGGCTGCGAAGTGCGCTGACGTGAGCAAGGGAGATCTTGAGAAGGTTCTCGAGGGCTACAACCTTGTGTTCGTCGCTGCTGGAATGGGAGGCGGCACAGGAACTGGAGCAGCTCCGACCGTTGCGAGAGTTGCAAAGGAGATGGGAGCCACGGTCATAGCTACTGTAACTTTCCCGTTCGAGCTCGAGAGAAGCAGGAAGCTTAAGGCGGAGTGGGGAGTGCAGCAGCTCAGCAAGGAGGCTGATGCGGTGATAGTGGTCGAGAACCAGAAGCTGCTCGACTACGTACCTAACCTACCGATGGAGAAGGCCTTTGAGCTTTCGGACAACATAACGGGCAACGCGGTGAAGGGCATAGCTGACACGATAATGCTGCCTAGCCTGATCAACCTCGACTTCGCGGACCTCAGGACTGTGGTGAAGAACACCGGAACTGCGGTGATAAGCATAGGCACGGGCACCGGAACTGACCGTGCAGAGCAGGTCATACGCTCCACAAGGACCCACCCGCTTCTCAGCGTAGATTACGAAGGCGCGAAGGGCGCTCTGGTGCACGTCTCGGGAGGCAGCGACCTAACCATAGAGGAGGCCACAAGGATAGGGGCCGGGGTCACCGAGGGGCTTGCACCCGACGCCAACGTAATCTTTGGAGCCAGGCTGATACCTGAACTCAGGGACCAGATACGCGTGATGAGCGTGGTCACAGGAGTGAAGGCGAAGTTCGGGCTGAAGACGAAGCTGGAGGCGGCGGAGAGGCTCAGGCTCGAGGCCATCGACCAGATCTGGTAAAGGAGTAAGGTATTTTTAACCTTCTTGCCTTATCTAAAGTGAATTTTGTTAGTGATTAGTTGGCAGAGGAAGGAGGCTACAACCTGAAATCAGCGAAGGAGATAGGCAAGGGCAGCTTCATCATAATAGACGGCGTACCGTGCAAGATAGTTGACATAGAGACCTCGGCTCCCGGCAAGCACGGAGCCGCAAAGTCGAGGATAACCGCGATAGGCATCTTCGATGGGTCGAAGAAGACGCTGCTGCTTTCAGGTCACGGCGAGGTGCCGGTGCCTGACATAAAGAAGAAGAGGGCCCAGGTCGTGTCCGTCAGTGAGAGCTCGGCCCAGCTTATGGACCTGGAGAACTATGAGATATTCGATTCGCCAATACCGGAAGACCTCAGGGGCTCTGTCAAGTCGGGCATAGAGGTGGAGGTGCTCGAGACCATGGGCAAGAGGGCGATAACGAGAGTTGTGGGAGGAGGAAGCTGATGGCAATAACAGACGCGAAGATAGAGAAGGAGAGGGACAACAAGATGCTCAAACGCAAGGAGCTCGCAGTCTCGCTGGAGTTCGATGGAGCGACTCCCTCAAGGGAGGAGATCAAGAAGACTCTGGCGGACAGGTTCAACCTGAAGCAGGAGAACCTTGTGGTGGTGAGAACGAGCCAGCTGTACGGCACAAAGGCGGGAAGCGCGCTGGTGCACGAGTACCATGACAAGGAGGCGATGAAGATCGCGCAGAAGCACATGATCTCGAGGCCGAACGCGAAGAAGGGGAAGGCGCAGCCAGCATCGACAGCCACAGCGGCAGCGGCTTCGGCCGAGCAGGAGAAGGGGAAGAAGGAGTAGGTGAATGAATGGCTGAAGAGAAGGCGGCGCCGAAGAAGGAGAAGAAGAGCATAAAGCAGTACAAGCCGGCGACGAAGTTCTGCCCGAAGTGCGGATCCAGGATGGGCGACCACAAGGACAGGTTCGCGTGCGGAAAGTGCGGATACACAGAATGGAAGGAGAAAAAGTAGGTTGATTCTCTTTGCAGAAAAAACAGAGAAGGGCTCACGGAATTGTGCTTGCTGCCTATTTCATCGTCATACTTCTCGCCCTGTTCTTCGCCTCAAACATAACACTATCTTTCCTGTACTACTACTCAGCGATCAGCATAGGCACATTCCAGTACCTGTCCACAGTAGCGACATCTTTCTCCTTCTCAGTGTCGGCAATAATATACCTGGCAACAACGAGGAAGAGCAAGAGGAGCATAGTGGAGATGCTTGGTCTTGCCAGGAAGCACCTCACGCTGCAGAACCTGCTCATCGGGGTCTTCCTCTTCCTGATAATCTTCCTTCTCGAGATAGTGGTCGGCCTGATAAGCAGCGTGACGGGCGTGCAGATAAACACCAACGCGCAGCTGCTACTCGCGGGCGCGCCCATGTGGTTCCTGGTCTTCGCCTCGCTCGTCGCCCCGGTCAACGAGGAGACGCTCTTCAGGGGGCTGATGGTTCCGCGAATCGGCATAGTGCTCAGCGCGGCGCTGTTCGCGGTGGGCCACTTCACGTACATGAGCACGAGCTACGTGCCCTCCGAAGCCGTAGCTGCTGTCTCGGGGGTCGTGGCGGCGCTGGCCATACTGGTGGTGCTGTTCAAGACGCGCTCGTGGAACTTGGCGCTGGCGATACTCATACTGGCCCTGCTCTTCGTCACCGGCAACCTCGGGATAGAGGTGATAGCCGCATTCATCTTCGGGCTGCTGGCCGGCTACATATACAGGAAGACAAACTCGCTCTATCCTTCGATAGTTGCGCACATCCTTGTGAACACGCTGACGCTTGTTAGCACCGTAGCGTTCATCATCTAGGCGTCGGAATGCGAGTAAAGCTCATACTTGTAGAGCCGAAGTACCAGGTCAACCTCGGCTACATCGCAAGAACCGCCATGAACTTCGGAGTGGAGCGCCTGTATGTCGTGAATCCCAGGGCAAGCCTGCGCGGGAAGGGCGCAAGGATGTACTCGAAGCACGCTTACCATCTCCTTGAGGGTGCCAAGACGTACAGGAACCTTGGTGAGGCGACTAAGGACTGCGACCTCATTCTCGGAACGACTGGAATAACGAAGAAGGCGAAGGCGAACTTCAAGCGCATCTACTTTGCTGAGGAGGCCGTAAGAAGGATAAGGCGCAGAGGAGGCAGAACGCGCGTGGGGCTGCTGATAGGGAGAGACGATATCGGGCTCACGAGTGATGAGATATCGAGATGCGATATGCTCGCCTACATAGGGACCAATCCCACCTACCCGGTTCTCAACGTCTCTCACGCCCTGGCGATACTCCTATACCTGATGAGACGCGAAGAGCTGCGGGAGAGCGGCGAGGGCGGCATGCGCGGCACTCCTCCTGAAGCGAAGGAGACAGAGATGCTGCTGAGGCTTTTCGAGAAGATGATAAGCAGGAAGCGGATGAGGAACAGGAAGGCGGTGCTAAGCGTATTCCGGAGAATGATAAGGAGCACACAGCCAAGCAGGCAGGAGCTTCACGCGCTCATAACAGCGCTGAAGTGACTACATCTGCGCCGCTTTCTTCCTCTTGATTATCTTTACCTTTGCGGGCGTTATCAATATGCGCGTATCGTCTATCTGCGCTATGTCACCGTTTATCTTGCTGGCGTAGTCCTTCAGGGCCGTTATCACGTTGTTCCTCGTGGTCGGCCTCTTTGCCAGCTCCTCTATGCTAAGTAGAAGTATGTTCTTCTTGGAGAGCTCGTCCTCTATTAGCTTGATCTCATCCTCGCTGGAGATCGAAACTGGCTTGACGTACATGTCCGCGGGTTCGTGCATCATGTCTACGTCGTCCATCTCAGCCGAGTTCATATACTGTTCTATGTTCAGTTCCTTCGAAGAGGCAACGCCAAAGGCCTGCCCCAGCTTATCGAAAACTCCCATTCTTTTCACCGGTCGCAATCACTATATAATAAGTATCAGCTTTTTAACCTTTTCTTTCCCGCGCCGATAGTGGCAGGCTTGACAAAGCTGAGGTAAACGGCTGCGCTCTCACAGCTGCTCGAGTATCTTCCTGGCTATCTCCTTGCCGAACAGCCTCTCGAGCTTCTCGGCAGATCCGGGAAGCCTCAGGTCTGACACTTGCTTTATCCCGTTGTCGTACATCGTGCGCGCCCTCACCCTTCCGACCTGCTCAAGGCGTATGAGGTCGAGCAGTTCTTTCCTTATACCGTACTTGGTCCTCACCCGCAGCTCGAGAAGCCGCGTTATGCTGAGGTGCATCAGCTTGGCTATCTCGGAGCTGGCGTAGAGCATCCAGTCAGCATTGTTCATCTTCACGAAGAGGGTGCCGGGTGTGGTACCGTACTTCCTGACAAGGTCGCGCTCTGGCGCCTCGTTGGCCCAGTCGCGCAGCATCAGCGCGGTGCTCAGCGGCTTTATCGGGTCGTAGTAGCTGAAGGCGTCGGCCTCGTAGTTAACTGTGGTGTTCTCGAGCAGGTTCTCGTACTGGAAGAAGAGTTCGCTCGCCTCCTCGGTTGCCTTCACGTGCGGCCGCATCTCGATGGTGTTGCAGACTGTGAACAGGTATGAGACCTCGTCCACTGCCTTCGGCAGCGTGTCTATCAGCCACTTAGCCGAGAGCGGATCTATGTAGAGCTCGCTCACCCGCTGGCCTATGCGCGTGGGCTCGTAGACGCTTCCGCGCCGCTCGACGAAGCCCCAGAGCTCGAGCTCGTTGAGCACATCTGCGAGTATGACTTCGAGCTCGCGTGTATTAGAGAACTGGTAGCCGTACAGGGTCTCCTTTAGGAACGAGAGTATGCCCTCGCGGGTCTTGAGCATGCGTGTCGCTATGAATGCTAGGACGTGCATGCGCAGGATTGGCTGCACGCCGAGCTTGGAGCTTATCGGCTCCAGCTGCGCGTTGATGTAGCGCTCGTAGAGGTCCATTATCTCCGCCCTGGTCTTCGCGATCAGAAGCCCCCTGCCCTCCTTATCGTACTTCGGCCTGCCTGCGCGGCCGAAGAGCTGCGTGACCTCGTTCACGCTCAGCTTCTCGGAGCCCGCGCCCTCGCTGTACCTGCTCGTGTCTCTCACAAGCACAGTATGTGCGGGGAGGTTTACGCCCAAAGAAAGCGTCGGTGTGGAGCAGATCGCCTTGATGAGGTTGTCCTTGAATGCGCTCTCTATCGCGTGCCTCTGCGCGTTTACGAGCCCGCTGTGGTGGAATGCTGCCCCTCTTGCAACCGTCTTGGCGAGCTTCTCACACTGCGCGGTCGGCTTGCTGAGCGCGTGAAGTATCTCGTCGCTGACAACTGCGAGCTTCGCTCGCTCCGCAGGTGTTAGCCCGTCGTCGATCATCTGCGAGAGCCTCTCTGCTCCTGCCTCTGCGTTGCGCTTCGTGCCGTAGAAGATGAGTATCTGCTTCCTCCTCCCGAGCGTGTCCTGGACTATGCGTATCTCTGGTATCGAGCTCGCGCCTTCGAGTTCGTCCTCGCGGTCGAGAAAGTATGCCTTTCCGCTGAATGCTACGCCCTTCTCGAGCTTGACTGGCCGGTAGTCGCTTTCTACAAGCTCAGCATTGAGCCACTCGGCAAGCTCATTGGCGTTGCCTATCGTTGCGCTGAGCGCGAGTATCTGGGCGTGCTCGCAAAGCCTCTTCAGCTTGGTTATGAGTATCTCCAGGGTGGGGCCGCGGCCTGGGTCGTCGAGCATGTGCACCTCGTCAACGACAACGCAGCCTACGTATTCGAGCCAGGTAAGACCGTGCCTGATGAGGCTGTCGAACTTCTCTGTGGAGACAAATATGATGTCATAGCTGGAAAGCCAATGGTCCAAAGAATCGAGGTCGCCTATCGACATCGCAATCTTGAGGAACGGGTACGCGGACTTGAACTCCTCATACTTCTCGCTCACCAGGGCGCGCATCGGCGCAACATATATCGCCTTCTTCCTGTTCCTGATCACGCTGTTTATCATCGCCATCTCGGCTATGAACGTCTTGCCGCTGGCCGTGGGCGATGCGACAACCACGTTTCCACCCTTAAGGAGTCCTTTCTTGAGCGCCAATTCCTGCGGCGGAGTAAGGCTCTTGATGCCGCGCTGCTCCATCGTTTCGAGCATCTCGTTAGGAATAGTGCCCTTGAGCTCGCCTGCCTGCATCATAAAAGTGTTTTTGCGGCTTCGATTATAAGAACTTTTCCGGACAATTGAAGATATGATTGGATGTCTCTTTGGGGCAGCGAAGTCGAAAACATAGAGGTCGCTTCGCTGCATCAGATGCTCAACGCGCTTTTCGACAAGAAGCTTGCAAAGCTTGAGTCGAAGGCGTCAGGCATAGTGAAAGAGATGAACAGCGTAAGGCGCCAGTTCCTTGATGCCTGTGACAGGTTCGAGAAGCTTGATGCCATGCCTGACACAGAAGACATCTACAATCCAAACATAAATTCGATAAAAACCCAGAAGGATCTGTATGCAAGGTCGATCAGGAAAGTAATCGGTGACCTGCAGACCGCCACAGAAGGCGCCCAGAACACCTATGAGAGATACGCGCGGATTCTCGCCAACGTGGAAAGCTCGAACACGGAGATGCTCAGGACAAATGCGCGCTTCAGGATCGTGCTGCACTGCTACGCAAAGCACCTAGGCGGATTCAAGAGGAGTGAATCTGACTTGGAGAAGCTCATTGCGGCTATGAAAAACGAGCTGGAAAGAAGAGGCGCGGAGCTTTACGAATACAACAAGGTAAATGACCAGATACTCGAACTCCGACTTCGTCTCGATGAGCTGCATAATCTCGAGAACAGGAATAAGGCACTGGGCGCAGGCTCGGCGCGGAACATTTCGGCCTCGATTGACAGGGACGAGAGCGAGACCGCGAGCATGCTTGAAAGCAAAAGAGAGGAAGAGAGGACTGTGAGTAGCCAGGTGGCGGACCTTAACAGCGCGATAACCTCGTTAGTGGCTCCGCTGGAAAAGGCGGCGAAGAAGTTCGACCACATGTCGACTAGTAAAAAACAGCTGCACAGGCTTGTGAGCGACGCGGCGAACACGATAGGAGACGAATCCGGATACTTGGAGTTCATGGCGATGGTGAAGGAGCTCAAGGAGCGCCTAGATGAGGGAAAGATAAGTGTGAAGAACCACGATGCCGTCAGCAGCGCTGCTGAACGGCTGCTCGATTCAGACATCTATTCAATGATCAAGTCGGTCAGATCTGCGAACGAGAGGAAACGAAAGATGGAAGCGGATATCGCGAACCTGAAGATGGAAATGAACCACATCAAAAGCTACAGGGAAAACACCGAAAAGACTGTGAACAGCATTGAGGAGATGAAAAAAATCATCAGTGATGTGCAGGGCTCGATGTCCTATTCAAAAACCGCAGTTGAAAAATCGTTCCTCGAGCACTACGGCAAAAGGATACGGATAGCGTTACTTTAGGGTCTGCCTGTAGACTTTCAGGGTTTCATGCACGGTGCGCTCCCAGGTGAAGCCGCGTGCGTACTCGACCGCCTGCTTCGAAGCCGGTTTTGAGCTGCTCGCAAGCTGCAGTGCCTTGGCAACTATCTCGGATTCGGTGCCCTTGAATGCGTACCTGGTCGTCTCCTTTGGTATGACGCTGCCCTTGAGCGTGAGCACGTTCGTGCCTGATGCTAGCGCCTCGAGTATCGGCACTCCCTGGCCTTCATAGCGCGAAAGGTGCAGGTAGCCCGCGAGCGTCTGCAGATACCTTGCCACAACCGCGTCAGAGGCGTGGAAGTGGAGCAGCACGTTCCTTTCTGAAAGCCCTTTGTGGTACCTCATGTGCGCCTTCAGTATCTTCTGCGCGTCGGTGCTCGAGGTGAAGACGTGCAGCCTCGAGTCGCTACCTGCGGCTATCTTCTCGAACACGCGGAGCAGGCCGGGCAGGTTCTTGTGCCTCAGGTGTATAGAGCCTATGTAAGCAAAGTCCTTTCGTTCGCCGTCCCAGATCCTTGCGCGGAGGAAAGCGGGATCAACGCCAAGCGGTATGACAGCGTGTATCTTGCCGGAATCGTAGAGGCCGCGCCCAGCAAGGTATGCCCTGAGCTCCTTCAGCGTTTGGCTGCTGTTGAATATCGCAGCGTCGCTCTGACAGTAGTTGCCGGTGCTCCATCTCCTGACTATCGAGCTCGCTATGCCGAATCTCTCCGAAAGCTTGGGCCTGTAGCGCTGCTGGCTTCTTTCTGAGTACTTGTTGAGCATGCGCAGGTCGTGCCACATGCTGACCATCCTTGCCTTGCCCTTGTTGACCTTCATCACGTCAGGGTACATCAGATGGACTATGTCTACGTCCTTGACGCTGAGCGGATAGAGCGCGCGTATCGGCCTTGGCATCTTGCCCGTGGCGATGGTCTTCGTGGAGGCCTTCCTGCTTACGCCCTTGTATATCTCCGCAGAGTACCTGCTGATGCCGTCACCTGCGCTGAAGTCGAAGTCGTGGCCGATCATCAGTACCCGCATACGAACCGCTATAAGTCCTGTTGCAAACTTTATAACCTTGATATACAAAACTTCGTTTCATGACGCACACTCCGGCGACGTATTTAAAGGCGATCTAACAAGTAATCAGGAGTACATGTCAAGGGTAATCAGGGTAGAGGAAAAGGACGAGATTTCAGCGATACCCGCAGATATAAAGGGCCTCAGCCGGATCAGCCACATGATGACCGCGGAGGCAGGCAAGGCCATCAGGAAGGCGGGCTTGAGGAAGTAGTGGGCATCTGCGGCTCGACTTGTAGTAGGGGCCAGCGCAAGCGATTTAAAAGGTTTAAACCTTAGCTATTAGCGTGCCCCAGTAGCTCAGTGGCAGAGCGCCAGTTTTGTAAACTGGAAGTCGAGGGTTCAATCCCCTCCTGGGGCTGATGCTTTTAAATTTGCATTGCAAAGATACGAACATGAATGCTAAAACAGCAAGAAAGCTTCTCAACAAGCACAGGCTTACAAAATTCCAGAAAGATGTGCTGGTTGCTGCTGCAGCAATACCTAAAGGAGAGACAAGAACATACAAGCAGATAGCTGTTGCGGTTCGCAAGCCCAAGGCATACCGTGCAGTAGGCAACGTGATGCGGATCAATCCCCTTGCTCCCATGATACCGTGCCATAGGGTCGTGCGCGTCGACGGGATTGGGAACTATTCCGGCAGGGGCGGTTCAAAGGCCAAGAAGCGCATGCTCGTCCGCGAGGGCGCGCTGCGATAGCCGCTGCTCCTCTCCAGAAGCATTTATAAAATCATGATTTCTTTCCTTAGCATGCCGTACTCCGCGAAAGCTAAGAGAAGGAAGCGCATACGCCTGCAATCCATCATTGTGTTAGCTTCGATAACGCTCTTTGTCGGTTTGGTGGGATTGCTGTCTTACTTCTCGATTCGGAACTCTTCCTTAAATGTCAGCGCCAGCACCATTCAAAGCGTCGTAAGGACAAACACTACAGCCAACACAACATATATCTACTGCGTCGGAGATTCGGGCCATGGCAACCAGAACCTCACGTTCTTCGCGCCGCTCACCTCTGGCGGAATCGGGCAATGGCACAACACAACCGGATACCCGGTGGGTGTTGACGACGTTGGATGCGACATCTACCACAAGTACATCTACTGCACTGGAACAAATGCAACCTTTTTGGAAAACGAGTCCTACTACGCTCCTATATCGGGGTCGGGCATAGGCAATTGGACACGAACAACAAGCTACCCGTTCCGCGTGTCTTACCAGAGCTGCTCGGCGTATAGAGGCTACATGTACTGTGTGGGTGATTGGTGGTACTACGAACAGAACGCGACTGAGTATGCGTCGATATCAGACTCGGGGATAGGCCAGTGGCGGAACTCCACCCCGTATCCCATCCCGTTCTACTGGGGAAGCTGTGCGATAAGCAACGGATACATATACTGCGTGGGAGGTGCGGAGGTCAAGCACGCCATCGGTGCGACGGACTATGACGTTGACATTGTAATCCAGAACAGGACGAGCAGTCTGACGTTCTTCGCCAACGTCTCAAGCGATGGAATAGGGCAATGGAAGCCTACAACGCCTTTCCCGACAGAGTTCACACTCGACGGCTGCTCCATCTACGACAGCTACATATACTGCTTAGGCGGCAACGCGTATAACGAGAACCAGACCTACTTCGCTCCGGTGTCAGGCAACGGTATAGGCAAATGGACGCAGACCACAAATGCGCCCTTCGCCCTCATACAGGGAGGATGCGACATACACGATGGCTACATCTACTGCGTGGGAAGCCGTGACAACACAAGCTCTGGCCACCAGTCGTGGTACGCACGGGTGTCCAGCTCTGGGATAAGCAACTGGACTGAGACAACGCCTTTCCCCATTCCTGTCTACGGCGATTCCTACTGCGAGATACCGGGCAGCGGTGGAGGCTGGACCGGAGGAGGAGGACCACAGGACTGACTACCGGCTTTCGAACGCCTCCCTAAAGGAGTTGGACGGTCGTATCGCCATGCGCTTTAGGGCTAGCCCTGAGTTGCGGTCACGTTCGCCGAGGCGCGCGCGCCCTCTTCGCCCTGCACCGTCACCTTATAAGTGCTCCCTGGATGGACCGCGAAGAGGAAGTGGTTGTCCGCGAAGGTAAGCGGGCCGCTGAACTGCAGTGTGACCGACTGCCTGGACTGAAGCGTTAGGTTCGAGTTTTCGAACAGGCTGGTCTCGCTCGATGGCACAACCAGCGTGCCGTTGTTCGATATGGCGAATGTGATGAACCTGAAGCCCATCTGCTCGTTCTCTATCCTGCGGCTGAAGTTCGCTATCCTGTCCTCTATCTTCGCGGTAATGTTCGAGAGGCCAGCGTGGGTGCAAGCGCTCGCGTTTATCTCCACACTTATGTCACCGAAGGCGTGGCCCTCGGCCTCAAACTCGGAGCTCGAGGCGATGGAAGCGTTGGCCGCGCGGTCTATGTTGCTCGCGTTGAACTTCTGGAACGCCCCGCTGCCGTTGCTCGCGTTGGCTTCGATATGCGCCTCGCTGCTTATGTTCGTCCTCTCTTTCACGATGGCGTTAGCAGTGGCGTTGCCCGATGCGTTGACCGCAGTGCAGAAGCTGCTCAGGTTGCTTGCCAGGTTGACGAGCATTGAATGGGCGGACTGCTGCGCCGCTGTAGCGTTGAATGATACCGTGAGGTTGCCGGACAGGTCTAGGTGCTGCAGGCTCACGCTGGAGTTCGAGTTGTCAGTTACAGTGAGCGAGAGGTGTGTAGAGTTGCCAACCACCGAGAGCGCTGCGTTCGACACGCTTATGTTAGGTGTATGCGCCTCCAGCTCTGCGGTGTCGTTGCCGTGCAGCTGCACCCTTGCTCCGATAGAGCGCGTGGTGGAGTTGCTGGCACCGGGCACAAGTACGGCCCTGATCGAAGGCACGAGCACGAAGAGCGTGGAGTTGCTGGTGATTATCGTGGCTACGGTGGGCGATAGGTCCATGAGTATGCTCTCGTTGCCGTTCACTGAGAGTCCGCCGCTGATGTGCGCGGTTATCTGACCACTCGGCACTGTCACGTTGTATGTGGTGCCATTTACAGTTATCTGCGCAGACGTGACGTTGAACCTGACCATCTCAACCATCGCGTTCTGGGGCATGGCGATAGTGCCTATGGTCTGCTTCAGGTTGATCACCTTCATTAGGTCTACGCTGCCGGTGCCGTTCGCCGACAGCCAGCCGGAAGAGGCGACTCCGCCGACCTGCACCGCGACCGACGAGTAGGCTATGACCAGCGCCGTCGTGCCGTTTGGCACCTGCGGCGGATCGGTGAGCTGTATCGCCATCACGTTATGCGCAGCAGCAGGCTGGCCTCCGAGCAGCATGACAGCTGCGACTATCACAATCAGTACGGCCACTGCCGCGGCAATGGGAACCTTCCCTACCATGCATCGATTATGTACCCTAAAGGATATAAGTGTTGCTGGAATGTCGGGTTTGCGTCAGTGGCAGCATGCCTCCGGATTGCTTGCCTTGGCCCGTGACCGCAGGCACGGTCTGAGATCTACTCTAGGCCGTGCCTGCCTCGAATATCTCCCCGAACGAGTGGCAGAAGTAGATGACCGCGCGCTTTACATCCCTCCTGCCCTCTGCTGTGAGCGAGTACACTACGGTATTGCCCCTCTTCTTCCCTGAGATTACTCCGCTCTCCTCCAGTGCCTTGAGCGCGGGATAGATCGTACCCGCCTTGGGCTTGCTGCCCCTCCGTTTCGCTATCTCCTCGGCGAGTTCGTCGCCGTGCATCGGTCTCCTGGAGAGCAGCCACATTACCTGGAACGAGAGCATGCCGCGCATGTCGCATCCGTAGTCTCCGCGCATCGCATCCAGCAAGTATAGGACATACGATATATTTAAATATATGCTGATGCATAATATATGATGTCCTATATTTGGACGCAATAGGTGAAATAAAATGAACGGAGATTGTGGATGCGGAGGCGGATACGGAATGAGAAACTTCCTGACCAAGGAGGAGAAAATAGAGATGCTGAAGGAGTACAAGAAGAACCTCGAGGAGGAAGCGAAGGGCGTGGCTGAAAGGATAAAGGCGATAGAGAAGAACAACTGATTCTTCCTTCCCACCCTGTTTTTTGTTTTCCTTTTTCTTTTTTTTTTATCTTTAATCGAGGCTAGTTGGGGCTTGCGAGCCTCTTCTCGCTCTCGACCTTTATCTTGCCTACGAAGTCATCGAGCTTTACACCGAACTTCTGTCCGCCACTCCTTGTCCTTACCGCTACCGTGCCGGCGTCCACCTCCTTCTTGCCGACAACAAGCACGTAAGGTATCTTCTGGCCTATGGCGTCCCTGAGCTTGTACTCCATCGTCTTTCCGCCGATGTCCTCCTCAGCTCTTATGTGCGCCTTCCTGAGGCTTTCGTAGACCTTGTGAGCGTACTCGTTAGACTGGTCGGATATGGCGATCACCCTTACCTGCACAGGCGCCAGCCACGTTGGGAACTTGCCCTGGTAATGTTCCACGAGTATGCCGACGAATCTCTCAAGGCTGCCGAGAATGGCCCTGTGGATCATCACGGGCGTGTGCTCCTTGCCGTCCTCGCCGGTGTACTCGAGCTTGAACCTCTTCGGCATCTGGTAGTCGAGCTGTATTGTTGCGACCTGCCATGCGCGACCCTGCGAGTCGAAGATGTCGAAGTCGATCTTCGGGGCGTAGAACGAGCCCTCCTTCTCCTTCAACTCGTACTTCATCTTGTGCTCGTCAAGCGCCTTCTTCAGCTGCGCAGTCGCCCTGTCCCACTCTGCCTTCTCACCCGCATGGTCGTCGGGCATTGTGGAGAGCTTGGGTGCATACTTGAGCCCAAAGGTGTCGTAGATCTCCTTGACCATGCGCAGCAGCGAGTCCAGCTCCTTGTCTATCTGGTCCTCGCGCACGAAGATGTGGCCGTCGTCCTGCGTAAGTTCCTTGACCCTGAAGAGGCCGGTGACAGCTCCGCTGAGCTCGCTCCTGTAGAGCCTGTCGAAGATGGCTGTGCGGAACGGGAGGTCGCGGTAGCTCCACTTCCTTGACTTGTAGATCATTATCGTAGACGGGCAGTTCATCGGCTTAAGCCCTATCTCGCCGAACTGCGACTCGAAGGTGAACATGTTCTCCTTGTAGTGCTCGTCGTGGCCGCTCATGTGCCACAGCGCCACGTTCGCTAGGCCAGGAGTGCTCACCTCCTCGTACTCGTACTCATCCTCCTTCTCCCTGAGGAATGCAACGAGCTGCTTGTATATCGTGAAGCCCTTTGGGTGCCAGTAGACCATGGCCGGGGATACCTCCTGGAAGCTGTACAGGTCAAGCTTCTCGCCTATGGTCCTGTGGTCGTTCTCCGGAAGGCCCGCCCAGTCGCTCTTCTTGACTATTGCCGTGTTTATGCCTGTCGGTTTCGCCTTCTTATAGGTCTTCTTCCCCCCGCCCTTGCTGTCGTAGCTCTTCGCCTGCTCAGCAAGCGGATGCCCTTTCATCTCTATGGTGAACTTCTTGGTCCAGCCGAACGGTGCCTTGCTTGCCTCTATATTCTTCGGAACTCCTTTGTACATATGGTCGAGTATGCGCATCGCCTCCTTCGGCTCTGCTAGATCACTGCTCAGATGCGCGAACGGGTAGACCACGAGCTTCTTCCTACCCACCTGCTCCATGAAAGACACAGTGTCTTTGAGCGCGGCGTCTGCGGTATCGTCGGTATCCCCCTTCTCCACGCAGACCCACATCACAAGCGCGTCCCTGAACTCCGCATGCTTCTCCTTGGTCTCCTCATAGACGCTAGCCTCGGGCTTGAGCACGTCGTATGTAAGTTTCTCTACGTCCAACTGGAGTATCTTCATATCGAAGCACTGCTAGTATTGGAAACGGAATGAATAAAAAGAGAGCAAGGAAACGAGGCTCCGGCTAGTAGCATGCTGTTTGGAATTATCTGCCCTTTGCCATCCTGATCTAGCTGAATAGGCGTGGAACATTCTTATTGTTTGTATACGATTAGGGTCTGGCTTAGCGTAAAGGGCTTTGTTGATTTAGTCTGACTTTATCAACATTTTTATTACTTTATCAACAATTTAAGAATGGGGTTTCTATGGCTAAAAAGGTCGGCGAATCAGACCGAATCTTGATAAGCTGGAGCAACGGAAAGAACGGCAGAGTATTCTTTATCACACATAGGTATCTGCCAAACGATATGCAGAATCCAATACCTTCAAGCCCAGAAGATTTGCAGGAAAAAATAACGAAGGTGGCGGATATAGTAGATGGGATAAGGCACTTCAAGAGAAGCAAGAAGTAATCACGAGAAGTTAGCCTGTATCCCAAGCTCAAACGTCTCCTGTATTACACAGCACAGGTTGTGGCAAATCAGTTTGAGGTAAATCTCGTTGATGCACGCTGTGTCCGTCTTGCTCCTTACATAATCCCCGAACTTGCTCTTTATCATAAAGAATACAGACTCTATGTTGCTTCGCTGGTGATACTTCTCAAGGAACGCCTCTCTGTGATAGGTAAAGTAATTGTATAGGTCTCGCCAGATGTGACTATGCCCTCTTGGGTTTGCCGTCACTCTCTCGTTGAAAGGTATGCGTGGCATTATGCCCAGTTTGTCAAGAACGTCTACGTTTCCCCTACTACTATATGCCTTATCTCCAGCGAGTTCTCCTATGTGGAAGTTCTTACTGACTTCCTGAACTAATTGCGGAAGCATAGTCACGTCTTGGATATACTGCGTTGTTATCTCCGCTCCGCAAACTATGTGGGTTTTGTTTCCTGTTAGCAGGTGAGCCTTGTAGAATAGCTTGCGGTCTCTTTCTCTGCCCCATTTATAGTCATACCATCGGCTAAATTTGTTAGGGCTAAAACCAGAGGAGTCTATGCTGAATGAGTCGTTTTCTATGGACTTGAGAGGTAGGGCGGATATTTGTAGTATCTCTTTCAATATCGTCGTTAGCTCTGAGCTTTCCATATATTTGGCTACCGTGCTATAATCAGGTGTTTTCTTTATGTAGCCCTTGCTCTGTGCTTCTTTGCTATCCGTAGCAAAACGTCGCAGAGAGAAGGTAGTGTAGACCTTCAAAGCGGAGCTGAAGACCATATCCCGCATAGACATTCTCGGTCTGCCAAAAGTGTATGCTGGCTCATCTATTGTATTGCACAGGTCGTTCAGAAGTTTCTGGAAGAGAGCTTTTTGCTGTTCAGTTGCCTCTGAGTAAGCTTTCCAATCCTGCGGGTAAGTAATGCGTTTAGTTTCTGTTATGGTTGTCGAACCATCTTTGTTTCTGGTCTTGGTAAGAGTCCAATAAACAGCGAAGGCGTGCTTGCACTTTATCCCTCTTTCCGTGAAGTCAGGGCAATTACATTCTGCTCCGCTTATTGTCAAGACCACTTCATAAGTTTTGTGTGGATTCGTAGCACTCGGCACGAGCCATTTTCCATTTTTCTGCACTATCTTCTCCTTCTTGGCTATCTCGTAGCCCCTTTCCTTACGCATCTGCAAGAGTTCTTGGTATTCCATAAGACCATTCCTTTCAATATTACTATATACTTATAGGTATATATACCTATTGGTATAGTTATAGGAGTCCGATACAAAGGAGATAGCTTTATATACCTTGAATGATATACTATAAAGGTTGAGGCGAAGTATATATGGCGAAAGTCAATAACGAAAGGGTTAAAAGCAATAGCATCGAACCCCTCAATATGATTAAGTGCCCTCGTTGTGGTTTTGAATTCGAACATAAATTGAAATGCACAAGATGTGGGCACGAATGGATACCCAGAACTGATGAACTGCCTACTGTGTGCCCTAATCCTACCTGCAAGTCTCCTTATTGGAATAAGCCTTATGCTAAAGACGTAAAGAAGGCGATGAAGATTAAGGCGAAAAAATGAGAAGCGGAGCAAAGAATAAATTCCTTTACTTTCTTAATGTTATCGGTCAAAGTGCGTATGGCAAAACGCCGAATAAATTAGCCATTCTGTTTCTGGGTGATGTCGCTTCTGTTAGCGTTAGCCACGCACAAGATTGGTGTTTAATATGAATGACGCTCAAATAATGTTATTGAAAGAGAAGAGTAAGGGGAAAGAGGGGAAGATGGAACTTAAACCTATGAATATGTCAGACTTGATAGAGAAGCATAGCATAGATGAGATTGAATCTGGGCTTGTCTACTTGTTTGTTCAAAGCAACGAATTGCGGGTTCTGAGAAATGAGCTTGTTCTTGACAAGATTAAAAGGGCAACCGAAGGCGTATGCGAAGACCTGTTAAGATTTCTGGAGCTTAATAAGGAATCCATCTCTCTTAAGAACATAGAGAGAGTCTTTGAACTCATAATCGAGGAGAAGGAGAGAAAGATAAATGGTGCTTTCTACACGCCGACGAGCGTAGTGGACTACATAGTCGAAACTACTATCACGAAAGACGGTCTCGTATGTGACCCTGCTTGCGGTAGCGGTGCGTTTCTTGTCTCGGCTACGGAGAGATTGCACAAGCTCACCAACAAACCGCTCACAGAAATACTTGAAAACAGAATCTACGGGTGCGACATATCGAAAAGAAGTGTGGAGAGAACAAAACTGATTCTGTCTCTTCTTGCACTACTGAACAAAGAGGATAAGGAAGAGATAAAATTCAATCTTATTGTCAGGGATAGTCTAAAGGCAAATTGGGAACTCGAATTTCCAGAGGTTTTCGGCATTCAGGATACAAGCACGATAATCACAAGAAGTCCAAAGTTCGGATTCGATTTTGTGATAGGAAATCCGCCTTATGTAAGGATACAGAACCTCGATGTGAAAACGAGGCAGGTAATCAAGAAGAGATGGCTATCGGCATACAAGTATAATGTGGACTTGTATATTCCCTTCATCGAGCTATCGCTCAAACTAATCAAGAAAGAAGGCAGGGTATCCTTCATAGTATCGAAGAGCTTCTTTGATTCTGAGGCAGGAAAGACGATTCGAGAGATACTTAGAAAGAACAGATATATCGAGAAGATACTTGATTTCAATTACCATCAAGTGTTTAATGATGTCATAACCTATACTGCCATAATAACTCTCGACAAGCAACCAAAAGACACGTTCGAGTATTACAAAATATATCAACCTAAAGAAATGCAAGAGCTAAGCGAGATAAAGTTCAGGAAGGAAAAGTATGAAGATTTGCCAGAAGACAAGATAGTGATAAATGGGCATCGAGACAACCAGAACCTCAGTAAAATAGCACAGCAGCCCATAAGGCTCGGAGACCTCTATCCTGTGAAAATTGGAGTTGCGACACTTAGTGATGACTTATACTTGCTGAATAATGGCAGAGATGAAAGATACCTGCACAAAACTTATTCTGGGCAGGACTATTTCATAGAAAAAAGCATAACAAGACCTATCCTTCTTGCTAACAAGATAAAGTCAAAGAAAGTAAAGATACTTTACGATAGGATAATCTTCCCATATAGATTGAAAGGCGACCGATATTCAGTATTGGAGGAGGCTCTCTTGAAAGAGAGGTATCCTTCTGCTTATCAGTATCTGAAAGCCATAAAACCAGAACTTATGAAGAGAGACAAGGGGCAGGAAAGAGTAAAAGAATATGGTAGCTGGTATGCGTATGGGAGAGTTCAGGGCTACAACGCAAGAGGAGAGAAACTCGTATGCCCGACTATGATGCCAGAGCCGAGATTCGAGCTGATAAATGATGAAGCACTTTTTATAGCGGGCTACTGCTATCTTACGAAAAAAGATGGCAAGTGGTTAATCAAGGTCTTGAACTCGAATGTGTTTTGGTATTACATAACCAAGCAGGCTAAGAAAATAAGGAACGAGTTCTGGGTAGTGAATAAGAAGATACTTGAAGGCTTCAAGATGCCTGTGTTTACAGAGAAAGAAAAGACATTCCTCAAATCAGAGAGCAATCAGAGTAAGATAAATGACTTCTTGATAAAGAAATACGGACTGCTTATTTAGAGCAAATCCTCGTATCTATATTCGTATATCTTCTTGACATCATCAAAGAAGGTCTCGATGTATAAGTCTTTACTTTCCTTTGGCGAATGATATACTGTTGGAAGTGGCGTTTTGTTAAAGTCAGCAACTACCAAGCCTATCCTCTCATATTTTTTATTGTCATCTATCTGAGACTGCCTCTTGTTTATCTTGCTTAACAGATTTGAGTAGTAGTCCAACGGATAGGTCTCGGAGCGATTCAGAACCTCTTTCGGAAACAGGAATAGCTCAGTCATAATCAAATAAGGATATCTCTCGTGCATCGTAGAGGCATCGCCTATCATAGCCTCGAAAGTATTGGTAAAGTTTGAGGTTATCGCTGACATAAGGCTTTTAACCGACACGATAATCATAGCCCCTGTAATCTTGTGTAAAACGAGAATATCCACGTTCTTCTGTTTGAACGAGCCAAGAATCTTCTTTTCTGTCAGAATGTCTATGTCTCTGGTTTTCTTTATTCCAACTCTTGCAAATTCCCTTATTGCATAAGAGTGTAGCTTTCTGATGAATTGCTGGGTTCT
This sequence comes from Microcaldota archaeon, assembly GCA_021818925.1. Taxonomy (GTDB): domain Archaea; phylum Micrarchaeota; class Micrarchaeia; order Micrarchaeales; family CABMGC01; genus JAJYVH01. Next base: position 91,946 of record JAKASU010000001.1, on the reverse strand, counting down.
TACTGCTTGATTATAGCTTCCTCGTCTACCAGCGATATGCAGGTTCTTCATTTCTTTCAAAGTATCCTGCAGGTCTGCCATATTTAAGGGCATAAAGAACTATCGAACCCAATTCTTAAAAGCTTGACTTCTTCAACGATTTGAGGACTTAATCAACAGTTTTGGACTAAATCAACAAAGCCAGCGTAAAGCGAATCTTTATATATCTTATAATGCAGTAACATTATAGATTATATGGTGAAGCATGCTGGCATAAAGAGGAAGTATACGACCATAACAATACCGGCGCCGCTATTCCAGAGGCTGCAGGAGAGGATAAAGAACACTGGTTTCTCTTCCGTGTCGGACTACGTGACCTATATACTGAGGGAGACGACATCAGAGATGGAGATGAGGAAGGCGGGCAAGAAGGATACAGAGGGCGTCCTGGAGAAACTGCGGGCGCTTGGTTACGCTTAGTGGAGGATGCCTATGGCAAAGACCAACATAAAGGAGATAGCCAGCACGCTCTGGAAGGAGCCGACTGACCAGAACTGGGAGAAGTTCTCGAAGGCGCTGAAGGGCAGCGGCATAGTATACTATAAGGCCATATTCGCGAACGAGGGAAAACTGAGCAAGATGCAGGACCTTGCGAAGTCCTCTGTTGAGCTTTACGACTCTAAGTTCAGGCAGGTCACCTCGGTGCCCATATTCAAGAAGGAGGGCAAGAAGCTGCGCGGCGCCACGATATATTTGGAAGGGCTTAGGGTTTCGAATCTGGTGGATTAGATGATAAAACAAGACCTCAAAACTTTGGAAGAGAAGAGCATATACATAATACGCGAGACGAAGCTGAAGTTTAAAAACGTCGCGGCGTTGTGGAGCATGGGCAAGGACTCAACCACGATGCTTGCACTCACAAGGAAAGCGTTCCTCGGAAAGATACCCTTCCCGGTCATTCACATCGACAATTCGATTGATTTTCCAGAAACCTACGCTTTCCGTGAGTATCTGGCGAAGAAATGGAACTTCAAGGTCATAGTAGGCCAGAGCGAGATCAAGCCTGATCTGGTAGGGGCCGCGTGTTGCGGCAAGAACAAGCCAGAAACCTTGAAGAAGATAATGAAGGAGTATGGCTTTGACGCTCTCATAGTCTCGATAAGGAGGGACGAGCATGGGATAAGGGCTAAGGAGAGGTACATGTCGCCCAGGGACGAAAACTTCAAGTGGAACTACAAGGACCAGCCTGCTGAGCTGTGGGACGACTACGCCTCAAAGCTCGACACAAAAGGCCACATACGCGTACACCCGCTTTTGGATTGGAATGAGGTGGACATCTGGTCATACGTAAAGAAGGAGCACATACCTGTCAACCCGCTTTACTTCTCAAGGAACGGATACAGATATAGGAGCCTTGGCTGCACCCACTGTACCGTGCCGCTCAAATCCAACGCAAAAAACATTGATGATATAATAAAAGAGCTTGAGACGACAAAGACGGAAGAGAGATCTGGTAGAAGCATGGACAAAGAGCGCGAATACGTGATGCAGAAATTGCGCGCCCTGGGCTACATGTGATTCTGATGATTGTAAAGAGCGTAGCACTTCTTGGGCACAAGGACCATGGAAAGTCCACGCTAATCGGCAGCATGCTGATGCAGACCGGCGCTGCCACGCAGGCGCGAATCCGCGAAGCTGAGATGTACAGCAAGCGTATGCACAAACCTTTCGAGCCTGCGTTTATTCTCGACAGCTTCGCAGAGGAGAGGCTCGGCGAGATGACCTTCGACACCACCAGGGCCGAGATAAAGCACAATGGTCTTGCGTTCGCGCTGATCGACGTGCCGGGGCACGAGGAGCTCATAAAAAACATGATCAGCGGCGCATCTTACGGGGAGATTGCCCTGCTCCTAGTATCGGCGAAGCAGGACGAGGGGGTAAGGGACCAGACCAAGAGGCATCTGTTCATATCGCGGATGCTGGGCATAGACAGGCTTATCGTTGCAGTCAACAAGATGGACACCGTTGGCTACTCGCAGGAAAGGTTTGAAGACGTAGAGCGAGAGCTCAGCAGATTCATATTCAAGATAGGCTTTGCAAAGCAGAACGTTCATTTCGTGCCCATATCTGCGTACAAAGGCGAGAACCTTGTTAAGAAGAGCCAGAAGATCAAGTGGTACAGGGGAAGGCCGCTCATAGACGTTCTTTATGACGAGGCCAGGAAAGGCGGCAAGAAGCATGAAGGCGCTCTGAGGATAATAACACAGGGCACAATATCCGGTGATAAAGGCGAACTCATAGTTGGAAGAGTGGTCAATGGCAGCGTTAGCGTTGGAGAGAGAATAAGCGTGTTGCCGCTCGGGAGCAACGCCACAGTGGAGGGAATAGTGGTGAAAGGCAAGAAGGTCAGGACGGGGGTAATTGGAGAGAATGTTGCGCTTGCGCTGGACAGGGTGATTGACGGAGAACTGCGAGGATCTGTAATCGCAAGCAGCGCAAACAAACCAGAGTTGAAAGACAAGATAAAGTTAAAGATATTCGTCACAGGCAGGTTCGGAAAGAGAACTCTTGCCAGGTTCAACGGCACCGAGATCGCGTGCAAGAGTGTGAAGATACTGCACGACATTGACACGACCACAGGAGAGATAGTCAGAACCAAGAAAGCGAAGCCGCTTGAGGCGGTTGAGGCCGAAGTTCGGCTTGTAAGAAAGGTGCCGGTGGAGAGCTATGACGTTACAAGGGAGCTTGGGAGATTTGTACTCTACAGCGACAGCAAGTTCGCAGGGATAGGCACGCTGGACTAGCTCCTGAACCTTCTTTTCGTTGCTTTCTCGTGCGCCCTGAGCTTGCGCACGTCTATGCCAGCGATCCTCGATATCGCTGCGGGAACTCCGAAGCTCTCCGCCCTTACCTCTTTGCTGTAAAGCTCTGCTATCGCGTCCCTTTTCCCTGAAAGCGCCGCAGACAGGAACCTCCTGACATTAACGAGCGAAGAGTATTGCCTGCGCTTGCCCCTTCCGAAGCCTTTTGGCAGAAGCACGGCCATGGGAACTCGGACAACCTCGTCATCGAGCACTGTGCCGTGGCCTATGAAGCCGTGCTCGCCGAACTCCTGGCCGTGGTCGCTGGTCAATATGACGATCTGGTTGTCCCCGAACCTCTCGATCACGTCCTCGATTATGCTGTACGCGTATGCGTAGCCCCTCTGCGCCGCCTTCCAGTACAGCTTCTCCCACAGGCTGAGCGTCGCTTCGCTTGTCTTCTCCTTCAGAAACGGCGTGACCCAGCTCATGGCCTTCTTCTTTGAGACAGTGTAGGGGTCGTGGGCCTCCATCAGGTTAACGAAGAGGAAAAATGGCCTCTTCATACTCATCCGCCTGACTCTCGCTACCGTGTTCCTCCCGCCTTTCTCTATCGGCCAGCCGTCTATCAGCCTTGCTTTCATCTTCTTGACCGCTGCGATGGGGGTAAGTGCAAGACCGCTTAGCGCGGTCTCGAAGAACAGATTCGGATCCTCCTTGAGCATCGCTGAAGAGAGCTTGAGCAGGTCGCTACCATATTCGTTCCTGTACTTTGCTACCTTTGGCTTGAGCCTATCCGCTATCTCCACCACGCTGCCCCATATGTCAGTGAAGTATGACTCCTCTGTGAACGAGTCGAATTCATCGAAGCCGTACACCGGGTGCACGTAGGGGTTGGCGGATATTGCGTAGGTCTTGTACCTCATCGACTTGAGGTCGCTTACGAACGTCCGCTTCTTGAGCGAGATCTTGGCTATGTCAAGGGCCTTCACAGTCTTGGTTTCGTGTGCGCCGTGCTCGCTCGGATAGAGGCCGGTGAACAGGGACGCGTGTGAGGGAAGAGTCCATGATGACGGGGCTATGCAACCCTGGAGCGTTACGAAGTCGCCAAGTCGCGAGAGCTCGCGTCCCTTCTGCCCGCTAAGGCTGTTGAACGTGTCAAGCCTCAGGGTATCGAGCACTATTATCGTGATGCTCGGCTTCTCCATTGCCTACTTCACCTTCTCCACGAAGAAGTTGCCTATCGCAAGGTACTTTGCGCCGGTGTTCTCGAGCGTCCAGAGAGCGTCTTCCGGCGTCATCACTATCGGCATGCCGTGCTTGTTAAAGCTGGTGTTCAGCACCGCCCCGTACCCGATCTTCTTCTTTACCCCAAGAAGAACGTCTCTGTAGAGCATGTTCTCCTTCCCCAGCGTCTGCGGCCTTGTGGTCATGTCTATGTGCGATGCAGCCTCGAGCTCAGGGAACTTGTCGGGCCTTACCTTGTAGCCGATCGTCATGAACTTGTTGCCGCGAGGGTACGGGTCAAGCAGCGACCTTGCATCTTCCTCAAGTATAGTGCTCGCAAAGGGCTGGTAGTATGGCCTACGCTTGATCATGAGGTTTATCTCGTTCCTGTTCTCCTTGTGGTTCGCAAGTGCAAGCACGCTCCTGTTGCCCAGGGCCCTCGGCCCGAACTCCATTCTGCCCTGGAACCACAAGATTATCTTGTTCTCCTCCGCGATCTTCCCCGAAACGTATTTCGCTATCCCCTTTACCTCGTGATAGGTTATCTTCTTCGCCTTCTTCTGCTTCCTGAGCGTTCTTTCAATCTCGATATCGGTGTAAGACGGTCCGTAATAGAAGTTGTCAACCTGCTTCGGGTTTAACTTCCCGTTCTCCTGGAAGTCCACGTAGTAAGCTGCTCCGAGAGCAAGGCCCCCGTCCCCCATCTGCGGGAAGACGAAGAAGTTCTTTACCTCGGGATGCTCGTTTATCTCCATGTTGGTGATTATGTTGGAGAAGTAGCCTCCAGATACCGCCACATTCCTTATCTTCGTCTCCTTGATGTAGCCCTCGACTATCTTCATCACCTGGTTCTGCACGTGCTTCTGCACCGCGTAGGCGAGCGCCTCCCTGTTGTACTTCCAAAGAAGCGTGTCCTTTATGTGCTCGGCGAGCAGGAACTCGTACTTTATGCCCAGGTCGCTGACCAGCTGCTTCTTCTTCTCGTCGTACCTCACGAAGCTGTCCAGTTCCTTTATCTCCGCAGGATATGAGTACGCTGCAAGGCTCATCAGCTTGCCTTCGTCTTCGCTGAACCTCAGGTCGCACGCGAGGGTGGCTGCGCCGTAGAGAAGGCCGAGGCTTGCGCTTGCCTTGAACTCGTTTATCCTTTTCAGCTTGCCGTTATCACCTATGCTCACAGTCCCGCTGAGCCCGTCGCCCGCGCCGTCGAGCGTTATCACAAGCGCCTCCTTGAAGCCCGATGCGTAGTACGCTGTTGCCGCATGCGCTAGATGGTGGTCTACGAAGACCATCTCCTTTTCTATTCCCATCTTGCGCAGCTTGCTTTTCAGTATGCTTCCTCCTACGCCCCTTCCAGTAGCGTCCCAGAACCATCTCGGCCATTGGTCCTGAACGAGCTTGAATATTAGGTCAGTTACCTCCATCTTGAGCCTGCTGGGCTTCGGTGCCTGTTTCCTCCAAAGCAGCCTGCGCCTTACCTCAAGGTCAGGCATCATCCTTGCGAAGAGTGCGCTTCCTCCGATCCACGGGATCGCTACCTTCGTTACCTCCTCGTCACAGTTCTTCAGCATGTAGTCTATGGCGTTTGTGGGAAAGCCGACGTCGTTCTTCCTCTTGGTGAACCTCTCCTCGTTCACCGCTCCGATAACGTTGCCCTCATGAGTTATGGCTGCTCCTGAGTCGTGTGCGTCGTGTATCCCTAGCACTGCCATCTGATTCACCGATAATAGGATACTGCTACTTTTAAACGTATTTATGCGAAGACTATGCTCGCGTAGGCGACGACCGAATTGTAGTCGTTCGTGAAGTCCCCGGAGGTCGCGTACTTCAGCAGCATGCCGGACTTCGCGCCGCTCCTTCTCGCGAACATCGTCGCAACAGTTATCGGGCCGTAGCCGCAGGCGCTGTCGTTGTTCTTGTGTATCAGATCGTGAAACTTTTCGGCGTCAAGCTGCAGCGCGGCGTCTATGGCGGGCACATCCTTCTTCTTCGCCACCGAAGCAGCTTCGTAGTGGTTGAAATCAGAGCTAGCCAGTATGGTTATCTTCCTCTTCTTCGCCTTCGCTGCCATCACTATGGCGTTGCTCAGGGCTATGCACGCCTCATACGACTGGTCTCCCATGCAGATGAAGACGCAGCTAGCCTCTATGCCGCATTTCTGCAGGAATGGAAGCTGCACCTCTATCGAATGCTCGAACGCGTGCGCTATCTCATCTGAGTACATGTCGGGCATGTCGGCTATCGCCTGCGAGAGCTCCCTGTCGTTCTTCACCACGCCCAACGGGGTCTGCCAGTCCTCGAATGAGACCGCTATGGGCCTGCCGTAGCCAGTATGATTGGGTCCGATTATCACTATTGTCTCGAAGTTCTTCTTTGCGTACGCCTGCTGCATCGCCGCATAGGTGTTCGCAGCGATCTGGCCGGAGTACTGGTAGCCGGCATGGGGAGCTACGTAGGCCTTGCACTCGGAAAGGGCCCCGACATCCGCTTTCAGCAGCTGTTTCTGCATCATCGACTGAAGCTGCTGGGGATCCGCTGGGTAGAATGTTCCTGCGGCCGTTGGTTTCCTTGTCACGCAAACCCTTTTATTATTTGGAAGAATTTGCTTTATGAGAGTATGCCCAGCAGGGAGTACGCGCAGCTTGTTCTCAGGAGGCTGTCAAGGAGGTACGGATACAACATACACACGCAGCTCAGGCACAGGAACATGACCCATCTCTTCGTCGCCGTGCTTCTCTCCCCGCAGTCCACTGACGCGCAGACCAACAGGACCACGGAGAGGCTCTTCAGGAGATTCAGGACGTTCGGCGATTACGCAGACTCGGATCCGAAGACGCTGAGAAGGTACCTCAGGGGCATGAACTACTACAAGACCAAGGCCAAACATCTCAGAGAATCGGCAAAGATGATAGTCGAAAGGTTCCACGGCAGGGTGCCTAGAACCTTGGATGAACTGATGGAGCTGCCCGGGGTGGGCAGGAAGGTGGCGAACGTTGTCCTTAACGAGGGCTACGGAATAGACGAAGGCATAGCGGTAGACACGCACGCCGGACGGGTCGCAAGGCGCATGGGCTTCTCCAGGAGCAAGGACCCCTACAAGATCGAGAAGGCGCTGCTGAAGATATACCGGAGGAAGGACTGGGGGCGCGTGTCGAACACGTTCATAGAGCTGGGCAGGGACACCTGCAAGGCGAGGAACAAGGAATGCGTCAGGTGCGTGCTCAAAGACATCTGCCCGAGCAGCGACGTAAAGCCTAATAAGAATTGAGTTTGAATTAACCACGTTCGGTTGGGAGAAGATGAATTCAGGGATGGAGGCCATAGAAAGAGTAGAGAGAGCCGAAGCGGCAGCCAGGCAGGCTTTGGAAAATGCCAACGTCAGGGCCGCTCGCATCACGGAGGACGCGAATGCCAAGGCGCAGAAAATAATCAAGGATGCTGTAGAGGCTTCGGAGAAATCCAAAGCGGAGAAGATAGATAAGCAGAGCAAAGCGCTTGCGGAGTTGCTGCACAAGAGACTGGAAGAGGCGCGAAAGGCCGCGGCGAAGGTTGCAAACTCAAGGATAAGCATACGGGTGCTAAACAAGGTTTCGCAAAAAGCAGCTGAGCTGATTCTCGGTGATTAGGCTGTTCCGCACAGAAAGAATGCAGAAGATCAGGATCGTAGGACTGCAGGAACAGAAAGCAAGCATAATCGCGGAGCTGCACAGGCTGGGAGTCATTGACATCAGGAAGAGCTCGCTGGAGATCGAGGACGACAAGCCTGCGGAATCGCTACCGGGCATTTCGGAGCTGGTGGTGAGATACAATTCGGCACTGTCGATACTTGCGAAGTACAGGAAAAGGGAAGAGCGTAAAAAACACCGCGCAATTGAGAGACAGCCGCGTCTCTCTGCTCTGCTGAAAAAGACCGCAGGCTTCAAACCTGTTTCGGACGTGATGGCACTTGACGAGAGGAAGACTGCGATAGAAGCTGACGTCGCAAGGATTGATTCTGAAACAAGAATCATCTCGTTGTTTCTCGGCTCAGGAATTGACTTCTCGCGGCTCAGGAGCGGCGCTCTGGGATTCTCTGCGTACATTCTTGGCGAAAAGGCTTACAGGAAGGCGCACAGGCACCTGTCCTCGCTGCGACACGAGTCTGAAGTCATAGAAAACAGGGTCAAGACGGGCAGGGTCGTTTTTGTCGCATATGAAAAAGAGAACGGAGCCGCAGTAGAAGAGTTTTCCCACCTGACAGGAGTCAGGGAGCTGGACATCTCGAGCGAAAGATTTGATTCTACGCCAGAGCGCGTGATTGCGGAGCTCGCGAAAATGCGAAAGGATGACGTCCGCGAGCTTGGAAACGTCATGGTCAGGCTCGGCGAGTACGCGTCAAGGGACTACGATCGCATAGCAAGCTTGCTGGAGATGCTTTCTGTCGAGTCCGAAAGGGCAAGCGTAAGCCTTAGCTTCAAGAGGACAGAATCGTCTTTCGTTGTTGAGGGCTGGGTGGAGAAGAAGAAGCTGCATGAGGTGTATGCGAAGCTTTCACAGCTCACTGATGGACATTTCGCAGTGGAGGAAATTGCAGACGGCGAATTGGCTCCCACTTCCATATCACGACCTAAGTTCTTCAAGCCCTTCGACAACCTTATAGAGTTCTTCTCGCTGCCGAGGAGCGATGAGCTGGACCCCACTTGGATCTTCATTGTGTCGTTCCCGATATTCTACGGTTTGATGGTATCGGATGTGGGCTACGGCATCGCCTCGTTCATCCTCGCGTGGCTGATAGCCAGAAAATCGGACCCTGACGGCCTCATGTACAACGTTGCGAAGGTGTGGCAGATCTGCTCCGTGTCAATAATAGTGTTTGGGTTCCTCTCAAACCAGTACTTCGGCTTCGCTCTGAACCAGTACTTCATCCCTTGGTTCCAGGGCTTCAGCTGGCTCAGTGATACGCCGCTGGTGCTTGCGGTAACCGTGCTGTTCGGGATAGCGCAGGTTATCGTTGGGTTGCTCTTCGGGTTCGTAAACAGCAGGGAGCACGGTCACGGGAAACTGGCTGTGGCGAAGCTATTCTCCATTCTGGCAATAATCACAGGCACAATAGCGGTAAGCGGCGCGCTCTTCGGACTTTTCAACGGGACAGTAACCGAGATAGCGGCGGGCATAGGGATTGCATCGGTGGTGGCGACGATGGCCCTGAGCGGAATCGAGGCCACCGAGGTCGTGAGTCTCATATCGCATCCGTTGAGCTACGCGAGGATAATGGGATTCGGGCTGGCGAGCGTCATATTGGCGCTGCTTATAGACAGGACGTTCGCGCCGTCTCTCGCCGCAGGCGTACTTCCCTTCCTGTTGACGTCGGTAATCTTTATATTGCTGCATTTCGTGAATATGATCCTGGGAATATTCGAGGGGCTGGTGCAGGGAGCGAGGCTCAATTTCGTTGAGTTCTTCTCGAAGTTCTACACAGGTGGAGGAGTGAAGTTCAAACCCTTCTTTTACAGAAGGCGTTATACTAAAGAGGCTTGATTATGACGATAGGAATAGACACTGCGATAGCTGCTGTTGGTGCCGGAGTGGCGATACTAGGAGGGGCCGTAGGTACGGGAATCGCCCAGTCCGCGATCGGCGCCGCGGGACTCGGGCTTATAGCCGAGAAGCCTGACCAGCTCGGAATGGCGCTTCTCTTCCTTGTGCTCCCTGAAACGCTGCTCATCTTCGGTTTCGTCATAGCGATACTGATCATGCTGTCCGCTGGAATCATATAGGTGTAAGATGCCTCTGGAGAAACTGGAGAAGAGGATAGTGGAGGAGGGCGAGCGGAAGGCGCACGAGATAGAGGAGGAGGGCAGAAGGAAGGCCGAGGCGATAATCAAGGAGGCGGAGGCGAAAGCCTCACAGATATCAAGCGCTGCCGATGCGGAGGCCAACAGGGAGATCGAGAGAATGGCGCAGGAGGAGACGGAGAACGCAAAGATGCAGGAAAATGAGCTGCTGCTTGACGCCCGCAACAAGGCGATAGAGAAGGTCATGCACAGGCTTAGGGGCATGACGGTGAAGAGGGTGAAGAAGCTGGGCTACGAAAAGATGATAAACAGTGCGATCAGCGAGGCCAACATGGTCAGCCCAAGCGAAGCGCTCACACTGAGCATAAGCAGGAACGATGCGAAACTGGTGAAGGGATTCTCCGGAAGGATAAGGTACGAAAGCGTTGGTAACGGGGTTGTGCTGGCGAACAGGTCCGGCACAGTGAAGATAACGGCAACGGTAGAGGGCCTATTCGAGAAGAACAGGCCTGAAATCGAGACCATGCTGATAGAAGAGGCGTTCAGCCAGAAGCGTAGCACGCCAAAAACGCGGCGCGTGACGGTGAAGAGCGCCAAGGCGAAGGCAAGAAAAAGGAGGAGATAGATGGCGGGACTCGGATCTGCTATGAAATACGCATACTCTAACACGCGAGTGAAGGCGATGGAGTCGAAACTGATACGCAAGGACGCGCTCGAGAGGATGCTCGCGGCAAAGGAGCCGGAAAGCATAGCGGCAATGCTTCTTCAGACCGATTACAAGGCCGACGTAGAAAAGCTGGGCGGTGTCAAGGCGATGGACACACTGATCGACTTTGCGCTGAGCAGCAACCAAGGCAGGGAGACAAGCAAGCTCATATCCATCGCGCCGAAGGACCAGAGATCGCTGATAGTAGCAGTAGCCGGGATCTGGGACATAGGCAACATCAAGATTGCGCTTGAAGCCGCCTCCACCGGGAAGGACTTCAGCGACATCTCGAGATACTTGATAGAATCACAGTACGCACGTCCTGAGACGATAAAGGAGGCGATGGCCTCAAAAAATGTCGAGGGCGTGCTGGAGAAGCTTATGCTCAAGACCCCCTACTCTGCACAGATAAAACAGGCGATGGATACCTACAAGAAAACGGGCAGCGCTGCCGAGGCGAGCGGAGCGCTTGAGCGCGCTTACTACGTGCGCCTGGGAGCAACGATAGGAAGGCTTGCAATGATAGACCCTGAGGCCGCGGCCTTGATAAGGAAAAGGATAGACATGAGAAACATACTCACGCTTCTAGAGGCGAAGAAGCACGGAAGCGATTTTGCGCACGTCTCAAACTATCTGTTTCAGAACGGCAGCTTGGATTCGATAAAGCTTGAGGCGCTCTTCAGGACCGGCAGGACACCCGAGTCGCTTGCGGAGAACGTGAAAATCTTCAACCTGAAGAAGGCGGTTGAGGAGTACAGGGAGAGTAAGACAAAGCCGCTCCTGATCTTTGAGATAGCGATTATGAACGAGGTTTTCGCGAGCGCGCTGCGAGGGGTCAGGCACAGCGTCCTCTCGTTCGGTGTGCTTATCGCGTTCCTATACCTCAAGGAGATAGAGGTGTTCACGCTCCGGGTGCTCATGAAGGGCAAGGGCTATGGTCTCAGCAACGATGAGATCAGGGGAATGATATCGTGGTTAAAGTGATGAACAAGAAGAAGATAGTAGTTATAGGCGGAGAGGTGCTGCCGCTCGGAATGAAGCTCGCAGGCGTGAAGGAAAGCTACACTGCTGAAGGGCCGGAGGATGCGGAGAAGCTCCTTCGTTCGCTCTTCGAGAGGAACGACGTGGGTGTGATAGTCATCACCGAGGGCCTCGCGGGCTCGATAAAGGACAGGAGAGTGAGATACAAGATGGAGAACTCGATAGACCCGCTGGTCATATCTGTAGCGGGATACAATGAGAAGCAGGTAGGCGAGGGCACGCTGCGCAGGCTCATACTTAGGGCCGTGGGCATAGACATAATGGGGGAGAAGAAGTAGGTGATGGTTTGGGCTCGATAGAAAGGATCTCAGGTCCGCTTGTGGTCGCGAACGATATGTTCGGAGCCAGCATGTACGACGTCGTGCGCGTCGGAACCGGCAAGCTAATAGGCGAGATAATCAAGCTGGAGGGCGAGAAGGCGATAATCCAGGTGTATGAGGACACCAGCGGCCTCAGGCCGGGGGAGAAGGTAGTGTCTACCGGCAAGCCGCTCTCTGTAGAGCTCGGCCCTGGCATACTCTCGCAGATCTTCGACGGGGTGCAGAGGCCGCTCACCGCAATAAAGGCCAAGTCAGGCACGTTCATCAAGAGGGGAAGCGACGTCGAGGCGATAGACAGGAAAAAGAAGTGGGAGTTCCACGCAGACAAGAAGATCAAGAGGGGCTCTCATGTCGGCGAAGGCTCGGTACTCGGCTACGTGGACGAGACGGGGCTGATAAAGCACTACATAATGGTGCCCGCCGGAGTGAGCGGCACAGTGCAGAGCATCAAGTCAGGCAGGTTCAGCGTAGACGACACTGTTGCGGCGGTGAAGAGCGGCGGCAGGCTTGTGAAGATAAGCATGGTGCAGACCAGGCCGGTCAGGCAGGGCTCGAGGTTCAAGAGCAAGATCGCGGCTGAGGTGCCGCTGATTACCGGCCAGAGGGTAATCGACACTCTGTTCCCGGTTGCGAAGGGCGGAACGGCAGGCATACCGGGGCCTTTCGGGGCCGGAAAAACCGTAAGCCTTCACCAATTGGCCAAGTACTCCGATGCCAGCATAGTCATATACGTGGGCTGCGGAGAGCGTGGGAATGAGATGACGGAGGTGCTAACAGAATTCCCCGAGTTGAAGGACCCAAAAACAGGAAAGCCGCTGATGGAGAGGACTGTGCTTATTGCGAACACTAGCAACATGCCCGTGGCCGCGAGGGAGGCAAGCATCTACACTGGCATAACGATAGCCGAATACTTCAGAGACATGGGTTACGACGTCGCGCTGATGGCCGACTCGACTTCGAGATGGGCCGAGGCGATGCGGGAGATATCGACGAGGCTTGAGGAGATGCCTGGAGAAGAGGGCTATCCGTCGTACCTACCAAAGAGAATAGCGGATTTCTACGAGCGTGCGGGCAGGGTCGAGACGCTGGGAGGAAGCATCGGCTCTGTGAGCGTGATAGGCGCGGTATCGCCTCCAGGAGGCGATCTCTCAGAGCCGGTATCGCAAGGGACGCTCAGGGTCGTGAAGACCTTCTGGTCGCTCGATGCAGCGCTCGCTAGTTCCAGGCACTTCCCATCTATAAACTGGCTGAACAGCTACTCGCTCTATCTTGGCGCGCTGAAGAAATGGTACGACGAGAACATCGGAGAGAGATTCGAGGTTGACAGGGCTAGCGCCATGAAGCTGCTGCAGCGCGAGGCCGAACTGAAGGACATAGTGCAGCTCGTTGGGGAGGACGCGCTGCCCGACACTGGGCGCGTGCTGCTAGAGGTCGGCAGGCTGATAAGGGAGAACTTCCTGAGGCAGAACGCATACGACGAAGTTGACGCGTACACGAGCCTGAAGAAGCAGGACCTCATGATGAACGCCATGCTGCACTTCGGGGAGAAGGCGCAGGAGGCTGCGGGAAAGGGCGTGGGCACAGACATGATAATGGCGCTTGACGTGGTGAAGAAGATAGCGAGGATGAAGGAACTGAAGGAGGAAGCAGTAGAGGCCGAGGGCAAGAAGATAATCTCGGAGACGGATTCGCAGTTCAAGAAGCTCGTGGCAGAGCACGGGATTGAGGAAGAAGGGGTGAAAAGCTGATGAAGTTCGAGGCGGAGTATAGGACGATAGGCAAGGTTTCGGGGCCGCTCATGGTCATAAACTCGGTGAAGAACGCCGGATACGGAGAGATAACGAAGATAAGGCTGGAAAACGGCGAGGAGAGGCTTGGGCAGGTGATAGAGACCACGGACAAGTTCGCTGTCGTACAGGTCTTTGGGCCCACGAGCGGGATAAGCATAAAGTCTACTAGCGTCAGCTTCCTCGGCGAGACGTTCAAGCTCGGCGTGGGCGAGGAGATGCTTGGCAGGGTCTTCGACGGACAGGGCAGACCGAAGGACACGAAGGCCGCATACGCCGTGGAGAAGAAGAAGGATATAAACGGTGAGCCCATAAACCCGGTAGCGAGGCGCATGCCGAGCGACTTCATACAGACAGGCGTATCATCAATAGACGGTCTCATGACGCTGGTGCGCGGGCAGAAGCTGCCCATCTTCTCGAGCTCGGGGCTTCCGCACAACCAGCTCGCGGCACAGATCGCAAGACAGGCGAAAGTGCTTGGGAAGAGCGAGAGCTTCGCTGTTGTCTTCGGAGGGATAGGCATAACATACGACGACGCATCGTTCTTCATAGACAACTTCAGGAAGACAGGAGCGCTCAAGCGAACTGCAGCTTTCATGAACCTCGCCGATGATCCGAGCATAGAGCGAATACTCACTCCTAGGCTTGCGCTCACAACCGCGGAGTTCCTTGCCTTCGAGAGGGGCATGCACGTGCTTGTCATACTCACCGACATGACCAACTACTGCGAAAGCCTGCGCGAGATGGCCAGCGCAAGGGAGGAGGTACCTGGGAGGAGAGGCTACCCCGGTTACATGTACACTGACCTCGCGAGCATCTACGAGAGGGCCGGGATTGTGGAGGGCAAGAAGGGCAGCATAACGCAGCTGAACATAATCACGATGCCCGGAGACGACATCACCCATCCGATCCCGGACCTTACCGGCTACATAACTGAGGGCCAGATCTTCCTGAGCAGGGAGCTTAACAACAAGGGCATCTATCCTCCGATAAATCCGCTCGGCTCTCTTTCGAGGCTGATGAACAACGGGATAGGCGAGGGCAAGACCAGGGAGGACCACAGGGGAGTTGCTGACCAACTCTACGGGGCGTATGCGAGGGCGCAAGAGTCTAGGAGTCTGAGCGCGATAATAGGGGTGGAGGCGCTGAGCGAGAGCGACAAGCTCTACCTCAAGTTCGGCGACGATTTCGAGAAGAGGTTCATAGCCCAGGGCGATTACGATGACAGGACCATAGAGCAGACGCTTGACATCGGCTGGGAGCTCTTGTCCGAGCTGCCTGAGAAGGAGCTCACGAGAATAAAGAGAGAACACATAGAGAAGCGCCATCTCAATTACAGGGTCAAGGCTGAGGCGGAGAAGGAGAAAGAGAAGGATATGAAGAAGGGGGTAAGACAGTGACTACGAACCCTACAAGGATGAACCTGATAAACACCAGGAAGAAGATGACGCTAGCCAGCAAAGGCCACTCACTACTTAAGAAGAAGAGAGAGGCGCTTGTAATAGAGTTCTTTAGTATGCTCAAGCAGTCTAGCAGCGACCGCTCGCGCCTTTACGAGATGCTTCAAGCAGCGTACAAGACCACGGTGCTCGCCTCTACGTTTGTGGGCGATTTTGAACTGGAGCAGGCGAGCCTCTACATGAAGGATTCGTCTGGCATAAACGTGGGCATAAAGAACGTGATGGGGGTCAGGATACCTGAGATAGAGGACGTGCAGGAAAAACACGCTGCGCTGTGGACTTTGCAGACGAGCACCGCTGTAAGCGACGTCAGCGATGCGTTCAGCGGAGTAAAGGAGACTATAATAGACACGGCAAAGAGGGAGCAGAGCCTAAGGCGGCTGATTCTGGAGATAGACAAGGTGAAGAGAAGGGTCAACGCCCTGGAATACATACTTCTACCTAAGCTGAAGAAGGAGCGTGACTACATCTCCTTCAGGCTAGAAGAGATGGAGCGCGACACCTTCTCCGCGCTTAAGCACGTAAAGAAGAAGATTGAGAGTGCGGAAAATGAGCAGCGCCTGCCTGTTTAGCGGGGGCAAGGACTCGACGCTCGCGCTCCACAAGGCGGTGGGGCTCGGGATAGGCGTAGATCTTTTGATAACTATGAGGAGCGCGAACAGGGAGAGCTACATGTTCCACTATCCGAATGTGGAGCTTACGGAGCTGCAGGCAGAGGCTCTTGGAATGCGACACGTTTTCTCAGACACAGAGGGCAGGAAGGAAGAGGAGCTCGACGACCTTGAGGAAGCCCTAAGGTCGAACGACGTCAAACTTCTTGTCACCGGAGCGACGTCCAGCAAATACCAGGCGGACAGGATAAACGCGATTGCAAGGAAGCTTGGGATCGAGCACATCGCCCCACTGTGGCGCATCGACCCGGTAGAAGAACTTAATGAGATAGCTTCCAGGTACGAAGCCATAATAACGTCCGTGTCTGCGGAAGGCTTGAGTCCGTCCCTGCTAGGAAAGCGCATAGATGGAAAGGTCATCGAAGAGCTCAAAGAAGCGAACAGGAAACGTGGCGTAAATCTTGTTTTTGAAGGAGGGGAGGCCGAAACTCTGGTACTAGATGCGCCCATGTTCAAGGAAAAATTAGTGATAGAAAAAGCGCATACTGAAGTTTCAGGAAACAATGGGACTTATCTAATAGAAAGGGCAAGACTTGCCAATAAGAAGGCGCAGGTTGGTGATGATTGAATGAAGGACTGGCAAGCTTTTTGCCTGCTTGCAGTAATCCTTGTGATCGGGCTAGCGCTTATCATGCAATTGTTTTCCGGCCCTGATATAGTATACGACGACGGAGGCTACATCCAATTTGTGCATCAGATATTCCAGGGCGACTTTATACCGCAGACCTATATAGAATCCTACTCGCTCGGATTCATATATGTGCTTTCGTTGTTTTTCGGAACTTTTGGGTTCAACCTGACGGCTTCGGTGCTGCCGGGGATAACCGAGTACCTGCTTTTGGTCGTTGCCACTTTCGTTACTGGCAGGAAGCTGGGAGGCAACTCCGTAGCTGTGCTGGCTGCGGTGTTCGCAGCGACGTCTCCCACTGTAGTCGGGTACGCTACAAGAATTTTGCCAGACACGCTCCTTGGATTGTGCGTCGCGCTGGCCGTGTTGGTGCTCCTCTACGCCATTGACACTAAGAAGGATTACCTATTTCTGGTATCGGGGCTTATAACCGGCTTCGCAGTATCGGTAAGGCTTGACGGGTTCTTGTTTGTCTTCTTTTACACGCTTGCGTTGTTCGCAGCGCTCTGGCTGAGGAAAGATGACGAACACAAAAGGATGTTTGCATATTTTGCAGTGGGTGTGGTTATTGCGCTTGCGGGATTCTTTTATGCTTTTTGGGCGTACACAGGCAATCCGATTTCGGGCGTAGTGCAGTTTCAGAAGATATTGCCGAATGCGCTATCGACGCTGCCAAACAACATTGGCATGGCGCTTGCCTTGATCAGCCCCATACCGCCTGCCAATTTCCAGTATGTGCGGCCTGTCGAGCAGTACTCTTTGGGTCCAGTCATACTGCTCTCGCTCACCGGAAGCGCAATCTCTCTATATAAGAAAGACAAGTTCTGGGTTCTGGCAACCATAAGTTTGGGGGTTTTCCTCTATTACGTCTTTGGTACATACTCGCTTTTTGCGTATTCGCCCATTGTGCTTGTAGATAGGTTCTTTGCTATGATACTCATGCCCATCTCGATACTTGCGGCATACACAGTGTTGGCTGTCTACGAGAGCCTGAAAAAAAAGTCAAGGGCATATGCCGCAATTGCAGTATTGGTTCTGGTTTCGTCTTCGTTGTTTTATTCCGTCCCAGCTTACTCAGTGCTCTACCAACTTAACAATCAGATCAAAGGCCAATGGGTGGTCTACTACTCTGCGGTTTCATACCTAGCGACCGCTCTCCGCGGGGAGAACGTAAGTTTGTACATGTGGGGAGACAACGTAGATTTGCAGGCAACGCTCATCAGGTTTTTCATCACAAAGAATCAGAGCATAGACGCGCTGCCTCTCTACTCCATACCGTGCAATCCGCCGAAAAACGCGTTCATACTAATGACTGCACAACCGAACATTTTTGTAATTGTCAACAAGAGCCTCAGCTCAATGATATATAGAGCTGAGGAAAACTGTTCTGTGTCAGTTTCGCAGATAGAAGTCTTCAATTCCTCGGGGGTGACAGGCACACTTTACCGCATCACGGGAGGTCAGTAAGCAATTTATTACTTTCAAGAGCATCAAATCAGTTAACATGTTGCTTTCCAAAAGGAGCAAGTACGCAGTAAACCCTTTAGAAGAAGATGACGCCATCTCCAGTTACCTGGAGCGAAAGGGAAAAAGCATAATAAGACTGAACCGCGGAGATCCGGCCGTATATTTTCCTACACCTGAATACATCAAGAGGGCCTACATAGACGCAATATCGGAGAACAAGACCCACTACACAGAGACTCGGGGCGCGGAGGAGCTTGTGGCTGCGATAATGGGCAGATACAGGAGAGCGTATGGCCTGGATCTCAATGAGGAGGATATAGTGGTCACCGCTGGCGTTTCGGAGGCGCTCTACATGCTGAGCTCTGCGCTTGTGGACAGAAACGACAGGGTCATCGTGTTCAAGCCCTACTACACGCAGTACATACCTTACATAGGGCTTGCCGGGGGCCAGGAGTACCTGCTGGACTACAAGGAGAACGATGGCTGGGGCATAGACGTAGACGAGCTTGACAGGCACGTTAGGAAACTGAAGCACAAAGCAAGGATAAGGTACGTACTTCTGACTAACCCAAACAACCCCACCGGCACCGTGCTCAGCAGGAAGACGCTGGAGGGAATAGTCGACCTAGCAAACGAGCACAACCTGTTGCTCGTCAGCGACGAAATCTACGACGAAATAGTCTTCAATGGGGCAAGATTCACGAGCATAGCGCAGGTGGCGAGGGGCATACCCTACGTTATACTCAACGGCGCCTCGAAGAACTTCGATGCCACAGGTTTCAGGATTGGATTCACAATAGTGCCAGGCAGGGACAAACTCTCAAAGGAGCTGAAGGCGAAGCTTGCAGATTTCGCCTCTGTAAGAGTGTCAGCCAACGCGCCGGCGCAGTATGCGCTGGCTGAAGGAATGAACAACGTAATCGAGCACAACAAGGCGATACGCTATATGGTACATGAGATAGAGGAAAGGGTGAACTTCGCGGTGAAGCTGCTCGACGAGAACAAGTACCTAAGCACAGTGAGGCCCAGGGGCGCATACTACATCTTCCCGAAGGTTGATCTTAAGAGCCTGAAGCTCAAGAGCGACAAGGAGTTCGTTGACATGCTGCTCAAGACAAAGTACGTGCAGCTCACGCGCGGTTCCGGATTCGGAACTGCGGGCCACATAAGGATAGTGTCGCTGCCTCCGAAGGAAACGCTCGAAGAGGCTATAAATAAACTTAATGAATTCTGCAGAAGCAAGAGATAGGAGGAGGCATAGTCTAGTGGTAGGACGTCAGCTTTACACGCTGAAGGTCTGGGTTCGATTCCCTGTGCCTCCATTACCAGAAATCTTCGACGACAAAATTTAAAAATTGCAAAAATAGAAAAATTTCCTCTCGACAAATTCTGGGTTCGGTTCCCTCACTTTTCAGAATCATGGAGTCTGAGCCACAAGGGGTATCCATCCATGATATTTGGCTTCTTCGCCAAAAAGTCCTTTTTCGGTTTTCACAAGCTGTTTATAATCGAAACCGTCCAATGTTCTCAATATTTTTTTATTTGTCACATCGTGAAGAATTGTTTTAGTTTTTCTTTCATAACCATATACTAAACCTCTTGAAGAATTGAAAAGCATGTCGACCATTGTTCTGTCTCCACTACTACTACCGCTAAAAGCATACGGAAGTGCCGCCCACCCGTTTCCATCAAATCTCAGGTACGCGTACCCAACGTCAAATTCCATAGTCCATGTTGTTTTTCCAGCAAGCTCTTCTTTACGACCCTTCGCTTCATAAAACACGAGGGTCTCGCCTTTCCTATGGTCGATTTTATACATTAATTCTATCAATACGGCATCCGCTCTCTCCAAGACCATCTTAACTTCAGCTTTCCATCTTTCATTGGTTGCTGACAGACCAGCAGTTATACGAGGAGCTTTTCTGTAAAGTTCTTTAAAAAACGAATGTGATATTTCTGTTGCCTTTATTCTTGTCGCTTTCTCGATTGCCCTATTTATGTCTGCTCCCAATTCTTCTTTTTCAGTTTTGACTTTAAATTCATTCATAATAGAATAATTCTGGTCTTGTATTTATGTCTTCGTGTGGATTTAATTGCAGATTTTCCTCTCAGAAATCCACTTACATACGTATATGTGAATCACCAATGTGCCTTAAGAGCCGGTTCTCTGCGCCTCCAGACCGAAGGCAAATAGGGGATAGAGTAGATGACTTGAGATACTTTGCTGCTATTTTCCTAAATGTTTTGCTACTAGCTTCTTCAGAGGTTGTATATTGCTAGTAACGATGCTCCATATGGTCTCTATGTCTACGTTGAAGTATTGATGCACAACTATGTCCCTCAGGCCTGCAATCTTGTTCCAGTCAACTTCCTTGTCTGTTGGTCTCGCGTTCTCAGGCAAACCCTTGGCCGCTTCTCCTATGACTATAAGATTTCTGATTACGGCATCTTGTTTTAGCCTGTTGTTTTTGAAATCGGCGAGCGACAAACCGTTCGTGTATTCCTCGATTCTTTTTATGGCATCTAGAATGTCATTAAGATATATCTTGTAATCACGTTGCATATATAACGCTCTTGAGTATTCTTTCTTTAAGCTCCGGCTTTATGGCCTCTTTGATTACCAAGTCTACTTTGTGGCCCAGCAACTTCTCTAAAAAGAATTTAAGATTCATATAATTATCGAATGTTTTTTGGCCCGGTTGAAACTCGACAACCATATCTATGTCGCTATCTTTTCTTTCTTCGCCACGTGCGTAAGAACCAAACAACCCAATACTCTTTGCGTGATAAACGTCTAGGGAAGCTTTGTTTTCTTCTATTATACTCAGTATTGATTTTGAACCTTCCTTATACGCCTTCGGTTTTGATTTCCTGTACTTTGCGGCTAGCTCTGGGGTCTGGGTCCATACAATCTTGCCCTCCCTTATTGCAATCTTGCCGGCCTCCTCGAGGTATTCCAAGATAAGCGAGAAAGTTTGATACATCATCTTCTTGGGTAGAGCAAGCCAGAGGCTCCTTTTTGATCTGTATTCGCCGTTCTTTTTCATGGTTTCTTCTACCATAAGTATTGTGTCAAGTCTTGGATAGTGCAATTCTTTCTTTTCCTGTCGCATAGTATTATATAGATACATACAATATATAAACTTATCTATTGATTTGCTAGTAGAGGAAGCTAAATTGCGGTAAGTATTGTGCTTTCATTGTGTCTTCCCACGCCACTTCACGGCCCGCTCTATGTGCCTCCATGCGCAAGTTCCCGAGGGCGCGTGAGCAGCACGGTCCGGTCTACGCTGAACCGGTGTCCTAATCAATCATCTTCTTCGCCTGCTCAAGCTCCTTCTGCGTGTTTATCTGCAGCCAGGAATCGGGAGGTATGGGTATGGCGTATACCTTGCGCTTCGCAGCGAGTATCGGCATCACCACCTTCTCGAATTCGATCGGACCTGGTTTATTCAGATCGATCAGGTCGATGAAATAGCTGTATGCTGCAGGATCGAAGATACGCATGCCTGTTGATGCACGTATCGGGATGAGCGGCTGCTCCTCGAAGCTCGTCACAACCCCACGCTCGTCAACATTCACCACTCCGGCGGGCAGCCTGAAGGCTGAGGCGACCACCTCGCTGGCTATCGTGCCAAACCTGCGTGAAGCCTCCATGTGCGCCGCAAGAACAGTCTTCGGCAGGTCATTCTGCAGAAAGATGTCGTCAGGCCAAGCGAACACGGATCTCTTGTTCGCATCTATCTTCCCGTTCTCTAGCGCGTATTTGACGGCCTTTCCCTTGGCTATGCCCTTTGCGTAGTCATATGACTTTGTGATTTTAGCACCTCTGAAGTCGAATCTGTCCAGATACTCGGTTATCTTCTTGTCCTCGTAACCGAGCAGGAAGACGAACTCGCGGAATCCGCTGCCCAAGAACATGTCCATGCAGCGGTCGAGCAGCGTGCTCCCGTTCAGGGGTATGAGTGCCTTCGGTATGTCCAGGCCCATGCGCTTGGCCTCGCCGCCAACCGCGAGAACCACCTGTGTCTTCCCCGCTTCCGCATCCATAGACAAATCCATATCGAGCAATACTTTTAAACTCATGTTTACAACCCAGGGCACGATGGACAAGAAATCCGTCGTGGAATCCATCGTCGCCGGAATAGTCCATAACGCTACTGTCTTACTTCTACAACAACACACATTGCCATAGTGATTCTAACCTTTAAGAAGATGAAGAGGTCTGGTAAATCAGAGGCACTTCTTCTTTCAAAGCAAGCATTAAATATTCCCAGAGCGCAAGCTGATCCATGGAGAAAGAGGCGATTCTCTACAGGAAGCTGGGGGACAATAGGGTGGAGTGCCTGGCATGCGCTAGGCTCTGCAAGATACCGGAAGGCTCGCATGGCTTCTGCTTCGTGCGGCAGAACCACGGCGGCAGGCTCTATCTTGAAACCTACGGGCTCGTGGAAGCCGTACAGGTAGACCCGATAGAGAAGAAGCCGTTCAACCACTTCATGCCAGGCACAAGTGTATTCGGGATTGGAACGAGCTCGTGCAATTGGGGATGCTTGTTTTGTCAAAACCACAACATAAGCAAGGAGCGTGAGATAAAGGGCAGGGAGATGACTCCAGAGGAAGTGGTAGAGATGGCAATTGCTTATGATACACAGAGCATAGCCTACACGTACAACGAACCAAGCATATTCATAGAGTATGCGTTGGACATAGCGAAACTTGCACGCAGGAAGGGTCTGAAAAACCTCTGGGTCACCAACGGATACATGACAAAGGAGGCAGTACGCGCGATGAAGGGGCTCATCGATGCTGTCGTGGTCGATTATAAGGGCAGCGGCGAGATGAAGTTCGCGAACAAGTATGAGGCGGTCGTGTCAAACGAGCCTATAAAGGAAGCGATGCTCGAAATCAGGAGAGCGGGCATCCATCTGGAAATGACCGACCTTGTAATCCCAAAAGTAGGGGACTCGCTTACTGCATGCGACACTTTGACGAAATGGATTCGCGAAAACCTCGGAGCCGAGACGCCGATACAGTTCATCGCATTCCATCCGGACTACAAGATGCTTGATTATCCTGTTACGCCGTATGCAACGCTGAAGAAGCACTACGACATTGCACAGAAAAACGACTTGGATTACGTCTACATAGGTAACGCGCCCGGCAACCCATACGAGGACACTTACTGCCCTAGATGCAGATCAATGGTTGTGGATAGGTTAGGCTTCGACATAGCGGCGTGGAACTTGACAGACGAAATGAAGTGCGCAAACTGCGGCTACAGAATATTCATGGCTGGTGGAAAGCCAAATCGCTCCACGCGCAGGCAGATAACAGCACTGTACTAGTTCGCCTCATTAAACACAACAGGATTGCGAAAGAGATGATAAACGCAAACCCCGCAACAGAACAGGTAAAGTAAAGCTCCACTTCTTTTGGTCTTTTCACAGCCATCGCCCAATCAGTGGAGCCCATACTATCTTATAAATTGCAGCCAATAACTCCACAACATGGAATCTGGACGTGATGCTAATGAGTGAAATGAAAATAGCAAAGCTCTGGATCACCGTCTTTGCAGCGGGAGTGGCAGTCCTTGTTGTGGAGCTCGCGGGCGCCAGGCTACTTTCCACTTATTATGGCGACACGCTGTTCAGCTGGACCAGCTCCATTTCCACGGTCCTGGGCGCATTGGCTCTCGGCTATTTCGCGGGTGGCAAGCTTGCGGACAGGAATCAGGACATAAGAGCGCTCTCTCTGTTCGTCTTCGCAGCCTCCGTATTCATCTGCATTACGCCGTTCATATCGCAGGCAGTGCTGCAAGCAGGCCTTGCGTTCGGCTACGAGTTCGGTCCGCTGTTCGCGTCTGTGCTGCTGCTCGCGGTTCCGAACGTCTTTCTGGGAATGGTCTCGCCATTTGCGGTGCGCGTGAAGAGCAGGACGGTACGCAGCGTGGGGGAAAGCGCGGGTAACCTGTACGCGATATCAACTATCGGCAGCATAGTCGGCGCGCTCCTCTCAGGTTACCTGCTTTTGCCTTTTTTGGGAGTAAGCGAGAGCCTCTTCCTGGTAGGTGCGCTCCTGATTGTTGCGGGAACGATTGCGCTGGGAATGAAAGCCATGCCGCTGATTGCTATAGCTGCGCTGCTAGCGGTTCTTCCTGCGCCTCAGCTCTACTCCAGCCCGTTCGGCTCTCCAATCTATCAGACCGACAGTCCCTACTTCCACATAGATGTGATAAATGATTCTGGAATCCTCATGCTGCAGACAAGCCTTCTCGGAATCCAGACGCTAGCATACGCCAACCTCACCACCCCAAGCCAGCTGGGCTATTACGACTACCAGAGCGTTTTATACTATGGCCCCAACAGGGTGGCCAGCGCGCTTTATCTGGGCCTCGGAGGCGGCTCCATGGTCTCGGACCTGTACAACAATACGAACGCGAGCATAGATGTGGTGGAGCTAGATCCATCAGTAATAAGCATAGCGGAAAAATACTTCGGGATACACAACGGGGGCAGGGTGCACATCTACAACGAGGACGCCAGGTTCTTCCTAAGGAACAGCAGCAGCAAGTACGATATGATAGTGCTGGACACGTACGGCACCTCGCTGGTCTTCCCGAGCTACATGACCACGCTGCAGGCGGCGGAAGAGATGAAGGACCACTTGAACCCTAACGGCTCTGTAATAATAAACGTCGTGTCCCCGCTGGAAGGCGAGTATTCGGGGGTGCTCAAATCAGTGTACAGCACGTTCAGCTACGTGTTCCCCACTATGTATGTCTTCCCCACCCAGCTAGACAATCCGCTTGCGCTGCAAAACATCGAGATCATAGCAAGCACGAATACGACCAAAAGATCCGCTTCGCAGATAGCGGGGGAGCTAAACGGTAGGCTGAACCCTGAAGAGGTAAACAGAATAGTGGATACGTACTATAACGGGACCATAAACACGGCTGGATTCCCGCCCCTGACTGATGACAAAAATCCTCTCGATAACTACGCCGCCACTATGCTTTCAGGAATACAGCCCAGCGGTTCATGAAACCCAGCAAGGCTATGAAGCTGGGCCAGCGTCGACTAGGTGCCTGAACAGGAGCTCAGAGAGCGAGAGCGTCACGTTGGGGTCGATGTTGACGTGGCCGTTGGCAGTGACCACGCCCACCACGTTCCCGTAAAGGAACGAGGCCGTGTACTCGTATACTGGATACTGGATGAGCGTATTTAGCCTAGAAGGCGTTGCGTTGAGCGCCTGTATAGTGAAGATGTTGTGTATCAGCGTACTTTGGTTCTTGTACGTGTACTGTAACTCAGAGCTGCCGTTGTAGATCCTGCCCGCGGCGGGATTCGACGGAAACGAGGACACGAAGGAGATGCTCTGTTCGGTGCGGTTTGCAAAAGTGTCATTTTTCATGACGTATATTATGGATGTTATGAGCGAGGGTCGGGACGTGTTGAAGTCGGTGGTGTTGTAAGAGAACTCGGACACAGAGGCTGACAGGTAGCCGTTAAGACCCGACGCACCATAGAAGGAGGTCACATTGTTGGACATGACGGTCGTGTAGCTGACTCCAAGCACAGAGTAGATGTCTGACTCTGTAAGGTTTGGCCCGCTCCGGCCGCCTAGCGAGACAACAGCCAGCAGGGCTATCGCGATAAAAACGATGACAGCTATCACAGCCGCTTTTCTGCTGGAGGCATGCTTTTTTGCTCTTCTCTTACGGATGTGATTCACCTGCTGACCGCTGTGGCGTTTGCTAGGATGGAGAGCACGTGGTCGGTTATGTTGTATACGTGACCAACCTGCATGTGCTTTGTCCCGATTAAGGTTATGAGTGATGTGTAATTGCCAAACAAGGAGTATATAGCATTGGCGGACAAGCCGTACGCAGTGTAGCTCTGAAACATGGCTCTGTCGCCAACTCCGGTGATGTTAAACTGCGATATGTTCGAGAAGCCATTGCTCGCCGCTTTGGTGCTGTTTGAGAATAATTGCACGTTCTTGATATAGTTGTTTAACGCGTCCGTGCCGTTCGTGAACATGCTTATCTGAAGAGACACGATGACCGGTGATGTGGTGTTGGCAAACTGCGTAGGCACATTGATCGTATACTGGTTTGGCTTGATAACGTTTGGGCTTGAAAGCAGTTGGGAGGTAAAGTTGGCTCCGTACTGCGAAATCACCCAGCCATCAGAATTGCTTCCGAAAGACGAGTTATGGTTGTATTCGTTCAGAGCCGGGCTCGACGGGAGCGAGAAGAGCGCGTTTTGAGGGGTTGTCAGCTGCGTTAGGTTGAAAGAAGGCATAATCGTGGTTGTTGGAGTTGTTGTAGACGGATAAGTGGTGGGCACAGAGATGGTGGTCGTCGTTGAGGGAGGAGGGGCGTGGTAGGAGGTGTAATAGTAGGCTATGAAGAGTACTGCGATGATTACTATGAGGACTGCAGCCACAGAAGCAACTGGCGGCTTTCGGCCTCCCTTGGCTGAAGCCTGTGGTTTTGCGTCTTGAGAATCATCCATAACTAACCCTTTATCCCACCACATAGCCGTTGTATACGAAGGTGCCGGACGGCGTGGTCAGCAGTTCATAAACCACGAACGGCTTGTTTATCACCGATATGCTGGTTATGTTGTCATAAGTTCCCGTAAGCGCGTTGTAAAGCTTGTCACCGACTTTGAGATCGCCAACATACTTGTAGCCGCTGTTTGTGTACACGAGCTCTCCTGAGTCGGCTAGCAGAGCGCCGTTGTTTATTATGTACTCGTTTGGAGACACCCTTGCATAGATGCCGGTCACAACTGTGGGTATGAGCTTGCCTGTCTCATTATCATAGCCCAGAACCAGGGTGCCAATAGCTACTTTGTACAGCGGCTCGGCCCCGCCTGCAGCCAGCGAAACCATGCCGAGCGGGCTTACGGAGTTAGGAGAGCTTGAAAGTACATCTATCAGGTAGCCGTCCGCAATGTAGTTGTTGAATGGCGAGCCCACGAAATCGTAGACGGTCCTTGGGGTAGTGTAGTTGAACACCTGTATGGAAGTTATCGTCACGTTGGGGTCGCTGAGCTGCGGGTCGAAGAGCGTGTCTCCCACCTTCGCCGTGGACGCGCGAGCCCACACACCGTTTATGAGCATCACTTCGCTGCCGTCCACGCTCAGGTTGTGGTTGAACAGGTACCTGTTCGTTGATTGGATTGCGTACGTACCGGCCACTATCGAAGGCGCCAGCTTATGATCGACAAAGTCATAAGACAGCAGCACCATCCCCGCCCTGACGTCTGACGCATTTATCGTTGTGCCGTTTGCAAGGGATATCGTGGCATTTCCGTACACGGAACCAGAACTACTTGCCGAGTTGGTTGTGCTAGTGGCCGAGTTGGTTGTGTGGGTGGCGGCGTTGGTTGTGTGGGTGGCGGCGTTGGTTGTGTGGGTGGCTGAGTTGGTGACAGAGGTGGCGGCGTTGGTGACCGCTGTGGTTGAGGTGCAGTACACTATCTCGCCGGTCAGTCCTCCAGGATGATAGCTGCAGCTGTAAAGGTAGCAGTTGCCTCCACTGTACAGGAAATCATTGACGCACGTACCACTGGATCCGGGGCAGGCCCAGCCCGCAGGGCAGGTGTTGGAGTAGCCGCAATCTAGGTTAGAGTCTGTCTCGCAGCAAGGTGTGCTTCCGCCACAGTTGTTGCTCAGAGCAGTTGCAAAGTTGGTGGCTGCGTTGGTGGCTGCGTTGGTGGCTGCGTTGGTGACCGTTGTCGCGGCGTTGGTGACCGTTGTCGCGGCGTTGGTGACCGTTGTCGCGGCGTTGGTGACGGTTGTCGCGGCGTTGGTGACGGTTGTCGCGGCGTTGGTGACGGTTGTCGCGGCGTTGGTGACGGTTGTCGCGGCGTTGGTGACGGTTGTCGCGGCGTTGGTGACCGTTGTCGCGGCGTTGGTGACGGTTGTCGCGGCGTTGGTTGCGGCGTTGGTGACTGCGTTGGTTATGACCGTTACACTGGTGGCTGCGTTGGTCGCGGCATTGGTGGCGGCGTTGGTTGCGGCGTTGGTGACTGCGTTGGTTATGACAGTTACACTGGTGGCCGCGTTTGTGGCGGCGTTGGTGGCGGCGTTGGTTGCGGCGTTGGTGACTGCGTTGGTTATGACAGTTACACTGGTGGCCGCGTTTGTGGCGGCGTTGGTGGCGGCGTTGGTTGCGGCGTTGGTGACTGCGTTGGTTATGACCGTTACACTGGTGGCTGCGTTGGTCGCGGCATTGGTGGCGGCGTTGGTTATTGAGGTAGCCGCATTTGTGACCGCGTTGGTGACCGCATTTGTGACCGCGTTGGTGACTGCGGTCGCGGCGTTGGTGACCGCGTTTGTGACCGCGTTGGTGACGGTTGTCGCGGCGTTGGTCGCGGCGTTGGTCGCGGCGTTGGTGATCGTGGTAAGCAGTACGAATGTTGCGACCTCGGTTATCGGCCCGTTGAGCGTGATTGTGCCCGTGGTTGACGTTGTGCTGCTGTAGCTGCCTGAGCCTGTTCCTGACCAGCTAACGAATCCGTATCCGGAAGCCGGGGTGGCGGTTATCCCCACACTCTGGCCGGAGTTGTAGAACTGGCCTGCAGGAGAGACGCTGCCTCCGTTGCTGGGGCTTGCGGAGTCGACAAGAGAGTACTGCGTCTGGTACTCGCAGTTTATCGAGCAGCTCGAGCCTGAGCCGCCCACCGTGAACGTTCCTGACTGGCCGCCTGAGACGCCGCATCCGCTGACCGAGCTGAACACATATTGCGTGCCTGCGGGCCCGGGTATCGGGGAGATGCATGCGTAGGTGTGCTGGGTGTCGGGGCTGTATGAGAAGTGCAATGGGAGCTGCGAGCAGGAATAGCTCTGGCCGTCTATCGTAATGACATACGTGCCGCTGTTTCCGGAGCATACGGTATTGATAACATCCTGGCCGATGCTTATTGTGGTCAGAGCGGGTGCGACGAAGCTTACTGGCACGGTGTCGGATTGGCCCGCAAACGTGGCTGTTACTATGGTGTTGCCGCTCTGCGTGCTCGAGATGTATGCATATCCCTGGCCGTTGCTCCCGGAGGTGGTGGCGCTGGGTCCCAGGGTCGCGAAGGTGTTCGACTCGGTGAAGCTTATCGAGGCGCCGCCTATAGGGTTGCCTAGAAGCAGGACGGTAGCGGTTATAAGATCCCTGTTGCCGTTCGCTGCCTGGGTGCTGTTAAGTACCGTTACCTTGATCGATGATGGCGTTGATGAGAGTAGCGGCGAGACGTGGGTGTTGAACGATCCTGTGTACGACTGCCTCTGGCCCGAGGAGCATGCGCTCAGCTCGGCGCTCGGGCACGGTATTGCGCTGAGCACTATCTTTCCCGAAGCCAGCGAACCCAGAGAGATCGCCTTTATAGCCACATTGACATTACAGATTATCGCGCCTCCCTGCAGAACCAGGCTCGGCGAGCACGAGGACGTGGTGGATGTGCCGCTGTAGTTGAGCGTAACCTCCGGGTTTGCTATCGCGTACGTCTGCGTGTTGGTCAGGAAGAGTGCCATGCTTGTGCCTGCGCTGTTGGAGCTGAAGACAACGTCCTGGCAGTACGTGCCGCCTGTGAAGATGCAGCTGCTGGGGGTTATGTTTGATGGAGCGAACACGAAGAGATAGAGAACCGATACAACGATTGCCACAAGCAGTATGGCCCAGCTGTAAGTAAGCAGATACTCCAGTGCCGACTGCGCCTTTTTGACTCCCCTGCGCCCGCCTGCAGTCCTGCGCCTTACTGACCTTTTCGGCATGTTAGCACTGACCCTATGCTAAGTTGCATTACTAATGTATTTAAACGTTTGTATGTCATGCTATCGAGGATTTTGGAACCGGAAACTGCAGAAACCTTGACAATCGGCTATTGCGAATACGGCGTCAGTTGAATTCCATAAATGTGACAGATGCGGCTATGGGGCGCGCCGCTTCATGAAACCTTCTTGTAGAGCCTGAACAGCACGTTGTCTTTTACATACCTATAGTAAGTATAGTAAGGACTGTAAGCGGTCTGCGATGCTTGCTGTAGTTGCGGAGAAAAGACAGGCTCAAGGTTGCTGCACAGAGGCAGGCCGTTCTCATACACGGTAGTGTTTACACCTATAACATAATCGCCTTTTATCGCGCTGCAGTTGGTGAAAATTGCAGAGTAGTTGATAGGGATTGCATATCCGGCATAATCCTCTACGGAAAACCAGTAGAGGAAGCTTGTGTCCCGAATGTATTCGGTAACGTTGTCTATGCCGTAGGGGTTCGGCGTGGGGAAACCGCTGGGACCGGGAACTCCGGACATGCCGGTGGTAATGTATATGGAAACGTTCTTTGGAAGCGAGGCAAGTTCGCTTGCGGTCTGTGATGTCTGGTAGGTGAGTACGTAGTTTGCGTAATTCAGGAACCGCATAAGAAGAACCGAGTTTGCTATGAGCAGAACATACGCTATAGTGAGCGCGGGCATCAGAATGCCCGAGACCGCAGACCTCCAACTTGCTCTGCGCCTTCTCACGTTTAGCAGCAGGCTCTCAGCAAGCACGCTCAGCCCGAGCCCGATTGTGATGGACAGGGGCGGCATCAGGATTATCAGGAATCTCGGAACAAAGATTATGTAGCCGCCTAGTGACAGGCTGTCCTTTCCAAATGCCAGGTAGAGGAAGAGCACGCCAAACCACGCCAGCGGAACCAGAACCTTGTACTTTTTCCTTATAAGCAGGTAGATCGCGCTTGCGGCCATTGCGTACCCGAAGAAGCCTATCACATTCGGGTAGATGACTCCGGAGCCGAGCTCGTACGGCCAGAAGAACTGCGCATTGCTGCCGTATGCTGGCTGCTGCGGAAAGAGGACCGAGACCGCTCTGGCGAATGCCGGCGACTGTGAAACTGGGTAGCTGCCTGGGCCGAAGTTCGTAGCAAAAAAGATCAGGGGGTCTGACTGCAGCACGTAGCCTAAGGCCATGGCTGCCAATACGGCAAGCAGTATGCCTGAGAAGAAGAACACTGTCCGCAGCCTCTGCTCCCTGCCCCTGTCCCTGAACAGCAGGTAGAGAAGGCATGGTATCAGGAAGAGGAATATGGTTACGTTGAGCGCGCTTCCTGCAAGCGCGCCGATAACACCGACGAACCCGGAAAGAGCGTAATAAGACCGCTTCTTCTCCTTGACCCCAAGCAGCAGCAAGAGCACAGCGAGAGTGGAGAAGAACGCAACCGCCATGTTATCACCGGAAGCGGCTCCCTCCGCAGCCACGAGCGGAATGAAGATGAAGCTGAGCGCCGAGATGATGCCGGAGAGCTCGTTGTGCAGCAACTTTGCAATAAGAAATATGCACGCTATGACGCCCACAAGGCAGAACATGCTGAACAGCCCTTCGCTCAGAAGGCTCACGCCGAAAAGCCTGAAGAAGATTGCAGGAATTCCTGACAGCAGGTATTCGGTCACAAAGTTTGCCCTGACTATGTTCTGGAACCCCTGCACGGCTATGTAGTGTGAGAAGTAGACATAGTAAAAATCGTCCCAGAAGTCAAGGAAGGGCCCGGGGCCCAAGACTGTTGCCGCGCTTACTGCTATTCCGAGCGCCGAAACGAGCACAAGAAGGACGAGATAGGGATATTTTGTCAAACGCGCGGCTATGCCTTTTACGCTGGTTGCAAACATCACGGGGGTTTTTCCAGCGCGGTGGGTGGCCATGAATCTCTAACCCATGAACCCGAGGACGGCCCCCAGAATCAGGAACTGAATCAGATCGTGAAAAGAGTTTAGCAGGAAGTGCTTTGCGGAGGAGGTACCGAAGACCGTGGCTATCCAGTGCCTGCTAAGCCTGAACCCGAACCATGCGACTAGGCCCACAAGCATGCCCTGCGCGATTGTGTTGGCTCCGACAGACCTGATGAATACGTCAAGTACGCCAGAGGTTATAAGCACTGTGGCGAAGGCGGCCGCAAGTTTCGTATGCATCTTTTTCTTGATCTCCGCCGAGCTCTTCCCGACTTCTTTGAGCCACGCTACGCCAAGTAGCCGCTGCGAGTACCAGGCTGCGCTGAAGACCGTTGCGGCGGCGGCGGCAACCAAGACCGCGGCCAAATTTATCGATAACTCGAACACAGTGGAGTTTGGAGCATAATCTATTTAAATTGGATAAGCGCAGGCGGGAATACAGCGAGAAAAGAGATTAAAACCTTCGGAACTGGAAACCACACGCGCTTCAGCAGTGGATGAAAGCGAGAGTGAAAAATGGAGACGGGCTTGGCCGCAGATACTGCGAAAAACCTAATAATCTGAAGGCTGAAATAAACGGCGGGGAAACGAGAACATACTCTCCAAGTCGTTTCCATAAAAACAAACAGGGAAGCCCACGCTTTTAGGGGCGGGAGGATGTCACATGGATGAGATGCGGGGTGCGTGATTGCAAGGACGCCATTTGCTAATACTGTCAGCGCTCTTACTGACTTTTATCCTAAGGGCGCAGAGCGTTGGCGCCTCGCAAGCGTGCACAGCCGTACTGAGCTCGAGCAACCAGACGTACAACTTCTCCGGAAGCGACTGCAGTCAGCTCAATGTGATGTTTGACAGCGGCGTGTCCAACAGCGGAGTAGCGTGCAACAGCAACGCAACAATAGGCTCCAACTCGCAGGTTGTGGCCGAAGGCAGAGACTACGCCGTCTACCTGCGCAACTGCACGGTAGACGGGCCCAGCATCACTCTCGGCAATCGCACCAGCCTGTACATAATGGGCTCCGACAACCCGAAATTCGCGCCCACGTTTGAAGGCAGCGGCGCAAACATAACGGTCATGCACTACCTGCGCGTGAACGTGTTCGAGCCTTTCGGCTACAGCACAGGCGCTTTCGGCTCAAGAGCCGCAGGATTCTCGTACATATTTCCGCTGCTTAACGGCACCTTCAAATACAACAACACAGAGCTGCAGATGAACGAGTTCTTCATCAATAACTTCAGCAGCGTCTTTTCTGCGCTACAGAAGAGGGTGCCAGCGGGCGCATACAACATGGCGCAGAGCAACATACCCACTAACTACTCGACCACGCGCTACGGGCAGATAAAGGGGTACAAGGTCTTTGCGCTGTCGGATTACACGCTCTCAAAGAGCGGGATTGTGAGATACAATCCGTACGAGATAGACTACTCTTTCCTCGCCTACGACCAGCTGGTGACGTACAGGCTCAACATAACAAGGAACACCAACCTCACTCCCATGTACATACAGCCCATATACCCTCCGTTCAACTTCCAGATACTCCCGGACAACGGCACAAGCTCTGTACAGATACGGTATGTGGTTGCGATCCCTCCGCAGGATGAGAATTGGAACTTCACAGACTACCTGTATAGGTATGACCCGTCGGAGTTCTCGACCAATCCGGTTTCGGGGGGAGTGGGAAACCGTTCGGTGCTGTACAAGGCCTTCGTGCGCCCGGGCTCGGCGCCCAACTTCACCTCGAATGGCACCGCCTTCTACTTTGTCAATTATACGTCGCAGGCAGCGCTGGGCATAAACTCTTCCATCATGACAGCGCAGGGATACATCCCCGGCCTGGGCTCATTCATACAGGATTCTACGACCCCTTCGTTCAGCTTCGGGCTGGGATACTGCGCGCTTGCAAACAACCTCACAATACCGATGTCGGATATCATAGTGAACAGGAGCGGAACCTATGACATGGTAGGCGGCGTCCTTCAGCCCATAGCTGCGCCGGCCACACCGCAGCTGGTTAACGCGGCATGCTCTGTGGGAGTCGTTGTCAGGGGAAGCAACATAGCTATCAACTGCAGGCGCGGGGTGATAAACGACACAGTTGTAGGCATAGTGGTAACCAACTCCAGCAATGTCTTCGTAAGCAACTGCAACGTTGGGGGGAATGGGATTGATGTGGCAGATTCCGGAGGGGTGACCTTCAGCAACCTGACTCTTGAGCCGACCGGCACCAGGGATTTCGGAGTCAATATAAGCGATTCGCTTGGCGTCGACTTTTACAACCTCAGCATAGGGAAGGGCTACAACAGCGCCTTCTCGGTCTTCTCCTCTTCAGGAACGCCGTTCTCGGAATCGGTTGAGATATACAACCTGTCAATATGCGGCCAGCGCAACATCTCCGCAATCAGGCAGTTCGCCTACATCTACAGCTCGCGCGATACTTGCGCCTCCGGCCTCTCGGCCATATCAAACCTCAGCATAAACCCGGTCTACGAGCTGGTTGCGCTCACCGCGGCTCTGGCGGCAGCCTACGCTTACATATTCATGAGATCAAGGCGCAGTCGGCAGCGCGGACGCGCAAGAAGGCGGAGCGTGTGATCCATATTCTCCTCCAAGCGCTTAGCAGTTTCCTGAGCATATTCGAATACGGCAACGGAGAGGTGTTCTACTTCTATTACGACATTGGGCTGCTGATCGCGCTTGTCGCTTCCAGCGCGATTGCGTTCAAGTACGTGGCCAAAAACGCAGCCGTTGCGGGAAGGAAGCGCCTTGCTGTCTTGGCTGCGATAATTGCCGTGTTCCTGGTAGTTGAGGTTCTTTTTGTCCCGGCGACGCAGCAGCTTTACAACGACGAAGCAATACACATGAGCATCGCTAAGGCGATGATCTACGACCACATAGCGGGCATATGCAGTTTCTCCCTGGAACCGCATTGCGTCGCCGGCACCGCAGGGCTGCTGCAGCAGCCCACCGGGTGGGCCACGATGTTGAGCGTCGCGTTCTTGATCTTCGGCATCGGCTTCGGCACAGGATTCAACCTCGTGCTGCTGCTCTCGTGCATAACCATAGCGCTGGTCTTCTACTCTGCGCTCATGCTGCTCGACAACGGAGACGCCGCGCTTGTTGCGGCCGCGCTCTTCGCGTTCACCCCGCTCTTCCTCACCTTTTCCAGATCCACGATACTAGACACGCCTACGCTGACAGTCTTCATGCTTGCGGTGTCGCTGCTTCTAACATACCTGAGTGGGAAGAGGAAGGTTGTCGGAATAGCTGCGTGCGTGGCAATCGCCTACACCATGATAATGAAGGTCGACGCAATACTGATTCTGCCGATAGCGCTCGCGATCTTCTTGGCGCTCGGACGGGAGTTGATCGGGAAGCAGGGGAAGAAGCATCGCATGACCGTTGTGGGCCTTGTCATCTTCCTGGCTTTGCTGATCTTGCCCCAGCTGATATTCGTATACAACAGCTGGAACCTGAACAACTTTGGCGCGCAGCAGGGCCAGTCCAGGATCTCCCTGGGCAACCTGGTCGCGAATGCTCCGGTCAACGTGCTGTTCTGGTTCGGCGCTTACGGCAGCATACTGACGCCTACGGGCTGGGAGACCTACAACATAGAGTTTCCCCTAGCATACACGCTCTTGGCCGCAATAGGGGCCATAGTTCTTTGGAGGGGCGGGAAGACCCGTGAAGCGGCGATATTCCTGTTCTGGTTCTCGATCGTTTTCTTATTCTACACCTCTTACTACGGCGGCAGCGTGTTGTACAGCGCGGGAGACGACGTCAGATACTTCATGCTTGCGTTCCCCGCTGTTGCAATGTTGGCGTCGAGCGGCATAGTGGGCATGCTTTCCGCAGCGAGGAAGAAAGCCGCAAAGAGGAGGAAGAGGCCGGCAGGGGCTGGAAAAGCGAAAAACAGGAAAAGGCTGATCATGCTCGTGGCCCTGGCGCTGCTTGTGTTCATGGTGTCAGACCTAGCGTTCGAGATCACCACGACTGTGATGAAACCGCCCCAGGACATCTACCCGTTCTCGGCAGAGCGCTTCCAGCAGCAGATAATAGAGGGCAACTACACGCTCATCCCGCGCAGCTGCTTCGTGCTCACCTACGAGCCTCCGCTCTGGCAGGTGCTGAACGTGAGCAACATTTATGCGGACTGGATACTCATTCCGCCCCTGAAGAGCGAGCTGCTCAACCTTTCGCACGGATGCCTCTACTTCGAGTACAGCCTGGACTGCGTCATAAACACAGGCGGGTACAAGCTGGACAACACGACACCCGGATGCTCAAAGATAATGTCAAACTACACGATGAGCCCGATAGTCACAGCGCCTTACGACAAGTTTGGCTGGAATTACACGTTTGCGATATACAAGATTCTGAGCTACAAGAACGGCACGCCGCTGTATAAGTAAATAAAATGCGATGGGTAAGATATGCGTTGGTGGAACTGCATGAGAAAGGGGTTTCTGGAAAGATTCTGGGCCGGTGCGGCCGGCTGCCTGTCTAAACGCGAGACGCAGTACCTTGCTGCAATCCTGATCTTCGGGCTTGTGCTCTCACTGCTGCTGATCAAGGGGCCGAGCTTCTACGGAGACGATGCGTCATACACACAGTATGCCCCAAGCATACTCAGCGGAACGTTCAGCGAATCGATAAACATATTCTCGATAAGGCTGATGGCGGATTACCCGCTTGCCGCATTCATCGGGCTATTCGGATACACCGATATAGGGGCGGCCGCCTGGTCTCTGCTGTCTTATCTCATAGCCATAATCGCGGTCTACCTCATAGGCAGGGAACTGTACACGCCCAGGGCCGGCCTGCTCTCGGCGCTGCTGTTTTCATTGTACCCGCTAATACTGAAGTACAACAGCACCCCGGAGCCGATGCTGCCGCTGGCGATGTTTGTGAGCCTTTCCGCGCTTTTCTTCGTTTACGGCCGAAAGAAGAAGAGCATATCGGCTTATGTGATATCCGGCATTCTCGCCTTTCTTGGGACGCTAGCCAACCCGTTGGCGTACCTGTACGTGCTTTTCTATGCTGTCTACATTCTACTCGACGCTGTCTATAGGTCTGCAAGGTCACGCCGGATTGAATTCGACTTCAGGTCGCTCGGAGTGATCCTCGGACTGCTCACCGCTATGGCGGCGCTGGGCTATGTTAACCTGCTGCTCTCGCCAGGCGGCAATCCCTTCTACGAGATAGGGCTCACGAGCAACTACTACAGCGCGGCTGGCGGACCCGACGAGATATTCTACACCAACCCCAGCCTTACTTTCTACCTTTCTGGCTACTTCCCATACGACTTCACAGGCACTGTGCTTTCGCCGCTGCTGCATCTGAATCCGCAGGGCGCCGCTGGCGGGATATCTAACTGGCTGGCCTCAACATTCTCGCTCAACTCGCTGAACCAGAACGAGGTCGGGCTTTTCGGTTATGCTGCAGTCATCTCTGGAATCTACCTGCTGCTGAAGAGGGACAGGCGCTCGTACTTCGCGCTGTCTGCTGCCTCGTTCCTTGCGGCGTACATGGAGTTTGGCAGCATGAGCGTTACCCACTATTTCCCAATATACAAGCTGATGAGGTTCACAATAGTGGCGGCTCCGATGATCGTGCTGGTCATGGGCATCGCGCTGGAGAGCTTCATGCTTGGCAACGGTAGAACGCGCGGAAAGCGGAAACTATGGCGGACCGCGGCAGCCGTGATGATCCTAGCGGTGCTGTTTGCCACCTCCATCCCGCTCGACTACTACTACTACGCATACAATCACAACTCAATGCTATTCGTGAAAGCGATGTCAAATGCGGTAAAGCATTCAGACCTGCCTGTCAGAAGCGTGTATGCGCCTGGCGAGATACCTTACTACATGCCCTTCTACCTGGGCTACCCGGGCAATATCAACATAGGCCAGTACGACGACGGCGCGTACGGCGGCACCTTTATGCCGACGTGCGCAAGCATACCAAACGAAACATTCCTAGTGATACCCACCAACGCCACGATCCAGTACATAAACGGCTATAACCTCTGGAACATAAACGAGACTTGGGCGTACAACCCTTCTGAGTGCGGTGACCTGTCGCTCTATGCGGATCTCTACGCGAACTCTACGCTTGTGAATCTCTACCCGGTAGCCCCGGACTTCACAGGCAACATCTACTACAAGGCATGACGTGGATGTAGAGGCAACGTATAATACATGTGCAACAACAGATGGACTTAGATGCATGACATGAGATACGTCATCGCGCTTGCGCATTGCGGCAGGGGCCTTCGGCTTGATTCCGATAATCGAAATTGAAGCGTCAAATACAGTGGGCGGCCTTGGCGTTGTATAGCTACACCGGCTACAGATACCGCTTCGTTACTTTCAACATGTCCGCAGGCTGCAGCAATGTGACGGAAGGCGCATATTACATACAGGTAGATTCTAGTGGTCAGCTCCCCTGCAAGAACATGCGCGTTGTTTATTACCCTTCAGTATACCCTTCTCTTGCCGGCTTTACGCCATACATGTGGATATGGAAGGTTGTGCTCTACGCCGCATGACGCTTACTGCTATTTTGGAAGGGTTATAAAATACGTGTTCCTGTACAGGCGGCGGCCGCGCTTCTCGCCGTGCAGCTCGAACGAGCCCTTGAACTTCAAGTGCCTTGAGCTTATGAATGCGAACGCGACCTTCTTGTCGCTCGTATACACATCGATGCCGTGCTCCTTGCTCTCCACCTTTGTCACGAAGGCGCCGTTCTTTTCCAGGTACTTCGAGAGCGACATTGCCACCCTCTCAACCCTGCCGGCTTCGCCGCGCAGCTGCACCACCGCCTCGTAGTAGCCTGCGCGCTTCTTCGCGTCGTCATCGCAGAGGACTTTCCTGGGCTTGAGGTGCACGTTGTAATCTATGCTCAATCCCTGATGCTTTTCGTCTCCCACCGATATCCTTGCAATGCCGTTGCTGATGTGTATCATCTTTACAGTGTGGGGCTTGAACTTTATGGAAAGCAGGCGCTCCAGGCTGCTTTCGGTGTAAGGGACGAACGCGCCCGCAACCTTCACCCTGCCGCAGTCCCTGCAGACCTCAACATCCACCTCAGCGGCCAGCTTCTCCCTCAGCTTGCCGCCGAGGCAGAACTCGCAGAACTCGCCGAAGAACCTAGCCTCCTCGCTTGTCCTGTTGCATATCGGGCAGTGCTTCATTTAGCTCACTTCTATCTGCGCAAACAGATACTTTACCCTTGCGTTGAGCCTGAAAGCGAGTAGATATATGTCTGGTTGATTTCGGTCAGCAGGGTGGCGGTGCAGGTATCGGATAGCCAGGCGCTTACCTGCGCATCTATCTGCTCCCTTGCGGCCGGCCCTACATTCTGGTATTCGACAATCAGAAAAGGACTGGAACCGCTTGCAAGCGCGCAACTGGTAAGTGTGTTGTTTGAGCCATAATCCACTATGCTTTGGTATGTGATGCTTGCGTTGAATCCGGTGGTGAAGGAAAGGAACAGCGGCAGTATGAAACCGAAGCCGCCGAATGCGTCCGTGTAGACTGCTATCGGCTCTCCGGCTGGCGCTACGCTTGTCGCATATCTCGTTGACTGATAAAGCTCCTGGTTGTTTTGAAGGATTATGCGGTTGGACTGGATCAGCATTCCGTACAGCGGTAAGCAGGCCAGCGTTATCGCAAAGAGCAGCGACAGCATGGCGATCAGAGGCGCTGCCGGATAAGACGGTGCGCGTCTCCTGAATGTTTTTTTAGCATAGTCGTAGAAACTCAGTAGCGCAAAAGCAGCAAGAAGAGAGAAAGTAGAGAGCACTATGCCAAAGAACCGTGTAGTAACAGGGATTGGATGATAGCCTCCAGCAAGGCTCGTTGTGCCGAAGATCATAAACATGACAAAGCTCCAGTTCAGGAAGCTTATGAAATTTCCGCGCCTTCCGGACCTGATAGCGAACAGCACGCTGCCGGCCATCGCCAAAAGCGACAGAGGGCCTATAGGATAGAGGTCCTGTGTGAAAGTGCCAGCGTTGAGGAAATTCCCAAACAGCAGGGTGTATGCCTCGGAAAATGGGTTGAGAGGCGAAAAGCCCGCGTTGTAGTGCGTGAAGACGAAGAAGGGGGAACCAAGTGAGACGTAGAATACGATGAAGTATGCGGACAAGCATGCAACAGTACCCACTGCGGCAAAAGACACAAATCTGAAAGTTACGCTTGCTGCGGCATCGGTCCTTCCATTTGTTACCGCACGTCTTGCGCCAATTCTGAGCGTGTTTGAAACCAGCAAGAAGGCTACGTAAACCCAAGAGAAGAGCATTGTGGCAAATCCCTCCTCGTTGAAGAAAAGCGGGAGGGCTGTAGAAGCTCCGAA
This sequence comes from Microcaldota archaeon, assembly GCA_021818925.1. Taxonomy (GTDB): domain Archaea; phylum Micrarchaeota; class Micrarchaeia; order Micrarchaeales; family CABMGC01; genus JAJYVH01. Next base: position 52,005 of record JAKASU010000001.1, on the reverse strand, counting down.
AAGAATCGGCAGCACAACGCTGTGCTTGGTATCGGTGCTGGCCAGAAAGAGGTATATGGACACGGACAGCGCCAGGCCGGTGACTATGTCGGGCAGCACGCGTGTCGCGTTTGACACGGCGAATGGTGCGGTCGCGGCAAGGAATGCGGCAATGACGCCGAGCCTTTCACCCTGAAGCTTCTTGCCTATCAGGAAGGTCATGATGATGAGAAGAACGTATTCCAAAACGCTTGGAAGTACTGCCTGAAAATTGCCGTAACCAAGCAGCCCAAAGCTGGCGGCAAGCGGAAAAAGCTTCAGGAATCCGTAAGCGAACCTGCTGCCAATAAAAGATGCGTTGCCCGACAGCGCCTCGTGCGCTAAAAATATGTAGATCGAGTCGTCGTACCACGGATCAGGCCCGGAATACATAAGATAGGAAAGGAGTAGCCCCAAGGCTATGATTGCCACTAGCAGCAAGTACCAGCGTGGGCCGGTACGGCCTGACGTCTTGGCCTTGCTTCCTCTCCCGTGGCGCGCGAACTTCCCTGCAAACATAACGATTGCCGAAAAACTATGGTTAGGTCTATTTATAGTGTTTTCTTTTGGATGGTGCGGTTCGGCGGAGCTGGCTGAAGTCATTTTTGCTCCTGCTTCGAGTAATGACTGCCGATTATGGCGCCGTAGGCCGGCCTAGTCACGAACGCGCCGAAGAGCACCCCAAGTATCGTCGACTCGGCGAATCCGATTATCGTGATGAGCGTGGTTGAGAAGAGAAGCGGGAGCATCGCCACCACTAGAAGTCCCGCGTCTGCCCAGATTATGAAGAACGCGTTGCTGAGCTTTAGCTTGAGCGTGTGCTCGGCGCCGGTATGAAGCACCTCGTCCGTGATTATTATCTGAGCGTCAACGCCTGTGCCAACGACCGCGATCATTCCGGCTACAGCCGCGAGGTCTATCGTCCCTATCAGCCCTATTATAGAGAGTATGATGAAAAGCTCGGCGAACGTGGTGAAGAGTATCGGCACCACAAGAAACGCCTTTTTGTACCTTATCGCCACGGTCAGCGATACGGCGAGTATAGCAGCGAGCAGCGCGATTGCGCTGATCAGCTCGAAATGCGATCCCAGCGTGGGCGGTATCGTGGTCGGTGTGCCAACTATAACATGGACGGGCAGCGCGCCGCCGCTGAGCACGCTCGCTATCTGGGTGGATTGGTTGGTCGCGTACGCCAGCTGCGCCGATTTTGAGAGCGTGGTTGGTGCGAAGCCGCTTATCTGGTAGCTCTGGCCCACCGTGCCATTCGTTATCCCGGGGCTAAGTATCGGGGACGAGAGCAGTCCTATCGCCGGCCATGCGTTGACGACAACGCTCTGCGATGATGAGGTGAGAACCGGAGCGAAGGTGGGGGTCATGTTCTGCGGCGTGACGTAATCGATGGAGTAGTTGAGCGAGCTTATGTTTGATTCCAGGGACGATGGCAAGTCTCTTGTTGTTATTACGCTCCTGTACCTGCCCTTGTTCGCCTCGAAGAAGGCCTGCACAGAGGCGATGTTGCTGAGGTCGGGGTTGTATATCTCTATTGGTATCGTCTGATTGCCGAAGTTTGCAGACCGCTGCAGCGCCTGCAGCTCTGCAGTCTGGTTCACGCCTATAGCGGAGGCGGTCTTGAAGAGCGATGCGTTGAAGAGCACGATCGAGTTGCTCGGCCTGTCAAGGAACATGTAGAGAGGCTGGTTCGCCTGGCCGAAGACCGCCTTTGAGAACTTGACAGCTGCCTGCTGGGTTATGAAGAAACTGACCGCCCAAGAGACGTTGCCAGCGGAGATGACCGGTTGCTGCGCTCCTATGCTTCCGCTGAGCAGGCCTGAGCCGTTGAGCGCCTCATTGCCGTTCACGACTCCCTGGAAGACGCCCTGGCTCTCTATGACTGATATGGTGCTGTTGATCTCGGTTCCAGATACGGAAGGTATGGTGACGTAGACCTCCGAGCTGCCGATTCCCTCTACCGTTATCTGCTTCAGCCCGAAGGTGGAGAGTCGCTCCTGCAGGATGGTGAGAAGGCTGCTCATAGTGCTTGGATTTACGCTCGACTGGAGCTGCACCGGTATCTGAGTGCCGCCTATGAACTCCACTCCAAGATGAAGCCCGTTTGGGCCGCCGAAGAGTATGTCAAGCACGAGAAGCAGTGCTATGAGTACTAGAAGGATCGATATCCTGATGTTCTTGAGGTAGTCGGTTATCATCTGGTTCCCTCCTTTCGCTTCTTGTACATGAGTATCATCGATGCGTTTCCAAGCCATGTCGTTGCTATGTCGCCGATCAGTCCGAAGAGCACCACGCCAGCAATCTCATAGTATGTCGGCACGTAGGCTATGAGCGATACGACAAAGAGAACTCCGAACGAGACTATGGCTGTCGCGGTCATGGTCACGCCGGTCCGCATCGCGGAGTAAGCCCTTTCCTCGGGGGTTCCCTCCCCCCTGCGCAGTATCCTTATCGCGGTCAGCACGTCTGTGTCTATCGAGTAGCCTATGAGCATCAGGAGGCCTGCGACGCTCGCCACCCCGAGCGGTATCTTGAAGAGACCCATAGCCCCGAGCGCAATTATTATGTCGTTGGCAGCACCGAAGACGACGGCCATGGATGGTATAGGAGACAGGAAGACGACGATGGCTGACACGACAACCATCAGAACGAGGGTGAAAGGTGCAATGGACAGGGAGGAAAGCAGATGCGGAACTGCGACGAGCACAAGCGCAAGAGCAGCAACGAACACCGCGACCCTCACGTACGTGATGGAAAAGCTAAGGTCTGAATGGAAGATGAATAGCACTACGAAGAAGACCAGAACGAAAGCGACTATTATCGTGTTTGCGAGTTCTCCTAGGAAGAACTGCCCAAGTGTCGGGGTTACCTGCTGGTAGGAGTAGGAAGTGAAGGGTATGAGCCTGTGCAGCGTTGCTATTACGTTGGCCTGGTACACGGAGCTAGCGGTGCTGTAAGCCGATTGCGCTGAATTCTGCAGCACGTTAGGGTCAGTTGAGTTGATCGTAGAGTTGACCTGCGCCCCGAAAGGCTGCAGCGCCGTTATCTCGTTCTTAAGCGCGAGTTGCATCTTCTGAAGCGAGGCGTTTATGTTGGCGTTCGCTTGCTGTATCTGCGGCAGCAGAGCCGGCGTCTTGTTCTGACCGTAGGCTATGCTCAGCGATGTGGCATTGACCAGATAGGCGGAGTAGTTGGACTTGTCGGCATAGAACTGGATAAGGTAAGAATTGGCATTTGCAAGGCTCTGATTTATCGGCAGCGTTATCTGGAGCCCTCCGGGGCTCGTGGCTATCTCCGACGCCTGCACGTGTAGCGCAGAGCTTATGTCCCCGGCGAGGGTCCCGGCGCCTAGGGTGGTGTTCGTCTGGATTATTATGCTGACCCCTCCGCGCAGCGAGGTGTCGAGCACTATCTGCGTTGAGAACAGCGCGCCGAGAACCAGCAGCACGAGCGGTACGGCGATGAGAAACTTGAGGTTCTTGTGCTTGTAGATGTTGGGTAGGCTTGCCATTGTTACCAATTCCTGCAGTGAGGATTCAGAATATGGAATATATCAGAAAAGACTTAAATAAGAAGGCTTGCCTATTGCCGCTTCGGTGCGAATGCGCGGTGTGATTCAGCCACTCCGGTCCCGCGTCATTTTTCCTTCTACACGTAAATGCCCACCATCCAGACGAAAAATAAGCTATTTTAGGCAGGGTCTGCGGGGGGTGAGATTTGAACTCACGCAACCACTAGGGTAACAGGCCCTGAACCTGTCGCATTTGACCAAACTCTGCCACCCCCGCGCGATGGTACTTGCAATCGCAGCTTTTAGTATCTTTGTCTTGATGTGTTTTTATTCCTTTGAGTAATTAGATAGGCATGCAGAAGATAAGCTCCGCTGCTGCAACGGCTGTGGGCCTGGGGGCGATAATAGGCGCCGGCATCTTCGTGCTCAGCGGCACGGCCATTGCGCTAGCCGGTCCGTACGCTTTGCTGGCGTTCGTGTTGGTGGGCGTCGTCATCCTGATAGTGGCGCTTGAGCTCGGCGAGCTGGCAACGATAATGCCCAACGCCAAGGGCGCTTCTTACTCATATGTCTACAAGGCCTTCGGTAGCGAGATGGGATTCATGACGGGAATGATGATGTACTTCAGCTACGCCACCTCGATATCCGTGATAGCCCTTGGCTTCGGTTCCTACCTGTCAAATATGCTGGGAGTGCAGTCCTCGGCGTACGCCATACCTTTCGCGATGCTGCTCATAGCCGCGGTATCTGGCATAAATGCGCTCGGGATAAAGAAGGCGGCCAGAGCGGATTTGGGGCTTGTACTGATAAAAATATCGATACTGATCATCTTCATAGGATTCGCATTCTCGATGGTCATGCGCTCCGGAGGCTTCAACTTCGTCAACTTCCAGGCGTCGCCGGCGCAGCTCGGCATAGCGCAAATATTCGCGGCAAGCATAGCCATAATCTTTGCCTACTCAGGATTCCAGAACATTGCAACGTTCACCTCAAGGGTCGAGGGCGGGCCGAGGAGCGCAGCCAAGGCGATAATGGCCGCGGTGATCATAAGCATTGTGCTGTACGTACTTGTGGTCCTTGCGCTGATGCTCATGGTGCCGGCAAGCTCCTTCCGCATCGGGGGGGACCCGCTGGCGTTCGCGCTGAACAGCGTCCACGCCCCAGGTTGGCTACTCACTCTTACCGACATCGGAGCGCTCATAGCCACCGCATCTGCATCGCTGGCCATGGTGCTCGGCTCGTCGAGGCTCCTCTACCAGATAAGCAGCGACGGTCTGCTGCCAAGGATACTGCGCAAGTATGACGCAAAGAGCGACGTGGCGATCCGCGGAGTCGCGATATCCGCAGTCATAGGAGGAGCGATGCTTTTCGCTGGCAACATATACGTGATAGCGGCGATAAGCAACTTCGGCCTGCTGTTCTCTTATCTCATGCGGGGTTTTGCTGTCATACACTTCAGGCGCCAGAAGACATATGCGGAGTTCAAGGTTCCGTTCTATCCGTACCTTACGATAATTGCCATAGTCGGCATATTGGCGTTCATTGCGGGGATGCCCTACGAGGCGCTGTCATTCGGCGTTGTGCTCCTGCTCATTTTCCTCTCCACATACTACATGCTGCGCGAGATCGAGGGCAAGAAGATAATAAGAGTGCGGCTGTTCAAGTGAATTGCGCATGCTGATCGGAATCATAGGAGCGCCGAACAAGGGCAAGAGCACGATCTTCTCAGCGCTCACCATGGCAAACGCTGAGATAGCCGACTATCCGTTCACCACGATAAAGCCTAATCTGGGCGTGGCCTACGCCACAAAGGAATGCGTAGAGAAAGAGCTGGGAGTAAAATGCACGCCTAGAAACGGTCTCTGCGTGAACGGAGTTAGGGAGATACCGATAAACATAACCGATGTGGCCGGGCTTGTCCCAGACGCGCATCTGGGCAGAGGAATGGGCAACCAATTTCTGAGCGATCTGGCCGGCGCGAGCGCGTTTATACAAGTGGTTGACCTGAGCGGCAAGACAGACATGAACGGCAACCTAGGCGAAGGCGATCCGGCTGCAGAGGTGGCTGCGACAAGGAAAGAGGTGGTTATGTGGCTCTCAGGAATAATAAGGAATCACAGCAGCGTGCTCTCGAAAAGCGACAACGGCAGCAAAGCAGTGGTTGAGCTGCTATCGGGATTCGGATTGAGAGAGGAGCAGGTGAGGAAAGCCGCCGAGGTAAACGGCCTCAGCACCTCGCACATATCGTGGGACAGCGCAGAAACGTATGCCTTTGCCGATAAACTGCTCTCGCTAAGCAAGCCGACGGTGGTAGCGGCGAACAAGCTTGACCTTGCAGAGCCAGAGTCGCTAGAAGAGCTGAGAAAGAAGCTCCCCGAATACACGGTGATCGGGTGCTCCGGCGCGGTAGAGCTGGCGCTCAGGAAAGCTGCGGCAAGCGGGGTGATAGAATACGCGCCTGGCGAGCTGGGCTTTACAGTCAGGAAGGCGGCCAGCGCCGAACAGAAGAAGGCCCTGGACTACATGGCAGACTTTGTCAGAAAGAACGGGGGCACAGGCGTGCAGAAGGTGATAAACTCCGCTGTATTCGGGGTTCTGGAGAACATAGTGGTATATCCCGTGGAGGACGAGAACAAGTACACCGACCATTTCGGCAGCGTGCTGCCCGACGCACTGCTCGTAAGGAAGGGCACGAGAGCTGTAGAGCTGGCTGAGATGATACATACAGACCTTGCAAAGAAGATGCTATACGCTATAGACGCGAGGAAGAAGCTTAGGATCGGAAAGGACTACGTGCTGAAGGACAACGACGTCATAAAAGTAGTCAGCGCGGCGAAGTAGCAAGCGCCTATGAAGAAACGTTGGATGGGGCTATCAGTGCGTTGATGGGTATTGTCTCTATTCTTCCGTTCATTCCCGTTATAAGCGCGTAGTTCTTGGTTATCATGGCTTGGGAGGTGAGGTGGGGTATCCCCGTATTGAAATAGTTGACAAGCTTGCCGTCTGAAGCGTTGAGTACGTAGAGCACGCCACCGTCGTTCATGTCTATCAGGTACCTGCCATCTATCATGTTCGGTGCGCCTTCCTCCTGCCCGCTGTTGAACACCCAAATGGGTTTGCCTGTGCTGGCGTTTACTGCGAACATCATGCCTAGAAAGTTGGAATTGGAATACACCACGCCGTTGTAAAGGAGCAATGGGGTGACGGCGTTTTGCGTATAGTTGAGGTCTGCGCCTGCCGGCAGCCCTCCTATAACCTGCATTTTTGGGAGCGTGCTTGTCTCATTCAGCTCCCAGAGTATGGCGCCGGTTGTCCTGTTGAATGATATGAGGTGGGGGTTGTTGTACGCGCTGTTGGCAAGATAGTCGCTGATCACGTTTCCGTTGAACACTATCGCGCATTCGTCGTTGAATCCCGTGCTCGCATTGGCCTCGTCGGTCTCCCAGTTTATTTCGCCAGTGAGCGCGTTCATCGAGAAGAAACCGCCGAAATTCAGGTAAGTGCCGTTAGCTAGCACGACTGCAGAAGAGCCGCCGAAATAAACGGTCCCGTTTGCCAGGACCGGTGACGAGAGCAGATCAGGCTTTCCAAATGACCCCGATGCTTCCACAGTGCCGTTGTTCACGTTTATCAAGTAGTATCGGCCGAGCATGGTGACCTGGATTACGTTGCCGTCGAAAAACGGCGGGGTAGCCATGGAGCTGCCAGTGGTGTTGACCTGCCATAGCACCTTGCCTGTGTTGAAATCGATGCCTAATACTGCGTTATTAAGGTTGTAGTACTGCGGCGGCACCTCCTGGTTATTTCCCATAGACACCACAATCACGTTGCCGACTGTTATCGGCTGGGACATTATCTGATTCGGAAACACATCATGCCAGAGTACAGTGCTGGTGTTCTCCTGGATGGCGAAAACGCCTCCGCGGATCAGATCGTATCTGCTGCGCTGCAGCAGCGTCAGGTTGCCCATCGTGCTGACAAGAAGCACGCCGTTGTATAGGGTTGGCGTGCCTATTATGGCGGCGCCGACGCTCATGTTGATGGGGCTTATCGATTCGTTTAGGAAGTATACGTGAGTGGGTACCCCGCCATACTGCTGCACGCCGTTGCCGACTCCGTACACGACTGTCACGCTGGGGCTCGCGTGCCGCGACACAAGCCAGATGAACAGAAAGAGTGCAAGCACGATTGCAACAGCCGAAACAAACGTAGTTAGTCCAGGATGCTGCATTTTTCTCAATCCTGCAATTCGCTTCGAAAACTTAAAAAACCGATGCGGCAATCAGCAGAGCGACTTGTAGATGTAAAGAGTGGCCCCGCGCAGCGGATCGGGCTGCGAGAAAACCTGGGTGAAGTTTGAATTCGAGAACGGAGCGGTGTCGTTTGTGCTGTTTGATAGCAAGTAGATGTAGCTCACGTTCAGAGACCTGATCAGCGTGCAGTTTCCTGTGGCGAAGATGCGCGTGTTGTCCGAAACGAGCTGCGGGAGAGGATACGTGTACTCATCTATCTCAGTATACGGATACATCGATATGAGAGCCTGCCTGCCGCCAAGGCTGGATACCGTGTCCTGGAGGGATCCGTAGTCGCTTACCGCGAACAGGGACGAGCTGCTGGTGTTGTGCAGTGCGAACGCCGAGGCGTTCAGCTCAGACGCGCTCAGCCAAGGAAGTGGGGTTGCGGCCCAGCGGGCGTAGAAAACGGGGAAGTTAGCGATGTTCGCAAACACAAGTGCGATAGCCAACAGCTTCCAGCCGAACCCTTTCTTATACATGCTTGCAAACACATAGCCGCCGAGTATGCAAAGCATGAGGAACGTGTACATGAAGAACTTCTCCGCGTCTGAGTTGTCGAGCTCGAAGGAGAAGATCGTTATCATGATCCAGATCGCGATGAACGGTAACGCGAAAGACCTTGCTTCCTTTTTTGCAAGCGCGTATCCCACAATAGCAAGCAGGAGAGGCAGCCCAACAAGATCTATCCAGAAAGAAGGCACGTATACGAGATTGGTGAGTATTGTGGAAGCAACGCTGCTGCCTTCCTTAAAGTAGTACTGGTAGACAAAATGGTATCTGCCTGGAACCGGTGGTTGGCTCGCCATGTATGCCACCTGAGGCAGCGCGAGAATCAATGCAGGCAGGAAAACGTACAGAGCCAGCGCTTTAAGCTCCCTGCGCCTTTTCCTATCGGTAAAGAGTTTTATGAAGACGAATGCACCGACGAAAATTAAGACCAGAAGGGTGATCGGGTGCGTAAGAGGCATGAGGCCGGCAATGACGCCGACGAGGACCATCTGCCAACGATTGAACCGCTTTTTCGAGAAGAGAAACTCGTAGGAGAAGTATATCAGGGCAGCCGCAAGCGGAAGGGCGAGAACGAAATCCCTCTGTGGGAAGAGGTTTTGGTATAGAATGAAGGTCCAGCCGCTGATTATCGTGCCTGACGTTGCTAGGATTGCGCCTATCCCAGTGGCGCTTATGTGGTAGTCTTGTAGCAGGTAGGACAAGGGAATGAGCTCGTTTGGAACGAAGGACAGCGCAGAGCTGAGGGGGTAGAGGATGAATGCCATGATGAAATCGCTCCCGAACCAGAATATCAGCATCGACGCGGTGGCCGCGAATTTATTTTTAAGAATGGCATAGGCAAGCTCGGTTGTGAAGACCACGGCCGCAAGGAAGAGGATCAGGTATGGGATCATCGCCGATCCGACCAGGCCCAGGCCGTACCTGATGAGCAGCGCCGAGTAGAAGTCGTTTATGAAGGGGAACACGTTCGTGGCGCCTATCGTGTACGGGAACTTCGGAGGAAACCCGCTGTATATCACAGAGTTTCCGATTCCAATGTGGTACATAAGGTCAGAGCAGATTGACGGGCTTATGCAGAACAGAGTGCCGTTTTGCATGTAGAGCGAGGTAAGGAGCACTAACGCAATCACGCCGTAGATGGCAAAAATGGCGTATGCAATCTCCTTCGGCGCGGATGTCAGTCTCATCTTCCTGAGCGCAAACCTTCCGGTGCGAAGCTCGTTCCTGTAGAGAAATGCCAGAGAGAGCGCCATTATGGCGAGCGAGATGTAGAAGACGAGGTCGCTGAAGCCTCCGGAGAGCGCGTCCAGGGCGAACGCCAAGAACGACGAAACCACTATTCCAACAGGAGCCCCAAGCGCGAAGGTTTCGAGAAGAGAGTCGAAGAACTTCAGGCGCTCGACTAATCCGAAGCCAAGTGCCACTGAAAGTAGGAGGAAGGCTATCGCCAACAGCATGATAGTAAGACCCAAGTAAAGCTTAAAAGAGACGCTGGAAAATCTTCAGGAACTTACCTTCCTTGAGTAGGAGAGCACCGCGAACGCCTCCGAAAGCGCAACGCAGATCAAAATGGGGAACGCCAGCCAGGAAGTGATCAGGAAGGTGAAGGATGGCGCTACGCTTGCGAATACCGCAGAGAGCACCTCGTAGATGACAAGTATCCCTATAGTATAGACTATGGCTGCATAGATCCCGTTCATGAACCCGCTTACCTCGGCCTTCCTTAACGAGTTGGAGTGTATGCCGACCTCTGCGCCTATCGCTGCGCCTATTACAAGCGGCAAGATGATGTCGCCAGGAGCATAAAGTATGAAGTCAGCTGCGCTGGAAAGCATACCGATGATCCCGCTGCCTAAGCCTGCGCTAGAAGTGAAGAACTTTATCGTCAGGGCTACAAAAAGAAGCACCAGCCAAGCGGAGATCGGCCCGGCAACATTCGTGCTAACCGCCTGCCCCTTTTTGGCCTTATCTTCTTCCGAATTCTTGTCACCGTAGTATTCGCTGACCAAACGAGCACCTTTCCTTTTAGATAGGAGTGGATAAAACTTAAATTAATAGGTAAAGCGCGGATCAGACTGCGTTCTTTACGATCGTGCTGAGTATCACCCAGCCATCGCTGAACGTCTTAAGCTTGCCCTCGCCAGCAGCGCGCCTCTTCTCGGTGCTTGGCACCTCGACTATTCTCATGTGCTTCTTTATCGCCTTTATGTTTATCTCTGTCTCTATACCGAAGCCCTTCTCGCTCAAGCCCAGTTTCTGTGGCACGCCCTTTCTGAAGCTGCGGTAGCCGTAGCACATGTCTGTGTAGTTTGCTCCGAAAAGCACGTTAACTAAGAAGACGAAGAGCTTGTTGCCTAAGACTCTCAGCATGGGAATGTCCTCCGAGCCCCCGCCGATTATGAACCTTGAGCCTGTGCAGATGTCATAGCCTATCTCTATCGCATCTATGAGCAGCCTGAGTTCCTTGGGCTCGTGCGACAGGTCCGCATCCATCGCTATTATTACGTCGCCCTTCGCATTCCTCAGTCCCTTTATCAGGGCCGCGCCCTTGCCCACGTTGTCGTATAACACTCTCGCACCCATCTCCTTCGCTATCGAGGCTGTGCGGTCCTTGCCTCTGACGTCATCCACCACTATTATCTCGTAGTTGTAGTTGTTGAGCTGTTTCTTAACTCCGCGGAGCACCTTCGCGATGTTACTCTCCTCCCTGAACGTGGGTATGACCACCGAGATAAACTCATTCTTCCCTTCAGGCATGGGCTCAAGATACCATTTCACGCCTACATATTTAAAGACAAACGGAGCAATAGTAGCCGAAGGTAACGAGCTAATGCAAAGCACAAAACTGGCGGGCATATTAGGGACCATACTCAAGAGCAACTTTACAAGGCTTAGCAGGCCGTACAAGCTCAATTTCTCGATTACATATTGGTGCCAGAGCAGGTGTCAGCACTGTTCGATATGGACCATCAAGCCAAAAGGAGAGCTCACTCTTGACGAGATAAAGGAGTTCGCAAGGCAGAATCCCTATTTCAAGTGGATAGAGCTCACCGGCGGTGAGCCCTTCCTCAGGAGCGATATAGTAGATATAGCAAGAGCGTTTAGGGACAGCTGCCCTGGACTTTACCTTCTCACCATGCCGACTAACTCCCTGTGCAACTACGACATGGAGATAAAGAAGATTGAGGAGATGGCGCAGCTGGGCATACCAAACATCGTAATCACCGTATCGCTCGACGGCTACCGAGAGCTCGAGGACAAGATAAGGGGCGTGCCGGGCAACTACGACAAGGCAATCCACATGTTCAATGGAATACGAGAGCTGGGCAAGAAGTACAGTAACCTGCTATGCGTCTTCGGCTTCACCATAATAAACGCAAACGCAGGCCAGTTTGAGAAGACAGTCAAAGAGGTCATGAAGGAAATACCTGGAATGAGCTACTCTGACTTCCACGTAAACATAGGCCAGGTGAGCGACAACTACTACGCAAACATAAACACCCCCATAGTAGCACCCGCAGACCAGGCCATGAAGGACGTCGAGTACCTGCTCGAGAACATGAGGAAAGTGAGGGAGAAGGGGGTGTCGCGCATGGCGAAGACCTACCTTGAGATAAAGTACATGGAGGGCATACTTGAGTTCTTGAGGACGAAGAAGAGCTCCGTGCCAAATCGTGACGGCGAACTTAGCATCTTCCTTGACAGCTACGGCAATGTCTTCCCTTCGATAATGACAAGCAGGAAGCTCGGAAACTTGAGGCAGGATGGCAACTCATTATCGGCGATGGTGGCGAAGGCGGGCCTGGGCAAGGAGAGGGAGCAGTACTTCACAGCCTGCGAGAGCTACCAGTCGATACTCGGAGCGTTGCTGAAGATGTAAGCGCCCTCAGGCCCGGGTTCAGGTTTAAAAACTTCCTCTGCATAAGGACTACCGCTAATTTGGGGGCTCAATGTACGTTCTGGGAATATGGGATGGGCACGACGCTGGCGCGGCCCTGATCGAGGACGGCACGATACTCTTCGCGTCGAACGAGGAGCGGTACACGAAGCGAAAGCTCGAGATAAAATTCCCTTATAATTCTATAATGGCTGCGCTCTCATACGCTGGCATCAAGCCGTCGGAAGTGGAGGAGATAGCGTTCCCCACCGCTGAGTTCGCCAAGACAGCCTCAAGACTGCTGCCCTATCAGCAGGAAATATACTACAGGTTCAGAAGGAGGAAGATGCTCAAGCCGAAGACGGAAGGCCTGCGCAGGCTCATGAAGAGCTGGCAGACAGGAATCGGCGTGATGCCGCCTTTCGTCGCCTTGAGCAAGGCGGTAATAACAGGCCACCTGAGACATATGGGTTTCGAGAGGTTTAGGTTGCACTACGTTGACCACCACACCTCCCACGCGGCTACAGCAGCTTTCGCCTCCGGATTCAGCAAGGCGCTTGTGGTTACGCTCGACGGACTGGGCGACGGGCTCAGCGGCTCGGTAAGCACGCTTTCAAAAGGGAGGCTCGAACGTGACCGAGCGATAAGCGCGAGGAACTCGCTCGGAATATTCTACGAGCAGGTGACTAACATAGTAGGCATGCGCGAGCTCGAGGACGAGGGCAAGGTCATGGCAATGGCCTGCTACTCCTATCCCTTCCCGTGGGAGGAGAACAGACTGAAGGACTTTTTCAGGGTGGAAGGGGTCGACATAATCGCCAAATACTCGCATCCCAAGCAGTATGATATGCTGTCGCGAATGGCCTGGTCGATGCCGAGGGAGCAGTTTTCTTACATGGCGCAGCAGCTCCTTGAACGCACGATCACGGAATTCACAGGAAATGCAATAGAAGAGTACGGCATAGGCGATGTGGCGATGGCGGGCGGCCTCTTCTCTAACGTCAAGGCCAACATGCAGGTGAGAAACCTGCGCTCGCTCAAGAGGTGGTTCGTATTCCCGCACATGGGCGACGGCGGCACTGCGCTCGGTGCAGCGATGCACGTCAACTATGCGCTAAACGGCATATACAATTACAGGTTCAATGACGCTTACCTCGGGGACGATTTCGGGGACGATTACATAGAAGACGCGCTAAGGAAGGAAAAGGGCGTGAGCTTTGAGAAAGACGGCGACAAGAGCTCCCACGCGGCCGAGTTGATAAGCGATGACGACTACGTCTTCTGGTTTCAGGGCCGCATGGAGTTTGGGCCCAGGGCGCTCGGCAACAGGAGCATATTGGCGAAGGCAGACTCTGAAAACGTCAAGGAAAAGCTAAACCTGTACGTGAAACAGAGGGAGTGGTACCAGCCTTTCTGCCCTTCGCTTCTTGAGGAAGATGCGCACAGGCTCTTCGAAAGGGTGAAGGGTACGGACAGGTTTATGACAATGTCTTATCGCGTAAAGGACGGTAAGAGAGATGCTATGAGGTCCGTGGTGCACGTGGACAACACGGCCAGGCCACAGATGGTCGGAAAGGAGAACGGGAGCTATAGGAGACTGCTGGAGAGGATAAAGAAAAAGACGGGCTACGGGGTGGTGCTCAACACCAGCTTCAACATACACGGCATGCCGATAGTGATGAGCCCCGAGGACGCACTGCAGACCATGAAGAAGACAAAGACGAAGCACATGTTCCTTGGCGGCTTCTACGTGCAGAACAAGGGTGCTTGACTCTGTTGTACATAGGCTTTGAGATAACGGCCGCTGTCTACGCCTCATTCGTGCTCATGCTTGCCTTCCTTATCAGGGGGCGGAAGGAGGTCATGAAGCTGCTGCAGGAAAGCGTGGACAGATACTCTTTGGTCGCGCTTGCTGCGATACTTGCCTTTTTTGTTGTCTTTGCGCTACTCTATGTGGCCCCGGCCGAGCAGCTGTACTTCGACGAGAATATATATCAGGGGGTGGCCCTCAACATACTGAACCACGGAAACGCTCTCTGGTGCCAGTTCGGAACAGGCTATGTGAAGACATGCTACGTTAACTCTGTGTACCACGACCCTGTGGGGTGGTCCGCATTCATAGCCATAGCGTTCGCCATTGCGGGAATAGGACCGCAGACCGCGTACGGCCTGGAACTGATTGTTGGGGCGCTTGCGGTGGTCTTCACATTCCTTCTCGCCAGCGTACTGCTGCAGAGAAAGGATTTTGCCGCCGTATCGGCCCTTGCCATGGCCGTGATGCCCGGTCTAATAATCTGGTCCAGGACCCAGGCTGACTTCGACCTCCCGTTCATGATGCTGACTACACTGTGCTTTTTCCTGTTCGTGGTGTTCACAAGGAAGAAAAGCATCAACACCCTCGGGGCTTTCGCGTTCAGCCTTGTGCTGGTCAACTACATAAGGCTAGAGGCGATACTGCTTCTGCCGCTGTTCGCCCTTCTCATGTTGACGTTTGGAAACACAGGAATAGTTGAAACTGCCAGGAAGAGACTCAGGCTTGCGGCAGAGACGCTACGCGAGAATACGGCGGCGCTGCTGCTGCTTCTTGCGTTCATAGTGCTGCTCTTGCCCGAGATCTACTACGTCGCAATAACAGCGCAGAACCCTTCATACGGGCAGCCGGCTTCGGAGTCAGTAATTTCCATAGCCAACTTTGAGAAAAACATAGCGGCGAACGTTGTTTTCCTCTTCGGCCAGCTGAATGGAATAAGCTCGTATCCTACCGAGTTTCATTATGCGATATTCCCGCTTGCAATAGTGGGAATTGCGGCCCTCATCCTCAGAAAAAGAATCAAGAACAGGTTCGGAATCCTGCTCATGCTCTCCCTGTGGTTCTTAACTTATTTCATATTCTACACGAGCTTCTATGCAGGATCGGTGCTTTTCGGGGTTGATGACAGATTCATGCTGCAGATACTGCCGGCTCTCTGCCTGCTTGCAGCGTTCGCACTGGCGAGCATCGGTGACGCAGCAGTGGTACTGAAGACAAGGCTGTTCGGTGGCGCAGGCAGGACTCGTGGAAACGGGGCGGTGCTGTTTGCTGTTTTGGCTGTCGCCTCTGCAGTCCTGCTGATATTTCCGTTCTACACCCTTATTCCGGTTTTAACGTTGCCTCCAAGCAAGATGCCGCAGCAAAACGTCATCCTTCCTGCAATTACCAGCTTCTATGAAAATTACAGCGCAGTGCCGAACAGCTGCCTCGTGTTCAGCTTTACCCCAGAGATATGGCAGGAGGTGAATAGGAGTTCGGCGCAGGTTGGTTTCCTGCTGGGGTCAAACCAGACATTAAGGAATACGACGCTTAGTTACAGCTGCCTCGTGTTTGATTACGGTTATTGGTGCCTGGAGCCGCAATTCTCGACCACCACATGCAAATATATCACAAGCCACTACAAGCTTGAGAATCTAATTTCGCCGCTAACGCAACCGAATGCCACAAGGGTGGCGTTCTACAAGATACTCAACTACACCTAGCCACGCCTCCGCTTCTTTCTGAGTATGGAAAACAGCGTGAGAGCAGCTACCGCGAAAACTGCAATTGCTGCCGCTATAAAGATAATCGATCCTCCTCCATACGCTGACTGCGTAGCCGGGTTTATCGAGAATGTACGCATGGTGGCGTACGAGCTGTTGCCGATAGAATACGAAGCGAAAGCCGCCGCTCCGTATGTAGAGTACATGCCGCCCAACGACGAAGGCAGGAGAGACACTTGGAAAGTTACGTTTTCATACGCGTTTGGAGCGAGATCGAGGGGATAAGATGTTCCTGTGTAATTGAAGACAGGGGGGAGGGCAAGAGAAAGGTTAGCTCTAATGCTGTTAGATCCTGCGTTGAACGCAGTAACCGTTATCTCGGAGTTCCCGTCCTGGAGGCTGCTGGGATATACCGCAATCTCAATCTGCGACGTTGTCCTATTTGAGAAGTAGAGCAGGCATGGGAATATGGCGCTGAAATGGGAGCTGCCTTGCTCGTAGTCGCTTGTGAGCACTGCCGTGTGGGCGCCCTTCTCTGTTATGTTGGAAACTCTGATGGAAATCGTAGTGTTTGACCCAGGCGGAAGGGAGCTGATTTCATAGGATGAGTTGCTTGGGGTCGCGCCGCTTATGTGTGGAATGATCGCAAGGTTGATGGCGGAGTCGTTTCCGCTGTTTGAAAGGTTGAACAGGAACGTCGAGTTCTGCGGATTTGGAGTGCTGCACGATCCGGTCAGGATCACAGTGCCAGCCGAAGCCACCCCTGTAAACAAGAATATGAACAACAGCGCGGGAGCAGTAAACTTTCTCATTTCGACACGCTGCTTGACGCGAAGTATCCAAGAGTCAGGTATATCAGTTTCGCGGCTAGATAGTCAGGGGCATGGAGATACGGTATCGGGCAGAGTTCCACAAAATCTATTCCGCACAGCCTCTTCTTGTCCCCTATGCTCCTCATTACCTGCATAAGTTCGGTGAAGTGCATGCCGTTCGGCTCCGGGGTGCCCACGCTGGGCATCTCGCCGGGGTCGAGGACGTCGAAATCCACCGTTACATAAATGTTCTCCTTTGTAGAGTCGGCTATCCTTGACGCCACCTCCTTTGCACCAAGGTTCTGCACGTCATCTATGAACATCACCCTTTCTCTGTCGAACCTTCCGGCGTAAGCCGAATCGACGCTCCTTATTCCGACCTGGAACACATCACTGTACATCTCCATTGCCCTCTTCATGACGGTTGCATGCATGTACCTGCTACCGAAAAGCTCGTCCCTGGTGTCAGAATGCGCATCGAAGTGTATCACACTAAGGTCCTTCTTCCTGTCCTTCAGTGCTCCGAGCGCGCCGAGGGTGATGGTGTGCTCGCCTCCGAGGACGAGAGGCAGCTTGCCATCGTCTAGTATCAGGCCCACCTCTTTCTTCACCGCAGCTATCATGCCCTCAGGCGAACTGACGTCGGGCTCCATGCTCGGCAGCGTGTATATCCCCATCTTGCTCGGGTCAGATCCCGTCTCATAGCTATAGAGCTCGATGTTCCTGCTCGCGTCTATTATCGCGTGCGGGCCTTCCCTAGTGCCTGACTTATAGGTCACGGTAGAGTCATATGGCACTGGCAGCACCACGACCTTCGACTTCTCGTACGTCTGGCCTTCGAGTCCGAAGAGGTTGTGCTCCGGGAGCGCTTTAAGTGGCATTTTTTCCGTCATGAATTTCACGTTTCGAAAAGGCTTTTTGCTATCTATTCCTGTTAGTTATTTATTATACTTTCTTTGGCAAGTAATCGCATGGGAAAGTTTACGGCGGTGCTGAGGCTCACAAGGATAGAACACAGTGCCATGCTGGTCGTAGCGGTAATTGCTGCTGAGCTACTTGCAGGGAGCCTTCCTACGGCCCAGGTGCTGATACTCAGCCTGATAACACCTATCTTCATCAGCATGGCCTCGTTCGCAGTCAACGACTACTTCGACGTGAAAGTAGACAGACTAAACATGAAGAACAGGCCGCTGGTCACACAGGAGCTAAGGCCCATAGATGCGGTATACGTGGCCGTGGCCTGTTTCGCCGTGGGCATAACTGCAAGCGCGCTAATCAACACATATACCTTCGTGATCGCTGCTTTATTCGCAGGGCTTGCGGTATTGTACAGCTACAAGCTGAAAGAGGTCTTCCTCTTGGGCAACGCCTACATAGCGCTCACGATGGTCATACCGTTCGTATTCGGCAACTACGTGGTGAGCGAATCGCTCGTGTGGGCGATAGTGCCGATAAGCGTCATGGTGTTCATGAGCGGCCTTGCCAGGGAGATACACGGAACTATAAGAGACTACGGTGGTGACGTCAAGGTGAGAAAGGTGAGAACGCTGCCACGCGTAATAGGAGTGCATGGCGCGTCTGTTTCCGCATTCGCGCTCTATGCCATTGCGATAGCAATAAGCGGCTACCTCTTTTCCTCGGTTCCGCCGTTCATGCTGAATTGGGCATATGCGGTGCCGATAATCGTAAGCGACCTAATGTTGCTCTATGTGGGCCTCGGCTACGTCTATTCTGCCAAGAGGAAGTTCTACGAAAAAACAAGAAACGTGTCGCTCTTAGCGATGGGACTTGCACTGATAGCGATACTCGCCTCAGCGGCCTTCTATCTGTGACGTGAACGTCGCTTACTCGGCAGGATGTGGGCGAGCAGCACCACAAGCACCACGAAGAGCAGGACGGCGTTGACGAGCAGCAGGACGTAGATCTGGGAGACGCTCTGCTCTATGCTGCTTATCTGGTCGGTGAGCTGCTGCGAGACTGCGGCTGGCTGACTTGATATCATGAAGGAGCTGTTTATCTGCGCGTCAGCGCCCGCAAGCATGGATGCTAGCAGCGACGTTGTGTACGCCTGGTCAGCGTAGCTTGTTCTGTTTGTGCCATTGGAAAGCAGCGACTGCCTGAAGTAGAATTCAGACTGTATAGCGAACTGCGACGGCCAGGTGCCGTTGGTTGAATTTGCTATGTTACTGAGCGTCTTTGAGTACAGCTGTGACGTGCTGTAGTTGGGTGTGGGCTTCTCGAATGCGTTGGCGTATGCCGCCGCGTAAAGTGCCACCGGGTAGTCGCCATCGTTATACGCGCGCACCGCGGTATCGACGTACAGCCCGCTGCCCAGGCTTTGCGCCTTGTTTACTGCGGCTGCGGCTGCGCTTCTCAGGCTGGGAGATACATCAACGTAAGAGCCGCCCATTGAAGATGCCAGCGAGTAAAGTTCCGAGGACGCCTTGCACCATCCTAGGGCCGAAGCGGCGGTGTAGACACTTTCGATTATGCCGTCAGTAGTTTGCTCAGATGCTAGCTGCTGATCAGCGTTTGCTAGGGTAATGTTGGCCCAGTACTGCCTTATTCTCCCGCCTATTGCGAACTCGTAGTTCTGGGTGGTGAGCGGGGGCATCACGAGCGAATCGCAGTAACTGGAGATGTTATCAAGCAGGTTGGTGGCGTTGGCTACTGTGTAGTTCCTGTAGTTTGCCAGTGTGAACGCGTTTATGAAGTTCAGGAATTCAAAGTCTGCAGATGTGTAGAGGAAACCGTCCGCTTCAAGCCCCTTGTAGTTGTTTAGGTTTGCTGCAAATTGCTGCTTTGCTGAGCTGAAGTTGCTCGGGAGAGAATTAACCTCAGACATAGTCACATTGAAAGTGTAGTTGGCCAACTGCCCGAACGCGCTGATGTTGCAGCCAGTGCAGCTTACATTCGCGTTGCCTATGGCTCCGAGATTGAAGGTCTGGGTCATATTTATGGTGAGCGGCACCGGGCTCTTTTCTCCGAACGCGTACGGGAGAGCCTGCGAAACGTTCGCTACCTCAACAGCAGGTATGTTGTTTATCTGCTGGGATATGTAGTAGAGAAGCGATTCGATGGTGCCGTTGGAAGTATACGGGACTAGTATGAAACGCATACCTCCTCCTCTTGCTGCGTTGCTTTTGTCGATAATGCCGCCTATCAGTCCGACAGTCCCGTTTGGAGAAATGGTGCCTGTGACCGTAAAGTTCTGGGCAAGCTGCCTGTGTTCCAGCCCGGCTATTGCAAGAAGAGTGAATGCTAAACCTCCGCTGGGACCGGAAACATTAAGGGACGAGTCGCTTATTGTATAGTTGAAATTGTAGTTTTTCTCCTGCAGGCCTAGAAACGAGGCTGCGTACGCCGCGGCAGTCTGTGCGGAAGCTAACGTGTTCTGATCCACGACCGCGGGCCCTTTGATCTGTACGACGCCGTTGCCTGGGGTGAGATTGAGCGTGAATTGGGTAAGGGTGCCTGCGTTCTGGCCCTCTATGACCGCGGGGGCGTGAATGGTCGTCACGTATGCGTTCACGCTGAAAAACAGCATGAGTAGGGTTGCTAGCAGCACCGCTGGCTTAAGATCGCTCATTGAGATACTTTTACGGGTTAAGGTTTAAATGGATTCTGGATTGTGTCGGAAACCAAACTGCGAAAGAAGCCGTATTTTTGCTCGCAAATAAGTCAGAGGTCGGAAATAGTCCTTTGGCCGTATGCCGTCTTGCGCTGCGCGCCTGGATCGACAGGCTTGAGTATGTCAATCACTCCGAAAACCCCGTCGTAGCCTGGCTTGATGCTTACTCTATTGCTCCTTACATTGCCTATCGCCTCTGCAATTTTAGGATCGGATTCGCGTATGCTGTCTATGCTGGAGTTAAGAAGCACATTGAACTCAGTCCCGAAGCGCTCCACAAGCCTTGAGTACGCATCCGCAACGTAGGCCGAAGCCACCCCTTTTCCGCTCACGAAAGCAATGACCTCATTGAGGGGTATCGCATGCGTGTACCGCTGCGCGCCCTCAGGAACATATCCCTCTCCGCGATCTGCAAGGCCGTCGACCCTGTGCAACACTCCAAGTGTGAATTTCTTCCTGCACACCGGGCAGATGTTGTTGTACCTCTTCGCATCCTCGGGGCTGAGAGACACTCCGCACTTCCTGTGGCCATCGTAGTGGTACTTGCCCTCCTCAGGGTAGAACTCTATAGTGCGTTTCACCCTCCTGCCCTTTATGGCATCTACAACGGCGCCGTACGACAATTCCTTCTCCCCGAACTCGAAGACAGTAGCCTCTCTGCCGAGCTTCGGAAGCGAGTGCGCGTCGCCGCTGGAGATTATCGCATACTTGTCCAGCTTTGAGATGCGCCAGAACATCGCTGGGTCCGCGGAGAGCCCTGTTTCAAGGGCGTGGATGTGCTTGGCCTGATCCTCGTATGCCTCCTCTACCGAGTCGAAGCCCCCCATCGATCCGAACACACCGAACCACGGGGTCCAGACGTGTGCGGGGAAGACGAAGGCATCGCTGTTTATCTCCATCACCGTCTCCACAAGCTCTGCGGCACTCATGCTGAGCTGCGGCCTCCCGTCAATCGAGGGGTTGCCGAACCTGGCCAGAGCTTCGTTCACCTGTGCCACGGTATCCAGGTCGGGCAGCAAGATGCAGTGGTGTATCTTTGCAACATTGCCTGTGCGGTCGAACATGCCCGCGCTCCCACCCTTGACCTTAGGGAATATCGTGCACACCTCGCCGCTGAGTATGAAATTGACTCGGGTGTTGGAGCCGGAGAGTCTGAAGAGGCCGTTGCCCTGAGACGCCATTTTCTCCTTTATCTCCATGAACCATTTAGGATGGGTGAAATCGCCCGTCCCTATTATCCCTATGCCCTTCGTTCGCGCAGTAGAATCCATGTTCTGCAAAGTGAGTTTGTCGCTGCACGCACCAGCGAATCTGGAGTGCGTGTGCAGCTCACATATAAATTCCAACAAATCACCTGCTCTCAGTGACCCCGTTCTGCGGGCAGATGGGGTTTCGGCTCCCAGGGCCTATCGGGCACTGGCTGCAGATCGGAACCCGCGATTGGCAAATCTTTTTGCCGTGCGCCTTGAGTACATAGGTTATGTTCTTCCAATACTTCCTGTCAACATACGCCTCGAGCTCGTCTTCTATCTTGTCAGGGTCGCTCTCCCTGCTCAGTCCTATCCGGCCAGAGAGCTTTATCACCCATGTGTCAACGGGTATGCCCTCCACTATGCCGTACGCGTTGATCAGTATCGTGTTCGCTGTCTTCCTGCCCACGCCCGGCAGCTCAAGGAGCTCTTCCATGCTCTTCGGCACCCGGCCGTCGTACTTCTCGACTATGATCCTGCAGGCGTTGATTATGCTCTTGGCCTTGTTTCCGAAGAAGGTAACACGGCTTATCAGCTTGCTCAGTTCTTCCGGCCTCGCGTTAGCGTAGTCCCCTGCCGTCTTGTAGCGCTTGAACAGCTCTGGCGTTACCGAATTTGTTACCTCGTCGCGTGTCTGCGCTGACAGAATTGCAGCGACAAGCAGGTCTATTGGGGTCTTGAAGCTGAGGTAGTACTTTGAGTCCTTGTACTCCTTCTCGAGCAGGTCAATCGCGCGCTTTGCCCTGCCCCTGTCCAATAGCTTGAATGTTGCCATGAAAAACCCGGAGAAGCCCTCGCTTCTTCCTCTAAACCACTTTCCGCATAAAAGAATTAAAAGCGTATTTCCCAATCATCAACGAGTGCGTGACGAAAGTCGGGGACCTGATGGAGAGCCGCCTGATAGCGGTATCGAGAGTGTCCAGCCTCAGCACTGCAATAAGACTGATGAGGGGCGCGAGGGTCACCGCAATCCCCGTGCTTGACGGAAGAACGCTTTACGGGGTGCTGACGCTCGACGAGGCGGAAAGGCAGCTCGAGCGCTGGGGAGATGAACGGAACGTTGGCAGCATGCACCTCAGAAAGATATTCGTTGAGGAGAGGGACAGGCCGGAGAAGGCGGCGAAGATAATGGTGGAGAACAAGCTTAACAGGCTGCCGGTGGTAGACTCGATAATCGAGATGAGGTGCGTCGGCGTTGTTAGCTCCACCGAGATTGCGCAAAGGCACAAGAAAAAGCTGTTCTGACCCGTTACTTGGCCAGTATTATCTCTATGGTGCTAACCTTCGACTTAGTGCCATCCTCGTTCTGCAACTCCTCTGAGTTGATGGCTATGCTGCCGACCTTGGCTTCCTGGAGGAACCTGTTCCTGGCTATTTCCGCGACGTCCACCGCCCTAGATATCGTGTTTCCCCTCGCCTTTATCTTCACGCTCTTGGCGCCGTTGTTGAACTGTGTCACAACAGCTAGCACGTAGTTCATCGCTGGCTTCTTGCCGATGTAGACCACGTTCTCCGGTATGTTGCTCTGCCTGATCTCCCCAATTTCTTCCATTTCTTCAGCCATCGTTTCACCGTTTAAGTGTCATGTGCTATTGCTAAGTTAGTCAATTATTTTTCTATTTTGTTCGTAGGAATATATAAATCAATCTTTTTCTTGCTCACGTGCGCCGTACGAGCCTCCGACCTGCACCGCTGCCTGTCACCGCCTCGTGCACTGAATACTTCTTTATCACCATCGCCTTGATACTGTCCGCTTCTGCGCTCTTGGAGCTTGCAAGCCTCTCAGCCTGCCTCAGCTTGCCCGCATAGGCTCTGTATGCCGTTCGCGCAGCTGCGAGCGCATCGCGTTCGTGAGGGTTCGCAAAGCCGTGGTGGGTGAGGTCTTTCTTCTTCAGCACGCTTATGTCCGTTTCAGGGACGAACAGTACGGCGTCAAAGATGCTTGCGAGCTTCTCTGTCAGGTAGTCGGGCCTCTTCTTGTCTCCGGCAATCACCACCGGGGATCCCGTCTGAGCTATAGTGTCGACGAACCACTGCAGTCCTGCGAACCTCCCGGTGGCAAGCCTAACCACGTTGCCGTCAAGGTCCAGACAGGCTATCGCGGCCGTCTTCCCGGGATCGATTCCTGCTATGATGTGTTTCAACGAATCAGCACAACGACGGGTTTGCATAGCAGAGCGCCTCTCTTACGGTCTGCGGAAGCGCAAGATAGTGGCAGTCAACCACCGCCACAGGAGTGGATGTTATGTTGTAGTACTGCGCGAGGAGAGCCTGCGTGTTGATCACGCTTGACGAATCGTTCACGCAGCTGTTGATTTGCGTGACATTGAGGCCTGACTCGTTCACTATGCTCGCCAGAGTGCTCTTCGGAACATAGTTGCCTGAGTAAACGTCATTGAGCGCCATGGCGAATCCGGCGAAGTTGCTCTGCTGCGAGGCGCAGAACGCATATTTCGGCAGGTAGAGCGCGTCGAACAGACCAACCTGGGAGCCTATGCGCTGCGTGTCCGTGCCGACAAATATCTTAAGCGTGAGGTTGACGTTACTGCTGTACGTGTCCTTTATGCTGCTTGCATTGAGCAGGCTCTGCACTCCACCAACCGCGTATGGATCTACAAACCAGTACACCTGCGTGGGCTTGGGGTTGGCGCACGCGTACTTTCCTGCCAGAGAGACCACGCCGCTCGAGACTACTCTGTTATTAGATATCTGATCCGGCAGCACGCTCTGAAGGAGCGGCGTTATCTTCGAGGTGTTGGAGTCGTTTATCAGGAACCCGAGGCTGAATGACACGCCATTGACGAAGTTCTTAGCCGTCAGCTCCACGAGCCATTGGCCGCTAGCGTTGAGGTAGCTTACGCGCATGCTGCTTATGTTCGATATGTACGGGATTAGCGAGAGTGAGCTGTTTATGCCTGCGTAGCTTGCCAGCACGCGCTCTGCGAGCGCCCGTATCTGCTGCGGCGTATGCACCGCGGAAGTGTTGCTGGTTGTGTTGTTGCTCTGCGTTACCAGTATGGGCTTGCCGTAGGAGACCACGAGGAGCAGGGCGAGCAGTATGACTACGAGCACGACAAGAGTAAGGTGGAGGTTGTCGAGCCCGCCGAACCTTCCGAGCGGCCTGATGAGTATGCTGGGCTCCTTTACTTTCGTCACTTGCTTCATCAAATTCCATTAACAGTTGATAAAGAAGCTATTTATTTGTTTACTGGGGCGTCGGGTTTGAGGGTTTGGACGGTTGTTCTATTCTGGACGCGAGTAAAGCGGCGAGGTTCCTTACGCCCACAGAAAAGGGCGACCCGGAATTGAACATGTACACAGGGGTGCTTTGCGATACGGCGACCCTGACGTTGTCGTCCTCGCTCAGTACAGAGATCACCTTCTCCTCGCATATCTTTTCTATGTCGTCTATGCTGAGGTCGAACTCCTCGTTTGTGAACCTGTTCACAACGATCGAGGTCTTGACGTTCGCCTTCCTGTAATGCTCTAGCAGCCTGATGGCGCTGACGCACGATGCCTCTGTTGGCAGGGTCACGATCAGGGCCTCGTCATACGAGTCAAGCGCTGCTGACCACTGAATCCCTGGTTGCGTGTCTACTATGACAAAGTCGTAATCAAGGCTTCTCAGCAGTTTGTTTGTCGCGCCGGCTTCCTCTTCAGTCATCTGCATCTGTTCACCCGTTATCACCTGGATGAGCACCTTTACTCCGCTCGGGGTGTGGGCGATTATCACCTCTGCAGGATCCGCTTTTCCCTTCACAACGTCCTGAAATCCGCGGTTGACGCTCTCCATCCCGAGATATATTCCGACACAGGGGTTCGAAAAATCGGCATCGACGAGCAGCACATTGTAGCCTTCCTGCTTGAGCGCCACGGAAAGGTTGGTAGCAATCACGCTCTTGCCTACTCCGCCCTTAATCGAGCTTACTCTGATCATGTAAGGGCGCATTTTCTACTCCTCATTTACCTCTATTCGTGGAATGCTTTTAATACAATTGCATTAATTCGCAGGTGCGCTTACGCAAATCAAAAATGCTACGGGCCCGGCGGGATTTGAACCCGCGACCCTCACCTTAGGACGGTGTCGCTCTGTCCAAGCTGAGCTACGGACCCTCGCTATCACATGGTATACGGGTTTATTTACGCTTTACATCTCGCTTACCGTGCTTATTCCCAGCAGGCTTAGCGAATTTTCGAGCACGACGGTGAGCGCGAAGACGATCGCGAGCCTTACCTCCCTGGCCCTTTCTCCCTTGAGCACCGGCATGCTCTCGTAGAACTTACTGAATAGCGACGATAGGTCAAGCAGGTAATCGGTAAGCACGTTGGGCCTCGACTCTGCGCACGCCTTCTCCACAACTTCCTGCGCCTCTCCCATCTTCTTTATCAGCGCGAAATCGTAGCCTCTTGTTACCTCGCTTATGTCGCCCTGAGAGAGGTCTTGCGAGGTGAAGTTCCCGCGAGCCAGTATCTTCCTGGCCCTGGCGTAGGTGTACATGACATACGGCCCGCTGTTGCCCTCGAAGTTGAGCGCAGTGTTCCACGAGAAGACTATCTCCTTCTCAGGGGCCACGCGCAGATACTCGAACTTGACCGCGCTGAGCGCTATCGCCCTCGCTATCTGCTCTACGCTCTCCTTGTTGGAAATTTTCTCGCTCTTCTGCGCTATCTCCATTGCGCGCTTTGTTGCCTCGCTAAGCAGGTCGTCGGCGGTGTAGTTGCGGCCCTCGCCGAGCCAGTTGCCGGCTCTTCCGCTGAGCTTCTCGCCCTCTATGTTCACCTTCCCGTACGCGAGATGCACTATGTTGTCTGTTATCTCCCTGTGGCCTATAAGCGAGAACATCACGCGCATTATGAGCTGCTCGTACGTCTGGCCTATGTCGATTATGTTGATGGCGCGCTTCACGTTACCGAACTTCATGCTGCTGCCTTCGGACGATGTGCTGTATATCGCCTTGCCGTTTGGCTGCTCTATGAACTTCTTGTACCTGAAGCCCGCGTCTATCAGGCCGAACTTCCAGGCATGGAACGCAAAATCCTTGCCTATGTACGTGGCTGCGCCGTTGCTCCTTATTATCACCTTCGCGTCCTCCCTGCTCCCCTCCAGCTCCCTAGCGAGCGGAGCTATCTTGTCGAGCTTGACTATTATCGCGCCGGCATACTTGCCCTCGCCCGGCTTCTCGAGTATCTCGGAAGAGACGTCAAGGGCCTTGCTCAGCAGGTGTGCCTTTACTATGTCGCTCTCCCATATCATAACATCATGATAGATGCCGTACGCGAACGCGGTCTGCTGGTGCGCGGCGACGCACCTCTCCGCAATCTCCCTGCCGGTCCTGGACTCCTGCGACCCTACCTCCTCTAGCTTCTTCACAAGACCGTCGATCTCCTGCTTGACCTCCGGCCTTTTCTGCATCTCTGCGTTCACCTTCACGTAGAGCTCGCCGAGCCACTGGTCGAACTTCATGCTTCCCGAATACTTGCCCATATTATTCCAGCCCCAGAGCGCGGTTGCGACCTGCAGGCCCAGGTCGTCTATGTAGTCCTCGCGCTCGACATCGTAGGAGCACGCCTCAAGTATGTTGGATATCACGCTTCCTAGCAGCGCGTTCCTGAGATGGCCCACGTGCCACGGGTGCGCAGGGTTGACGCTAGGGTACTCCACTATTACCTTCTGGTGCTTGCCCACGCCGCTCCTGCCGTAGCCCTTGGCGCGCTTCGTTATGTCGCGCAGCACCAGCTCCGCGTACTTCTTCTCGTCCACGAAGGCGTTCACGTAGCCGTTAGCATCCTCGAACCGCAATATGTGCTCTGTCGGCTTTGCGCTTTTCGCTATCTCCTTCGCTATCCCAACAGGACTTGTCTTTGCTATCTTCGCGAGCTTGAACGCGATGGACGAGCTTATATCGCCAAGGTTGAGCTCCGTGGGCTCGGAAAGCGTCAACTCCATGTTCGCTTCCTCCTTTTTCAGGCCCCCGTAAAGCGCGTTTATTGCATCATCAAGGGCCCGCACGAACTCGCGCTTAACGAGAGAACTCGGCGAATCTGCAAACTCTTTTAAGTCTTGCATGGTAGTAATACGCAGGGGGTTTAAAAAAGAGTAGCGGTAGGTCAATTGAAAATATACAAGACTAGGAACAGCAAGTACATTGTCTATCTTCCCGACAGCGTTATGAAGCAGCTCGGGCTCAGGGAGGATGACGACGTGCAGTTCCTCAAGTACAACGACAGCTCCTTCCTCTTCGCGAAGATGGCCAGCACTTCGGGGAGCTTCAAGCCGCTGAACCTCACGCTCGGAGAGATAAACGTCCTGAAGAAGCTTGACACGCTCCGGTACGCCGACAGGACGGTAGCCAATGTCTCGAAGCTGCTTAACGAGGGCGAGAAGAAGACGCTGCAGGGCCTGCTGGACAAGAAGGCCGTGTACCTTTCAAAGGCGAAGGGCTCGTACGGCATAGTCGCAGCGGTGTACGACAAGTTCCTCATGAGGAAGAAGCCTGGCGCGACTGCACAGCAACCCGGCCGCAGCAGGGTCTTTGAGCAGGCGCCGCAGAAACCGGTGCCGCCGCCTCCGAAGATAGAAAAGAACGAGAACGTGATACAGCTCGAGACAGACGGGTACATCGTGCTGCCGACAGAGACTGAGGCATCGAGCCTCTCGCTGGCCCTGGAGGACAGCATAAGGAGCGGCAAGGTGCTCGGAATAAGGGCGTTCAACAAGAAGTTCTATGTTGTGCTGCGCGCCTTCTTCGACAAGAACAGCGGCAAGGTGATAAAGGAACTGAAGGAGGGGCCGAAGAAGGTGGACGAGCTGGTGAAGACCACTGGAGTCAAGGAGGATGGGATACGCGCGATGCTCTACCTGCTAAGCGAGCAGGGCGACGTGAGCGAGAGGAGGAAGGACGTGTTTACCCTAATCTAGTTCTCGCAGAGCATTGAAGTGGCCGATATCTTAGTCCTATGATTCATCGCTCCGCTCAGAACCGCTCGACTTTCTTAGAAGTTTGTTTATGCCGACAGCAGCAAGGCTCAGTATTCCTGCCGCAATAGCTACCTCACCTATAGCCACCAGCTGGTTGGCAAACGGTAAGATGTGGTTGTGGACGAGATTGAGCGCTTGGGCGTTGGTCAGAATCCTGTCTTGAACATACTGGATTGCGCTATGCGTCTGGGCTGAGGTAACGTTCTGCAAGTGCCCGTTTATTATTGTGAATATGTTGCTCGGTTGGTTCTGTGAGTTTGATTGTATGCCATCGAATATTATTTGCGTGGCATTTACGCCTCCTGTGTTGATGAATGCCGACTGTCCAAGACCCAACGTTATCGGAAGCTGAGACTGCACCGATTGCGAAAAACCGCCCCCGAACTGCGCTGTGTATTTCACCACTTCTGCTGTGAACTGGGCCATCCAGTTACCATTATCAACGAAGTTAGTTATCGGAGATATGAGTACATCTATTTGTACGCTACCATTGGAGGATATGCTCCATGCATTAGACGATCCGGGCAAAGAATTGAGGAGAAACTGGCTTGTACTTGGTACAAACGACTGGCCAACTGTAGTAACTGTGCTGTTAACTACATGCGGCACATTCTGGGTGACGTACTGTGGCACCACGCCACGAACCGAGTCTTTGAGCGCTGCAGCATACTCTTCAGATGCTACGCCAAGACCTATGACACCGACGCTCAAAGCGCTCACTGCAGCATTCGCATGTTCCTTTATCTCTCGCCCTATCGCCATGATAATCTATTGACTATTATTTTCGGCATTTATTAACATTGACATAATTTACAAAACACACACTGTTTTTGTTGATTTTGAGAACAGAGACCTGTGCGTTCAAAGCGCCGCGAAGTGGTCGAAGATTATTATGAAGAGGGTGAATAGCGCCACCGCGATTATCAGGATCTTGGCGCTCACCTTCGGTCCGCGCTCAGGCGCATCATAGAAGCTGAGTATTCCTGCCTGCTGCTGCGGTGTGCTTAGAGCCATTTAATTCACTGCTTGCTTCTTCCCCTTCTTCGCAGCCCTCATCGCCGGCTTCGGGGAGACAGAGAGGTAGATCAGGACTATCAGCACGGTTATCGCGTAGCCGAAGAACGTGCCTATGAAGGTGCCCACAGGCGTGAGTCCTACTATGGTGAAGACCAGGACCGCTATGATTGATATGATATAGATCGCTATAATCGTCACCAGGAAGGCGAAGAATATGCCCCAGAAGTTGCCCGTCGTGGCGCTCCAGCTGGCCTTCAGCGAGTCAACAACCCCCTTCTTGCCGACCATAGCCTCAGCGGAGGCGAGGCTCAGTTTGACGCCAAGGAATATGCCAGGTATGACAAAGAGTATGAGCCCTATAACAGTTATTATACTGGTTACAACGCTCGTCACAAGGAAGACCAGGTACCTGCTTATCGACTGGCTTGCCGCATCGCCAATGCTCTTCTTTGAGTCGCTGGCAGCGACCATCATCGATCCTAACAGAAAGACGCTTATGAGGTACAGGATTATTATGCCTATCAGGAACGTGCCGAGCACGGAGAAGATAATGGGAAGAACGCTGGAGAGCGCGGATCCTGTGCCGAGGTTTTTCAGCGACTGCACCTGCGACATCGTAGCCAAAGAGAAGGCTGATCCAAGCAACGCGCTTATCAGCGCGAATATCATAACCGTCCTGTTCTTCAGCAGAGTGTTGAAACTGTCCCCTACGAGCTTTATAACGTCAATTCCCATTTCTATTCCTGAATTATCATAAGTGAGTACAATATATAAAGCAACGCAATCAGGCCTGCGCCAAGAACGCCGTGTATGTTGCTATGCTCACAGCGACTTCCAACACATGGTGTATTTTACGATATTGGACTTTTTCCTTTCTACATAATCACTTCTTCTTCGCCTGCTTCTGCGCGTGCCTTGACCTCATC
The DNA here is from genome assembly GCA_021818925.1 of Microcaldota archaeon. Taxonomy (GTDB): domain Archaea; phylum Micrarchaeota; class Micrarchaeia; order Micrarchaeales; family CABMGC01; genus JAJYVH01. The sequence goes on along the minus strand of JAKASU010000001.1, from coordinate 21,657 downwards.
CTGTACACCACAAATCCCGCTACCGCAATCACAACTATGATGGCCACAGCCAGCGTAACTGTGCTGGTCTGGTTGCCGACGTTCACGAAATAGTTTTCAGAGCCGGAGAACTGCTGGTTCGCAGCGCCGTTGGGCTGCTTCCACTGCTCGTACAGTGTGACAGGATAGTTACCGGGCACGCCCTGAGAGTCCACGCTCACCAGGAAGGTAACATTCTGCGATGCGCCTACGGGGAGATTGGATATGTATGCGGTGCTTGCCACCGGCGTTATCGGGTAGTTTGACTCCAGGCTAAGCTGAAGCTGCGAAGCGTCGCTTGTGCCCGTGTTGCGTATATCGAAACTTACAGGCACGTCGGTTGCACCGGATCCTACGCTCTGCCCTGCCTGCGAGCTTATGCTGAACTGCGCAGAAGGCGCTATCGAAAGGTTGACATCCTGCACGCTCGAGAAATGCTGCGAAAATGTGGATGAGTAATAGGATAAGCCGACATATATGCTCGCATTACCTGTGTTCTTTGCACTCACCAGGATTGGCTCCGTTACGCTCTGGCCTTGGGTCAGGTTGGAGATGAAGAATTTGGAGACGGAGCTGAGTATGTTAATTCCCGTCCCGGACACCAGGTCTACACTTACATTCCTCGCGGTGCCGTAGCCCGTATTCTCCACCACAAGCCCAACGGTCTGGTTGTAGCCGGAGTACAGGGCGGAGGGCGAGGGGTTGGAGAGCAGCGCTTTTATTTCGGGCTTGTTCTGCACATAGAAGCTGACAGGCATCGATGATGACGCCACCATCTCCGTCGCGCCTAGGCCGTAGTAGCTGGCGTTGAAGTAGATCTTGTATTCCCCGGAAGGCGCCGTTGCAGGTATGTGCAACGTGTAGCTGTAATATGGCTTGTTAACTCCGGGATTGACCTCAGATATGTCGGTTGTGTTAGAAGGCGAAACGTTCAACAGAGGATAGCTGCCTTCGGCCTGAAGGTTTATCGTCTGAACGAACGATCCGTACGAGTCGTAAAGCTGGAACCTGATCGTAACGTTTCCTCCGGCCAACACAGGATTTGGATACACGGACACGTTGTGCAAAGACAGTGAGTTGTCTAGCACTGATTGTGCTCCTACGGCTCCGGCTAGCACCATAAACATCGCAAACATCCAGAGAATTTTTTTGTTCATTTATTTCACCAAAATATCAACGTAAATCAAGATAACTGTTCGCTTGTGTTCCTGAAGAGCACGAATGCTATCGCGACCATGACGGCTGCGAATGCCAGAAGCACAGCCGAATCAACCACCAGGTCACCCAGGGGCAACGATCCCTTTATCATCACAGCCCTGACGGCGTTCACAGCGTATGTGAGCGGGTTTACAACCGAGACAGACTGCAGCACAGGGGGCAGCAGCGATATAGGCACGAAAGCTCCGCCCAGGAATGCGGTCGGCATGACGATTGTTTGGCCTATGAGCGCATACGTCTGGAGCTGCTTTGACCTTGCTGCAAGCGCAATTGAGAGCGAACCGAATCCGAGCCCTACGAGAAACACTATCCAGATCAGTTCCAGCAGACCTATGAAGCCCGCGGCCACGGTTGCGCCCAGCGCTATGCCGATGGCAAGGCCTATGTATGCGCTGAGAAGCGACTGCATAGTGCCGTAGCCTATCTTGCTAAGCAGTATCGCGAACTTGTTTATAGGGGTGGTGAGGAACGCTTTGAGGTTGCCAAGCTCCCTGTCGCTGATAACGCTGAAGCCCGCGCTGAACACGGAACCGAAAGCAGCAACCATTATCACCAAGCCCCCCACCACGAAGCTCTCATAGTTGCTCGCCGCGCCATACGCATAGTTGCTGACTACGGGCACGGGGTTGGGCGTGGAACCTGGCGCCGTACCTGCGGCAAGCCTGCCGGCCATCTCTGATGACGCTTGGTTGACTACCTGGTTCACAACGACCGCAGATTGGGGTTGTGAGTTGTCAAGATAAACGTACACGTCGGGTTTTGGAATCTGGGACCTGGAGAATCCGCCTGGTATCACGATAACCGCCGCGACATCGCCCTCGGACAGAAGGTTCATTGCCGCCTGCTGCGTTGTGGAGCTCACGACCCTTACGCTGTTGCCTGACTGGAGCAGGTTCATGAACTGCAACGATGCGGGCCCGTTGTCGTAGTTGACAAGGGCGACGGGCACGTTCTTCGGGGTGCTGCCGAAGGCTCCAAGCAGTATGATAAATATTATCGGGAAGATCATCGACCTGATGATGTTCACCTTGAAGTTCTTCTTGAAGATGAGAAGTTCCCTGAGGAGCAGCGTGTACGTGTCGTTTAGCAGTCCCATCTCATCTATCCTCTTCTCATTATCATTCCTCTGCCACCCTTGAAGCTACCCGTCTCGTCCCTGACCTCGGACCCGGTCAGCTTTAGGAACACGTCATCTATAGTAGGTTCGTGAAGGCTGACGTTGCGGACGTCTATCTTGCTCGCTGAGAGCAGTTTCAGTATCTTTTCTATCTTCTCAACGGGCTTGGAGCCAGCAGAGGCGAGCACCTTGTTGGTTAGCGTCTGCGGCTCAAGTCCCGCCTTTCTGAACATCTGGGCTATCTTAGGCAGCATTTCCTTGTCGCCAGACACCTCGAGTATCGTGCTCATTCCTATCTTCTGCCTAAGCTCCGAAGGCGTGCCCAGCGCTATGAGCTTGCCGTGGTCTATTATTGCGATGCGGTTGCAGAGCTGGTCGGCCTCCTCCAGGTACTGAGTAGTCATGAGTATAGTCACGTTATCCTCCTTGTTTATCTTCCTAAGCAGCTCCCAGATTTTCGTCCTGTTCTGAACGTCCAGTCCGGTCGTGGGCTCGTCAAGCAGGAGGATTTGCGGCGCGTGCATGAGCGCCTTAGCCGTCTCGAGCCTGCGCTTCATACCGCCGGAGAAGGTGCCGGCGTACGCCTTCCTGAAACTCTCGAGATCTGATAGCTTGAGCGCGAAATCTATGTCCTTCCGAAGCTCATCTGCAGGTATTTGGTACAGCCTGCCGAAGATCATCAAGTTGTCCTCAGCGGTGAGCTCCGGCTCAACGACCGTTTCCTGCGTCACTATGCCTATCTGACCCTTTGCCCTCTCCGGGTTCTTTAGCATATCTATGCCATTCACCGATATCTTGCCCGAGGTGGGCGCCAGAAGGCCAAGGAGCATGTTTATGGTGGTGCTCTTGCCGGCGCCGTTTGGACCCAACAGACCGAAAATCTCGCCCTTCTTTATCCTTAGGTTTACGCCGTTTACTGCGGTCAGGTCTCCGAATTTCTTGACAAGGCCATTTATCTCTATTGCGTATTCACTCAGAGAAAGCACCAGTTATTATCTTGGACGCGCTGCGGATGAAACTGAAGAATACCCTCCTGAAGGATTTTGCCACGTCATCGCCTTTCGGGGTTATCGAGTAGACTTTTTGTACCTTCGACCCGGCAAGCACAACCTTCCCCCTGACGTAACCCTGGTGCTCGAGTGACCCCAGGATGTTGTAGAGCTCGCTCTTGCTTATTCCACTAAGCATGGGATGCCTGCTTGCCCTGAATCTCTTCAGGAGAGCATACGGGTAAGTGCTCTTCTTCTCTATGTGGGTGAGCACTATCATCGTATGCATGCCCTTCAGTATCTTCTTGTCTATCATGCCGAACTGCTTGAACGAGGACGGATCCTGCACAGGATAGTTTAGAATTGAACTATTATTAAATACTTACCATTTGGCCCGTTAGCGCGGCTAATTTGCAGTTTTGAGATAACAGTAGCGCTAATAATGTTATCTGAGAATAATGAGTGCTCGTTGTGCTTAGATGATAGACTACAAGGAGATAGAGGCAAAATGGCAGAAAGAGTGGAGCGACGCACATATCTTTGAGGGTGAGGTGAACGACAAGGAACCGTACCTCGTCACTGCTGCGTGGCCATACGTAAACACGCCTCTCCATATAGGCCACCTACGTACATTCGGAACGGCAGACGCGCTTGCCAGGTACAAAAGGATGCGAGGCTTCAACGTGCTCTACCCTATGGGTTTCCACGCTACCGGGACCCCAGTCCTTGCGTTCGCTAAGCGCATAAAGAACGGAGACCAGGACATAGTGGACGAGCTCAAAGTCTTCCATGTTCCTGAGGAAGAGATAAAGAAGATGACCAACCCGGCGTACATTGCAAACTACTTCATCAAGGAGAGCGGCCAGCTCTATCAAAGGGCAGGGTTCGGTATGGACATGCGAAGGAGCTTTACTTCTATAGATCCTACATTCAGCAAGCTTGTCGAGTGGCAGTTCGGAATACTGAACAGCAAAGGTTTCCTTACCAAAGGCAAGCACCCTGTCGGCTGGTGCCCGAACGAGAACAACGCGGTCGGCATGCATGATACAAAACACGACGTCGAACCTGAGATAGAGGAAGAGATTGTGGTGAAGTTCAAGGTCGACGGAGAGGAAGCATACATACTCTGCACCACGTACCGCCCGGAGACAATCTTCGGCGTAACTAACCTTTTCGTAAGCGAGAAAAGCACTTATGTAGCCTGCAGGATAGGCGACGACGACAAACGATATTACATATCAAAGGCCAGCGCTGGAATACTAAAGTACCAGATGAATGTGGAGGTTCTGGAAGAGGTGGGTGCGGACAAGCTGCTCTCAAAAACGTGCGTGAATCCAGTGAATGGAAGCATGCTGCCGGTCCTTCCGGGATTTTTTGTCAAGGAAGACGTAGGCACAGGCGCGGTGATGAGCGTTCCTGCACATGCGCCGTTCGACTATGCCGCGCTCGAAAGGCTTAGGAAGGAAGGGCGGCTGAAGCAGGAGATAAAACCGATTAAGGTGCTCGACGTTGAGATAGGAAGGTCACTTAGCGACGTGAGCGTAGTCGAAACAAAACCGAGCCAGATGGACATACCAGCGTTCGCGTATCTTGAGATGCTGCACACAAGCATCGATGCGATAGACGATATGCTAGAGTCCGCGACCAAGCTAGAATACAGGGAGGAATCGCACTGGGGCAAGATGACCGTGCGGGGATACGAGGGCATGAGCGAGCCTGAGGCAAGGGAGAAAGTCACAGGAGAACTCACTGGAAAGGGCGATGCCTTCAAGATGTACGTGCTACAGAACGCGCCCGTGTACTGCAGGTGCGGCTACGAAGTCGTGGTCAAGGTTGTTGAAAACCAGTGGTTCATAAATTACGGTGACAAGGCATGGAAGACAGCAACAAAGGATGTACTAAAAGGCATGCATCTCTATCCGGAGAAGACCAGGAATGCTTTCGACGCGGCGGTAGACTGGATAGACCTGCGCGCTGTGGCGAGGGCGCAGGGCCTTGGCACAAGGTTCCCGCTGGACAGCACCAAGATAATCGAGAGTCTTTCGGACTCTACGATATACATGTCGTTCTACACCATATCCAACCTTGTGCGTGACGTGCCTCCGGAGAAGCTCAAGCCGGAGTTCTTCGATTTTGTATTCAGGAACATCGGAGACGCAGATGCGGTGGCGAAGTCCACTGGAATCGACTATTCGCTGGTCAAGAGGTGCAAGGAGTCGTTCGAGTACTGGTACAGGTACACCTCCAGGCATTCGGGTCCAGACCTTATCTACAACCACCTCACCATGTACATATACAACCACGTGGCGGTGTTCAACAAGGACTGCTGGCCGAAGCAGATAGCGGTCAATGGATTTGTGCTGAGTGAGGGAGAGAAGATGAGCAAGAGCCTTGGAAACATAGTGCCACTCATCGACGCTGTGGAGAAGTACGGAGCAGACCCGTCGAGGCTGAACATAATAGCGGGAGCCGATCTGCTCAATGATTCTGAATACAGTGAAAAAGCCATAAGGGGAATACAGGAAAGGCTCGAGTACCTGCAGGACTCCATACTCGGGCTTGAGAAGTTTGAATCTGGAGAGCTGAAGAGGATCGACTACTGGCTCTACTCGAAGTTGAGCGACAAGATTGAGCGCACAACCCGGTACATGGATGCGCTTGAGCTGAGGTCAGCGTACACGAACATACTCTATGACTCCGTCCTGGAGCTGAGGAGGTACCTCGCCAGGGGCGGACACAACGGCATAGCTGTCAAGGACTTCCTGTCGAGCGTTGTGCTCATGCTGCAGCCCGTGGCGCCTCACGTCGCGGAGGAGATGTGGCACACGCTGGGCAACACGACGTTCGTATCCAAGGAGAAGTGGCCTGCTGAAAGCGGAGAGATGCGCAACGAGAAGGTGGAGAAGGAGGAGGAGCTGGTTGACAGCACGGTGGAGGACGCGAAGCAGGTGATGGCGCTCATGCGCAAGAAGGCTGGAAAGAAGGCAAGGAGGCTGCACGTGATAGTCGCGTCTGACTGGAAGAGGAAACTTGTCGCTGCGCTTGTAAGTAAGAAGGACGTTGGAAAGGCGCTGGAGAGCCTCAGGGGCGAGGAGGGCGTGGACATGGAGCTTGCCGGAAAGCTGGCCGGTGCGCTCGCCAAGAGGATCAACGAGATAACTCCGGTGAGCACGACCCAGCTCGAAGAGTTCGATGGGGTGGAGGAGGCAGCGGCATACATATCTAAGCAGCTCGAGTGCGATGTTTCGGTGGAGATGGAGCAGAAATCAAAGTCGCCGCGCGCCGGCAGGGCGATGCCGATGAAGCCGAGCCTTGACATAGAGCTGGAATGAACACATGCGCATACTTATTATACCTTAATAGCCAATTGTTATCACTCATTTTGGTGCAAACCGATGGGAAAATTTCCACTAGCAGATGAAGCGCTGACGCGAATCTGGATTTGCAGGAAGTGCAAGGCCAGGAGCAGAGCGGGCAGCGAGAAGTGCAGGAAGTGCGGATCGATCTACCTGAGGCCGAAGAACAAGGAAATCAGGGTAAAGAAATAAGTTTTATTAGCGTATGCGTGCTTAACGAAGTGGTTGAATGGTTGAGTTGAACCCGATAGAGCAGCTTATCGTTAACGCCATGAAGGAACTTGGCGCCACGAAGGAGCAGGGGCTGAAGACTGCTGACGACATAACGAAGAAGACCAACAGGCCGAAGAGCATGGTGACCAACGCGCTCATCATGCTGGCCAACAAGGGCGTGGTGAAGAGGGTCGTGAGAGAGAAGGCCTCCGGCTACTACCTGATACAGCAGCAAGTGCAGGCGTAGGTTGTTTCGATGCCTGAAGGCGACTCGATAGAGTTTCTTGCCAGGTACAAGAACTGGCTGGCTGTAAAGAAGATCCACATAGACGAGAAGACGGCGCCGGAGGAGATCGTCTTGCAACTGTCAAGCATAAGGCAGAGCGTGGACAAGAAGTCATTCGAACTCCTTGGGATAGATCTGGCAAAGCTCGATGCTTACGCGGCCCAGCTTGTCAGCGGCAAGAGAAAGAGCTATGGGTCTCTTGCTGAGGTAATTCAGAAACTCAGCGGCAGCGATGTAAAGGAAGTAGTGAACGGCTCAACTGGAGGCAGGCCGGAGCTTGCCGAGATTGCCTCAACTTATCTTTTAAGGAAGACGGTGCAGGGTCTGATGTTCGATTTTGACGTGAATCCAGAGATACTGCAGAAGGCGTTCCCAGGGCTGAAGGTTCCCAAGCCGCCTGGCAGAAAGCCAAAGGCATGAGACTCTATTTTTGAGGCACGTAGGTCAGCAGGACATTGCCTGACTTGAAGCTCCTTGTTCCGATTAACCGCAGTTTGAGCCTGTTCTCATAGCCGTCAAGCAGCGTGCGACCTGCTCCAACAAAAACCGGGTTCACCATAAGCCTGAACTCATCAATCAGGCCCGCTTTTGCAAAGGACACTGCCAGGTCGGATCCTCCGACCCATATCCCCTTGCCGGGTTGCTTTTTTAAGCGTGTTATCTCTTTAGAATCAAAATCGCGGACCAGCCTGACGTTCTTCCAGTTCTTGCTCTCGCTGACTTTCTTTAGCGTCTTAGAAAACACGATTTTGTCCGTGTTATTTATCAGCCTAGCAATCTCGAGATTTTCCTTTGACATGCTGGTGTCTTCTTCGGCCTTCGGCCAGAAACCTTCCATGAGCTGATACATCCTTCTTCCGTAAAGGAACAGGTCCGCATCCTTCAGCTGCTCAAGCGCAAACCTGTTGAACTCGTCATCCACGTTGTGCCATGAGAGGTCGTGGTTTGGTCCTTCAAAGTAGCCGTCAAGGCTAACCATCATGAATAGATAGATCTTCCTCATGCTCACCCCCTGGCCTGCTTCACGACAAAGTTGTCATACTTCGTGGCGTTCCTCATCAAGGCATCGAACCGGCTCCTCGCCTCGCCCACCCGCAGCCCAACTATGTGCTCGCTCTTCTTGTTGATTATGTTCAGCGGCGGTATCTTGTACGCCCTGTTGTCGTCAAAGATGAAGCGCTCGTGCTGCTCTACGCTGTCCGCGTCGCTCATCAGCAGGAAGTTCAACTCTACGCCCTTGTTCCTCAGCTCGTTCTTGAAGTCTGTGTAGTTGTCGTTGAACTTCGCGTCGAACATCTCCTTCGAAGAGATTATCTCAAGCTTCCTTATGTTGGCGAAGTTCGTCTCGAGGAGCCTGTGCAGGTTGGAGATTGCATCGGAGTTGAAGTGCTTGTCGACTATGCGCACGTCGCCGGTCAGCTTCGAGAAGATTGTGTCGCGGAGGTTGAGCAGGTTGGTGTACGGAGAGCCAGGCACTATGCGCATGTCGCTCCTGACCTTCGCTGGTTCCTCTCCCCTGATGCTTATCTTGAGCTGGAGGTAAACGTCTATTATCAACGCAGCGGCGATGGCTGAAAACACGAAAAGGAAGTAAAAGCTTGTGTAGTTTATCTGCAGGTTGGAGAGCACGAGATAGAAGATTGCTATGTAGATTAGCGTGAGGGTGCCGTGCAGAAGCGTATATCTCCTGCTCATGGCGCCGAAGCGCCTGTACCTGCTTATGTAGAGGACGAGCGCTGACGCTATCAAGCCGAAGGCTATTATGGCGACAAGGTAGGCCTCGCTTATGGCGCTGTGGAGGTTCCCAACCGCAGCGGCGACCTGCGTGACGTTTGAAGAGGCGACGTTGGTCCTGTTGGCCAGGCTAAGGAACGCAAGGCCTGCTCCGTAGTTTATGCCTAGTATCTCCATCAGGTACACGGATGCGGCTGCCATGACCAGCGACGCGAATCCGAGCAGGAGTATTATGTACCTGTAGGTCTTGTTCTCCTCCCCTTCCTCGTTTACCATTCACTCACGCGTAGCTGTGGTTGAGATAAGCGTCAAGCCTTTTCAATATTCTGTACTTATCCCCCCGCTCGATATTTGCCTTGTCAACTATATAATCCATTCCTTTTATCACTGAGTCGTACGTGTTCCTGTTGACGGGGAAGGGTATGCCGTCCTTGCCCCCGACGTTGTATGCGTACGCGACTGGGTCGCGGTATGCGAGCTCCTTGCCGTAGATCAGGCTCGCGACGAAAGCCAGAGACCTTATGCTCGACCTCCCGAAGCCTTTCACGAGCAACAGATCCCTGTAGTCATTGGGGTCAATCTCGCTCGCCCTTCTTATTGCATCGACGCCCTGCCTGCTTATGTCTATCTGCGGTATGATGCCGTGCCTGTCGGGATAGTTGCCGGAGATGACTTTCCTATATTCCTCAAGAGCGGTGGGCATCTCCTCCCGCACAAACTTGTTCTCTTTGGATGTGAGGTCGAGGGTCTTCTGTCGCATGCTCGTGCCTATCCCGCTGTGGGGCTCGTTCGCTATGTCCTTCTCGTCAACCAGGTCGCTGAACCACTGGAAACGTATGGCCTTGTTGCCCTCGCGCTGCATCGCCTGCTGCACCACGACCCACTTTCCGCTCCTTGAGAAGAGGAAGGAGTGGTGGTATATGCCTATGTTATCGTAAACCATTCCAGAGTCGATTTTTGCCGAGAGCCTGCTCAGTTCTACGAATCTGTCCGCGTTTCCTGACATGGAAAGCCTTGCAGTGCCTTCCATTATGTCGCTCGGAGTGTTGTTGCCAGCCCTGCCCTTGCCTCCCGCTATGAAGATCTCGCCGCCATCGTTGAGCGCCTCCTTGAGCGCGCCTATCGTGACCGTGGTAGTGCCGCTGCTGTGCCAGTCATACCCGATGGCGCACGCCAGGGCCTGGAACCAGTCCTTGTCGCTCAGCCTCCTGAGCAGCTCGTCGGGCCCGAACTCGTCGATTATCACGTTGGAGATGCGCTCACCGAGCCTGACCATTCTTCCGAAGAGCCACTTCGGAGCACGGCCGCCGTGAAGCGGCAGCACCGTCGCAGAGTGCATGATGCTATTCGCATCTAAAACTAGATATAATTTAGCATGAGCGCGTTGACCTCGGAGGTGTTGGTGAGCGGCCGCGCATCGTAGCCACGCATTGCAAGGTGCTTCGCGAAGAGCCTCGAACTGGAGCCGAACGTGAAGACTATCTTGGGGCTGCATGCGTTGATGTACTCCAGTGCCTGAGGAAAATCGGCGTGGTCGCTGAGGTTGAACTGCACGTCTGTGTTGAACCTAAATATCTTGGACCAGCCGGAAGCCACGGCCGTGTACACCCTCTTCACGCTCTTTGCCCTTATCGCATCGCGCGTGGCCTCCAGCTTTGATTGCCCGACAATCACTATTGGATTGCTCTCAGGCTCTCCCAGCGGCAGATACTCAAGCCGCGCGCCGTGTTTTTTGTACACCTCGTTCACCATCGCTATTTTCTCGTCCACTGCAGGCACCATGCCCGCTTCGTTGAGTATCTTGACAAGCTCTTGCGCCCTGCCAACAGTATACGCTCCGAAGACCACGTGCCCTCTCTCTGTCTTCTTCCTGGCATAGAACTGTATCGAGTCTATGACCTCGCTCTTGTCATCGAACTTCACTTCAGGATACGGGTACGTTGAATCTACAATGAGCACATCGGCCTTCCTAGTCTCGAGCTTCTCTGCGAGCACCGGCTCGTCCATCTGGTAGTCGCCGCTGTAGAGCACTGAATAGCCGTAGAGGTCGTTCTGCACGAAGAGCTGCCTTGAGCCGAGCATGTGTCCGGCGTTGAGCAGCTCGACACACTCCGGCTCCTCTATGAGCTCCATGTTCAGGTTGCTCCTGCTTTCAACGATGTCCTTCGTTATCTCGCTCGCTAGCGCTTTCCTATTCTTTTTCAGGCCGGCGATGTGGTCCGTATGAGCATGAGAGACGAAGCTAACATTTGCCTCATCATCTCTTGAGTCAAGGGCAATGTTATATTCACCCAATGAGATAGCCACCTGGTCGCCACATCACGATGGGAAAAAAATATACTTATTACTTTCCCCGGACTGTGGCGGCGGTTATTGTGACTGGAGTGCTGCAAAAATTGTACCGCCATCACTTCTTCATGACAACGGCCAGCTTAGTCATCTCCAGTCTGCGGCGTTGATGTCCTTGATGTTTGGCATCTATTCCGTCTTTACAGCAGCCTTTACCTTTGACATAGTGGCTGCATCTATGCTAGCCATGTTGTGCGCTGCCTTGGCGTGCTCCGCGATCTTTCCCATCAGCTCGTTCTCGCTTGCGGCGTTTGTCCTGAAGCCGCAACTCATTCCTATGTCCTTGCATGCAAAGCTGTATTTTTTTGCCATTTTATCACACACATACTATGATCATTCTAATATTTAAATATATATGATTAATTACTCATATATTGAATATTTATTCATATAACAAGTGTTAAATACCTGAATGCGCATAATGATGATTGTATGATGAAGAGCCCGGAGGCGCTTTTCTTTACCGCACTAGGCGACAGGCACAGGCTTAGGATACTCAATGCGCTGTTGAAGAAACCTATGTCCGTCAACACGCTTTCATCGTCGCTGCGGATAGAGCAGAGCAACCTCTCGCACCACTTGAAGTGCCTGCTGGACTGCAGGTTCGTGGATGTCGACACTAAGGGGAGGGTCAGAACTTATAGCCTCAGCCCCGAAACCAGAGAACTGGTGAAATCGATGAAGACCTACATAAACCACTATGACAGATATCTTAAGAAATGCGGCGCGGTATCTTAATTGGTGAGCCGTTTGGTTGAGAAGGTAATAATAATAGGATCCGGGCCTGCGGGGCTCTCCGCGGCAATATACACCGCGAGGGAAGGCTTTGAGCCTCTGGTCATAGGGGGCTACAGCGCCGGTGGGCAGCTAGAGCTCACCACGCTTGTGGAGAACATACCCGGCTTCCCCGAAGGCATCATGGGACCGGAGTACATGCGGATGCTGATCAAGCAGGCGAAGAAGTTCGGGACCAGGATTGTGGACAAGGACGCGACCTCTGTCGACCTGAAATCGAAGCCGATAAAGGTGACCGTAGAGGACCAGGTCTACGAGACCAACACGCTGATCATAGCCACCGGAGCAAACGCGAAGTACCTTGGACTCCCTTCCGAGAAGAAGTTCATGGGCAGGGGCGTATCGAGCTGCGCAACGTGCGACGCAGCGTTCTTCAAGGGCAAAAACGTCATCGTTGTCGGGGGGGGCGACACGGCGATGGAGGACTCGCTCTTCCTGACAAGGTTTGCCAACTTGGTCACGATAGTGCACAGGCGCGACTCCTTCAGGGCGAGCAAGATAATGCAGGACAGGGTGCTTGCAAATCCGAAGATAAAAGTGGTATGGAACACGACCGTGGACGAGATAAAGGGCGACAAGGCTGTGACCACAGCGGTGCTGAAAGACGTTGGCACGGGGCAGACATGGGAGATGCCTATAGATGGTGTCTTCCTGGCGATCGGCTACGAGCCCAACACGAAGCTGTTCAAGGGACAGCTCCAGATGGACGATCAGGGCTACCTTGTCACAAAGGACGAGGTCAGGACAGATATAGATGGCGTTTACGTTGCTGGCGACGTGGCGGACAGGGTCTACAGGCAGGCGGGAACGGCCGCGGGCAGCGGGATAAAGGCAGCGCTTTGCGTTCGGGCTTTTATGCAGGAGATGGAAACGAAGAAAGGATGACTATGCCAAAAAGAGCTTTCATAATCCATGGGTGGGGCGGCTACCCTGATAAAAATTGGTTTCCATGGCTTAAGGATCAGCTTATCAAAAAAGGATTCGTTGTATCAGTGCCGCAGATGCCTGAGTCTGACCACCCTAAGATGGATTCTTGGTTGAGCAAACTGTCAGACGAAGTTGGAAAACCGGATAAAGAATGTTATTTTATTGGACATAGTCTCGGATGCATAACAATCTTGAGGTATCTTGAACGTCTGGAAGCTACTGAAAAAATAGGAGGAGCAGTGTTTGTAGCGGCATTTGATGATGACCTTGGTATTAAAGAGTTGGCGGCAAGCAACTTTTTCCTAAAGCCGGTAGATTGGGTAAAGGTAAATGAGCACTGCAATAATTTTGTTGCTATCTTCTCAGACAATGATTACTATGTCTCACTTGACCACAGCGATGTATTCAAGAAGAAACTCGAAGCGAAGGTTATCGTAAAGCATGCGATGGGACACCTCAACGAAAAAAGTGGTGTAAGAGAGCTGCCGGATGTTTTGGAAGCTGTTTTGAAAATGAGTAGCTAGGCATATTCTGTTATCCTCTTCTGCCCGCTGAATTTTACAAGGTTAGAAACTCTGACTCCAACCTTCCTCAGCTCCTCTCCAGTCTCCGCGTACTTGTCGAACAGACGTATCGCCACTTCTGCTATCTCGTCAGCGTCAACCGACCTGTGCGTCAGGCTCCTGCTCCTCATACTCTCCTCGAAATCCGAGTAACGAAGCTTTATCGTTACAACCTTGTATGCAAAACCCTGCTTCTTGAGCTCCTCTCCTACCTCCTTTGACATCGCAGCTATCGACTTCGTTATCTCGTGGCGGTCGCTGGTGTCACTCTCTAATGTTCTCTCCCTGCTTATCGACTTCACCTCCCAGTTCTCCTGCACGTCGCTGTCGTCCATTCCGTTTGCGTAGTTGTGCAGCTCTGCGCCATAACTCTTGAAGCGCTCCACGAGCACGACGGGGTTTGCCTTTGCGAGATCGCCTATTGTATTGTATCCGAAGTCCTCCAGCACCTTTCTCATCTTCCTGCCCACGCCGTAGAGATCACCGACGGGCTTCTTGGACAGGAAGTCCTTCGCCTCATCTTCCTTCACGAGCTTTATGCCGTTGGGCTTCGCGTCGTCACTGGCCATCTTCGCCACAAGCTTGTTTACGCTTACACCTATCGAGCACGGCAGGCCCATCTTCTCCCTTATCTCTTTCTGAAGCCCCTTCGCGAGCTCAAGAGCCTCGTCGTAGCTCTTCGCCCTCTTCGATATGTCTATGAACGCCTCGTCTATGCTCACCTGCTCGAACTTGTCCGCATGCGCTTTGACCAGCGCCATCACGTCCTTCGATACTTTCTCATAGTAGTCGAAGTCAGCAGGCAGATAGACGGCATCTTTCTTTGCACGGTAGGCCAGGTATATTGGCATGCCGCTCCTTATCCCGAACTTCCTCGCGGCATAGTTGGCTGTCATGACAACCCCGCGCCCCTCGCCCTGCTTGGGATCGGAGCCGACCACCGCCGGCCTGTTCTTTATCTCCGGGTGCCTGAGCTCCTCGCAGGCGACGTAGAAATAGTCCATGTCGACTAGCGCTATAAGTCTCATAGTTCCTCAAGGTTAACTTCCTCCACGTCTCCCCTGGGTTCCTTTTCTCTGAACACCTGGCTGGAGAACCTGTAGAGCGAAGCGGAGCCGTGGGCCCATGTGTGCTCCGGCAATCCTGCCTTGATGCACACCTCGTCCAGGAACCTGGGCACGCTCCAGCGCTCCTCCACGGGCACTATAGGCAACAAGAGGCCTTTGTGGTAGCCATACTCTATGACAAGCCCGTCCCTCCCTATCCTGACCTGCTTCTTGATCTGCTCTGTGTTGCCCTCAATCTTCTCCAGCCTTGAAAGCACGCTAACCTCAAGCACCGTGTGCTCGAACTCAAGGTGCGAGACGGGCACGAACCTCGGGTCCTCGGCAGCCGCCGCGACAGCAGCCTCCACCACCAGCTTCCTCATCTCCCCCGCTCCGTCCGGGAAGCCGATGCAGCCTCGCAGTGTCCTTGTGGGATAGTGGTAGATTGTGACGAAGATACCGTGCTTCTGAGTGAATCCATCAAGGGTGCGCTCGATCGCCTCGCCCCTGAACTCCTTTGTGGTGATGTACAGCTCTATGGCGTGTCTCGCCGCCTTGACAAGCCTTGAGCCCTCCTCGAGAGAATAAGCCTTCATTCCTCACCTTGCAGACATCATAAGCTGGCACTTCAAAATATTTAATACCATTTGCGTGCCATATGCTAACTCAACAGTCTAAATGCTGATAAGATGGACAAGCTGGTTTTGTTCGACATAAACAACACGCTGACAAAGGACACGAAGGACATAAGCGAATATGTGCAGGAATCAATCAGGAACATCTACGGTGTGCTGGTCGACGTGGACCTCTCGAAGTACGAGGGCATGACTGCCCAGGAGACGGCCGAGGCTGTGCTGCTGGAAAACGGCATGCCGAGGGACGAGATCGAGCAGAAGCTAGTTCGTTACACCGAGGACCTTTTCTACTCCTACTACAACGTCGCAGGCCATGACAGGCAGCTCGCCCTTGACGGAGCCAGGGAGCTGCTCGACGAGCTGTCGAGACAGGGAGCCCTTATAGGCATAGCGACCGGAGAGGCTGAGAGGGTGGCGAAATTCAGGCTCGAGAAGACGGGCCTCGGCTCATATTTCAAGTTCGGGGCCTTTGGGAACGAGGCGAAGAGCGCGGAAGGCATAGTTGCAAAGGCGCTGGAGAAGGCGAAAAGCGGATTTTCGTTCTCTGGAAAGGCGGTGCTTGTATCATCATACCCGAATTTCGTCAAGGCGGCCAAGCGGGCGGGCATCGCGTCTGTAGCTGTGGAGAACAGCAGGTTCCCCGAAGGCGTTCTTTCCGAGGCGGGGGCGGAGAAGGTGGTGAAGAACCTGAAGGACAAGGGCACCATAACCAAGCTTCTGGTCTGAGAGCAGGTTTAAATATATACTTGAGTAAAATATAGAGTAGTTAGGTAAATAGACGACTCTATGCGTGCGAACCGGATTCTTTCTGCAGTAAGCGTAACGGCGGTGCCCGAGAATGTTGACAGGCAGCTTTTCGTGCAAGCCATGCTGGGCAAGCAGTTCATGATGCACTACGACCTTATGGAACGGAACACGTACCTAGTATGCGGCTCTTACACGGAGGTGAAGACGCTAACCGGCGCGCTGCCGGGGCTGGAGATAGAGGAGTCAGCCACGAAGAGCACTCCCTTAAGCGAGGCAACATGCATCATTGCGGCGTGCCGCGGATCCGGCGGGAATGTGGTGGATCAGATCACAAAGGTCTTTGCCGGGACACATGCTCACCTGTTCGTTGTTTTTGTACCTGCACGCAGAGAGGAAGTGATGGCGGCGAAGGTCAGGGCGGAGAGGATGCTCAGCGGAAAAGAGACGGGTTTTACGGAGAGCACGAGCACGCGCGGCGATGTGATGTCGCAGACCGCGTCGAGGCACAGGGAGACCTATTTCGGCTCGGACGAGAAGGACGTGCTTCTCGACATCCTCGATTCGCTGAAGAGCTCTGCTCTTGCAAATTGCAAAGCCTACAAGTGTATCATGTTTGTTTGCGGCGATCGCCTGAAGATCATCGATTACATCAACGCGAAGCTCCCCGTAGTTGAATCTTTTGAGGTCAGGACGGGAAGCGCTGAGGAGATATATGACATGGCGACACGCATTGACGCGCTGCCGCTTGATGCGTCAAGAGCCGCAATGCTGCTGGGCTTCTCCGATACGGTCAGGACAAGCAGGATAGTGCAGACGGCGGGGCAGAGAAGCAGCGGTGATGTCGAGCTCGGCCAGGCGTTAGAGGGGTCGGTGAAGCGAACAGGCAGGAATGTGCTTTCAGAGGCAAGCTCGCTCAATCTCGGCACTCTGATAAGCGGCGTACCCGGTACCGGCAAAACATTCGCAGCGATGCACATAGCAGGGCAGCTGGTGAAAAAAGGAGGCACTCACATAGCGGTCATCTCTCCGACAGAAGAGTGGAACGGGTTTGGCTACGCCAACAAACTCAGGGTCGTGAGCCTGCATGACTCTCGGCTTCGGCTGAATTTCTTCAAGTGTGACAGTGCGATAGGCGTGCAGAGGTTCTACGAGAATCTCGCAATGCTGCTCGCCTCCGCCTCAGAGGCGGGCCCGTACACCAACTCTCTTGAAAAGTGCATTCTCGCGGCTTTCAGGAAGGTTTACGCGCAAGGGAGTGTACCAGACCCGCTGAAAGTGTACGATTCAATAGAGGAAGCGATAGTCGAACAGCATGGGAAGAGGGTAGGAAACGGAGTGAAATACACGAAGCACGGCGAGAACAACAGGGCGGCGCTGGAGAACCTCAGGACGATGCTGAACCGCCCGGAGTTCTCCAAAAAAGAGGGGGAAGATTTTGCGGACCTGCTGGAGCAGGGAGCCGTGTTCGACCTGAGCGGGTTGAGCAACAAGATGAAGAGGTTCTACTATGCACTTATACTTAACCAGATATACAGCATAGCGGACACATTCGACACAAACGGAGATAGAGAACTGAGGCTTCTGGTATGCCTTGAGGAGGCGCAGATCGTGCTTGGCGAAGAGCGGGATTCGGCGGCGGCAAGTGACCTGGAGCAGAGGATACAGGATTTCAGGAAAAGGGGAGTAGGTCTGGTACTAATAACGCACAGCGTGACAGAGATAGAACCGAGCATCAGGAGGCTTTGCCAGACCAAGATGTACTTCAGACAGAACTCTGATGTTACGAGATTCGCGGCCGCAGACCTGCTATTCGGAGAAGCGGACAAGGACGTGCTTATAGAGAGACTCAAGGGACTAGAGCAGCGTACGTGCGCGGTCAACTACATGCAAGGTAGGGAGAGGGCTTCGGCCTGCTTTCTCATGCTGCCAGAAGAACAAGCAGAATTTGGAGAGAGCCGCCAACCTGATGCTTCTGCACGCGAGGCGGAGGGTTTTGGAGACGCGGTTGCGACTCTGACAGACAAGGAAGGCGTGAAACAGGGCGGGGTGAGAGTCCAGCTATTCTATGTCGGAGAGAAGGTCTGCGAAGGTATTACGGATCATGATGGCAGCGTCAGCCTGGGAAGAACAATAAAGGGAAACGCATACAGGCTCGTGGTTTTAGGGGAAAAGAAGAAGGACAGCAGAACTTTCAATATAATCGGCGGAGAGATTAATATAGTTAGAATATAGAGTGGTTAGCGAGGGGAGGTAGGCTAGCTTGGTAGGCTTTCAGGTTTGGGTCCTGAAGACCCGAGTTCAAATCTCGGCCTCCCCGGTTTTCAAGTTTTCCGACGACAGAAAATTGTTTGTCGTCGATGCATGAGATTTAAACCCGAAGTAAGAAGGTCTTCCATGGCTAAAAAGAAAAATGAACAAGCCCCTTGCTAAAAACAGTTCTCCCTTAAGGGGCTAACCCAAGGCTGCGAATTGACGAGCCGACGGTCAGCGCGCGAGCGCACTTTATTCATTCAAAGCTTCAACCAAGTTCTCATAAGCCAGCTTTGGCCTGTACTTCTTGTCAAGAATCAGGCCTGCATCGTAGCCTTTATGCGATTCAGGAATCCATGAAACTGCGTCAGTGACACCCCATAGGCTGAAGTCTTCGCATCTGGTGTTGAGCGCGACCCTGAGCATGCCTGAGTACATTTTTGCCTGCTTCTTGAGCTTCTTCTTTGTGACAGGCTTCCTGATTCTGACGTCCATTTCAGTTATGCCGACCTTAAGGCCCAACTTCTGGAAACGCCTTATGTTGGCTTCCACGCTCTTCGGATCGAGATTCCAATGGCTTGCCAGGTGCATCTGCAGCCCTATCGCGTGTATGGGCGCGCCTTTCTTGAGCAGCCCTTTTATCAGCCTGTAGACGGCATCGGATTTTCCATTGATCTCGTCCATGCTGTAGTCGTTGTACCACAGGGTCGCCTTTGGGTCCACTATGTGCGCCAGACGAAACGCCATCTCAACATATCTAGGTCCTATTCTGTTGAACCAGAATCCTTTCCTCAGTTTAAATTTTCCAGATTTGAAGTCGTCATTCATCGCCTCGTTTACGACAACCCAGTCGTGTATCTCGTTTTTGTACCGCTTCATCACGGTCATTATGTGGTCTTTGAGGAGCTTTGCCGCTTCGCTTCTACTCAGTTTCTGTCTGGCAAGCCAGGACGGTATGTTTAATCTGCTCTGCCACACCAGCGGATGGCCTCGTATCCGCATCTTATGCTTCAGGGCAAAAGCGACCACCTTGTCCGCGTTTTCAAAGTCGTACTTGCCCCTGGTCGGGCAAAGCTGCGAGTGCATCAGCTCGTACTCCGGAGTGGCCAGGTTGAAGTTTCTGACAAGCGCACTTCTATACTTGCCTTCGTTCAGGTGCGCATCGTTTATGCAGCAGCCAACAGCGATGCCTTTCCTGGACGCAATGTCTTTGAGACCCATACTGGTTGACATGCACATCGCTGCACATCTATCTGCATGCAAGCATTTTAACCTTTGAGAGTGCGGCGGTCAGGTGCAAAAGCGAGGGCGCGCTAAAGGCGGCGAGCCGACGAGCCGCCAATCGGCGCGCGAGCACATATTAAGGCTGTCTTAAACTGCTAGTATTTTATCCACCTTCCTTCAGAAACAACTTGTATCTTGCCATTCGAGCAGATGATTCCGGAGTCGTCGTCAAGCGCGTATACGTCCCCTTTGATTCCTTTTAAGAACTCTTTGAGGCGCCTCGCTCGCGTTTTGGGGTATTTCTTTGAATTCAGATGCGGCACTATGCTGAAATCCACGTACCCCAGGCCTTTGGGTGCCTTGAGCTTATTCTTGGAATACAGGAAGCCGGAGTAGGGGAGATTCGCCTTTGCGCGATCATGCTTCCCGAGCTTATCCCGACGTAAACCCGACTGCGAAGGAGACCGGGCAGCATCTTTTCCAATCCGGACTTCTTCATCCATTTCAGAAGATGAAGTATGCCCCTGCCGCCACCGACAACGATCACATCTGCGGCCTTGAGCCTGGGCAACCAGACATCTTTGCCGACCGCGGATATGTCAACGATGTCGACGCTGCCTAACTTTTGGCACTCCGCGTAGTTCTTGATGAGCCAGCCTTTGTCTCCTACCGAGTGATGGGCTGCTGTTGGGATGAAGGCGAACCTCATCTCGCCTCCGACCAGCTGTTTGAGAGCCCTTGCCAGAGACTTATTGGTGATTCCAGCAGAGGTCAGCAACAGTTTCATGCTAAATTCTCTCACAGAAGGGATAAATTCCTTGTCAGTGGATGTTTCCTTCATTGATTAGCATGATTGTTTCTTTGTGGGTAAGACCTGATAAAAAATTGGCGGCCAAAGAATTTGCCATAACCAAAGCTTTTTCTACGAAATACAAAACTTACAAAAATCTGAATGAGTGGAAAGGACCACACATAACTCTGTTTACTCTCAATTACAAGTCTGGAGACTTCGATAATTTGCTTGAGACAATAAGAAACGTTGCAAAAAGCCGCAGACCATTCAGAGTAAGAATAAAAGACCTTGGATACTTCATGAAAAATACACAATTCAAACGTAGGAATTATGTAATATATTTCAAGGTTATGAAGGACAAGAATCTTAGCAGGTTTTGGTCCTCACTCAACAGGAAGATAGAGAAATACAAAAAACCTAATCTAAAATACAAAAATTCAAAACTAAGCTTTACTCCGCATATGACAATTGCTTACTGGGACCTCACAAAAGAGAATTTTTATAAAGCGCGTAAGGAGTATAGGAATTTCAAATTTAGAGAAAGCTTCCTACTTAAAGAGATACAGGTATCGAGAAGGATCGGGAGGAAACGCAGGAAACAGGTAACCACAATAAAGCTTGGCTCATGAGATGCTTTGATGTCTGAAATATGACTAATACACAGCGCTCTTACTAAAAGGATAAATTCTTTTACTTCCTATCTGTCGTCGGTGCCAATATGGCAAATAGAATAAGCCCCAACCCAAAACAGGCAGTCCCTCCTGGGGCCAGATAACTGTATATCTTTGTATACTGTTTCCCCTTCTCACGTGACGCTCAGATAGCGGCCTCCCCGGATTTCGACGGGGGTATTAATTATAGACTCGATTTCAATAGGTTTTGGCGATATCCTTCTGGCGAAATCTAAACCGACTATGCGGTACAGCAACTTAGCTTAGAAACGTCTTCGTAGAAAGCCTGCGCCGATAACTTGAATCCTTCGCTCAGGGTCGGGAAAACATGAACAGTGTCTATTATGTCATCTATTGTAAGCCCAAATTTTACAGCAAGGACGCCTTCGTGTATGAGGTCTGCGGCGTGGGGCGCAAGCATGTGCACACCGAGTATCTTCTTGGTCTTGTTATCTATCACAATCTTGACCAGACCCCTCGTATCCCCTATTATTCTGGTCTTTGGGACCAGCTTTAGCTCTAATGGGCTGCAGGCACACCTTATCCCATTCTTCAGCACCTGCTCCTCGGTCAAACCCACCATTGCCGCCTCCGGATAAGTGAAGATGGCACTTGGCACCTCGTTTATCTTTATCTCCTTCCTTGCATTTTGGAAGATGTTTGAGGTTGCGATATTGCCCTCCTTGGCTGCCAGAGTCTCCAGCATAGGCTCACCCGTTACATCGC
>JAKASU010000003.1 GCA_021818925.1 Microcaldota archaeon | reverse complement strand
CCTTAACCTCAGTCACTCGCTTTCAAGTCTCGCCGCACTAGCTTACCCAATGCCGCCGACTCCCGGGTTACGCAGCGCGCATATTCGGAGTTTGACTCGATGGCCGAGCCTTTCGGCACGCACCAAAGAATCGGTCGCTCTACCACGCGCGCAAGCTGCCCAAGGCTATCCTAAAGATACTTCGAAGGGGACCCGTTATTGCCATGTTCGAACGGTCTATCGCCCCTACTCGCAGGTCACCCAACAGGATAAACCATGACAGGTAGCGGGCCTCCATCGAACATCAATTCGACTTCGCCCTACCCGCGAGTAGTTCACAATGGCTTCGGGTCGTAGAATAGTGGCTGAGGCGCTTTCGCACCCGCTCCCTTGCGGAAGACTCGCTTTCGCTACGCTTTGATACTTGCCACTACCTTACACTCCCTGGCTCTTGCTTCAAGAAGAAGGGTAAAACGCTGATTCCCTTGCGGTTCATCTCTTCGCGCCCTACCTTCTTGTAACCACCTAGTTTCAGATCTTTTCACACCCACACGTGTGGGTACTTTTCAACGTTCGCTCACGCTACTTATTCGCTATCGGTCTCTAGCTAATATTTAGGGTTGGGGTTTAATGCCCCCGTGTTCGCACGACGTACTCAGGCCGTGCTACTCTCTTTACAGCTAATACCGTGCCGCTTCCGCTTACGAGGCTGTCACTCTCTTTGGCCGCTCTTTCCAGAGCGTTCGGCTAATGGTACGGTCCTTGCTGAACTACATCTCCCTGCTTTTGCAAACAGGGATTCGGCTCGCCCTCTGCCACTTTCACTCGCCGTTACTAATGGCATCACAATTGTTTTCTTTTCCTGCGGGTACTAAGATGCTTCAGTTCCCCGCGTGAGGCTCGCACGCTTGCGCGTGCGCGATTCGGTTATCCCAGGTTCAAGGGCTGACGTGCGCCTACCCTGGGCTTATCGCAGCTTGCCACGACCTTCCTCGCTGCTAGAGCCTAGTCATCCTCTAGATGGCTTAAATAATTACAAGCTTACTTCTCCTCAAATCAATTGCAGAAATGCAATCTCATATACCAAGCAGCAAAGGCGCGGCAGTTAGAAGAATCTAACAACCCCATTTTTCATCAAGCAAATGCGGAGAGCACGCTCTCAAAAGAAGCCTTTAGAAGCAAGGTGTGCTCATCAAAGCACCGGCTAATAGTATGACGTAGAAGGTTTATATAGATTGCTGAGCCCGAGCGCGTCCTAGTTGTCGGCTATGCCTGCGCCGGCGCGCGTCAAAACGCCGCCTTCCTTCAGGCCCGCATACGTCCAGATCTCCCGCCTCGCCTGCACGTCCGGCTCGCTCTTGAGTATGCGCTGCATGAGCTCGTTGACAAACTCGGAGGACTCGGGGTAGTTGCTCTTCGCGTAGAGCTCAAGGTCGAGCAGAATGTGGGAGATTATGTGCACCCTCACCCTCCTCGCCGCGCCCCTGACCGCCTCCTCCTTCACCCTGACGCCGAACTGCAGCAAATCTTCCTTGGAAGCAGATGCGGTGCGCCTGTGGTTCTCAATGTTGAGTATGGCCGTATAGATGCCTTCCTTCAACTCCTGCTCCCCCGTCCTGACAATCGAGAGGTCCAGCTTCTTGTTCCTGTACACGCCCTTCATCTCGTCCACGAACTTCTGCGCAACATCCTGCTGCCGGCGCAATCTTGCGATAATGGCATCGGCGTTGGTTGTGGCCGAATAATCGAAGACTATCGCAGACTCAAGGCTGCGCGCATCGCTTATCCTGCTCTCGACAAGATTGGCGCACAGCTGTCTCTCCCTGGTTCGCATGCTTGTCAAGCGGCCTGGGCTTTACACCCTAATAAAGTTTTATATTAGATTTGTTAAATGTCTTTGTTGGAATGCCTGACAAAATAAGGTGCTCACACATACTGGTCGAGAAGTTCTCTGTGGCGCAAGAGATACTCGAGAGGCTGAAGAAAGGAGAGAGCTTCGCGGCGCTAGCTCAGCAGTACTCGATTGACGGTTCTAGGAAGCGCGGAGGCGACCTTGGGGAGTTCGGGAGAGGAATGATGGTAAAACCATTTGAGGACGCTGCGTTCGCCCTTAAACCCGGAGAGGTGTCTGGAATTATAAAGACGCAGTTCGGATATCATATAATAAAGAGGACCGCATAGAACATAGGGCGATGATTGAATGGATTTGACAAAGAAGGCTGCGAGGGAACTGGCTAAGGAGGAACGCAAGCATGAACTGCTGCGTGGGAACCTCTTCAACGAGGCCGTTGCAGTCTCGCTTTACCTATGTGACAAGGCAAGACCCGCAGACCTGGCAGGAATAAACTCGATAATAAGGGCGGGAGGGGGTCTGGGAAAGGCCAAAGAAGTGCTTGATCTCTTCGTCAGGGAAGGCTACGCCAAGCACATCGGAAGCGGCAGATACACGGCTACTGAAAAACTTCGCGATGGAGTGGATGAAACGGGAGGAACCGTGTATGTAAATCAGGAAAACTCCTACGTGGTGGGAATGATGCCTGGAGCATGGCTGCCTCAGAAAAGGGGCGGAAAGTAGATTTCGGTATTTCGCAAGGCAGACCATCCTTTCCTCGTTAAGTTTCTCCCTCCTTTCAGTTCTCCTAGTTCGACAGGAACATCGAAACGTTATTAGATGAGGACGCACTAACGTTATTCTGATTAGATGTTAGGAAAGATAGCAGCCCTCCTTTTTGCGTTGTTGTTGACGTGGTCGAGCTTTGAGTCATATCTCGCTGTTGGTTATTTCCCAGGTTTCCTGTATGAAGAGACCCTAAGTTTATTTGCAAGCCTTGGCCTGTACTACCTTGGCCTGCTAATACTCTCTGCGATACGACGGTCTCAAACACCTGCCCGTAAGCCAGCCCGTAGTGGTGGCTCTTCGTGACCAGAACCGTAGACGCGTGAGCAGCGCCTAATGCGGCGAGCAGATCGTCAATTATGAGAACCCTGCTGCCTTTTTCCACAGCGTACTCGCATATCTCCAGAGTTTCCTTTCCGTATTCAAGGCCGTAATCCACACTGGCCTTATTGTACGGCAGCTTGCCCCCTCTTCCTGAGAGGTATGAAGCCGACGCCCGGCCTTTCGGCCACCGCACCTCCGATTATGAATCGGCACGACTCGGTCCCTGCCACATAGTCTATTTTGTCTCCTTTGAATGCGGCCACAAACGCTTCTATGCTCGCCCTCAGCGCTTGTGGGTCCTTGGGCAAAGGTGTTATGACCCTGAATAGTATGCCCTTCTAGGGTAGTTGGGTATGCTCTTTATTCTTGCCCTAAGTAACGTCTCGGTTCCTGCCATCTTGCCCGCAAGAGTTTAAATAGAAATACTTAATAAATATGCAAACCTATTTGGTCTGGTCATATGCATACAAAGAAGGCACCAACAGCACTGGGCCTCATCCCGGACGGAAACAGGCGCTGGGCTAGAGGTCATAGTCTCTCGTTCTTAAGCGGATATAGAATGGGGGTCGAGAAGTTCATTGACTTCGCAAACTGGTGCAAAGACTACGGGGTGAGGAACATAACTGTGTGGGCCTTCTCCACGGAAAACTTCAGCAGGCCTTCGCCAGAGAGGAAGGCTCTTTTCAGCATATACAAGAGGGTTGCGAAAGACAGAGAGATGCTCTCTATGCTTCATAACAACGAGACACGATTCAATGTTGTAGGCAACTCGGCGCTCCTTCCGAAGGATTTGGTGAAGGCACTGCACGCGGTTGAAACAGAGACGATGCCGTACACGAAGAACACCATAAACATGCTCATTGCCTATGGCGGAAAGGACGACATACTCCATGCAACAAAGAGGCTGGTCAAAGCTGCAATAAAGAAGAGAGTGGGTGAGGTAACCGAGACGCTCTTCAGGAAATACATGATATCAAGCAGCGTACCTGACATAGATCTGGTCATAAGGACATCGGGGGAGGAGAGGCTGTCTGGCTTCATGCCGTGGCAGAGCGGCTACTCTGAGCTGTACTTCAGCAAGAAGCTGTGGCCTGATTTCACGCGAAGGGATCTGAGGACGGCCCTTGCCGAGTACGACAGAAGGCAGAGAAGGTTCGGCGTATAGAGCCGCTTCTTGTGTTTCACATGCCTGATTCAAGACGCTATATAACGCATTACGTGAAGTACTTCAACCTGCAGGCGCCTAGCGTGGCGGTGCAGGCCACAGTACTCCTAGTTCTTGGCGCTGTTGCCGGAGGGCTTTCGAGCCTGATAATCAACCTGCAGGGGCTTGGGGTGGGGGCGCCGCAGTATCTTATATCCGGGGTGAGCACCGGAGTGCTCGTGGTAAGCCTGCCAGCGTTCCTGACAGCCGCGATAATAAAGGGCGCGAAGAGGAAGATGCTGATGAAGCACGCGATGCTCTCAACTCTGCTCATAACCGCGGTGTACGCGATACTCTTCTTCGTGGGCTCCGCTTCATTCGCGATTACGAAGAACGCGGTCGTGTCGTACCTCTTCCTGCTGCTCGTCAACGCTGGCGTGTACGGCTACTGGCTGCTGATGGGCAAGTTCCTGATAGGCAGGCTGAGGAAGATGGCGATAGTTGCGGCGGTGCAGCCTGTGCTGAACGTGCTCTTCTACCTGCCGATAGGCAAGTACATACTGGTATTCCAGCCTCCGCTGACTGACACGCTTGTCAAGCTGTTCGCGGGCATGTTCGTGTTCCTTGCGGCCGGGTACGCGTTTCTCTACATCCTTGACAGGCCATCGAAGAAGATACTAGAAGCCAGCGGGATGAACGTCATAATCTCGATGGTGAGTCACTGGCTCTTCGATCTCAGCAACGACGTCAATGTGCTCGGCCAGGGCGCGGGCACTAAGAGGGCGCTGGAAATGGATGTAATCGCGCTCAAGAACGGGGACGGACTGAAGGGCGTGTTCGTAAATCCAGACATACACTTCGGCCCGTTCAACGGCGTTGGAGGCAGCGTGGTGCCGCTGCACATGGGAAGGATGATTGCAGGGAAGCTGGGTGCCGCGCCGTTTGTGCTTCACGGCCCGCTCGACATACAGGACAACCCGATAAGCACCTCGCAGGCGTACGCGCTGTCCGGAGAGGTGGAGCGTGGTGTGAGGAACATGAGGAACTTCAGCAAGGCGTACGGAAACTTCGCGAGAGGCGAGAACAACGGATGCACCTCAATAAATATCGCATTTGGCGATGTGGGCCTTTTCGTGCTGAGCAAGGCGCCGATGGTGACAGAGGACATTACTAGGAACGTTGGCCTGGGACTCAAGCAGACGGCGGAGGACGCCTCAAAGCGTCACGCGATTATGATAGACGCGCACAACTCCAGATTCGAGTCTGCGAGCGTGTATGAGCTTTCGGGAATTGGAAGCGGCAGCAAATACATTGCGATGTACGAAGCTGCGATAAGAAGTTCGGTCAGAAAACATGCAAGCAAGAGGCTTGAGTTTGGAGCGACGCAACGGAGAATTGCGGCCAGGCTTGGAAACCCCCGCGACCTCGGTGAGGGATACACGAGCGTGTGCGTATTCAAGTTCGGCAGGAGGAAGCTGTGCCTGGTGTACTTCGACGCGAACAACATGCTCCCCGGATTCAGGGAGGAGCTCCTCAAACACATAAGGGATACGTATGGCATGGAGGCCGAGGTGTGCACCTCTGACACGCACTCGCTCAACTCCATATCCTCGTCGGCTAGCATGTCCCTGGGCAGGCAGACGAACGTCAAGAAGGCAATTCCTGTCATAGATGCAATGATAAAGGACGCAATCGACGGCATCGAGCCTGTGAGCTACTCCTACAGGAGGCTGCGCGTGAAGGATTTTGCCGTGTGGGGGGAGAAGGCGGACATGCTGATTGAGAGGACAGGGGCGGAGGTCAGGAGGATAATTAAGTACGTTACTCCCATCTTCATAGCTCTGGCGTTTACGATTGCCGCATGGGTCATCTACGTGGTCTGATGGACTCAATAGTGCTGTATGCGATTGCATTGCTGCTCCTGGTATACAGGCTTATGTATGCAAAGAGGAAGGATGCCGCGTTCCTTGCGGTGTCGCTTGCGGCAGGCGCCGTGCTGGCGGTTTATGTTAATGCAGACCTTCTGCTGATGCTTCTTGGCATACTTATATTCAACGGGATCGCGTCCACGTATCACTCGAAGACGAACTATGCCTTCTTCTTCCTCGCGCTATTCTTCACATATTTGGTTTACAGCACACCGGAACTGCTTGCGCAGGCGATGCTCCTTGGTTTCCTGAGCGCCGCGTATTTCTTCACCAAACACAGCAAACGAATGAACGTAGACATAGAGAGAAAGCGTGACATAGCGCAGGTTGTCCTGGGTTTCGGGTTCATCGCATCTTTCCTCTTTGTGCCTGGCGAGTATGTCAGGCTCGCGCTGATGCTTGCCATACTTGTCTTTTCGTTCGTGGGAAACTACAGCTCCAGCAACAGGAAAAGCGCGCTTTCTAAGGTGCTCTACTCGTTCGAGCGCGAGGATGCGATACTCGGGCAGGGAGCGATGTGGCTTGCGGCAGGGGCTCTGGTAGCCCTCTCGTTCTTGAACGACAGGGGGCTTGCGGCCGTGCTTATAGCCATATTCCTGGGGGACGCGGTCGCCACGCTTGTCGGAACCTCGCTCGGGAAGCCTCGCCTTCCATACAACAAGGACAAGAGCGTTCCTGGAACAGTTGCATACTTCTTGGTGACGGCCGTCGCCGCGTTTCCTATCATAGGGTATCCGGCCCTGCCCATAGCGCTGGTTGCAGCGCTTGTGGAAAGCAAGCCAAAGCACATAGATGACAATCTCGATACCGCGGTCGTACTAACGATTTTGCTCTCCATCCTAGGATACGCTTCGATAGCCATGTGAGGCTATACCCTTCTGCCTCTTCTTCCGCCCGGCCTTCTTGTTGTGTCGGTAGGAATTGGAGTCACGTCCTCTATGCTGCCGATCTTGAAGCCGCTCCTTGCCAGAGCCCTGACCACGGCCTGGGCTCCCGGTCCGGGGGTCTTGGGCCCGTGGCCTCCCGGCGCCCTGATCTTTATGTTGATGTGAGTCACTCCCTTCTCTATCGCTGTTGCGGCAACCTTGTAAGCTGCTTGCATCGCGGCGTACGGCGATCCCTCCTCCCTGTCGGCATCGACTATCATCCCGCCGCTGCCTATCGCGATGGTCTCGGCGCCGGACAGGTCGGTAAGCGTAATTATCGTGTCGTTCTTCGATGAGTAGATGTGTGCGACGCCCCAGCGTATTCCCTTGGCCTTGTACTTCTGCGTGGCCTCGATCGCAGCCTCTTCGAAAGAGACCTCTCCCTTCTTCTTTTTCTCCTGGGTTTTCTCCTCAGCTTGCGGCTTCTGCTTTGTGTCCTTGGCCATGATCATTCACCCGTTTTCTCGGTTTCTTCCTGTCCAGGCTTCTGCGATTCTGTTTCTGCTGCCGCAGTTGGCGCTTCAGGAGCCTGAACCGCTGCAGGGGCTGGCGTTTCCGTCTGAATCTTGAAAGGCTTGTAGTACGCAATGCTCGCTTCCTCGCTGGCCAGCACAAGGTGGCCCGGCGATGTCACTCTCCTGCCGTTTATAGATATGAACCCGTGAGCTATGAGCTGCCTTGCCTGTCTGCTTGTCTTCGCGAAGCCCTTCCTCAGCACGACTGTCTGCAGCCTCCTTTCCAGGAGCGCCTCCACGCCTACCACAAGCAGGTCGTCTGGCGAGGCGTCGCTCTTGACTATGTTGTACCTGCTGAGTCTCGCTATTATGTCCTTGCCCGTGGTCTCGCTCGACTTGCCCGAGAGCACGCTCCTAACGTTCTGCTTTATCCTCCTGAGCTCGCTGTTGAGTATCCAGAGCTCGCGCAGGTTCCTGAGCCCGTACTTCGACTTCAGGTCATGCTCGCGCGATATTCTTGCAGAGTCCCACATCATCGACGGGGTCTCGTACGTCTTCCTTATTCTCTTGGGCGCGCCCATTCAATCACTGCTTCTTCTCCTCCTTTGCCGCTGTCTTTGCCTGAGGCGCTGCCCCAGCTGCGGGTTGCGCCGGCGCGGCCCCTCCTGCTGCCGGGGCTGCGGCTCCCCCCTCCGCCTTCGCTCCAGGGGCTCCGGGTGCGCCTCCAGACGCCCTTGTCTTCTTCGCCTCCTCCTGTATCCTCTTCTTTGTGACTCCTACCGTCTCACCGGTCCTTCCTGTAGAGCGGGTGTGCTGGCCCCTCACCTTCTGGCCGTACTGCCTCCTGTATCCGATCCAGCTCTGCAGTTTTATTGAAGAATCCATGTCCTGCCTTGTCTTCACTATGAGATCTGTGCCGACGTTGTGTGCGTTCACTCCGGTATCCGTGTCCTCCCTCCTGTTGAGCATGAACGCTGGAACCCCGAACCTGCCCGGCTCTTTTATTAGGCTCTCTAGCTTCTCGACCCTCTCCTCGTCCAGAGACCCTATCGTAGTCGTCTGGGTTATGCCGAAGTTCTTCTCCGCGAGGAGCGCTATCGCGTTTGCGAGGCTGTGGCTTATGCCCTTTATGTGGCGCAGCGCCGCGACTATGCTGTAGTTGCCGTTTATGTCTCTGCCGGCTATTCTGACTATGTTGATTGCTGCGCTAGCCTTTGGCCTGCCCTCTGGGGCTTTTGGTGCGCTTTGCTTCTGCTCTTGTGCCATTATACCACATCATCAAGCTCTGAAGAACCCGATGACACAAATAGCATACTTATTGCCACGGTTACGTATTTAAAGGTTTTTTGGGAACGCCAGGGTAGGGATTTGAACCCTAAAGCCCTTGCGGGCATGCGCTTGCGAGAATATTTTCCAGGCGCACGCGTTACCGGATTCCGCCACCCTGGCACGCTATAGTAACGTTTGTCACTATTAAAAAGCATACAGATTATTCAACTTGTTACGCGCTGCTTCCTTGGCCCCTCGACTTCGCGCCTGGCAGACTCGAACTTCACAGCCTCGATCACCACTTCCGCGGCCTGGTTTGCGTCGCGCAGCACGGCTGTGTTTGAAGGATTTATGTTTTTGGTGGCTTCCTCCCAGGTGTCTACGACGAAGAGGATGCTCCCTTTCGCTATGTTGCCGTCCCACATCACGGGCGGTACCACGGGGCTGTCATCGATGAGCAAGTGCGGCGCCCGCGCGAGCTTGCGGACCCCGTGCGCAGAATGCGGATTCGGGCTGACCACGATGATCGGAATGTCAAGATCGGGATAGAAGCACGAAACCCACTTTCTAAGGCTTGCGACGGTCTTTTCCTCGCGCGCGCTTATGAACCTAAAGTCGGTGGACTCGGCCATCTTCTTGGCCATGGAGTAGTCGAGCAGCGGAGGAATGTCCTTCCAGTTGTTGAGCCAGACGTGATCATAACCCTCCATGAAACGGTCGTGCTTGAGCTCGCTCCAGTAATAGCGCCTTCCGCGCAGTTTCGGATCCAGCCCAAGGTGGTTTATGACCCTGAGTGATGTTGCGGCTGAGCTGTCGTCCACGTCAGAGAATACCTTGAGCTTCT
Organism: Microcaldota archaeon; assembly: GCA_021818925.1. GTDB lineage: Archaea > Micrarchaeota > Micrarchaeia > Micrarchaeales > CABMGC01 > JAJYVH01. Next base: position 74,992 of record JAKASU010000003.1, on the reverse strand, counting down.
CCCGCCCGTCGAGCCTCCTCAGCTTTTGGACAAGAAGGTCTAGCGCTCTTTGTCTTTCTCCTGTTTCCACACACGGAATCTGCTGTTGACATATATAAGCATTGGCGGAAAATTAGTTTGCCGCGGAGTTAAGCATAGCCTTTGCCTTCTCTATCCCTATCGCAGCTATTAGCTTACCGAGCCTCGGGCCATTATCCTTACCGATTATCGCAGTGTACGCTGCAGTGAACAGCTTCTTTGCCTGCGCCTTGTCATCCCCTACAGTGCTGTAGACGAGGTTATGCACGTCCAGGTCGTTCATTCCGGGCCTGAGGCCTTCTGCGAACTTCTTCACGAGATCTTTACCATCGCTTATCCTCTGCGGCTTTATCGAGAAGTCGTACTGTTCGGGCTCGAAACCTTTTTTGAGCCACTCTGATATGAAAGGAGCCAGGTAGGCCACACCTTCCTTGTCTCCGAGAAGCTGGCCTACTTTCCCCCAATCACGGTATATCTGGTAGTTGAGCAGCATGTCTAGGAAAGGCGCCCGCCATTTCAACTTCCTGATCGAAAACTTGAATGCCTGAAGTTTCTTTTCGTCAGGCCTTGCCTTTGCGGTCCCGTTAAGCCCCGATACCCTCTCGATTTCATCATAAAGCTTTACTAGGCTCTCGCCCGTAGGATCAAGATCCTTGTTCTGCTGAAGGTTGGGCACAATGAGAATATACTTCAGTACCTCTGGAGGTATGAGCTGGATTATTTCGAAGGCACCCATGCCAATCCCCTTCGATTTTGAGTACTTCTTTCCATGAAACATTATGAGCCCATATTTCAGGAGCAACGGGGGCTCCCTGTTAAGAATCTCCTTGTGGACAGCTGCTGAGGTATCTGCGCTGCTCCCTCTTGTCATGTGCTCCTGCCCGCTTGCTTCCGCGCTCGAATTGAAGTGCGCTTGCCATGTGGGCCAGTGAAGTCGCCACTGCAGTTTGTATTTGTGGTTGCTTATCTTGTCCCTTCCCTTAAACCCGCATCCTTTTGTGTATTCGACGTCTCTGTCACATACGTACTCGTACTCCTCTTCATCGTGCCACGTGACACGCGTAGTTGCTATTTTCCCGCAGTCGGCGCACACAGGCATTATTGGGCTCCAGTCTTTGAGCTCTTCCACTTTTCTTAATGAAGTTCTAGCCACAACCTCCTTTACCTTATGTTCCTCCCTGAGATACAGTCGAGTGTAGGCATCGAAGCTTCCGCTTGTGTAAAGCTCTTTTGCCCTTACCAGATTAAGTTTTACCTCCATTTTCTTCATGAGTTCTATACCCTGTGAGAGATAATGCTCTCCAAACGATTGGTGGCATTTGAGCGGATCAGTTACATCGCAGAGTGGTTTGCCCAATTGTGGAGTAAGCTCGTCTGCGTATGGGTGCATCTCGCCGGGTATGCTGTCGAACGCATCAAATATGTCTGCGACGAAGAAAAAGTCTGTTTTCTTCCCTCTGTTTTCTAGCGCTTCTCTGATTACCGACGGATAGAGGAACTCGCATATTGTGCCCATGTGTGCGGGGCCGCTTGTGGTCATGCCGCCGGTTATTATATAGGGTTCCTTCTTGGCGCTAACTATTTCATCTACAAGTATCTCTGACCAGTGCTTGTCCTTCAAATCTTCCTTGCTTCTCTGCGACATGATCTCACTTTGCAATTGCTTGAAGCACCTCTTCTGTCTTCCGTACAAGACCTATCCTTGGGAAGATAAACCTCACGCTGCTTTCGTGCTCCTCGTTGCTCATCGCTGTCATCGCATCCTCAACAAAAATTTGGTTGTAGCCGTGCTGGTATGCGTCTCTGGCCGTGGACTCGACGCCTATGTTAGTGCTTATGCCGCACAGGACAATGGTATCTATGCTCCTTCTCCTGAGTTGCAGGTCAAGGTCTGTACCATAAAAGGCGCCCCATTGCAGTTTTGTAACAGGGTGGTCGTTTTTGCCAACCTCAAGCTCGGGCACGAACTCTGCAAAGTCAGGACTCCTGCTTCCACTCCATGGCTGCTGGTCTGCTACAGGGTGCAACATGTCCTTGCCATCTCTGGAAGCAACATGCACTGGCACGACAAGCGCTCCTGCGCTTCTGAAGGCTTTTGCAATCTTAGACGCATTTTCTATCACCTCACTTGCTGAATGAGGCGCAAGCTGTCTGTCTATGCCTGCGATCCCCTTCTGCAGGTCTATTATCACAAGCGCCGTCTTCTTCGGGTCTATTCTTAGCTCCATACTCTCACCTGGGCCCGGCGGGATTTGAACCCGCGGCTGTCGGCTTAAAAGGCCGCTACTCTGGCCAAGCTGAGTTACGGGCCCGTATTGATTTATTAGGTCATCTTATAAAACTTTGATGCGTATGGCTTTCGGATGGTTGCGTGACTAAAAACTCTAATCTTGGAGTCAAGATGATGGCCGAATTCGTGGGCGTCTTCTTGTTCGTTTTCGTTGGCGCTGGTTCGGTGATTGCGGCTCAGGCGGCATTTTCTGGTTCTGCCGCGCTGGTAGCCATAGCTTTTGCGAACGGGCTCGGACTCGCGCTTGCCATCTCTTTGGCGCTGAACACCTCAGGAGGGCACATCAATCCGGCCGTAACCATAGGCGCGTGGGTGACGAAGAAGATAGGCACTCTTGACGCTGCCGGCTATATTGTAGCCCAAGTCTTGGGAGCCATCCTGGCAGGCGTCTTCCTGGTTGCCTTGTACCCGTCAGCTGCCGGGATGGCGGTGCACTACGGCGCGCCGTCTTTGGCAAGCGGCACCAGCGTACTGCAGGGAATAGTATTAGAGGGAATCATGACGTTCTTTCTGGTGACGATAGTGTTTGCGACGGTGATAGACAACAGGTTCCCAAAGATGGGAGGGCTTTTTGTCGGACTGGTGGTGGTTGCCGACGTGTTTGCAGGAGGCCCCCTTACAGGGGCGGCCATGAACCCTGCCAGAGCAATCGGACCTGCACTAGCATCTGGCTTTCTTACAAACTGGTACGTATACTGGATAGGCCCGGTTATCGGAGGAGTCCTTGCCGCTTGGGTCTACAACTACATGTTCCTAAGGAAAAAGAACCCGCGAGACGATAAAAGGAAGTGATTTTGACAGTTAGCGTCGAACGGCTCTGAACGCAGGACGCATGTTGCCCAGGAATGAAATGCGCTACGTTTCAAGGGCAGGTATGGCGTGGTGTATTAGCTTCCAACGACGCTTCTCTTCGGAAACTTGGAATGCGCGTTTGAGGGCGATGGCGGCTGACGTATAGCGTAGTCTTTTAAATAATAGCCTCTCTATAAGTCTCGTGAGACTATGGTAGAAGCATATTGCGTTAAGTGTAAGCAGAAGAGAGAGATGAAGGACGCGAAGGAAGTGACAATGAAGAGCGGAAGGAAGGCCATGCAGGGCGCATGCCCCGTCTGCGGCACGAAGATGTTCAGGATTGGCGGAAAGTAAAAAACTCCGCGCGTATTCTAGCTGGCGTTGACTGCCGGTGAGCAGCTGAATGCGTAGCTGTCGCGTTGCGTGATTCAGCAGCAGTCGCAGTTGCACTTCATCTTTCTGCCGGAGCACTCGCCGCAGTCGCAGCACGCACAACAGTTTGTGCAGCATGCAGCCATGGATCTTTTAGAGCTTCTTGACCTGCTCGATGATTTCTTTGCCATGATAGCACTGGCTAGGCAAAATATTTAATTTGCTCTGTAAGCGAGGCATGCTAGCCCTTCTTTATCGCCACGACTTTTATGCTGAAGAGCAGCGTCTGCCCGGCGAGAGGAGGATTGAAATCTACGGTGGCTGTGGTGTCGTTCATGGCGGTGACCACGCCCTCGACGTTCTGCCCGTTATACACTCGGGTTATTATTGAGCCCACGTGTATCGATGTGCTTACCTGCCCACCAATCGCGTTTATCGGTACCTGTTCGATGAGCTGCGGGTTCACTTCGCCGTAGCCTTCCGCGGGAGGTATCGTAACGTTCTTTGTCTGATTGATGCCCATGCCTATGACGGCTTGTTCGAAGCCGGGTATGACCTGGTTGGCCCCTATTGTGAAAGAGAACGGCTGTTTACCTATGTTCGAATCGAAAACGGTCCCGTTGGTGAACGTGCCGGTGTAGTACACGCTTACGTTGTCCCCTGGGGCGGCGACAAGAGAGCTGGAACCGGCCAGCAAGTAATATGCGGCGCCTACGATCAGCAACACAGCCACTGCTGCAGCTAGTGCATATGTCTTCGTGTTCTTCTTTTTGGCAGTTTCTTCCATTGAAACCTCTTGATCCATTCAAGCGTGGCTCCCGATGCGCAAGATGCGTTTGGCAGTATCTCGGGAAAGATGCATTTAAATTAACTACTCCTGGAATTCCAGATACAGTTCGCCAAATTCTTTGAGAAGCTTTTGTACTCTTAGTTCCATTATACCATTTTCTTTATCAGGCGCCGTCTGGCTTCCAGGTATCATGGATAGCTGTAGCCGCCGGTTGTAGTGGACGGGGCGACTGAGGTCGTTGATGCATTAACAGTGGTTGCAACTACTGTAGTAGTGACCTGGGCGGGTCCTATAGTAAAGATCCACATAATCGGCTTGTAGAACTGCGTATTAGTCATTGTGCCGGTTGTTGCGTTGTACGACCAGGCATTCTCCACCAGATAGTTGCCGCCTGTGTACGTGCCAGTGGACGAGTTGAACGTGCCTCCGATATAAGCCCAACTGTGCCATGTGCTTGGATAGTGCGTTACTGTAGTCAGGTGTACCGGAGACCTTGTCGCGTTTACAAATGATATCGCTGGATTAATCTCGCCGTTGACTTCGAAAGCAAAACCATAGGCGGGAGTCTGATTAGTGTATCCTGCGGGGCTAGTTACGTTAGCTATTGTAAAAGTTGAAAGTGTAAAGTTGTATGACTGTAGCGTGTTGTTGTCCACCAGCGCGTACGTTCCTGCAGGCAAGCTTACAGTTATGTTAACACCATCAGGTGCTGTAGCAGTGACATTGGCCTTCCTGCTTGCATTTACAGATATGGAACTGCTGCTGAATTTTGTTAGGGTCGGCATCGCTCTCTGATGTATGGTTGTCTCTGGTATGGTAGTTGACACGCTCGTTGTTGCAGGCGTTGATGGCGCTGTGGCCGAAGTCGTCGACGGTCTTGATAGGAAGTATGAGACAGCTATCAGGATTAAAATAATTACAACGACGCCTATTGTAATTCCTGGCTTTGGCATTGCAATCACAAGGTACCTAGCCTGGCAATATTCTTATGCGTTTTGCATTGTCTATGATTATCTGAAGCGCATCGCCCGAAGCAGGCGTTAGGATGGGAAGTCCTACGCCCGTTCGTTTTGGGCATAGTCTCACACGACGTCACTTTGACTTAGTATTCCTTCTTTCCTTCGCGAGCCTTTCCTCAGCTAGCCATTTGATAAGCCTCTTCCATTTTAGTATTATCGAATCAATCATTACAGTCTGTTCTGCGTTCATTTTATCAGCTCAGAGATGATCTCTTGCAGAGATTCTTCTGTTATCCTATTTTCTGCAATGTCATATAAAACCCTTTCCATTAGACGCTCGTCAGACTTGGTGTGCTCCAGTTCTTTCCCGTTCTTTTTCAGGAATAGTTCCATTGCTACAAATGCGGTTCTCTTGTTGCCATCTACAAAAGGGTGTCCTTTAATAATGCCTTGAAGCAAGACCGTTGCTTTTCTTGCAAGAGTTTTGGCGTTTATCATTTTCTGCAGAGTAAATTCAAGGTTTGCTTCGTTAACCATTGTTCCATTAGAACCGACTTTCTTGTTTATCTCAACTATTTCGGCAACTTCGGGATAAGATGTCTCTGCCATCGAAACAAAATGCACACTGCGCTTTTATAAGTCTGTATCTAATTAGCCATTTCCTCTCCAAACCAACCGGGTGGCGCGAAGCTGGCTGCTAGTTCCTTTGATTTGAACTCTATCTCCACGGTTGCGGGATACTTAATTGAATCTTCATATACATCGATTTCGAGAACAAGATTGCCGTGGGGAACATAGTATCTTGTTTTCTTTATTACTTCGATAGCATCTTTGGAGAGCTTATTGAACTCTTCTTCTGATATTTCTCTTTCTTTTTCTTCTCTAATCACTCCAGCTCCATTTTTCTCTGTTAACAGAAAATTATTTCCTATTTTCCTGGCTCTGAGCTTGTGCTTGCTTGTTCTCTCGATATAGGCGCTGATGAGCTTCTCGCTTTTTGAACCAGTTAGTAAATTGGTTGGAATGCGTTTAATCAGGAATCTCCTTTCTATTTCCATGCTAGCCCCATTAAACATTCCCGCCCGAAGCAGGGATTGGACCTGCGACCTAGCGGTTAACAGCCGCTCGCTCTACCACTGAGCTATTCGGGCACGATATAGGTTTTCCTTAAGGGGTAATAAGCCTTGCTACTTCTTCGTTTTTTTCCAGGAAGGGGAATGGCTCGGCAAGGTTGATTACCTTTGCGTACATATACGCATGCCCTTCCATCACACCTGTGAAATCAAGAACGTTGGCCCTGTAGTCATACCTGGCGAAATTGCCGAGCTTCGAGCCGTCCGTTTCTGCGTAATAGAATATCGGCTTGTCATCAGACAGCGAACCGAGGACCTCGAACGCCCCCAGCAGCTTCTTGTTGCCTGAGGAGAAAGCGTACACGTGGGCTATCTTTTCGTCAGATGCAGCCTTCCTTATTATCGCACCCACGAGGTCCGCGGGCTCCAGTATCCTGACGAGCTGGATCTTCTTCGCTTCTATCGTTTTCGCGGAAGAGAACCCGCTGAGGTCCGCACGGAGCACGCTGATGTACTGCTTGCCCGGAAGGTCGGTGTTCGTGGTGAACGACATCCTTTCATTGTGCTCGCTCGTCGCGGGCTCATAGAGTATTATGCCGCCGCTGCCCTTCACCGGTGCGTAGTACGCGATCTGGGTCTCATCGACCCTCTCGCCCAGCGCTATGAGCCTGCCAGATTTCTCTGAGGTGGGCAGGACCAGCGTGTCAGAGGTGAAATCGAATTTGCATGCGAGCCTGCAGATGTCCTCCGCAGACTCGGCCCTGAGATAGAGTATTTTGCTCTCTTCTTTCTCCTTATCCTTCTTCTGCTTATACATTCAAATCGCTACTTGAAAACAAGGTGGTAGATGTCGCTTATTAGCAGCATCACCGCATACGCGGGCTCGTAGATGACAGGGGAAATCACGACACCCTGTCCCGTCGCCGCGAAGTCGTTTATCAGGCCAGAGTGGACGGTGAGCGTCATCTGGTAGGTGTTGCGTATCAGCGGGCTTGTGGTGGAGTTAATGGTGAGGTTGAAGCTGTACACCCCAGGTTCGTTCTCGAAAATCGGATAGATGTAGGTGTTGGTGGTCGAGTGAGTGGCTATCACCTCCGTGGGCATGTCCCAGGCCGGCAGCCCCTGCGCGTTGATCATGAACGGGTCGTCAGATGCGCCTGTGTTGTTGATCACTATGTCCAGATTGACGGGCTGTCCGACCCCGGCCACGGCGTCAAGCGGGGTAACGCTTGTTGTGAGCACGTCCGGGGTGACGTTTATCTCTGCGGTGAATGTCAGGTTGCCGAGCTTGGAGTAGTTTCCTACGTTGACAGCACGAAGGGTCATGTTATAGGTGCCGTTGGCCGTGTCTGGCCCGACGGTTATCTTCATCTTCATCGGGTTCTCGTAAAGCGGCGAGGGCTGCGCAGACCAGCCGCTGGGCAGTGATATCGCCTCGAGCTTGTCCCAGCCTATGTTCACTATAGCTCCGGAGGCGTTGGCGGTCGCCGGGGATGCAAGCACGTAGAAGCTTTCGCCAGGGCCCACCTTGCCAAGGTTCAGCGTGCCGTTGCTGTAGATCAGAGATGATACCGGACCCTCTACAGTTAGGTAGGTGGCTCCGGCGCTAAGCGCCATGATCGAGAACGCAGTAAGGAATAGCAATGACTTTGCAAAGGCGCGCGCCATGGTTGGAGTTTGCAATTAAAGTTAAAATGCTTTTGCATAGTCGAAAGCCCTTCTTACGACCTCGTGGACGTTCTTGTATGTTTTGATTCTCTTGATGTCGCTTTCTAAAAACCACCTGAAGCCCTCGGATTCGCGCTTCCGTATCCTAACTCTGCCTTTATCGCGCGGGACTGCAAGATAGATGAGATCAAAGTGGATGTGGGGGCCATTCTTGTACGGCACCTTCTCGAGCATCATGGCTATGGGCTGCGGTGGCTCGCTTGCAACCTTGTCTGTTATTCTCTTTCTTCCTGAAGTATCTACGAGTCTCACCTTCATGCCCGTTTCCTCTTCCGTTTCCCTCAAAGCGGTATCTAACGGAGTTTCGTTCGGCTCCATGTGCCCGCCAGGGTAGAGCCAGACGCCAAGTTTCTTGTGCTTTAGCAGCAGGACTCTGCCATTATGCACGACCACGCATCCTCCGACTATGCATTTCCTCATTTTGCACCTTCGTTTTCAAGCACAGAGTGGATTGCTTTTTTCAGGCCCGCTATGTTTCCAGCTCCCGATATTATATAGTCCGCGCTCTTTATCGCGGCCAGCTGGCCCCATCTCGCCTCCTTCGCGTCCCTGTCGCGCACAAACTCAGCGAGCGTTTTTGGCGCGTCAGCCCTCCCGCGCCTCTTTGTACGCTCGAACCTGAGCCTTACAGGCGCTACGACTGCGATGGTGACCGTGTCAGCCCGCTTCCTTATGTAATCCAGCTCAGCCTTGCTCCTTACGCCCACGATTGCAATATTGCTTTTGCTTCCCAGCCTAACCTTCTTCAGGAGGCGCTTGACGGTGACCAAGGCGCCATGCTCTTTTCTGAGCCTCACTGTGAACTCGCGGTCCGATTCGGCAGTTATCTTTATCCCGCGCTCCCCCATCATCTGCCTGACTATGTCGCCAAGCTCGTATACCCTGTAGCCCATCCCCTTAAGGATCATGCCAGCAGTGCTCTTTCCGGCACCCGGTAGCCCTGTTATGCAGATTATCATTCAGTGCACTCTGCTTCCCTGCTCTATGTCGCGGTCGGGCACAAGCAGCGAAAGCGTCTCGCCGCTCTCGGCCGCGAGTATCATCCCGTTCGACACCACGCCGGCCACGCTCTTCGGCTCAAGGTTGACAACGCACGCGATCTTCCTGCCCTCGAGCTCCTCCTTTGTGTACCTGTCCCTTATCCCCGCGACTATCGTCCGTTCGCCTATCTCGCCTCCGAAGTCTATCCTGAGAACGTACATCGGGTTGCGCGCCTTCTCGTGAACGCTCGCCTCTAGTATCTTTCCAACGCGAATGTCTATGTTCTTGAATTCATCGATGGTGACCATAGAATCAAAAAGAATTGTCACTTAAGCTTATTAGGTTGTTTATGCGCGCTTTCATAGCGTTGAACGTGCCGGAGCATGTGAGGCGGAGGGCGGAGGAGATAGAGAACGACTTCCGCATCGACGGCCTCACGCTGGTCAAGAAGGAGGAGATGCACCTCACTCTCCAGTTCCTCGGGGAGATAGACGCTGCGCAGGCCGAGAATGCGGTTGATGCCATAAACTCGGTCAAGCGCCAGCCTTTCGCGGTGTCGCTTTCTGGAGTGTCATATTTCACGCCACGCCTGATCAGGGTCATATACATAGGCACCGACAAGGGAACGAAGGAGCTGCGCGAGCTCTACGCGAAGCTCGGGAGCGCGCTGACATCAAGAGGAGTGGGTTTCGACAAAGAGAAGAACTACACGCCGCATCTTACGATAGCGCGAGTAAAACGCGTAAACGAGATGCGAAGGCTAAGGGAGGCGCTGGAGAAGAACGCGAACGCGGATGCAGGCTCGTTCATTGCGTCTTCGATATCGCTGAAGGAGAGCAGCCTTACGCCCTACGGGCACGTCTACAGGAACCTGCACGAGCTCAAGCTCTGATCTCTGATGCCGCATTCTGCCTGACCAGGCTTTTGAGCTCGTTGAAGTAATGGTGCGCCTTGTATACCATTATCAAGCCTCCTCCTATTACTGTGGCGTCCACAGCTATTGACAGGGCGTTTGCTACGACATTTGGGATGCTTGGGTTGCGAACCGCAGATGCCAGCGCTTCCATGACTGTATCAGGCGCTTTGGCAGCTCCGAAACCCGCGATGAAAGCTCCCTCTGCAAACATTATAGCGATAAAGTCCTTCGCCGCGCGTATCTTTCTAGGGTACCATGCCGTCTGGGACATGCTAACCAATACTGCTCTTTTCTGATGCTCATATTACTTTCTAAACGAACTTGATTTCTGACTTGTTCTTGGCATAGTCGTCTGCGCTTATCGTTGTTGCAAGCTCGTGCGGCCTATATATGCGGTTTAGCAGGAGGAGGTTGAACGTCATGCCCAGCTTGGTGTCGAATGCTATGTGCCTCGTCTCGGTGCCGAAAAGGTCGACCTCTATCAGGGCGGGCTTTGCTGCTGAGTAGAGCCTGTCTGCGGTGGCGAGCAGCTCGATGTCCTTGTCCTGCATGCCAATGACGCGCATCTCGAGGTTTGGCTTCTTCAGCTTTCTCACAGGAGCGAGTGCTCGCCTTACTGCGCCCTCGCCCAACGCTTCAGAGAACCTGAGTACGACAGACTCGGTGGTGTTGACATCGTAGATCGAGATGAGGAGATCGTGCGTGAGGTCCTTTGTTATTATGTACCTCGCCTCCTCGGTGAATCTCCTCGCGGTGCCCTGGTTCATGGCGAGAAACGTGCTGTAGCGCTCGACGTGAGAGAGCGATACGTGTATCCTGTCTCTGGAAGCCACGTACACCCTGCCGGTGCCGAACTGCTCCTTCGCCTTTTCTGCCTCGTAAACGTGCCAGAAATCCATACTCGTGTCTCGCAGCAGTTATGTTTAAATACTCTTAACTCAGATATAAATAAGGCTTTTGCCTTATTCTTGACTGATTTGATGAAGGTTAGCGTCATCGAGAACTCACCACAGGTCATGCGCATAGACGTAAGCGGCATAGGCTACGGAATGGCCAACGCGATACGCAGGACGGTCATAGGAAGGGTCAACTGCTTCGCGATAGACAGCGTTACGTTCTACGAGAACACGAGCGCCATTTTCGACGAATACCTGGCGCACAGGCTCGGCCTGGTGCCCATACTTACCCCGAAGGACTACGACGAGAAGGACGAGGTGGTGTTCTCGCTTGAGGCCGAGGGCCCCGCGACGGTATACTCGAAGGAACTCAAGAGCAGCGACAAGAACGTGAAAGTCGCAAACCCCAACATACCGATAATAAAACTTGCTGAGGGTCAGAGGCTGCACGTTGACGGCAAGGCGGTTGTCGGAACTGGAAACAGGAGCGCAAAGTTCCAGCCCGGAATAGCAAGCTACAAGACGAAGAACGGCAAGGACTTTGAATTCTATTTTGAATCGTTCGGACAGATGAACGCCAACGAGATAGCGCGACGGGCGCTGGATATAATAAGTTCTGGATTGAAAGATGTGCACAAAGAGCTGAAGAAATAGAATAAGCGCGGGGGTGGCAGAGCTTGGCCAAATGCGCAAGACTGAGGCTCTTGTGGTCTAGAACCTGCAAGGGTTCAAATCCCTTCCCCCGCAGATGCTCACGCAAAAGTTAATAACAGTAAAAACCAAAGGTAAAGTGGATGGCTGAGAAGGAATACTTTATAGATTGCGACTCGCAGATACTGGGAAGGCTGGCAAGCCACACCGCGAAGCTGCTTCTCCAGGGCTCGAAGGTCACGCTCGTTAACGCAGAGAGGGCGGCTATCAGCGGCCACGTGAGCGACATAGTCGCCGATTACAAGCAGAAGCTCGAGTTCATTGACAAGGCGAACCCGGAGCACTCACCATACTGGTCGAGGAGGCCAGACCTGCTTGTGAAGCGCGTGGTCAGGGGCATGCTGCCCTGGAAGAAGGCGAAGGGCAAGGATGCGTTCAAGAGGTTGCGCGTTTACGTAGGCACTCCGGCAGATATTGTGACTGGCAAGGTGGAAAAGGCGCAGGTCAAGGACAAGCATGGCACTTATGAGCGCTCGATAACAATCGGGGAGCTTTCGGAAAGACTTGGATACAGGATGAATTGATGGCAAACGAAACAGGACTGGACAATCTGAACAAGGAGCTTGCTACTGTTATCCCGCAGGCCGCGCCGCAGCAGAAGCAGGCAACCAAGAAGGCCCCGGCCAAGAGAAGGGCGGTCTCGAAGAAGAACAAGCCTGTCACTGAGAGCGCAAGAAGGAAGATGGCAGTAGCCAGGGCCAGCCTTGTGCCAGGCACTGCAAGGATAACGATCAACAGCTTTGACATAAGCACTGTAAAGCCGAGGGAACTGAGGGAGATGATACTGGAGCCGGTCAACATAAGCAGTTTGACAAAGGATATCGCGGGCAAGTCTGACATAGGAATAGTGGTCTATGGCGGCGGATCTAGCGGACAGGCGCAGGCGGCGAGGAGCGTGCTCGCGAAGGTGATAGCAAAGGCCTCGACAAGCGATGTGATAAAGAAGATGTACATGGATTACGATAGAACCCTGCTCGTTGACGATGTGCGACAGGTCGAGCCCAAGAAGTTCAAGGGACCGAAGGCTAGGGCCAGGTTCCAGAAGAGCTATAGATGATGATATGGCAATATCGAATCGCAGAAAAGGTGTCGGTTTCGTCTCAGTCGGCGACGGAGCGGAGGCCGCAGAAAGGCAGAGAAAGGCAAATTTGCTAAAGGCGAACGCGTTGCTTGCAAGCGCAAGAACCGATGCTGAAATCGAAATAGCGAAAGAGAAAAGGAGGGATACAATATGATGGTTCCAGTAAGATGTTTCTCATGCGGACAGGTCGTTGCAGACAAGTGGGAAGAGTTTGACAAGCGTGTCAACAAGAACGGCGAGGATGCGGGCAAGGTGCTCGACGACCTTGGGGTAAAGAGATACTGCTGCAGGCGCATGCTTGTAGGTCATGTGGACCTGATTGACGAGATAATAAACTACGGAAGGAAATAAGCAATAGGAATAAGAACATCTTGCGCGATAAACTAGCTGCGGGGTCGTCGGCTAGCTTGGTTAGGCTTTGTGCCTAGGGCGCACAAGACCCGCGTTCAAAGAGCAGATGACTGCTTGGAAATCGCGGCGACCCCGTAAAACGTGGTGAAATGACTAGTGAAGAAACCCTTGTGGACCAGAACGAGTACACTTACTCGCACATCCAGGCGGGCACGATGGTGCGAACCCCTGGAATGAGCAGGTTCATAAGCAAGAGAAGGGGCGACGGCCTGTACATGCTCGACGTCGACATCACTGACAAGAGGATAAAGGCGGCCGCAAAGCTGCTTTCGAAGTACGAACAGAAGGAGATAGTGGTCACGGCATCGAGGATCTACGCCATTACGCCGGCGAAGAAGTTCGCCGAGATAACGGGCACGCACATGGTAGAGGGCAGGGTTATGCCTGGCGTGTTCACGAACCCAAACAGGGATGATTTCTTCGAGCCCGAGATAGTGCTGGTGAGCGACACCAGGAACGAGAGGCAGGCTGTAAAGGAGGCGAGCAAGATAAACGCACCGATAGTCGCACTCTGCGACACAGACAACTGGATAAAGTTCGTGGACCTGATCATACCATGCAACAACAAGAGCAGGCGCTCGATAGCCCTCATCTACTGGTTGCTCGCAAGGGAGTTCATGAAGGAGAAGGGCTTGATAAAGGGCAACGACGAGTTCAAGCCAAGCGTTTCTGACTTTGAGGCCAAGGTCGAAATAAAGGTAAAGTAACGCTTTGCTGGTGTTTAAATCACCGATGTTGAAACTATCAAAACATATAACAAGATAGCTGCATTTTACAAGCAGACGCATAATACTGTAGACTTTTGGAAAAGGGAATACGCAGATTTTGAGAAACTTTTGAGAGGAAAGAGAATACTCGATGTTGGATGTGGATTTGGAAGAGACTCCAAATACTTTTCAGAGAAGGGATATGATGTTTTGGGAGTCGATGCGTCTGAGGAAATGATTAAGTTGGCGAAAACACATGCGCCAAAGGCAGCTTTCCTTGTACAAGATATGTTGGCGCTTCATCTTGGTGACAGAAAATTCGATGGAATATGGTGCTGCGCAAGCCTGCTGCACATCAGGAAAGAAGATGCACCTTCGGTGCTGAAAGGACTTGGCGACGTGCTTGACGACCTCGGAATCCTGTTCATCTCGGTTAAGAGGGGCGAGGGAGAAGTTCTCAAAAAGTATCCAGATGGCACACGCAGGTTCTTTGCAAACTACTCCGATTCGGAGCTGAAACGGCTTGTTGAGCAGAATGGATTTGTTTCGTTGACAGAGTATGTGAGGAACGATTCTGAAAATGACACTTGGATAAGCATCTTTGCACGAAAAGCAAAAAGGACAAGATAAATAAACTCGAATTCTGATACCTACTTATGCAGCACCTGAAGGCACAGGCAGCCGTCGACTTCATGATGTCCTACGGGATAGCCCTGATAATAATCTTCATAGCGCTCGCGGTGATCTACAAAGTAAGCATACTCACGCCGGAGCTTGCTGTTTCTTCATGCACCGCTTCCCCCGGCTTCTCGTGCGACGCCTTCATACTGAACAGGAGTGGAATACTCACCATACAACTTTCGCAGGCTACGGGTGGCACCATCCAGATAGAAGGTGCGGCGTGCGCGTCGACGCCGAACTCGATAGGGAATAATCCAGCATACGGCAACGTCTATGTCTCGAACACACCCGCCTACTACTTCGGGACGAACTCTCCAGGTACGGGTATAAGCCTGTACAGCGGATCCAGCAACACGATGGAGCTGTACTGCTACTCAAACACTGGAGTGGCGTCCGGTAGCCTGGGCAACAGCTACACCGGATTCGTGTGGCTCAATTACACCGTGCCCGGCTATGGAAACGTGATACAGCAGGTCGCAAACCTTAACGCCAGGTACACATGACTCTCATGCGTACTTCTTCAGTTTCTCTATCTCCTTGTTCGTCATCTTCTGGAAGATCGGCTTGGGCTCTTCATCGAGATTTGGCTTAACTTTGTTGTTAAGCATCTCCAACGTAGGTTCTGTGTCTATCCCGAAGTACGACAGGAGTTCGGCGCTCGCCTTCGGGGCGAACGGATAAAGCAGTATGCCCATCGCGTACGTTATGGCGAGCAGCTCCGAAAATATCTTCTTTGACTGTCTCTCGGCCTTCGCATCGTCCTTTGCCTTCTTGGCTAGCATCCACGGTTCCTTCTTGCTCATTATGCCGTTGCCGAGGTCCGCCAGCCTGACCACAGTTCCTATGGCCTTCTTCAGCTGCATATTGTCGAAAGCGTCGCAGTAATCCTTGATTATCTTCTTGACAGCTGCATCATCGACCGATATGTCGCCCTCAACAAGGAACCTGTTGCTCTTCGAGAGCTTCAGCACGCGCTGCGCCAGGTTGCCTATCTTGTCGTTCATAATCACGTTCACGGTCTCCACAAGCCCGCGCTCGGTGAACTCGCTGTCAGCGTTCTCAGGGTACATGTGCATCAGGGCGAATCTCCAATAATCGGCTTCGAGTATCTCGAGTGCGGCGCTCATGTTAAGCCCCACTCCATGGCTTTTTGAGAATTTAACTGTCTCTGACACCAAAAACTGCGACTCTTTGATTGTATGAGGCATTATGAAACCGAGCCTTGATCCGATTGCCATACCGGGCCATATTATTGTATGGAAAATTGTGTTGTCCTTTCCTAGGAACTGGATGAGCTGCGTGTGCTCGTTCTGCCAGTAGTCACGCCATCTCTTCGAGTCCCACTCTTTTGTTATACCGATATAACCTATCAGGCCCGTTATCCAGACGTAAATCACGGAGTTCTCGTAGCCTATCAGAGGCACGGGGAAGCCCCATTTCATGTTCCTCGTTATGTCTCTTGGTTTAAGCCCTTCTTTTAACAGGCTTAGAGATTTGTTGATGGCGTCTTTGCTCCAGTTGTATTTGGAATTTGATTTTATGAATTTGGCTATATCTGGTTGCAGTTTGTTAAGCTCAAGTGCAAGGTTTTTGGTTTTAATAAAAGTTATATCGCTCTTGCCGCATATCGCGCAGAAAGGCTCAATTATCTGAGACGGCTCAAGCAGCCTCCCGCAGTTGTCGCACTGGTCGCCGCGTGCGCTTTTCTTATGGCAGTAGGGGCAGGTTCCTTGTATGAACCTATCAGTAAGGAAACGTTTGTCAACATTGCAATAGGCTTGCATGTCTTCTCTTTCCAGCAGGTAGCCGTTGTTATAAAGTTCATTAAAGATACTGTATACTACTTCCTTGTTTTCCGGTGTGTTTGTTTTGCCGTAGTGCGTGAATGTGCAGCCGTACTTCTCAAAAAGCTTCTTGACTCTTTCGTGCATCTCGTCAGCCAGAACGGACGGTTCTATGCCTTTCTTTATAGCGGCAAGCTCCGTTGGCGTCCCGTGTTGGTCCGAGCCGCAGATGAAGATGGCGTCGTCGCCCTTCATCTTCAGGTACTTGTAGTAGACGTCGGCTGGCAGCACAGAGCCCACGAAGTTCCCCAGATGGGGCACAGAGTAGACATAAGGCAACGCAGCGGTGACCAGGATCCTTGCTACCTAAACACCTCCCTTGACTTACTTGACAATAACTCTTTAAAATATCTGACCTGAAGCTCCGAAAGCCGCACGCGCATTACATAGGGCGGAGGAAATAAGCTTAAATAAGTTATACTGCAAACAAACCCTACAACAAAAGGATAAGGATGGTTTCACTCGTGGAACTGTTCGGAACAACAGCGCCGACAGACTCTGATTCTGCTTCTTGCTACAAGATCACTGCTGACTTGGGGAAATAAGGGCAAGATATGTTCGGACCCCATCTAACCATAGATCTGTACGGCTGTGATGCGAAGCTGCTCAAGGACACCTCTCACTTGTTCCGCATACTCGACGAGATGCCCTCGCTGCTGAACATGAAGAAGATAAGCGCACCGCAGATACTCCCCTACGAGGGCAGCGCCGGAACGTTCGACAAGGGAGGCATATCCGCTTTCGTGATAATAGCAACGTCGCACATCAGCATACACACCTTTGTCCGTCAGAGGTATGCGTCTGTTGACATCTTCTCCTGCAAGGCATTCGACACCGACAAGGCCGTGCGCTATATATCGGAGAAGTTCAAGGCCAAGAAGGCGGAGACAAACCTCCTCAGCCGTGGGAAAGAGTTCCCGAAGGAAGTTGGCAGGGCCAAGGCCATCGTTGTGAGGGAAAGGAAGGAGATCAAGCCTTATCGCGGAAGGTAGCGGCAACTGTCAATACAGGACGCTACGCGTATAAATATGCCTTTTTCATTTACTCCCAAAACCAGTGATCGGACGTCGGAGAACCGTGACACGCTACTTCGCATGTACCTGGAAGGCGGAACCAAGAAAGCCGCAATCGATACTTTCCTTGTTAGAAGGGAGATTGACGCGATCAAGGGGCTGCTTACCATAAGAAGAGACCTGGAGGCTGTAGGAAACGTAAGCCCTATCTGGCTAATCTTCTCAAACGACGAATCGCAACGCAAGCAGAGTACGCTGCTGTTGGATTACGATGGTGATACTCTCAGCATCGAAGGGTTGACCGGGAAAATCCAGGGGCTGCTTATGAAGTCTGTCAGGAGGAGGGCCATAAGCACCAGGGATATGAGGAAAGAACTACTGGCTATGCCCTGATTTTGGTTAAAAAGGAAAAGGTGTTAAGGTGTGGTGGGTGGGGATAAAATAAAAGGCACCTTAACACGTGAAGGATAATTAAGTCTAATAAGGTTTATATAGCTTACTACGACACTAAACGAAGTCTAGAGAAGATGCCAGATGGAGAGATGCCGGCCTGGATGGTCTGTGACGGCATAATTTCTAAGATGCGCGACGAGCTTCTCTCGCAGGCAGTCTCTGTGATGCACGAGCAGCTCGAGAAGAAGAGGATATCGCTCGAGGGTCGACTTCCCACGTTTGACGAAAGCTCAAGCGGCCAGGAGCGCGATGCCTTCCTGCTTTCGCAAATTGTAAAGGAGCACAAGAACATAGAGAAGCAGTTCGGAGAGTACATAGAGCATGCGAAGGTGGGACGCGAGAACCTCGCGAGAATAGAGGAGCTGCAGAGGTTCCTGCTCGAGCTGAGGCAGATAGTCATGCTCAGCGACTACAGCAAGGTGTGCGAGTCATGGATGGCTGACGCAGAGAGGGAGCTGAAGGAGAGCAGCGCCGCGAGGATCCTTGCCAGGACCATGGCGAAGGACCTGGAAAAAAGGCGCGCTGTGCTGGATTTCACGCTCAGGGACAAGAGACTGGCCAGCGAAAAGGTATTCTCAGAAGAGGAGAGGAAGGCTATGCAGGAAGCGCTGGTCGGTTCTTAGCTACCAGGGAACCTTCTTTATCCTGGCCCTGTGAGCCATGATGTTCGTGCCCCTGTGGAGCACGCCGGTCAGGACAACAATCACCGCAAGCCCGACCAGTCCGGGCAGCCCGCCATAGGGCAGCGAGAAAAGTATCGCGACAACGAAGAACGAGTACTGGTCTAGGATTGGCACATTCACGCCTTCCTTGACGTGCGCCCTGCGCTTGAGAAAGCTGCCGGCGAGATCCCCCACTATCGCGCCTACGGTGATTGCAAAGCCCAGCATCAATGGCTGGGAGAAGAACACGTACTCGAGCGATGCTATTATGAAACCGCCGATCAGCCCGGAGGTCGTGCCGCGCCAGGTCTTGTGGTTGCCGAAGATGTGCCTGCCCATGTCGAGCGGCTTCCCGCCGCCGAAGATAACTGGCGTGCCGTTCGCGATCCATGCAGGCAGTATGAAGATCACGGGGTAGATGAGGAAACCATACAGCAGGTCAGCTATTGCCATCAGCGCTCCTCCTTCTCGGTTATCTTCGCCTCCGCAAACCTCTTTGAGCCGCCGCCTTGGAACCTCACTCCCTTTAGCTTTGACCTCAGAACCTCGTCGGCGCTCCTCTCTGACGCGGGACCTGACATGCAGATCACGATTCCGTCCCTGTTCCTAAGCACCACGACGCAGTCGCCGTTCCTCTTCACCAGAAGGTCTGCGATCTTTATCATCATCTTCCTGTCCACCTCGAGTTCGCGCTCTATCGTCTCAGAGTCTGGAATCGATTCTGCTATGCTTGTGGCCAGCAGCTCGTTGCTCTTCTCTGTGTTCTTGTGGAGCGCCCTAAGCTCATCCTGCTGTTCCTCTATCTTCTTCGACACGAGCAACGGATCGACGTTGAATGTCTTCGCCAGCGAGCTTAGCTGCTGGTGCATTGTCTCGAACCTCTCGAGCGCGGCCGGGCCCGCTACGAACTCTATCCTGTCTATGCCATCGTGTATTCTTGCTGTGCCGATTATGCTGACTATGCCTAGAAGGTTCTCCCTGCCCACCGCGTGTATGCCTCCGCACGCCTCTGCGTCTATAAGGTTGCCGCCCCTGTCCTTTATCGTAACTATCCTCATCCTGCTCGCCGGCACGCCGTGACCCTGGTAGATAGAGAATCCGTACTTCGACTCGGCCTCGCCCCTCGTCATCTCCTGCACGTGCACCTTTATCCCGTTGAAGAGCCAGGCGTTCACCATCGTCTCTATCGCCTTGACGTCCTGCTCCGAGAGCTTGTCGTAGTGTGCTATGTCTATGTGTGCCTTGTGCGCCTCCTTCTTCGCGCCTTCCTGCCACGCGTGTTCGCCCAGGACCTTTCTCGCCGCTGCGCTTATGAGATGTGTTGCGGTGTGGTGCGCTATTATCGCGTTCCTGCGCTGCTCGTCAACCGCAGCGTCAACTATCTCGCCCTTCTTGAGCCCGCTGCTCTTCTCCGTGAAGTGCACGATCACATCGCCTATCTTCTGCACGTCCGCTATTCTCTTTCCGTCAACGGTGCCTGTGTCGGCGACCTGGCCTCCACCCTCGGGGTAGAACGGTGTCTTATCGAGCACGAAGAAGTTGCCCTTTGCGAAGATTACCTTCGACCTCGACCTTGTTGCAAAATCATAGTAGAGTTTCTTTGTTGGTTGCAGGTTTCTGGGCAGCGCCACGCTCCTGTCTGCCTCCTTCTCCTTTCTTGCCATGTCGCCCTTTACGATCTCTGTGTACGCGCCTTCCGGAAGTTCGACCTTCACCTTCCTGCTTGCCGCGACCTTTGCTATCAGTTCCGGGGTAGCGCCCTGGCTCTCGTACAGCGTACGCATCTGCTGCAGGTCTATCTTGCTCCCTTTCTGGAGCAGCGATTCGACAGCCTTCCTGGCGCCCTCCCTTGCGTGCTCGTATCTGTCGCGCTCCACCTGCACCACCTTCTCGAAGATGTCGTGCTTGGTCGAGAGCTCTGGATACATCGGCTTCAGTTCCGTGGCTATAAGCTCCGCCAGGGTACTCATGTCCACCCTGAAGCCGTACTCGTCTATGAAGTCGAACGCGCGCCTGAGGAGTATCCTGAGGTTGTAGCCTCCACCCACGTTCGAGGGGAGCGATCCGTCATTTATCGCGAACAGCAGCGTTCTTGTGTGGTCGAGCAGCGCGTACACGGCCTGCATCGGCTTGATCTTCTTCTCATAGTCATGTACGGTTATCTTCGCCTCTTTGAGAACTCGCTTCTCCGCCTCGGCTATGTCGCGCACCTCCTCCATGTTGAGCGTGCCGGCGTACTTTGCGAACTTCGAGTAGAAACGGGTGTCGAACTCTATGTTCAGCTCGTTCTCTATCTTTGACAGCGTGCTGCTGAATACCGCCTCGTAGGCGGTGCTCATGCCTGTGTAGAACCAGAAGTTGCGCTCGAAGCCCCACCCGGTGTCCACGACCTTGCCAGCGAGTTCGCGTATCTTGCCCCCGGCAAGCTCGAACTGCGTGAACACGTTGTTGCCGAGCTCCGCACCCTTAGAGAAGAACTCGAGACTCGGGCCGAACTCAGAGAAATCTGGCATTGCCCACACGTCCTCCTGGTACCTAATCTCCTCTGGTTCTATGCCCATGACCTTCGTCAGGAAGCTGAAGTTGAGCTCGATGGTCTTGTCGCGCCAGTAGCCCTCCTTGGGGTAGTTGAACGATGTCTGGTTGGCCATGACGAATGTGGTGAAGTGCCTGCCCGTAACGCCCACGTTCTCTATGTCCTTGAATCTTAGGCACGGCTGCGGCACGAGGAGCGGGTTCACGCTGTATTCGAAGTTCATCTGCCCGTTCTCTATTCTCTGGAAGTCCTGTATGCCCGCTATCGTGAAGTAGAGGTCCTGACGCCATCTGCTCACTACAGGGTACCTCTTGACCACCGCGTGCTTGTTCCTCTTGAAGAATCCGGAGAACTTGTTCCAGAAATCGGTGTAGCTTATCGACTCGGGCTTTTCCTTGAAGAACGAGTATGGTGTGTGCGCAGCGTCCCCGCAGTCGTTGGTCTCGGGTATGGCCCAGAACCACTTGCCGCACTTTGCGCACTTCTGCCTCTTGAATCCCTTCTCCTCGAAAGTCTTTGTCGAATAGTACTCGTTCGGTCGCTTGCCAAACTCCTCGATGAGCACGCTTTTGCTAAGTTTGCGATCGCCAACGTTCAACATCTAACCAGTCCACCAGACCTTGCACTCCTTGCCGAAGAACTTGCAGAAGTTACATTTCCACTTCTCAGCCTCGACGACAGGCGCCGACTCGCGCTCTCCGTTCCAGAACTTCAGCACGTAAGCGATGTCGCTGCCCATCTTCTCCTCGTTGTAATCTATCTCCATGCTGCTTATCTGCTTTCCGCTGAACCTGTCAACATAAGCAACCTCAAGCGTGTCGCTCAGTTCAGGCATCGAGTAGAGCTCCTTGAACATCAGCTCCGACATAGAATGCGGGTTCGAGAGTTCGTCCTTTATGCCCATTGCCTGGAGCTCGCGCTTGAAGGTTTCTGAAAGGCCGTCTTTCTTGAGCCCGTACGTCTTGACGAAGTTCTCGTGAGAGTAATTCCTAGCCTTTATGTCGCCGAGCATCTTCCTGTAGAGCCTAACCTGCATCACGTGCGGGCGTGTATACACCTCTGTTAGCTTGCGGTTCGCGTCGGTGCTCTTCCTCTCTATCACCCTCACCTTTCCGCCAACGATCTTCATCTCGTCTATCTGGCCAGAAAGACGGTAGCCGTTGAGCGAGCCGTATACGCGCAACTCTCTGCAGATGCCCTTCTCTTTAAGCGAGAGCAGCGAGCGGTAGTTCTCGTAAGCGGTCTTGTACATGAAGTCCTCGAAGTTGACGGGCTCTATGGTGAGCGGCACGTAGACCTCGTCCTGCAGGGCCTCGTGCAGCTGCTTGCCCTGCGCCATGTACTTCGTGTACTTCTTTCCGTACAGGTAGTTACACTCCATCTGCCGCTCGCACCAGAACTGGTTAGCGATATCGGTCACTAGGATCGAGCTCTTTCCGAGCTTTTTGAGCACACCGCTTCCCCCAACCTGCACGCGAACACCAAAGTATCAGACCGCCTATCTCTCGTCATCGCCGAAGCTCAGCGATCACCTTTGTCATCACATATCCTTTTATTCGTTAAACAGGATTATAACCCTATGCGGCCTCTATCAAAGTACGACCTGTTCATCTTCGATTGGGACCACACGCTGACCACATCGACTTTGGTCGTTACCATTCTGGACATGCTGAGGAGGTATGGAAGACGCGGGGGCGCAGATCGGATAAGGAGCACTCGGTCGTCGAAATTCTCCGCAGAGGGGATTGTGATAAGGGAGCGGACGAGCAAGCTCTACTCGCTTTTGGACGACGCTTATGCGCTTGCTTTCAATCCGAAGCTCAAGCCCGGAGCCACAGACACGCTTGATTTCCTAAGAAGCAAGGGCAAGAAGGTGGCGATATTCAGCGACTCCAAGGCCTACAGGCTCTTGAAGGAGATACGGAACCTTGGGATAGACAGCAGGGTGGATTTTGCCCTGGCAGCAGAGTCGATCGACTCCTACAAGCCCGATCCCACGGGCCTTTTGCTTCTGATCGACAGGTTTGGGGCGAGCAAGAAGAGAAGCGTATACATCGGCGATCTCCCTACAGACATAATGGCGGCTAGGCTTGCTGGAATAGATGCATACGCTGTGGCCGACGGCATAGGCTCTTTGAGGTCTCTAAGGAACGAGAAACCCGACAGACTCTTCCCTAAGCTGACCTCACTCCTGAAAGCTCTAAAGTCAAGTTGACGACGACAAAAACATAGATTTATATAGGTGCGAACTAAATAACAATCACTGCGGAAACTAATTCTGCGGAGGAAATGAAATGACATACGGAGAAGAAGAAGGAGGACGCGGCAGAGGAGACAGGGGAGATAGGGGAGAAAGAAGGGGAATGAACCCTAACTATTTCCTGCCAAAGCCGGTGAAAGTCGGAGACGTACTGGAAGTCACCATAGAAGGCCAGGCATCTAGAGGAGACGGCATAGCCAAGAAAGACGGTTTTGTCATCTTCGTCAAGGGCGCCAAGCCCGGGGACAAGCTGACAGTGAAGGTAACCGACGTAAGGACAAGGTTCGCAATAGGCGAGCCTACGGGAGACGCGGCTGCCCCAGCTTAAGCTTTAACTTTTCTTTTGCAAGAAAGGTATAGCTGGTTAGCGGAAGCGTGTTTGCATGGCGACAGTATCCGAGAAGAAGACATTCGAACTGCAGCGCACTATGCTCGTCATAAGGCGCTGCCCCTTTTGCCTCAAGGATACGGAGCAGAATGCCTACTACGCCCGCAACCCGGATCTTAAGGTGAGCGCAAGCCTGAACGGCAAGCAGTTCGCGCTCGAATACCGGGGACGCATGCCCTTCGAGTGGTATGGCATAGCTGAATGCAAAGAGTGTGGCAACGCATACGTGGTGCAGGGGGCGATACCGCAGATAAACAAGGACATAACCGGAGCTACGAAATCTCAGGAGGTGGTGCTGGCGTACACGTGCTGCGATTTCTGCATGCACGATGAAGGCACATACGCGCTGGCGAACATGTTGATTACGCTGAGGAACGGCAAAAGCATCTACCTGTGCGAAAGGCACGCTGGAGAGATAACTAAAGAGAAGGGAAGGCGCGAAAACTACGATTTCCTGATCGGAAAAGTTGCCCTGTGGAAGTAGTGCTATTCGCCGAACAGGGAGCCTGCTGGGGCTTCTTTCAGCCTCTCTCTTTCCTCGGAAAGCATGTGCGCTAAAACGAAGGGAGATGCGCCTTTTGACAGCCACACTTCTTTCATAACAAGAAGGAACGTGTCTTGATCGTATATCTTCTGCTTCCTGCCCTGCCCGTCAACAACAGACATCTCCCTTATATCTCCGAATCTGACGTAGAACTTGCTGTCTGAATCTCCATTGAAATACATGGTGGTCTCGTCCGGAAGGAGTTTGATGAAACGCATCCCGTTTGCTGCTGTGGGCTCGAGCACGTCATCTTTCTTGATCAGCACAGCTTTTTGCACGGCTAACGAAAAGGAAAAGCCGAGTTCGTTTGCCTCTTCCATCTTCTTGTTTATGTGCAGCACGGCACCGGCTATCTCTTTTGAGATGCGCGAATCCCTGTTCTCGTGCATAAGCGCCGAAAGAGGATCGCTGCTTAGTGCTTCGAGGCTCACGATTGCGGCCTTCAGTAGTCTCTTGTACGCTTCCCTTAGCCCTGCGGATGCTGTCAGAAACGCGTCGTGCGATCCGAAGGACATCGACCTGTCGAAGTCCTCCACATCTTCAAGCCCAAGATGAAGCGCCTTGAAATACAGTTCCTTTTCTATCCTGTTCAGCAACGTTTCGGGCTGTATGGCGTACTTCCCTGCCGACCTCTTTATGCTAAGAATCAGTTCGGCCTGCTCCGCGTACGCTTCGTCATCCAGTTGGATTGGAGCCGAGCCGTCGTTTCTGAGGTTGTGCACACGGACGAGGAACTGCTGTGGATCGACGCTGCCAAGCGGCCCGCCGCCCTGCTTGTTTTCCTTTGAAAACTCTTTTGCCAGTTTGTCGAGCAGTTCTGAAACGCCTACGTGATTTTTGTCCGCTTCCTCCTTAAGGAACGTGCTCAAGGTCACAAATCTCTCCGGTTCCTCTCGCAATTTTGTCAGCAGGAACTCGTGCTCCTTTCGTTCACCGCTCTTGAAAACCATACAATCAAACAGAGTTTATTTTCCCCTTTTATAAATATTGTCTTAGTTTTGTCAGGTTGAGTAAAACGCTGGGTGCGAGCATGAAACCAAAGGGGCGATTCTCAAAGTATGTTCTTTAATATACTTTGATATTGACCTTCTTTGGATACGGTTCCTTTTCTTAGAAGCCTAATTATTTCTTTTTTTCAAGTTCAAGTAATTTTGCCACAAACTCTTTCTTGTTTTCCTCGATTTCATATAGTTTAAACGAACCTACAGTCCTAAACGGGGTGCCAAACACTAGGCGAACATCATCTTTTTTTGCAACACTAGATTTTAGGATTCCCGCTTTTTCAAGTTCTTTTGCTTTTGCTTCAAGTCCTACAGCCTCACTCATGTTGTCTAGCGAACCACTTAGGTCATCTTCAAATACACCGCGGTTATTATTGACATGCTCAAGAATTCGCATTGCTTTTTTATCGAACATTGCCCTGATACCATCAGATCCCAGTGTTTGCATCAGGTCTACATCAGTGAAAAGTTTTGGAGGATTTTTCTTTTTTGTGTTTATTTCACCACATTAGTAGCTATGCGGTTCCCCTTAAAATACATTGATGTTATGTCAGACCGTATAAGGCATTCTATTATTGTGGGATTCTGACACGAGTTAGATTCTGTGCACGACGACAAAACAAATCTGTTGTCGCAGAGCGAGTGGAAACGCTGGGTGCGAGAATCGAACTCGCGAAGGCCATTTCTAGCCAAACAGCTTAGCAGGCTGCCGCCCTACCACTAGGCGAACCCAGCACGCTGCAGAATTGGAAATTCAGAATTAAAAGGTATCCTTTCAGGCTATCTAACTGTTGAAGGCAGCTCCATGTCAGCTGACGCCTTCTTTATGCGGTTCATTATTGCAAGCCCTATCCCTTCCTCCTTGAAGGTTTCTATTATCCCGAACTCTACATCAAGCTCGTCCAGGGCCCTCAGCGACTTGAAGAGGTTCCTGGCAATCTCATACAGGTTCTTCTCGCTGCCGAGGATTATCACGTTTTTCCCTGCTCCCCTATAGCTTCGGCACAGCTCTCTGCTGCAGATTATACCGACGTTTTTCATCGCGAACAGCTTGTGGCTGAAGCCTTTGTTTCCCAGCATGTACAAGGGCTTTGATGGGGCGTAGTGCCTGTACTTCATGCCGGGAGCTATGGCGTGCGCAGACGACTCTGCCTTCTTTACAGACATCGGCACGCTAACGCGCCCGAGCAGGCGTTGAAGCTCTTCCAGCGTACATGCTCCCGGCCTCAGAAGCCTGAAGGGCCTGCACGTGGCGTCAATTATCGTGGATTCGACACCGAAAAACGTATCCCCTGCATCGAGGACTATGTCCACCTTACCGTCAAGGTCTGCGAGCACGTGGGCTGCGCTGGTAGGGCTAGGCCTTGTCGAGAGATTTGCACTGGGCGCGGCTATAGGGACGCAGGCTGCGGAGATGAGGGCGAGGGCAACAGGGTGGGAGGGCATGCGCACGGCTACCTTGTCGGTGAGCCCGCAAACAGCCTGCGGCAGCCTGTCAGATTTCCTGAACAGGAAAGTGAGCGGACCAGGCCAGACCTTCTCTGCTATATTCAGCATGCGCGGTGACACGCCCTCCGCAACCTCCCTGAGTTGGGTCATCTTGCTAATGTGTACTATCAACGGATTGTCTGCTGGCCTGTTCTTCGCCTTGAATATCATAGCGACTGCTTCTGGATCGAGGGCGTTAGCGCCTAGGCCGTAGACGGTCTCGGTAGGAAATGCCACCAGGCCGCCTTCGGTTATCGCCTTTGCTGCGATGGCGATCTTGCCCGTGTCTGGCTCCACTGCGTCCACCTTCAGCACTTTTGTCATTCTATCACGGCTTTCGGCATGCAAGCAGTGCAGCAGGAGCCAATCTTGCCGCAAGCACGCATGAAGGGTTGTCTGCGCCTCTGCTCAGCCCTGTATCTCCAGAGCACAGCCGCGCATACTTAGGGTTGCTCCTTCCGGCCTGGCCCGGTTCATACGTGAGACCGCCACTGGAGGCAAGACCTCGACGCTTTGGCGTAGGCCCTGCATGCGCAAATGCGACGCAACTGGCATGCGGCCCGCCGAAGGGGATTTGCGGTGTGGGAAACCCCTAGCTTCCCGCCTCCCTACTGCGAATACGTATTGGGCGAATAGCTTAATAAACGATAAAACCAATACTATACGTGATCCTTTTGGATTCTAGCTATGAGCAACTGCTGGACCGGGCGTTCGCCCAGCTCCCCAGCCTTGCCACAGAGAAATCAGACTTTAAGGTGCCCGATGTCGATTCGATAATCCAGGGCAGCAAGACGATTATAAGGAACTTCTCACAGATTGCGGACACCGCGCGAAGGGACGAGGGCGACATCGCCAAGTACCTGAGCAAGGAGCTCGCGGCGCCGGTGAGCGTGGGCGACCATAAGCTCACGATAAGCACCAAGGTCCAGGCTATGGTGCTCAATGACAAGGTGAAGAAGTATTTTGAGACATATGTGATATGCAAGGAGTGCCACAAGCCGGACACGCATATAGAGGGGACGGAGCGGGGATACGAGACTCTCGTGTGCGAGGCGTGCGGCGCCAGGTACACTGTAAAGAGGTCTTGATTTGGCGTTTCATAGGAGAGGAAACGGTGGAAGAGGCAGGGGAAGGGGCGGAAGGCCGGCCCCGGTCTACGAGCTGAAGATACCGCAGCAGGGCGAGGTCGTGGGAGTGGTTGCGCAGGTGCTCGGCGCGTCGAAGTTCAGGATACGATGCTCAGACAATTT
Organism: Microcaldota archaeon; assembly: GCA_021818925.1. Taxonomy (GTDB): domain Archaea; phylum Micrarchaeota; class Micrarchaeia; order Micrarchaeales; family CABMGC01; genus JAJYVH01. The sequence continues at coordinate 47,147 of JAKASU010000003.1, read as the reverse complement.
TGAGCGCATATGCAGCATACCAGGCAGGCTCAGGCGCAGGTTCTGGATAAAGGAGAATGACCTTGTTGTGGTAAAGCCCTGGGTCGTGCAGAGCAACGAGCGCGGTGACATAGTTTGGCGCTACAGCATAGGAGACAGAGACAGGTTGAAGGAGAGGAACATACCTGTGCCTATTTAGTTATGCTCCTGAGCGCCTCCGCTGCGTCTCTTTCTATCCCGTATCTCTTGCTGAAATAGTGCAGTATGTTGAAAACGTCACGCTCCAGGTACGCCTGCGCATCAGGATGCTTTATATGCACAGCCTGCCCGAAGTCTATCAAATAAGGTACGCCTTCTTTCATCAGAACGTTGTATTCGCTCAGATCTGCGTGCACCAGCTCGCCCGAGTAGAGCCTGCGCGCGTCTTCCAGTATCGCGTTGAGCGTCTTCTCAGGATTGGCCAGCTTCTCCTCGCGCATTGTTCTGGACGGTTTGCCTTCCCTGCCTATGAACTCCATCGCGAGCACGTTGCCGTTGAACGCATAAGGCCTTGGCGCATGCACCCCGACGGCCTCCGCGACGAGCAGGTTGCCGTACTCCTTCTTGCACCAAGCCCCGACTATCTCGCTGACCGTGTTCTTCACCTTCCCGAAGCGCGGATCTCCTTCAATGTACTTGATCCTTTTCTGGAACCTCGCGTTCTCCAGCCTGAAGATCTTGAGGGCCAGGAAATCAGTATCGAGCTTCTCGCCGGCATCCGCCAGATAGACGTCTGCTTCCTTGCCTCGTGCGATTATGAACTCCATGCTCGCGACCACGCCCTTGCTGAACAGCTTGCCTATCCTGAGCATGGTCCTGGTGTCGAAGACCCCCTCCTCTATCTTCAGCTTCTCCTTGAGCTGGTAATCTTCCTTGCTTGGCTGCTTCTCCTTGCTCCTGCGTCGTGCCATATGCTATTTATTCCTAATCAAACTATATCAATATGCTGCACGCTCTCGCTGGTTCGATGGGGGAAGTGAAGATAATAGTTGACAAGAGGGAGAGGAACCTCGACATACTGGAGGGGCTTTCTGGCTCCGGAATACTCCTGAGCTTCGCGCAGCTGCCCGTGGGCGACTACATTCTCTCGGACAGGATGTGTGTTGAACGGAAGACGGTTCACGACTTTGAGAGCTCTATAATAAACGCGCGGCTCTTCGACCAGATAGAGAGGTTGAACCGCACTTACAGGAAACCGATACTTCTCTTGGAGGGCGATGATTCCGAATTCGCCATGAACCCGAACGTGGTTTTGGGCGCGATAATCAGCCTGTACAGCGACTACAACGTGCAGGTCATAAGGTCGAAGGACGCAGCGGAGACAGTAAGCATGCTTGCCAGACTCGCCGAAAGGGAGCAGAACGAGAAACGGCTGCCGCGCATGCTGGGGTCGAAACGTGCGTTCAGCAACGCTCAGTGGCAGCTTCTGATACTCAGCTCCATTCCTGGAATAGGGCCCGCGCTTGCGAGAGCGCTGATAAGCCACTTCAGGACCATAAAGAATGTGGTGTCAGCAGAGCCGGACGCACTGATGGAGGTTGAGAAGGTAGGCGCGAAGAAGGCTGAGAAGATATACGAGATACTGAATGCCGAATTCAGCGAGGATTAGCTCCTTGCGACAAGCCATGAGACAAGTATGATCACTCCTGGCACTGTCCCGCCCACGAACAGCTGGATCAGGCCTATTATGAGCATCCTGTCGGACATCTTGGAGTACCGGCCCGCTTTCATTGGCTCATAGATGAGTTCGTAATCGGCCCACGACCATGCCACTCCTATGACAACGCCCACTATACCTATGGCGCTACCTATTATGGCTGGGCCGGAGACAAGCACGGAGATGCCGAGGACCGCTATGAATCCCAGTATCGTGAAGATTATCTGCAAGATCGCTGCCACGTGGGCAAGCGTTATTGCGGTATTCATGTTGTCCTTGGTTGCCATGATTCAAATTGGCAGCGAGTGTTAAAAAACGTTCGCTAGTCGTTCAGCAGCTCCGTTATCGCCACATCTCCGGCTTCTTTGGAGACAAGCCTGGGTCGTATGCTCCTGATCCTCGAGATTGCGCATCTCTTTGCGAACCTTGAGAAGAGCGCAGCGTTGGAGGTGAACACGAGAAACTTCCTGCCGTCCTTTGCGCCTGAGTTTTTCAGCGCCTTGCCTATGTTCATAGTGCCGCACACAAGCATGAGCATCTCTACCTGCATGCTCCTTGACCTTGCGGTGCCCTCCCTGGTCCTTATCGTCGCGTTTACGTATGCGGGGAGGATGCGCAAGACCGCACGATCCGAATAGCCGAGGACGAGAACGACATCCGTCCCTTTTGAGAGCTTCTTCGACTCGTCAACAAGCTCTTGCACGCCAGCCCTGCTGCTGCAGAGGCAGACCACAGGCATGCTTTTGAACTCGACAATCCCGGCTGTGGGAGCCAACATGACAATCAATAAAACCCTTTCCTTGTTAATGTATATAACATATTCTGCTGATTGTGAGAACATGAGCCAATTCGGTGCACAAGTGCATGGTAAATCAGACCGGGCCTCTTCGGGCAGCGGGAAGACGAAGAGCAAGCTGAGGGACAAGAGGAGGAGCGAGTCTGGAGGCTACTTCGCAGCGGCAAGGGCAAGCGGCGAGTTCGTGGTCAAGAAGGTGCGCGGCAGGGGGGGCAACGTGAAGGACGCGATGAAGAAGGTCTCGTTCGCAAACGTGCTGACCAAGCAGGGCTACAAGAAGACGAAGATAACCGGGGTTATGGAGTCACGCGACAACAGGAACTTCGCCAGGCTGGGGATAATAACAAAGGGCGCCATAATAAACACGGAGCTGGGCAGGGCCAGGGTCACCAACAGGCCCGGGCAGGAGGGCAGCATCAACGCCATGCTTGTTGAAGGGTGAATGCGATACCCGCAAGAGTCTACGTACTCAACTCGTCTGACGTTGCAGCACTGAAAAAGATCCTAGAATACGATCCGTACCTCGACCCAAACCTCATACCTAAAACGCCGAAGGAGTGGGACGATCCCAAGTACATGGAAAAGCATCCTGAGCTGAAAGCAGAGGCTGAGAAAAAGAAGAAGGAATCGGAGGACGCGCTCAGCAGGCTGAAGAACGACAAGGAGCTCAACACGATATTCGCCAGGCAGGACTACCAGATAAAGGACGGCATATCCCTGGGGCTCGACAGGGAGAAGAGCTACCTGTACCTAAACGCCGACGAAGCCTTCCTGGACGCTGGCGAAGCGAAGCTGAAGAAGAACATAACATCGTTGCAACGCGCCCCGAAGGAGGTGGAGAATCAGATAATAGACAGGATAGAGGAAGAGAGGCAGAAGTCAGACCAGGGGCTTGGTTTCATATTTGGATAGTGGTAGGATGCACCTCCTTAGCATAAAAGACATCTCGCGCGACCAGATGAACGAGATTTTCGACATAGCTGATGAGACAAGCCTTGGCAAGACGACCACTTCGCTCAGGGAGCACGCGGTTCTAGCACTCCTCTTCGAGAAGCCGTCGACACGAACACGTGTCTCATTCGAGGTTGCTATGGCCAAGTTGGGTGGCAAGTCGATATACGTGGATACGAAGACAACGCAGATGTCCAGGGGCGAGCCGATATCAGACACGGCCAGGATGATGAGCCTGTACGTTGATTTCGTTGCGGCTCGAATGTACCACCACGAGGACCTTGTCGAGTTCGCCAACAACTCCACCGTGCCCGTGATAAACGCGCTGACAGACCTCGAGCACCCCACGCAGGCACTCGCTGACATTTACACCATGTCTAACGCAAAGAGAAGGATACGCGGGCTCCGCATAGCCTTCGTCGGCGACATCGCGCAGAACACGTGCAACTCCCTGATGCTTGCGGGCGTGAAGCTTGGCGCGGAGATGGCGCTTGTGGGACCAAAGGACTACCCCCCGAACCCAGAGTACCTCACAAGATCCAGGGAGTACGGGGTTGTGGACATCTTTGATACCATGGAGGAAGGATTGGCTGGAGCCGACATAGTGTACACAGACACGTTTGTGAGCATGGGAAACGAGAACGAGGCTGAGAAGAGGAAGAAGGCGTTCTCCAAATACCAGGTCAATGCGAATGCGCTCAAGTACGCTGACAAGGATGCGCTGGTCATGCATCCCCTCCCCGCGTTCCGCGGACAGGAGATAACCGCCGACGTGCTGGAGGGATCGAGAAGCATCGTTTGGGAGCAGGCAAAGAACAAGCTCCTGCTTGAGCAGGCGATACTCGTTTACCTCTCGGAGAAGAGCATGTGAGCTAGTTCCTTACCCTCTCCTTGCCCTTGCTTGCCCGGAAAACCTATTTATTCATGACACTACAAACTCAGTCTGTGACTGATGATGGCAGCGTATCCTGTGATAGAGCGGAAGTACAAGGTTAGTGAGAAGGTAGACGAGACCCCTGAGGTGCTGGTCATAGGTATGAAGCCCGACGATGGGAAACCAAACGCCTTCGATCCTGGAATGTTCATGATGCTCTACGGAATCGACAAGCAGACAGGGGAGAGGCACGTGGGCCGCGCACTGTCGATAGCCTCCGACCCATCAGCCATCAATATGGAGTTCTTCGTAATAAAGAACCCAACCCACGGGGAGCACATCGGAAGGTCCCACTTCAACGACATAGCGATCGGAGATCCGTTCATACTGAAAGGCCCCAGCGGGCAGTTCCGCTTCGACCCCGCAAAGGACAGCAAGGTGCTCTTCATAGCCGGAGGAACTGGGGTTGCGCCATTCATGTCGATGCTTAGGCACATGCGCATCAGGAAGGACACGACAGATGTGCTGATGCTCTACAGCGTCAAGTACCCGACCGAGGTGATAAAGAAGCAGGAGCTGGCGGACATTCAGAACATGCTCAGGATGAAGCTCACGGTCACGGTCACAAGGCCCGCGCCTGGCGACGGGTGGACGGGGCAGACGGGCCATGTAGACTCGACGATGATACAGAAGTACGCACCCGACTTCCCTGAGAGGATGGTATACGTCTGCGGGCCGCTGCCTTTCGTGAAGGCGGTCAAGGATGCATTGACGGCTCTGAACGTTCCGGCAAACAGGATAAGCGCTGATGTGTGGGGCTGAGCTATCCCACTATCTCGAACTCCATGTCTACGGCGACGTTGTCCGGTATATCGGCTCCGTACTGCTCCTTTACCTTCTTGGCCACGATCTTCTCGAAATCTTTCATCGTGGAGCTCTCGTCGGCCTCAACGACAACCGTGTAGCTGAAGCTCTCGTTATTTATCGTTACCCTGTACTTCTTGACGCCCATTCAACCAGTGGCTAGTTGCTCTTGGGGCTTGATGAGACGCTCTCGACTATGTTCTCGCACTTCTCTACAAGCTTGACCACGTCCTTGAGCCTCGGGTTGATTCCGTAGCCAAGGTCGTACCCGCGCTCCGTGCGTATGTGCGTTGGCTGCAGCACGTTGAGGTTCATGGAAAGGTTGCGGAGAGTTATGATCAGGGTCTTCCTTGTGAACTTGTTGCCCAGAAGCTGGTACAGCTCCCTTGTAGTCCTGGGAGACTTCTCCATAAGAAGCTTCAGCACGGCGAAGTTTGGCTTGCTCAACACCTTCCTGAGCATCCAGATCTTGTCTTCGCCCCTTTCTCTTCTGGCCATATGTGATGAATTCGATACTTAATTATATAAATGTAATTAGTCTTACCCTCGAGCCAAGCTGTTGAAGCAAGGTAAAATGCCACCCTATGGAAAAGTATAAGAATATTAAGAGACACAAACTACAATATGTTTTATTTAAGTAAAAGATTAGATATTTTAGTAAATAAAATGCATCCTCCGCACACGCGTTCCGCTCCAGAGCGCGGACTGCCGCTATGCTTCTCCATAGACCCTGCTGTGGAATGCGAGATTGTCGAAAATGTTGGAGGGCTTGTGCCAAAAATAATCGGGAGGCGCGGATCGGGATACCACTATGTGGTTGGCGGAGGCCTCCAGCGGCTGAGCGGCTTCGAGAACGCCTGCGCAGAGAGGGCAAAAAACGCTGTTGTAGAGGAACTGTCGAGGTCGAATGAGGAGATAGGTATGGGTATGTTTGACGCTGCAAGGCAGGCAGCGGCCGGGCATCTGTCGGCGCACATGGACAGGGGCAGGGCGGATTTTGTCTCCTACCTGGTGGCGCACGATACCGTGGGCTACGGACCGATAAGCATGCTTATGGAGGACAGGAAGCGCATAGAAGAGATCGAGATCAACGCCCCGAACGCTCCGATAAACATATTCCATTCGGACTACGGCAGGTGCACAACTAACCTCATGTTCACCGGAGAGAAGGCCTTCAGGCACAGCCTGAACAGGCTCGTGTACGAGGCCGATAAGGAGCTGGGGGAGTCCACGCCCATAATTGACGCGCAGGTTGGCGACGCCAGGATACACGCGCAAATCAAGCCTTATGCGCAGAGCGGAGCCGTGGCATCGATAAGACTCACGGACAACAGGATAGTGGGATTCGACTATCTGGTAAGAAAGGGCACGGCAGGATTTGAGGCGCTGGCATATCTATGGATGGCGATGGATCTCGGCATGAACATAATCATAGCGGGGCCGCCGGCGAGCGGCAAGACGACTCTCCTGAGCGCGCTCTTCGGGTTCGTGCCAATCGCGGAGAAGGTTCTCACCATAGAGGAGGAGGTGAACGAGCTGAAGATAAAGGTCGACATAAACAACAGCGTCGCGCTCTACGGCTCCGGGCACGGAGGCAAGGCAAACACGAGGGAGCAGGTGATAAATGCTCTGAGGCTGAGGCCGGACAGGTTGGTGGTGGGAGAGGTTAGGGGAAGCGAGACTCGCGAACTCTTTTCGGGAGGCAACCTGGGAGTACCGTTCATGACCACAATGCACAGCAACGAAGGAGGCATGGAGATAGTGAAGAGGCTGATGGTTGAGCCAATGAATGTGGACACCCGCACGCTGAACTGCCTGGATATAGCAGTGTACATGAAGCACCTGGGGCTGTCGAGGAGGACCCTGAACGACATCTACGAATACCGCTGGCTCAGCAGGGCCGAAACGGGGACGCTTGGCACGGTGATAGAGGAGGCCGACTCCGTTGACCTGAGACGCGTCGTGTCCGAAGGAAAGTTTGATGCAGGGTCGTTCGCTTCGTCCAAGGTTGCAGATGCCTTTGCGAGGAAGATGAATCTTCGGAAGAATTCGGCGATAAAGGAGTTTGAGAAGAGGGTGGAATTCCTAAAGGTGGTTTTTGAAAGCAGCAAGGGTCCGAAGGAGGTGCTTGACAAGCTGTCGGGGTACGCATGCGTGTGAGCGGGCTCTGGGTTCGTGCCGTAATCTTCGAGTCTCTGGCCTCGGGGCTTGCGCTGGCGATATACATTGCGGACAACGGTCAGGGTGCGTTAGCCATGGCTGCGTTGCTGGCGGCGGCGAATGCGATGGTACTCCTGGTGGGGAAGCTTGTGGAGATCAACCGAAACGCGTATACGGCAAAACTTGAAGGAGAAAACAAGGCAGACTTCTTTGGAAGGGCGCTCTATCGCATCGCGCTTGGGATGCCGCGCATGAAAGCGCTTGAGGAATCGGCTGGTGAGATAGCCTACGCGAAGCTGAGGCATGATGTCAGGACTTCATTGAAGAAGCATGCGCTGGGAGGCGGTGAAGATCGGGATTTTGCTGGCGTGTCTTCGCATCCGCAGGATAATGCGGAGGCGCGCGACACGGAGGCTGGAGATTCGGTTCAGAGATATGCGACATTCAGCATGTTCGTATCAACCGTGCTGCCGTCATTCATGGTGTTCGCATTCATAGGCAGCAGCATACTCTCGCGCAGTCCGTTCAGCATGCTGCTTTTCTCTGCGCTCCTGGTGTTTGCGGTCCCGTCGTTCTATTCGATAGGCAATCTGTTTATGTGGAGGCGTTTGTTTGCTTGAGTTTCGTGGGAAGCGCGAGAGCGAGAGGGCGCTGTTGCTGGCTGAGTCCACGCTTTCTGAGTACCGGCGCACCGGCTCGGTGACAAAGGCGTTTGAGCGGGCAGCGGTTGCCGACGAGAAGCTTGCGAGGATATCGCGCCGGATGAAGCTTTCGGGCTCTGCGGGCGCATGTGATGAGCATATCGGCGGCAGGCTGTCCGACCTTATCGGGCTGGTTGAGATCGGTACCGGAACGAGGTCCGATATGAGCAGGGCGCTTGAGCTTTTTGCTGAAAGGCTGAGAAGCGAGATCAAGGCCAGGAACAGGTTTGCGGCAAAGGCGGGCAGCTCTATGACGCTGACGTACATGGGCATGTGCTTCTTCTTCCCTCTTTTCTCGGGCATAAGCACTATAATACTCACGAGCTCGTTGGGCCTGACGGGCAGCGCGGCCGCGTCGATGGGACGCGCCTTCCTTTTTACTTCACTTACCTACGTCCTTGTCATCCTCTCTATATCGCATGCGTTTGCACATCCTAACAGCAGCGTTGCCGATGCGGCAAAATCCGTGCTGCCGTACTTTACGCTTGCCTCTGCGGTGGCTCTCGCCACGCAGTCATTTCTCTCAGGCATACTGTAGGTGGAAAGATGAAAAACACACAAAGAATGGCGGACAGGCTCCTGCCTGCGGGCGCAATTGCTTTCTTAGCGCTCGCCAGGAGCAAGAAGGCGCAGAGCTCCCTCGAGTACATCATGATGGTGGCTGCGGCAAGCATAGTCATAGTGCTTGCGCTGGCCATGGTCGTGAAGCTGAGGGGCGCGGTGGTGAGCAACGTTACCGTGAACGGGTCGAGCGTAGGAATTGCGACGGCCATAGGCAACGAGCTCGGGTCTCTGACGAGCAACGGCGTGTAGCATTGAGGGCCCAGCTCTCGCTAGAGCTCATGCTCTACCTGTCTCTAGCTGGGCTCTCTTTCCTTTTCGCGGTTGGAGCCGTGTCCGGTGCGTATGCGGGGCTAAGGTCAAGCGTATCGTCGTTCGAGATATCGCAGTTCGTAAACGCCCTTAACTCTGCGATGCTTAGCGGATCCTCTTTCTCAGGAAATCTCTTCGTACCCGGGGGTCTGTGCTCTTCAACGCTTCAGGGAAACGAGATCTTCACAGCTTACGGCGTGTACTATCTTGAGAAGGCGGCTTCGTTTGGTCCCGGTGCGTTGTGCCCGGATGGCACGTATGCCACGATAAGCATTTCAGAGAACGGAGGGTCGGCGTATGTCAGCCGCGACAATTAAGCCGCTTGGTTCCGTGCGATTGTGGAGTGTTTTTATACCTATAGAACCTATTCCATAGCGATTCTGTGGTTGACATAATCACCGTAGCGGCCGCGGCAATAATCATCATAGCCGCCATAATCGTCCTGATCTTCAACGGGCTCATTTCCAAGCGCAACAGAGTGCAGGATGCTTGGGCGCAGATAGACGTTCAGCTCAAGCGAAGGTATGACCTTATTCCCAACCTTGTGGAAACGGTAAAGGGCTATATGAAGTACGAGAAAGGGGTGCTTACGCAGGTAACCCAGCTGAGAAGTTCCATAGTGTCGGGAAGCGTCCAGGACAAGGCGCAGGCCAACAACATGCTCAGCCAGGCTCTCAAGAGCCTATTCGCTGTCGCAGAGAACTATCCGGACCTGAAGGCGTCGCAGACGTACCAGAACCTGCAGGACGAGCTTGAGAATACAGAGAACAAGATCTCTTTTGTGCGCACATCGTACAACGACTATGTTCTCGATTACAACAACGCGATACAGCAGTTTCCGGGCAACATTCTCGCTGGGCCTATGGGCTTCAAGCGCCAGGACTTCTTCCAGGCGCCGGATGAGGAGAAGGCTGCGATAAAGGTTAATCTTACGAGCGACGACGGTACGCAGGCTCCTGCGAAAGGGTCCAAGGCGCAGAAGAAGTAGTCTGGGTGGTCATATGGCCAGTTTCTTTGACGAGATAGCACGCAACAACCTCAAGTCATTCCTTCTTCTCGCCATATTTACGATCTTCTTCATGGGCGTAATCTATTTCGTGGTATACTTGTTCGGAGGCGGCCTCTTTGCTTTCGCGCTCGGAGCCATGGTGGTGGTTCTGTACGCCGCGTTCACGTACTACAGCGGCGACAGGGTGGTGCTTGCAATCTCCAAGGCGAAGGTGGCCGACGAGAAACAGTACCAGAACCTATACGCATCGGTAGAGGGGCTTTCGTCTGCGATGCAGATCAAGATGCCGAAAATCTACATAATAAATGACCCGAACCCAAACGCATTTGCGACAGGCAGGAGGAGCAAGCCCTCGATTGCATTCACGACCGGCCTGCTTCAGACGATGAGCAGGGACGAGCTCGAGGGCGTGATCTCGCACGAACTCTCCCACATCTCTGACAACGACATACTCGTCATGACAATAGCAATAGCTTTCGCTGGAGCCATAGGACTCATCGCAGCTTACCTCAGGCTCTCATTCTTCTTCGGCGGATTTGAGGGAAGAGGAAGGGGCAACTCGGGATTGCTTATGCTCATAGCTCTGGCCATCGGACTGCTAGCGCCTCTCTTCGCTCTGCTCACACGGCTGGCAATATCGAGAAGGAGGGAGTACATGGCTGACGCGAACGGGGCGAGGGTTACAAGGAACCCCGCCGAGCTCGCGAGCGCGCTCAAGAAGATACAGTCATATGAAAAGAATCCGCGCTCCACACCGGTTGTGCACGCGAACGAAGTAACAGCTTCGCTCTATTTCGCTAACCCGTTCAAGGCGAGCAGCATGATGAACCTCTTCTCTACGCACCCGCCGATAGAGGAGAGGATAAGAAGGCTACAGGCGATGTACTAGAACTTCTTGCTCTCGCGGAGTACATGTTGCCTGAACTGGCCAGCGTAATAGAAGAATATCAGCGTTGCTGGTGCCGAGACCCAGCCCGCGAGGCCGAACATTCCTCCGAGAACAGCAGACACACCTCCGATATAGAACAGGAAGCTATAGTTAGACCAGCCTACCCTCATACTATCTACGAATTCTGCTATGGTCGAGCGTGATGCGTGACTTGCCAGCCTCCTAATGACAGGTACCTGATCGCCTTCTGGGAATCTTCCTTGCAGAAAATAGCTTTATAACTTTTGACCCGCGCGGCGGAAAAGCGGAAGACAAGGTCAGGAGAGCAGCTTGTTGAGCTCTGGGTATTGTTCGAGGGCGTGTTCCTGCTCGAGCTGCTGGTAGACCATGTACATTATTCCCACAGTAAGGAGTATGCCCATTCCGGTGCCCACCGCACCGGTCAGTGTCGCGAGCGACGCGAGAAGCGCGACGAACACGCTTCCAAGTATGGTTATGGTTGGTATGTACTTGTTGAGTATGCTCTCCACTATGCGTGGATCCCTCCTGAATCCGGGGACCTGCCAGCCGACGTCCTGGAGCTGCTCCGCGACGTGCTTGGGGCTCTGGCCGGTCATCTCTATCCAGAACCTGCCGAAGACCACGGCCAGCACTATCAGGACCAAAGTGTAGATGATTATGTGCAAGAACTCGGGCACGGCAACTATCCCTCCCCATGGGAGATAGAGCTGGCTTGTTCCCGTGGCAAGGTATGAAAAGTAGGCGCTGTAGCCACCTATCCCGCCGTAGGCTGTCGAATACGGGAGCGGGAAGTTGGGCGATATCAGGTATACGAGCCCTCCGACAAGGTTGAGCTGCGACGCGCCGGTGGCTGTAGGAGTGACCTGGTACAGGGCTATGAACTTGACGAGATTCGCAAATGTTCCAGTAACCCCGGCCAGAAATCTGAACCAGACGGTCATGCTCAGCTCGAACGATGTGGCGAGTATGACAGGAAGCACGCTGACGTAGAGGAACGGTATAGGCAGCCTGCCGCCCACGCCCCTTATCTGTGTGAAAACGAGCGGTATCTCCACTTTCATGTCATATGCGTATATGCTCACGAGGAAGACGACTATTGCGAAGAAGAGAGGTCCGAACGCCAGTATCGCGTTTGGAATAGCTGTAGCGCCTCCGCTCGTTATCGCCTGTATCGCCTCGCCGAGCAGAATGCTGCTCGTGCCCGCTATTATCGAGTAGGCCACTCCTCCGGCTATGAAGAGGTTTATGCCTGAGGTTATGCCCCATTTTGTCATCGCCTCGTCAAGGAAGACTATGAATATCGCGCTTATCGCGAGCTGCAGCACAACCACTCCAACGTAAGATGCGCCAACCACAGGCACGTAGCCCGTCGCAACGAAGATGTAGGCCTCGACCACGGCTATGGACATGGCCGCAAGCTTCTGTATGGCCTGGAACCTACCTTTCTGCTCCGGGTCGTTGAGGTCTATGTTGAACAGGCCCGCGCCTATCACCAACTGTAGCACTATGCTCGCCAGAACTATCGGACCTATGCCAACCGTTATCAGGCTGCCTATCCTGGAGGCGAAGATGACGCTGATCAGCTGTATGAGCGGCTGGTTTATCGTCGCAGTGCTCACCCCGAACGCCGGAGTGCTGAACATGAGGAAGTATATCCCCATTATTATCGCGGTCCACTTCAGTTTCTCCCTGAAGCTCAGCGGTGTCGCTGGCTTGCTGATGCCTGGCACGTACTTTAGTATCGAGTCTAGGAAATTCAGGTTCATCTGGGACACTTTTTGTTCAAACCATTAGTTCGAGCCTAACATTATAAACTCCTCTGCTGCTAAGGCTCCTTGTCACCTGCACGTTCCTGCCATACGTTCCCTTTATGAATCCTGATAGGAACGATGTGGTGAGGTCCACGATCCTGCCCGATGAGGATGCGTGGCTGTAGGCGAGGCTTACGCGCAGTCCCTTCTTGGAAGAGGATACCTTTGCGTTTTCTATCTTGAGGAAATCAGATATGTTGAGTATCGAGCGCTTCTGGTCCTGAATCTTTTGAAGCGCAAGGAGCTTGCCGAGCATGTAGAGGAACTTTGTAGCCTCTGAATGTACGGGCTCGTTGAGCAGCGGCTGCAGGGAGACTGCATAGTAGTATGTGTCGCCCTGGTGCTTCTGAGCCCTTGAGAGCGAGTAACTGAGGGCTGATAGTATCTCTTCGAGAGTGAGGTACCTGTATGCGTCTGGGTCCGCGAAGGCGTGCGCTTTTGCCACAAACATGCAATGGCTGGCACCGTTGAAAACGCACGACGTCTCCGCAGCCGCGATGTTCCTTCCGAGATGCGCCGAGAGATATCCAGAGATGAGTCCGGTCTCGAAAACATGTATGTTCATGCCCATATTGTGGGCGTTTGGCCTTGGGGCATAGGCTGTGAACGTGCTCATCGATTCAAATGAGTGGTATATAACCTTCCCGAATCCTGCATTTTCCAGCATGTGTTCCAGTGGTGCGATGCCGCAGTTTTTTGATATCCTGTACGCCTCCGAGCCTACGTTGTACCCTGACTTGAATGCCAGCTCGCGGAGTTCAGGAGCGGAGTTGTACAGCACATCCTGAATCTCGAGCCCGCGGATGTGGCTTTTGCGTGGCTGCTGCAGTATCCTCCTTATGAAGAGTTCTTCCTGGTTCGCGGGGATTTCCGCAGTTATTACCTCTTTCTGATTGGTGACGACTGATTTCCTTTTGGGTGAAACCCTCTTCCTGTGACCGACCATTTTAGATCTGTGCGCTTGCATTCCAAACAACTGTGCGTTACCTTCTCGTATGCGCGTCGCCTATGCGTGTTATCCTTCCGAGCTGATAGTATATAAAGATTAGATTTGCGGCGACAATCACTACTACAAACCAGGCCTGGTAGACGCCAAGGAAGGAGATGGCGCTGCTTACCTGGATTGTTCCGAAGCCGATAGCATAAAGCATGGAAGAGAGGATCGGAGCGTAACAGCTGCAGCCCACTATCAGCCCGCCTACCGAAGACGTGAGTATGCTGAGCGCTCCCCCTTCCGCAGCAGCATACTTCGCTTTTATGGACTTGCTAACTGCGTAGATGCTTGTTGAAAGCAGCAACGACGCGCTTATGATGAGCGCATAGATCAGGTAAATCGGCACTGTGATGAAAAAGAAACCGTCATTGCTGCTCACTATAAGGAATTTGAAGAGCCAGTAGTAGGCGATGAGGGCAACTATTGTCAGGAGTATGTAGAGCGGGGATGTGAAAATCTGCTTGAAAACCTTGGCTCTGCCTAGTTTCTTCCTTGCTTTTGGCATCTACAGACCCAGTTTCGCCTCAATAGCCGGTATGGATGATATCGAGGTGCAAACGCTAGGAGTGTTGTTGAGCGTTTTGCACACCATCGCGACGTAGAGGTCGGCCGCGGCATACTCTGACAATGCGAACTGGTCAGTGGCACTTGCGAACTGGCTGAGCACCTTGGCATGCGTCATGTTCTGTAGCGGCGCTATTCCCTGCTTGTTGGTATCGTTTCCGAATATCACAGCGTCTGCGCCGTTGGACTCATAGGAGCCCCATACTGTGAACGGAGTGCCGGAGAAGTCGTTAGTGCTTATGATGTACTTTATCGCATCGATGTATGCGGTGTTGCCCGTCTGGTTTACCCTTTGCTGTATCGTTAAAAGAGGGTTAAGGTCGAAGCCGCCTGATATGGGGTTCGCGTCTTCTATCGCTATGAAGTTGATGTAGCTGCTGTTGTAGAAGTCCCCTGGAACCGTTGAGGACACGTTGTAGTGCGCAGGAGCCCAGTAAAGCGTAGGTATATCGCCGTCTCCAAACGAGCTGTAGCCCTTGAAAAGGTACGAGAAGCTTCCGAACCTCGAGAGAGCCAGCGCCATGGCCCATCTGTTCTCGCCGCAGAATATGCATGTTATAGAGCCAAGGTATATTACGGTGGGTTTGCCGTTCACAACGAAGAGCGGCAGGCTCTTTGCAGATGCGACCACAGTATTGTTCAAGGTTCCGTTGAGGAACATTTCTCCAGCCTTTTCAAAATATGAATCTGGAGCATCGTTTATCACGGCCAGTTCACTGGAGTTGAGGTGCGCATTTATGTTTGTCAGCCTGTGTCCAAACGACTCGTTTTGGGTGATTATTGGCGCATCGCTAAAACTTATAGGAGGCTCGATCATGCTGCTGGTTATGTTGTATGACTGGACGTTGGGTGTGGAATTTGTGGTTACGTTTCTGTATATTATAACTGTCTTTACCTGAGGGTTGAATATAACATACGAGGACATGAAGATAGCGATTAGTCCGATGGCTATGGCCGCTATCAAAAGTTTATTCGTGGTTCCCGCGGTCCATTTCTCTTTGGTCATTTATCACACTAGCTTGTTGTACTGGTAAATATTTGGTGTGAAAACATATATAAAAAGATATTGAGATGCTGTTTTGTTTGGGGGAGGACTTGCTTAATACTAAGTTAGTTCCTGCTGATTTGACCTCGGCGGCCGAGTTGAGTAAGTACTTAGAAAGCAGGCGTACCAGACCCGAGATGCTTGTCGGCTCGCTGGAAACCGCTTTTTGGCAGGTTGCACGGAGATACAAGCCGAAACTTGACGTGTACTATCACATCTTCCCTTTTCCTGTTGATGGATTTGATTGGCACAGGCCGGATTTTTTTGTGCCGCAGTTTATGTCTGAAGGGAGGCCGTATCTTTTTGACCCGCACCATTTTGGAAGCATAACAGATTTGAAGAACGGCAGAGAAGTTCTGAGATGGACCAGCTTCCATAGAAAGTGGGACAGGTATTTCCACCATGTGATAATAAACTCAAACAGCCAATCGAAACTTGAGCATCAGATGGGTGTGAAATTGCATGAATTCGCAGACGAACTATGGGAGGTGCCAAACCATGGCAGCAAGGTGAAGGAGGTAGCACCTGTAATTAAAGAAAAATTTGACGAGATAGTCAGCAGCGGAGGATATTCACGAGAATGCTCTGGTGACACCTTGCGCGACTGCATCGCGAGAGCATACGAAGAAAGATGGGCTGCAAAGGAATCTCGAACCGCAGAGAGAATGCTGCTGCGAAATTAGCTCACCGATGAGAAGCCATTAATAGCTAAACTGCTTTTATATGAACTGCTGTATTAGTTGGCAGTTTGGTGATGGTGTGGCACAGCATATGCAGTCTCTGACTGTTGAAAAATTACGAGTTCCAACACATCTTGAATT
Organism: Microcaldota archaeon; assembly: GCA_021818925.1. GTDB lineage: Archaea > Micrarchaeota > Micrarchaeia > Micrarchaeales > CABMGC01 > JAJYVH01. The sequence continues at coordinate 31,099 of JAKASU010000003.1, read as the reverse complement.
CGCTGACGCTCACTGCCATCTCAACCTGTTCCAAGATCCCCAGGAAACAGTCAGAAAAGCAAGGGAGAAGGGGATCGGGACGATAATAACTGCCGGGGGCAGCGCGAAGGACAACTTCGAGTGCATAAAGATCGCGGAACGGGAGCATATTTTCACCGTGATAGGCATAGGACCGGATTTCGCAACTTCTGACTCCGGATATGTGGTAGAGATCGAGGGCCTGATAAGGAACAGCATGAAGATAGTGGGAATAGGAGAGGTGGGCATAGACGTAAAGGTCGCTGACAAGAACGATATCGGACTTCAGAAAGAGCTCTTCGCGAAGCAGGCTGAGATAGCGAGAAGGCTGGACATGCCAGTTGTCATACACTCGAGGGGCGCGCTCGACGAGGTTGCAAGGATACTGGCGGAAACGCATGTGGAAAAGGCGCTGTTTCACTTCTTTGAGGGGGACGAGACGCAGGCTCTCGAGCTTGCGAAAAAGGGCTATTTTATCTCGATACCTCCGGCTTTGACTGGAAAGAGGAAAAGGATTATAAAGGAGGTCAGCCTAAGTAACCTTGTCGCTGAGACTGATTCCCCAATCGTTGGAGAAACGCCTGCTGATGTAATCGGGGTTTGCGAAACTATCGCTGAGCTAAAGGGCGTTTCGTTGGAAGAAGTTGCGGCAAAAACAACAGAAAACATAAGAAGGCTGTTTTACATATGACTATCCTGGGCTCGTAGCTCAGCTTGGATAGAGCAACAGCCTTCTACGCATGTGCAAAGCAAGCTGAAGGTCGCGGGTTCAAATCCCGCCGGGCCCGTTGGTGATTAGATGTCGGACGATAAGAAACACGATGAGACAATTGCTCAGATAAAGCAACAGATCGACATACTGCTGAACGACAACAGCGTGCCCAGGAACGTGAAGGCTGCGCTGGAGGAGGCCAAGAAGGCGCTCTCGCAGGGCGAGGGCAACTATTCGGTCAAGTCATCAAGCGCGACGTACAAGATAGACGAGGTAAGCAACGACATAAACCTGCCGCCGTACGCACGAACGGTGATCTGGAACATTCTCAGCATGCTCGAATCAGTCAAGGACTGAGTCTTGAACCGTTTTCCTTTTTCTTGTATGGAAATGTTCCCCCGTGCGCATAAGCCTTATATAAGATTTCTGTGAAAGAAGCTAAGGCTAATTGTTTTGGGGTTCTTGCGTGGGGAGGGGTGCTCTGCTCGACTTTGTCTCAAGGCTGAGCGGCAAGGCGATAATCAGCTCAGATATAACAGATGCGGACCTGCGCGACGTGGACATGGAATCGCTTGTGGCCAGCGTGATTGATCGATACCAGGACTCGGCAAGCAAGATCCTTGGCAGGAAGGAGCTTGAGGAGATAATGGTGGGCATGACTATGAAGAAGGAGCCGATGCAGATAGAGGTGATAAGGTCCAACGACTTCAAGCCAGCGGCCAAGGACATAGAACCGGAGTACAGGGCGAGGGACGTAAGGGTGGAGAGAACATCGTCGAGCGTGACCGATTTTGTAGACTATTTCCAGGACAGGTTTGCGAGACTGAGGGAGATACTGCGCTCCTATGGAACAGGGTTCGGCGGAGTGGTAAACAGCATAGAAAGCGTGAAGGGCTACATGAGCGGCAGAGACCTCGCCGTGGTGGGCATGGTCTACGACAAGGTTGTCACAGCCAAGGGCAATGTGATGATAAACCTGGAGGACGAGAGCGGCACGGTGAAGGTGCTGTTCATGAAACCTTCCAGAAAAACGAAGGACGAACAGAACGAACTCTACGATTCCGCCTCGAAACTGATGAAGGACGATGTCATAGCGGTCAAGGGCAAGACATGGAACTCGTTAATAATAGCGAACAGGATGTTGTGGCCTGACGTCCCGCTGCATCAGCAGGCAAGAAGCGAAGAAGACGTTGCCATTGCTCTGCTGTCTGACGTGCATGTCGGCCATAAGCTCTTCATGCAGAAGCAGTTCGGTAAGTTCTTGGAATGGATAAACGGGAGTGTGGACAACAGGAAGGACCTTGCGGAGAAGATAAAATACTTGGTGGTGGCGGGCGACCTCGTGGACGGGATCGGGATTTATCCTGATCAGGACAGTGAGCTTGCGATAGACGACATCTACAAGCAGTACTCCGTCTTCTTTGATTTCATGCAGAGCATACCAGACTACATAGAGGTCTTTGTCATACCAGGGAACCACGACGCGGTGCAGAGGGCGGAACCGCAGCCGAAGGTGGGCAACGGCTTCCTGAAGGATTTCAAACGTGAGAACGTTCACATGATGACCAATCCCTGCTACCTGAACCTGCATGGGGTGAAGATACTTGCATATCACGGAACCTCGCTCGACTCCGTGATAAGAAGCATACCAGGCTGCAGCTATGGCGAGCCAACAACAGCAATGAAGGAGATACTTAAGAGGAGGCACCTGTCGCCGATATACGGAGGCAACATCGTCGTGCCCAGCAAGAACGACGCGCTGGTGATAAACGAGGTTCCAGACATACTTCACATGGGCCATATTCACAAGAATGGCTACGACGCCTACCACGGCACGCTGCTGATAAACAGTGGCACATGGCAGGGCAGAACCGGCTACCAGATCAAGCAGGGGCACGTACCGTCTCCGGGACTGCTGCCGATCTACGAGGCGCGGAGCGCAAAGATAAGCGTGATGGATTTCAACGAGATGTAGTGGTCGCTTGAACACAGAGGAGTATTTTGAGTCGCTGGAGAAGCAGTTCGAGATTGTTTACAATGTAGCCAGCAGGGCCAAGGAAGTGGGATTCGACCCGAAGCCCTATGTGGAGGTCAAGGTGGCTCCTGGAATAGCCGAGAGGGTCGAGGGGCTGATAGGCGTGCAGGGCATAGCCGAGATGATCTCAAGGAACCAGAAGGGCAAGACAAGAAGCGAGCTGATATTCACAACGATAAAGGAGATATGCACAAGCGACGCGTACTCGGGCTACGAAACGATCAAGAGGATAGAGCTTGCGGTGAAGGTCGCGCTCGCCCTCATGACAGACGGGGTGCTCGTTGCACCTACGGAAGGTGTGCAGTACGTCTCGCACTACAGGAATCCGGACAACTCAGACTACATAGCGGTCTTCTACGCGGGGCCTATAAGGAGCGCAGGAGGAACGTCGGTGGCGATGTCTGTGGCCTTCGCCGACTACGCAAGGAAGTTCTTCAATATAGGGGACTACAGGGCGACAAAGGACGAGATAGAGAGGTATGTTGAGGAGGTGGAGATATACCACGAACGCGTGGTGCCGCTTCAGTACAAGCCAAGCCCGGACCAGATACGAGCCATAGTCGGCAACTGCCCAGTCTGCGTTGAAGGTGTGCCGACCGAAGACGTAGAGATAAGCGTTCACGCAAACCTCTCCAGAAAGGGATTCGGAGGCAAGGATGTGGCGATAACAAACAGGATACGCGGAGGAGTGCCCCTCGTTGTCAGCAGCATCGCCCAGAAGGCGAAGAGCGTCTCGAGGGAGGTGAAAAGGGCGGGGCTTGACTGGGGCTGGCTCGATAGCATAATAACAGTTGACAAGGTCAAGAAGAGCGAGGACAGCCCGAAGGCCGAAACCGCAGTGTTCCTGGAGAAACTTGTTGCGGGAAGGCCGGTGCTCGCCTATCCGAAGCACTTCGGAGGCTTCAGGCTCAGGTACGGAAGAAGCAGGATGACCGGAATTGCGGCCAAGGGTTTCAGCCCTGCCACTATGATAGTGCTGGACGACTTCATCGGGGTTGGGACTCAGCTGATGGTAGAGCTTCCTGGAAAGGGGTGCGTTGCGGCGCCCGTTGACTCGATAGAAGGTCCCTTCGTAAAGCTCAGGTCAGGCGAAACCATGCGTGTGAACGACGCGTCAACCGCATTGCGAATAAGGAAGGACATTGTCAAGATAATATCCCTAGGAGACATACTCATCACATACGGGGATTTCAAGAAAACGAACACGCCGCTGCAGCCCAGCAGCTACGTTGATGAGCTGTGGGAGGCTGAGCTGAGGGCTGCGGGGTACAAAGACGCCATAGACCACGACAATATTTCTTTTGATGAGGCGTTCGACATCTCCATGAAGTACAACATCCCCCTGCATCCGAAGTTCCTCTTTGAGTTTCAGGCAGTGAGCAACGAACAGCTACGAATCCTGGCTCAGACGATAGCGAAGAGCATAGAGCAGGGCACGACGCTCGCGAAGACAGAGGGGCTCTTGCTTAAGGATGCGGCAACTAATGAGGAACTGAACAAGACGCTGGAACTAATGATGGTGCCGGCCACACCTGAAAAAGAGGACATAAAGATAACGAAGGACTATGCCAAGAGCCTGCTGCTGTCGTTCGGCTTCGTGCAGGACAGGTCAGGAAGCATACGCGGCGATGTCGCTGATAGGTACGAGACGAAGCAGGAAAGCGCGCTTGCGATGCTGAACTCGCTCTCCATCGTAAAGCTGATGAAAAGGTCTACTTTCATAGGCGCCAGGATCGGAAGACCGGAAAAGGCAGGAGAGAGGCTCATGGTCCCCGCTCCGAACGTTCTCTTTCCAGTAGGATATGTAGGAGGCAAGGAGAGGAACATCGCAAACGCCTACGCCTCCGAAGCAAAGAGGTTCGCCGGCCAAGGCACAAGGGTCGATCTCGCCAGATACGTATGCAAATCATGCGGAAGCAGGCTCGACTCTCCGTACTGCTACAACTGCAACAAGCGTGCGAGCATAGAATACACATGCCCCAAATGCGGAACGAGGCAGGAAAGCGCGACCTGCGTGAGATGCGGAAGCGAAACGGTCTCTTTTGAGCAGCGGGAGATAGATTTCTCAAAACTCGTATCCAGCGCTGTGGTCAAACTTGGCTCTCCGAGATTGCCGAAGACTGTTAAAGGGGTAAAGGGGCTGATGAACAAGAACAGGATTGCGGAACCTATAGAGAAGGGAATACTGCGCTCGATGTTCAATGTGGTGATATTCAAGGACGGTACCGCAAGGTTCGACGCCACGGACATGCCAATAACGCATTTCTACCCGAAGGAAATAGGGGTGAGCGTGGAGAAACTCAAGAGCATGGGCTACAACAAGGACTATCGGGGCAACGAGCTAAAGAGCGATGACCAGCTCCTCGAACTCAAACACCAAGACATCATAATCAACAAGAAGGGTGCGGATTACCTGCTTAGCATATCCAAGTTCGTGGACGAGATGCTGCAGCGCCTGTACGGGATTGGCGCGTTCTACAACGCCAACAGCACCCAGGATCTCATAGGGCAGCTGGCGCTCACGCTTTCGCCTCACACTTCCTGCTCTATACTGAACAGGATCGTGGGATTCACCGATGCGAATGTCGGTCTGGCGCACCCGTACACGATATCGGCGAGAAGGAGGAACGCGGATGGGGACGAGGATACGGTCATGCTGCTCCTCGACACGCTGATCAACTTCTCGAGGGAGTACCTACCTGTGAGCATAGGCGGCACCATGGACGAGCCTCTGCTGCTAATGACCAGGGTCATGCCGGAGGAGGTGGACGACGAAGTGCATGCGATGGAGGTAACTGAATCGTACGGCTTGGAGTTCTACAACAAGACATTTGCAGGGGTTTCGCCGTCCGAGGCGCAGGTCGAGCTCGTGGAGAACAGGCTGCGCACCCCTGGAGCGTTCGTGAATCTGGGCTTCACCCACGCCTCCTCGATCGACGCGGTAAAGAACTCGCCCAAGAAGAGCATCTACACGGTACTGAAGACCATGGACGAGAAGATATACGCGGAGTTCAGGATCATGGACATGCTCGAGTCGATAGACAAGCGGGATGCGGCAAGGAGGCTGATAAACGGCCACTTCATACGCGACCTGATAGGCAACCTGCACTCATTCTCAAAGCAGCAGTTCAGGTGCGCAAGCTGCAACTCCAAGTACAGGCGCGTGCCGCTGAGCGGGAAATGCGCTAGACCGAACTGCGGAGGCAAGCTCCTACTCACCATATCAAAGGGCAGCATCGAGAAGTACCTCAAGACCTCAATAGCCCTCGCAGAGAGATACAACCTTGACACCTACACGAAGCAGAGGCTTGCACTGATAAAGGATGAGATAGACAACCTGTTCGGAAGCCTTGAGCTGAATGTTGAGGAGAATAGGGGCCAGTTCAACCTCGTGAACTTCATGTGAGGTACTTCAGTGTTATGTAGGTTTTGGCGTTGTTAAGCACCTGTTTTGAGTTTTCGTACGGCACGTACTTTATAGCTTCGTCGATCGGTAGGAAAATGCTTCTCTTATGCTCCTCCGAAAGCACTATGTTTTTTCTCTCGTGATAGTTTAGGAACGCGACATAGTAGATTACCTTCTTGTTCACTTTCATCTTCTTTCCAGTCTTCCTATCCGTCTCTTCGAATTTATACTCTATAGAGTCTTTGAAGTTCGTATCCAGATGCAGACCAATCCCAAGTTCCTCCTTTATTTCGCGGTGCGCCGCATGCAGCAGGCTCTCGCCACGTTCAAGATGCCCCTTGGGGCCGATGTCGATGGTCTCTGCCTTTGTGCTTCTTCCGTAGAACTCGTTGTTTTGGACCAGAAGCAGAACCAGTATCTGCCTGTTCTTTATCGAGAAGACTATCGCCCCAGCTGAGACCTGGTTTGATACGGCACTCCTCCTACTTCGAGTTCTCTTTGATCGTTTCTTCAAGCACATCAAGCCCCTTTTCTACGCTGCTGTCAGATACTGTAAGTGGAGGTATTATCCTCATTGAAGATCGGCCCGCGGGCAGCACCAACAGGCCCTTCTTGAAGCAGCTCATTATGACCCTGTCGCGTTCCTTCGGAGCATACTCCTTCGTGTCCTTCGATTTCACGAACTCGACTCCTATCATCAACCCTATGCCGCGGACATCACCGACATACTCGTACGTCTCCCTGAGCTCGTTCATCCTCTTCATTATCGTTGCTCCCTTTCTCACAATACCGCGCTGCAGGCTACGCATGTTACGTTTTATGTAGTCGAGAGAGGCGGTCGCGGCGGCTGATGCTACAAGGTTACCTCCGAACGTGCCGGCGTGAGATCCTGAGGGCGTGTCGCCAAGCGACTTCCTTGCTACCGTAGCTGCCAGGGGAAATCCTGCGCCGAACGATTTTGCGAAGGTGTAAATATCTGCAACAGTGCCGAAGTTGCTGAGTGCCAAGAACTTGCCTGTTCGCATGTATCCGGCCTGTATCTCGTCGTCGACGAGAAGGATGCCGTGCCTGTCAGCAAGCTTCCTGAGTTCCTTGAAGAAACCGCGCGGAGGGACTATGTAACCGCCCTCGCCCTGCACCGGTTCGAAGAATATCGCTGCGACCTCGTCTGGCGGGATCTCCTTTGCGAGTATGTTTTTCTCTATGAAATCGATGCTCGCCTGCGAGCATTCCTCTGCGTCTCCATCAAACCTGTACGGGTCAGGATACGGTGCGTGTGAGACGTTTACGAACGGGCCGAAATGCGCGCGGTGCGCGGTCTTTGAAGCCGTTAGCCCAAGTGCCCCCATTGATCTGCCATGGAACGCCCCGTAGAATGCGATGATGTGGCGCCTTTTGGTAAAGAGCTTCACCAGCTTTATGGCGTCCTCGTTTGCCTCGGTGCCCGAGTTGGAGAAGAACACCCTTCCGAAGCCAGGAGGCAGCATGCTTACGAGCTTCTCTGCGAGCTTGACCGGCTGTTCCTCGTAATAGTCCATGAACATGCCGTGCATCAGCCTGTCGATCTGCTTCTTCGCAGCATTGCGTACCTGCGCGTTTGCGTTTACGCCGAGATTGTAGCAGCTGACAAAGCTGGAGAAGTCGATGAACCTGTTGCCTTCTATATCATAGAGGAAATCGCCGCTGCCGTGGTCTGCTACGAGCGGGAAATCCTCTCTTGTTGTAGTAAAAATCACTCTGCTGTCTCTTTTGATTACGCTCTTCGCCTTGGCCCCAATTTTAACCTCCATGTCAGTCACATATGATCCGCAAAAAGAGTTCTTATTCGTTTGGATTCGTTTATTGACTTGGCGGTTAATCAATGGACGAACCGTTGAGAATTCCATTTATATATGGAAAACCTACACTTTGCGGGGAAGAGAATGTCAATACCAACCAGAGTCATAACTACGGTGGAGACGGGACGCAGGGCTGCCAAATACGTTGTAAAAGAGATAGTGGATCCGAACAGCGAATCCAACGAAAGGTTTACCAAGTGGAAGGGTTACAAGGTGCTCGGTTACGTGGCCCTTGCTGAATCCGGCGCGTGTGCGGTGCTCGCGCACGTCACTTGGGGCACTCCTACATCTGCAGGGTTTGAACTCTTCTCGTACGTAACCAAAAAGTTAGCGGAAGAGATGAGAGGAGACGGAAATGGTGATTTCTTCTCAGCGCTTATGGCTTTGCAGAGGGACGGGCTTCCATTTGTGAAGCGTCTATCTCAAGCGCCTTGGACAGTTGTTCCTTGTTTGAGGCGTCGATCTTCTCAGATAGGAATTCGAGGTGCCTGACGTTGCACCTTCTGTTCTTGAGCCTGACAGAGGTCATTATCTGGACGAAGTTGCTGTCTATAACCTTCGTTACCACCGCCCTCTTGCCTGCATCCCTGCCGAACTTCTTTACACAAACTCTTCCAACTTCGACTAGTGACATTACTTTCGCCTAAACTTCGTATCTCTTTGACTGCTTAATTATCTCGTCAGCAGCGACTTCGATCGTGATATTGTTTACATCGAGAACAATATTAAATGGTTTCATGTCCCTGCCGAGCTCTATCCCGTATACTTTCTTGTACAGCTCGTAGTTCTCCTTGTCCCGTATACCGACTATCTCCCGCGCCTTGGACTCGTCCATGCCGTCTCTGACAGCCATCCTCTTCGCTCTGGTCTGCTGCGTTGCGTTCAGCCAGCATTTTATCCCATGTTTTGACAGCCACGGCATGGTGTAGCTTGTAACGACTATGCTTCCCTTCTCTATCTTTGCTATCATACGCCTGTCTGCCTCCTTGTCGAAATCCGCATTTGCCTCTCTCTCGCGCAGGAATCTGATGCCATCTGGCGTGTCCCACCAGCCCTCGCCGGTGATCTTATAGCCCCTCTCCCTGGCCATCTCCTTGAGGACGTCGCCGCCCCCAACAGAAGTTATGCCAAGTTTCTTCGCTATCACATGTGCAGTTACCGTCTTGCCCGCGGCTGGCATGCCTGAGATTATAAGTGCCTGCATGCTCTCCCGAATCAGTGCGCAATCATCTGCAGCACGAAGCCTCTCTGCCTGGTGCCTATGTCGTTGACTCTCATCTCTCCATTCTCTATCCTGCTGGCGAGCTTCACCACCTCGGCCGTGCACGATGAGCAGAGCACGCCTCCGAATATCCTGGAGTTGCTCTTCCTGCTCTTTCCCTTGGCGTTTCTCGAGACGCTTATGCCGTTGAGCTCAGATCCGCATATCGCGCAGTGCGGTATGCTCGGTTTCTTCCTCTCGTAGTGGAGAACGTGCCTTCCGCTGCGTGCGACTCTATCGAGCCTCCTGAAGCTTCTTGATCTGTGCATTGGCTTTGGCATGGTGATTACCAAAAATATAGGATAAACATACTCGTCTAAGGCATAAATAACTTACTGCTGCGCGCTCTCCGCTTGCTTCTTCTCCTTTGCTAGCCTCATGCGGTCTCGCAGCATAAGCACAGCGGTCATGATCAGGCCAAGGACGAACGCGAGGGCTATGAAGTAGGTCTTGTAGTTTACTGTCATCGAGAGTATCGGCACGGTGACGTTAGGGTTCGTGGCGAACACCGCCGGGAAGATGAGATAGTACATGACGAAGAATATGGGAAGAACGACGAACATCGGCTTGAGCTGCGATCGCATGCTCTGCCCGAGCAGAGAGGTTATCTCCTTCTGCTTGGCCATCATGATCTCCTGGCTGGCTTTCTGCTTCACCATGTCGTTGAGCTCCTTACTCTTCGCCTTGATTGTTTCCTGGACCTCCCGCATGCGCCGCATGTCTATGAGCTTGCGCTGCACGAAAACCGAGAAGAGCACGTACACGACCGCTATTACCGTTATCTCTATTCCTACAACCATCGGTTCACTTCATGCTCCTGATTATCTCTTCGACTCGCTTCCTGGCGATTGTCAGGCGGTCGTTGCCATTATGGACTACGTATACTGGGGTCTGAAGATATAAAGAGTAAAGCGTGGTATACATAAGATTAAGGCTCCTGTGAAGGTCTATCTCCTCTATTGTGTCGTGCTCCCTCTTCCTGCCCTTGTCGGTCTTCCGCCTCTCGAGTATCTGGCTTGAGTCCGCATCTATGTATATGATTGCCTTCACCTTCCCCCTTATCACTTCAAAATCCTTTAGCGAAAGGCCTGCCATGTAGCCGTCGCCCGCCTTCACGCTTGCATGCGTGTCTAGGGCTATTGTGCCTGGAGATCCGGCCAGTTTTTTGAGTATCGCGTTTCTTATGCCAATCATTTCGCCGAACGTAAGCAGAGATTTCATCCTTACCTCGTCGCGGTTCCTTACACCAAATCTCCTAGAGTACGCAAGGTACATCTCCGTGCCTATGCTCACAGCCTTTGCGGCCTTGATGCCTTTCAGCACAGTGGTTTTGCCTGCGCCCTGCGTGCCGAATACGAGGAATAAGCTGGACATGCCTGCTCTGATAAGAGTTGGTCGGAAAGGTATAAAAGAAGCGGATAAGCTCGGCTCAGTCCGTCTCTCCCATTCCGCCTCCGGGCATCCCTCCGCCTCCCGGAGGCCCTGCAGGCCTGCTGCCCTTGCTGCTTATCATGTCGTCTATCCTAAGGATCTGCACGCTTGCCTCCATGGCGCTGGATATCGCCTGAAGCTTTATCTTCACCGGCTCTATGACACCAAGCTTGTCCATGTCTCCGATTACCCCGCGGTGGACGTCCACGCCGTAGCTCCTTCCCTCTTTGCCCTTCTGCTTGCTCCTCAGCTGGACTATCGTGTCTATCGCATCCATGCCGGAGCTGTCCGCAAGCGTCTTTGGAATCGCCTCTAGGGCGTCGGCAAACGATTGTATCGCCAGTTGCTCCCTGCCGCCCACGTTGTTCGCGTAGTCGCGCAGGCCTTTTGCTACGAACTCCTCCGTGCTTCCGCCTCCGTATACGTACTTACCAACTTCGAGTGCGCTTGTTAGCGCGCCTATCTCGTCAGTGAGAGCGCGCTCCGTCTCATCTACAACCTGCTTTGTGCCGCCGCGCAGGAATATCGTGACGCTCTTCGGGTCTTTGCACTTCTCCACGAAGACCATCTGCTCGCCAGACACTTTCCTTTCCTCAACCAGCCCTGCGAACCCGAGGTCGCTCGGGGTCAGGTCATCGAGGCTCGTTATTACCTTTGCGCCGGTTGCCTTCGCAAGCTTCTCCATGTCGCTCTTCTTTACGCGCCTCACAGCCATCATGCCTGCTTTTGAGAGGTAGTGCTGCGCCACATCGTCGATGCCCTTCTGCACGAAGATTACGTTTGCTCCGCTCTTCGCTGCCTTGTCTGCCATGTTCTTCAGCATCTTCTCCTCCTGCTGCAGGAACGACTGCATCTGGTCTGGAGAGGTTATCTCTATCCTTGCGTCGGTCTCCGTCTTCTCTATCTCGAGAGCAAGGTCAAGCAGGGCTATCTTTGCGTTCTTTATCGCCTTTGGCATGCCGGACTGGGCTACCTCCTTGTCTACGAGCACGCCGTTGATGTACTGCGTCTCCTCGACGCTGCCGCCCTCCTTCTTCTCGAGTTTTATGAAGTCCTTGTCTATCACGATTTTGTCTCCCTTCTTCTCCGCTACCTGCTTTATCGCCTGTATGGCGAGCTTCGAGAGATATTTCCTTGTAGAATCGTTGCCTATGTTCTTCGAGCCGACCGACACCATCGCTATCTTCTCAAGTTTGTCGTCATCGTTGAGCGTTACGGTGTTTGAGCACTCGTCAAGAAGAGACTTTGATTTCTCAGCAGCCATCTCGTATCCTTTAATTATCGTGTTTGGGTTTATGCCTTTCTCTATCAGATCTCCGGCGTTCTTTAGGAGTTCACCTGCGATTATAACCGCGGTTGTGGTTCCGTCGCCCACCTCCTTGTCCTGGCTCTTCGCTATCTCTACCATCAGCTTTGCCACCGGATGCTCCACGTTCATCTCCTCGAGTATCGAGGCTCCGTCATTAGTTATGACTATGTCGCCGAGCTCGCTCACGAGCATCTTGTCCATGCCCTTTGGCCCTAGCGTGCTCCTCACTATACTGGACACCGCGTATCCGACCGCTATGTTTGTACGCTGCGCCTCCCTTCCCAAAATCCTGCTTGCCCCCTCAGGCAATATCATATATTGCTGCCCTAGTTGGTTCTCTGCCATGGTTTCACTCAATTAGCGTTATTTCCCAAAATCGTGTCAAAACTGTGTTGTATTTTTTATGGGTATACAATCATACTTTATGAAAGAACAGGTTTTTATACCTTTCCAGCATCTAGCTCAAGAGCGCCCCGCACTCTGAGCAGTACTTTGATCCGGCGAGGTTCTTGGCACCGCATTTGGAGCAATACACACCTCCGCTTGTTTCTGCCCCTCCCGCTCTGTTTTTGTCTTCGTTCGTTGCTGCGTCAAGCTTCCTGTTCAAGAAGTCGGCGAGCGCCTTTGCGTCGCCGTTGCTGAGCCCGTCTATCTCTCCCTCTTCCTTCCCGTTCTTGAGCAAGCCCTGATCTTTGTCATAGCCCATGACTCTGACGAAAACAGATGACGAGATCACACCGTGCTCCAGCCTAACGCTGGTGACCTGCCTGTATGGTATGGCTTCGTAGTCCTGCCTCATCCCCAAGTTAGCCCTGTTGAGTATTATCAGCCGCTTGTCGGTAGCTATGACTGAGGTTGGTGCAGTCACAGATCCTCCGGGGCCAACGCGCCTCTGCCTTACAGTCACCTGAACCTGCTCGTCAGGCCAGAGTATGTTCTTCGCAGCCTTGACATCGTGCTGGTTAACGCCCACAGACAGAATGGCATGTGAAAGAATTTAAGCATTACAGGGCGTCATCCAGGCATCGTGAAGTTGTTCACCACCCACGGAGGCTTGGGGGTGATCTTGGGCAGCGGCCCTGTGTAGTTGTCGAGCTCATATATCAGGACAGGCCATGTGCCGTTGACATAGTTCACGCCGGTGAAGTTCGTGGGATACGCAAGCTTGAAGCCTGGCAGGTTGCCAAGGTAGAATGCGCGGTAGTAGTTGGAGTTGTAGAACCTTGATGGAGCATCGGTTATCGTGTCGTTGGGGCCGTTTGGCAAGTAGAGAGGTATGAAGGTGAGGAACTCCTGCCCTCCTAAGTTGTTCACTCCTGCGAAGAACTGCGCCGTTGGCACCAGCAGTATATTCGTCTCGTTGCCGTTGGAGTCCAGAAGCCTGACAGGGCCGGATGTGAAGTTCGTTGGCGCGCAGTAGGTGGTGTTCAATAACTGGTTGTTGGCCAGTATGAGCGTCTTAAGGGCTGCGACGCTCTTGCCGCCGAACTGGCAGTAGCTGTTGACGCTGCTTGTAGAAGCGGGCAGGAACGCGTACGCTGGCGCGTGGCTCAGTTCGCACTGCGAGGTGCCGAGCAGATACGGGTTGCCGGTTCCGTTAGCTGCCTGTGCAGCGAACGCCATGCTTGTCTGATTCGTGCCTACGCATGCGAGAAAGTCTAGCGCCTGCCACTTTGCCGTCAGTTGGTTATCGAAGACCACGTATTTGGCATAGACCACATTGTTCATGAAGCTGGCCAGGTTAGCGGGTCCGTACCCGTCCTCTTGCCCCAGGACATACCTTGCTGCGGTCGCATAATCCAAAGTAGGTATCGAGTTATCGCCTCTTAGCACTGCGTTGCTGTTGCCGAACCAGTTTATCCAGTCGCCGTAGTCCCACCAGGAGAGAACTCTGGGCGCGCTGGGGCCTACATTCTGCTTCATCCAGGCAAGGGCGTTTAGCCAGGAAGTGGAAACCGTGTTGCAGAAGAGGTCGAAGCCTATCGAGTTGCCCTGTGAGTTTATGCTGGAGCACGAGGTCCCGATGGCGGAGAAGACGCTTATGAAGACTGTGAACTCCAGGAGCACGATAAATACCCCGAAGCCAAGAATCACGAGCCTGCTCAGTTCCTTCTCCTTGCCTTTCGTCAGCAGAAGAAGCTCGCCGATTATGATGCCAAGGGCCAGTATGTAGCCCACGCCGAAGTGCGGCAGGTACTTTATCTCTATCATTCCAGCCACGGCGAGCGGTATGACAGCAGACCATGCCAGTATGCTGCCCTTGGAATCGCGCTTGTATACGGAATAGCCTGCTAAAAGCGTGAAGATTATTAGCACGAACCACACTATGGCGTTTACCCCGAACAGGCTTGCGCCTATGGGGCCGAAGCCAGCGGATCCGAAGTCGAAGTTCAGGCCTGTTGGCGCATATTCCTGCACAGTCATGAAGAGAGCTATAGAGGGGGTGGTGTAGTGGTAGCTGAGCGCAATGTACCTGTCAACCGGCGTACCAAGAGGGGTGAACAGAATGAGAACAAGCGCCAATATACCAAGTGCGGCCAAAGTTTCAAGGTGTGTTGCGAGGTCGATCTTGCTGATTAGTCCGCGCTCTTTTGCCAGGATAGGCAGGCGTTCGAACAAGAATATAATTAGAAGTGCAAGAAGCGGGAACGAGATGATGACAGGTATTCCGGCAACGCTAGGTATCCTGTTGGCGAGAACCGAACCGTAGGGCCCGAACGGTATGTAGAAGAGGACGATAACGGCGATCACGATAACGTTCATGATGTAGAAGTCGCGCATCTCTCTATTCCTAAGCACGTCCACAACGCCCTGCAGGACTATGTAGATTGCAAATACACCGGCTATTACTGTGTAGTAGTGCGCCCCAAGGAACGATGACGCAAACGCTATGCCAGCGAGTATCGCGAACCTCTTCTCCTTTGGATTCTGGGCAGCAAGCATGTATGCGGCGTAGAAGAAGAACATGGCGAAGATGCCCCACGGCTCAACTAGCTGCTCCCCGGCCACGAAGGTTGTGATTAGCGCGGGCATCGCTGTGGCCAGACCTGCTCCGATTATGGCAGGGTAATCGCCGTACATATGATAAAGGAACATGAAGACTATGAAGACAAGCAGCGCAGCGGTGATGGGAGGATAGATGCTACCGACATCGCTCAACAGAGTTATGTCTATCTGGTTTGATGGAGGATTGGAGATCTGGTACCAGTAAGCCTCAAGGTATGGAACTATCGGCTCTATCCTGTGTGGTGTGCCGTTGACTGCTGTGGGCCAGGCAGAAGTGTCATAGAGCCATTGGTATCCGTGCGTGAGCAGGAACTCGGTGCTCTGCATGTCGAAGTACGGGTCAAACTCGAAGAAGTGGGGAGCGATGCCTATGCTCATCATCCTGGTGGCGAAGGTGAATATCATCAGGAAGATCAGTATGCCCCATATGATGTTCGAGTTTAGCTTCTTCCTGCCCTTGCCCTCAAGAAGCAGCTTCTCCTCGCGCTCGTGCTGCTCTATCAGCTTTCTCTCCTCAGCGGAGTGCAGCGATGCGAGCCTTGCGCGCTCCCCTGGAGGAAGCGATGCCGCCTTTCTTGTTTCCTCCGAATGCTTGCTTGCGAGGTCCTCCTCTTCCTTCTTGTGGTCGGCCACAAGGCTTGCGTCTATGTCAAGCTCCGTGATCTTCTCCCTCAGCTCGGCAAGCCTCTGCCTGTATGCCGCGTTAGCCTCAGCGGCAATCTCGCTTGCCGGCCTCTGTTTTAGCGAGCCAATGTTGATGACTCCCTGCTGCACGCATAGGGCTATGCCTATTATGGTGAGTATGATGACATTGGCCCCATACAGGCCCGCCGAAAATGAAAATGCGTGAACATAATTCATCAGGTAGGATTCGAGCCACGTGAGCGTAGGTGGAAAGATAAGCCCGAACATGAAGCCTATGACCGTTATCTCGATCATGTTCAGCTTTGTCTTTTTGAGCAGCGCTAAAGCGAGGAAGAAACCGGGAAGAATTATCGATATTAGCGCGATCAACGCAGACAGAAGCAAGCTCATGCTAAAAAACTCGAGTTTAGATATATACTATAATAAGGTTTATAAACCAAAAATAATCGTTAGGAAATGCGCGAGAAAGTATCAGTTATAGGCGCTGGAACCTCTGGTCTCATAGCTGCAAGGGACCTGGCGCACGCAGGCATAATGACTCGAGTGTACGACCAGAAGTCGAGGCTCGGATATCCGGCAAAGGCGAGCGGCATAATCTCAATAAACGGGCTGGAGAGCCTGGGCATTCGCTACCACAAGGCGGTAACGAACACGCTCTACGGTGCCAACATACACGCCGGAGGGGCGACGATGAGGATCATATCCAGGAAGCCACAGGCGCACGTGCTAGACAGGGAGAAGTTGAATCTCGTGTGCTATGATGAAGCCACGGCTGCCGGCGCGGAAGCCGAGCTGGGCGTGAAGGTGATCGGCGAGAAGATAGAAGAGATTCATAAAGACAGCGTGATCATAGGAGCGGACGGCCCAGTTTCGGCGATAGCCAAGCATTTCTCGATGGGATCGATAAAGAGCTACACGCTTACCTACAAGGCCGAGTACGACATGAACGTTGACGACGTGCGCACGGTTGACCTTTTCTTTGACAACAACCTCGCGCCGAAGTTCTTCGCGTGGATGTGCCCAAACTCGAAAGACATACTGGAGGTCGGGATCGGGATTGATGGAAAGCACGGCAACAGCAAGGCAGCCTTCGAGAAATTCATAAGGATGAAGGGGGTTGCAGAGAAGATAGACGGAGCGAGGATGCTAGACGGCTACGCAAGCATAATACCTATGCAGACTGTAAGGAGCGTGGTTGACGGGAAGAAAGAGGTGCTGCTCGTGGGCGACGCGGCGGGTCAGGTTAAGCCGACCACCGGCGGGGGCATAGTGTTTGGAGGGAATGCTGCGAGGATGGCTTCGAAGGTAGTGGCAGAGCACATCAGGAATGGCGTAAGCCTAGAAGCTTATGAAAGGATGTTCAGAAAGAATTTCGGGCTCGATATACGGCTGCATTCATTCCTCAACAAGATATACTCAAGCTTCGACGAGAAGAAGCTTGGGTTCCTGATAAACATGGCTAAGACCCTCGGCCTTGAAAGCTTCTTCGCGAACTATGGCGACATGGACAGGCCTAGTCTCATGCTAAAAAGGTTCTTTTTGAGAGGGCTTGCAAAGTAGATTACGGGGTTATCCTGTTCCTGTCCCTTGGAAAGAGCGACGCCTCCCTTATGTTCTGCACTCCTGTCACCTGCATCGCGAACCTCTCAAGTCCTATGCTCCACCCCGCGTGCGGCGGTGCCCCGTACCTGAAAGCGCTTATATACGACTCAAAATCCTTAGGATCTAGGCCTTTTTTCTCAAGCGATTTGACAAGCAGGTCGGGCTTGTGTATGCGCTGCGCCCCGCTGCATATCTCAAGGCCCTTGTATATGAAGTCGTAGCTGTGTGTCAGTTCTGGGTTGTCGTCCTTCGGCATCGAGTAGAAGGCCCTAAGGCTCGTGGGAAAATCCCTCACTATGACAGCGTCACCATAGAGCTTCTGCAGGCCCTGTTCGTGGTCCCTTGAGAAGTCGTGACCGAATTCTATCTCATGGCCCTTCTTCCTAAGCGCTTCTATCGCGTCTGCGTATGTGACCGTTCTTACTTTAGGAACCTTGAGCTTCAATCCGAACTCCTCGAACTCCGCCTTGTTCTTCTTCCTGACCTGCTTGAGCATATAGATGACAGTGTCACTGAGCACAGCGATTGCATCGTCAGGCCCCGCGAACCCCATCTCGATATCCATCTGGGTCGATTCCGTAAGGTGGTATGTTGTGTTTGATTTTTCTGCTCTGAACACAGGCACAATCATCATTACCTTGTCGAGCCCCCCGATTACGGCCAGCTGCTTGTAGAGCTGCGGCGACTGAACAAGATACGCGTCGCGCTCGAAGTACCTCACGGTGAAAAGATCCGAACCTCCCTCGCTCGATTCGGATATGATCGATGGCGTCCTTATCTCCTCGAACCCTTTCTTTGCCAGGCATTCCCTGAAGGCGCCAAGGATCGTGGACTCTATCTTGAATACAGATGTCGGCCCGCGCCTGCGAAGGTCGATGTACCTGTAGTTGAGCCTTACATCTATCTCAGCGGGCACTTTCCCGGTGACCTCGAAAGGTATCTTATCGGTGAGCGGGTTCAGGTTCTCTACGCTACGCGGTATGATCTCAAATCCCTTCTTTGACTCCGGATTGGCGCTGACTATCCCGCTTACGCGCAGAACGCTTTCCTTCGGGACCGACATGCTCTTTATTATCGAGTCGTCGACTATGCCCGCCTTCCCGACTACCTGCACTATGCCGGTCTGGTCCCTGAGAAGCAGAAATGTTACGTTAGACGTCTCGCGCACCTCGTGCGCCCACCCTGCAAGCGTAACCTCCTGCCCGTCCATCTCCTTGGTAAGCTGGTCTACATAATGCGTTCTCAGCATATCGCACACTACTTCTTCTCGTCGGCCGTCTGGCCCTTCTTGTCGAGCAGCCTCTTGCCAAGCTCCTCCCTGCTCTTCATCTGCTCCTGTATCTTGTCGTAATCCTCCTTCTTGAGTATCCTGCTGAGTATGTAGTTGTTGTACTCCAGCGATATCTGCGCGACGTTGAGAAGCAGTGTCTGCAGCTCTGACTGCTTGAGCGCGTAGTCCCTGCTTGGTTTCAGTATCTCCACTCCCGCGGGCGTGAACGTGAACATCACGTTTATCAGAGGCCAGAGACTGTCGAACAGCGCTGTCACCTGCGCGCTTGTAGAGAACGTCTCCTTCAGCTTCATGGGCTCGTCTATAGCACCAACGCAGTAGACCACACCTGGTGTCTTGAGCAGCCTGTTGTTTATCAGGTCAACCATGAGAGGCTGCAGGTCGTCCTGCTTCTCGCTCTCCATGTCGAAATAGAGCTTGACAAGCAGCCCTCCCTTGTCCAGGGTGCGCTGCGTCACTTCCTCAACCTCCTTCTTGCCCTCGTTAGCCATGTGTTTACCTCAGTTTTTGTATTGCCTCTTGCAAACTAATTAACTCTTCCTCGCCTGTATCCATGTTCCTGAGCCTCACCTTTCCGGCCTCCCTCTCCTTGTCTCCTATTATCACGACGTTGCTTATCCTGAGCGCGCCGGCATACTCGAGCTGCTTGGAAAGGTTCCTGGAGGTGGTGTTCATGTCAGCGTATACTCCATTGCCGCGCAGCGTGTTTGCGGCGGTGACCGCATAGCCCCTGTTCTGGTCTCCGATGTATGCGATGTACACCTTCGCGTATGTTTTCTTCCCGTCCTGTGGGTCAAGTATGTCGAAAATCCTGCTTATTCCCAAAGAAGATCCCGTGGCTGGCACGTTCCTCTTCGCAAACATGCCTATGAGGTTGTCGTACCTGCCCCCGCCTCCTATGCTTGGCAGCCTTCTGCCATTCTCCTCGACAACGAACTCCCATATGAACCCGGTGTAGTAGTTGAGCCCCCTTGCGAGGCCGAGCTCCAGGTTCAGGTTGCCGTTCAGCTTATACTCAGCGAGCAGGGAAAGAAGCTTCTGCATCTTCTCGACGGCCTCCTTGGCGCCTTCTATGTTGGCGCCTATCTTCTGAAGTTTGTCCTCGTTCTTCGCCTCCCCTGAGATGAAGTTGAGAAGCTCATCCGCCGTGTTCGTGGCCACCCCAGAATCTGAAATCTGCTTTACCGCTTCGTCGCGGCTTATCTTCTGCATCTTGTCCAGGACACGCAGCACGGCTACCTGCTTGTCCGCGGGTATCTTGAAATACGTAAGTATCTGGGTGAGAATCTGCCTGCTGTTGAGCATTACTGAGTAGCTTCTTATTCCGAGTTCCTCTATTGCCAGCGCGGCAGCGGCCACTACCTCCGCGTCGCTCTCCACCTCTTCGCTGCCTACTATGTCTATGTCGGCCTGCAACGCCTCCCTGTACCTCATCTTCTGCGGCTCCTCCTTGCGCCACATCGCCCCGATCTGGTATCTCTTGAACGGCAACACCAGATCCTTGTTCGCCGCGACGTACCTTGCGAGCGGCACCGTGAAGTCGTATCTCAGCCCGCTCTCCCCTCCCTCGAGAGAGAAGATCTCCTTTGCGGATTCGTCGCCGTACGCCTTTGCGTTGAGCACGCTCATGCTCTCTATCGCAGGCGTCTCGAGCGGATAGAAGCCAAAACGCTTGAACACCTCCTCCGCCACGCCTGAGATGTACCTAAGAGATATAGCCTCGGCTGGAGAGAAATCCCGTACTCCGCGCGGCGTATTTTCTGCCAACGTAATCACAGATAAGCTCTATACATTAGCAAATATAGACCTATCTAATGAAAACGCTCAGAGGTTGCTGTCGAGCCATTTCTTGAACTCTGGTTTTGGTATTGCGCCCACAGACATGGCCTTGACCTGGCCGTTCTCGAAGAGCAGCACGGTCGGGATGCTCATAATGTTGTATTCGCCTGCTATGCTCTCGTTCTCGTCCGTATTCATCTTCAGGAACTTTACCTTGTTCTCGTATCCCTTCGACACGTCCTCTATCGTGGGGCTGAAAATCCTGCACGGGCCGCACCATGGAGCCCAGAAATCTATCACCACCGGGACCTTCGACTTCAGTACCTCCGCCTCGAAAACGTCCGAGTTTATGTCTTTCACCATAGAATCACGAACCTTAACCCCTTCAACCATCTGATCAAGGAATGATAACATGCCTCTACATATATATAAGATTTGCCAGAGCCGTGGGTTTATCTCCATACAAAGAATTTAAAGAATCTGATGCGAATTGTGCTTGTGATGAGGTCTCTTCTGATCAGTGATGAGGATCTTGAGTGCTGAAATGGCAACCATACCAAAGCAGGCGATAAAGAAGATGGTGATGCGTTCGTTCGGGCTGAAGATAACCGACGATGCCGCTGCCGCCATCGCAGCAGTGCTGGAGAAAAAGGCGAAGAAGATTTCGCTTTTTGCTGTGAAGAACGCCAAAAAGGATAAAAGGAACAAGGTAATGAAGAAGGACATCGAAGATTACGTAATGAAGATTGGTTTGGATGAAGATTAAGGCGTACAGGAGCCCGGATAAGAGGCTGCGAACCGAGAACTTCAGGAGCAGCGCTGGCATGGTTTTCTGCATAGCGGAACCCATGGCATGGGGCACATTGATAAGCAGGTTCAAGACCAACGGAGAGATAGTTGACAGGGTAGAGAACCAGCAATCCAGGAGCACTACATCTGCGCTAGAAACGTATTTTGCAGGGTTTGCAACACTTGAGGTGGAGGAAACCGGCAGATTCGAGCACGTGAAGGCACAAGCGGTATGCAGCTCTTGCGGAGGAGACGAGATAGAGAGGGAGCAAGACGGCAAGGCGACAGAGGAGATTAGCGATGCTCCTGTCATTCCAATATTCACGTGCCTAAAGTGCGGAAGCAGATTCTGCCTTCTGGGCGACGACTACGTCAAGAACATGATATCTAGATTCAGCCGATACATAGCTATGGGAAAGGGCGAGAATGCGGATAACGCGGCGTTCATCGGCGAGGTCAGGGACAATATAATAAGAAGTTTTGCTTCTCAGAATATTAGGAAACTGGAGATAAAGGCGACCGCATGACCATAAGCATATCCGAACTCTACGGCAAGAAGATAATCTCAGGAACTGGCCACTGGATAGGAGAGGTGGGTGAGGTTGTCATAGATATAGAAGGCAAGCAGGTGTCGCATCTGCTTCTTGGAAAGATAGACCCGTCAAAAGCGGGCGACATGATAAGGAGCCTGTTCAAGAACGGGGTTGAGTACAAGAGAGTGAAGAAGGTCGCTGACACGATACTGGTAAGCGGCAGCTGACTAGGAGGAAACCTCCTTTGCCAGCGGTGACCTTTTCTTTCCAAGCACCCTGTAACCGCAGTAGGGGCACCTGACGAAATTCTTCTCTAGGGTTTTGACCTCTCTCTTGCAGTGCAGGCAAACGTACGCCATTTTTTCACTTCTTTTTAACATTAGACTTAAGCCAGGTGATGAACTCCTTGTGCAGCTCCGATGTGCTCGTGTCTATCACCTTCACGTTCATTGTGGACTTGTACTCCGCTGATTCGAACGTTATCACAGGCGTGTACCTGTCCATCTTCGTGAAGTGGACCTCGAGCCAGTGTATCCTGCCCTTAAGATACTCTTTTACTATCTCTTCGGTCATGGGCACGGAGGAGAAGCTGAAGAGTATCCCGTTGCACCAGTAGAGCGGCAGGTTGCCCTGCGGGGTTATCCTCTCGAGCAGCAGGTCGTCCTTGGTGACCTCTACGGTCTCGTGGATCACGAGGTCTGTTGCCGGGGAGAAAGTAACCTTCACCATCATTCCACCTTCTTGATCTGGCTCAGTATGCGTTCGACGGTCCTTCCGGTCTCGGTCTTCAAGCTGTAGGCGCCGCCCGCGAACATTGCGCCGCAGTGCTTGCACCTCCATATGCCGGTGCTTATCCTCTTGACCGCGCTTCTTCCGCAAACGTCGCACTCGTACAGAGCCTTCTTCTCCTTGGCTATGGCCAGGCTCCTCTTCCTGAGGTTTACCCCATACCTTATGCTCCAGTTTGCCATTCTAATCTCCGATTGCCTGCTTCATCTTATCTCTTAGCTGCTTAGACTTATCAAATGTTGCGTCAACGAGTTCTGTCAGCTCCTTGAAAGAGAACGATCCGCTGAGGCCCTTCTGCATGGCCCTGACCACTTTCTCGTCGTTCGCTATTGTAAGCCTGCCTGACATTATCCTTTCCTCGTTGCCGTTCGGGTCTAGCAGCACGTTCTTGCTCACCTTCGCGTATGTGCACGAAGTGACAATTCCGTTGGTCTTCAGCTTCCCGAGGTTGCCCTCCCTTATGACCTCATCGCCCTCAAGCTTTGGCATCCTTGCCGAAAGCAGGGCTGTAGTAGCGGCGAGCGTGCCAGCGTCGAAAAGGTTGCCGTCGTAGTTGAGCACGTAGATGTCGACGAACGCTGTCCAGACCTTGTCCTTCTCTATAAAGAGAGCGTCTGTGTCAACAACCCCTGCGGCCCTTATCCCCCTGTCCACGACCCTTGCGAACTCGATGGCCTCGGGGCTCGGTGGTCCGGTCTCGTATTCTGCGTTCGCAAGAGGAAGAAGCTCAGCGCCAGTCACCAGTGCGCCTTCGTCAGGCTTATCCGGGAGCGGAGTTCCTACAGCAAGCTTGACTCCGACAAGCACCTTGGTGTTGCCTATGTCTACGGTTGCCGATCCTTCTGCATGGGGGATCGTGTTCGTTTCTATCTTTATGTCCCTGTACTGCATGTGCCCGCGTTCGTGCTCGCGCATTCCCTTGCCGAGCATCTCAAGTATGTACTCCTCGTTTTCAGCTATCATGCGATCACCTAACTGTACCTCGCCTCGAGCGCCTCGCGCTGAAGCTTCGTTATCGTCTCTCCGGCCTTGATTACCATGTCGGTTGCCTTCCTTATCTGCTCGCTTGTCAGCGATCCGTCCATCTGAAGAAGTAGTATGTCGTTGTTCCTGGGCGCGACGGCTATGGGCATGTCAGCCTCGGAGTAGTTGTCCTCGATCTTGTTCAGGTCGAGTATTATCTCTTCGCCTGCCTTGCCTGCGGAAACGGCGTAGGGTATATCGCGCATAGGTATGCCGCTGCTCGCTACGGCAACAGCAGCCGCAGTTATGCCCGCGGCCCTCGTGCCTCCGTCGCTCTGCAGCACCTCAACGAATATGTCTATCTCGCTGCCTGGGAAGTTGTCGAGCATTATAACATTCTCAAAAACCTCCTTGGTGACCTTGGATATCTCTATGGCGCGCCTGTTGGGACCCGACCTGCTGTGCTCCTCGAGCGATGAGAACGGAGCCATCTGGTACCTGCACTTTATTATGGCCCTGTCAGGGTTAGCTATATGCTTCGGCTGTGCTTCCTTTGGTCCGTAAACCGCCGCGAGCACCTTGTTGTTGCCCCATTCCAGGTAAGCGGAGCCCTCGGCGTTCTTCAGTATGCCTACCTGTATCTTTATCGGCCTGAGCTCGTCCATGGCTCTGCCGTCCGTTCGTTTGCCTCCAACTATAAGTTCTGGTTTGTTCTTGCCTCCTCCCATGATCAACTACCTCTGTTTATGCTCCCGCTTGTCAGGAGCTCGCTTATCCGCTCTGTCAGCCCTCCGATGTGCGCCTCCTCCTGTATCTTCGTTATCGCTTTCTGTGCCAGTGCCACGTTGCCCCCATTCACCCATATAATACCGTTGAGCCCTACGAGTATCGTGCACTTTGTACCGTCCTCAAGCTGCTTCAGCATCGTGCTTGCCTTGCCTATTATTCGTGGTACCTTCGAGGGCCTGACCTCTACCAGTTTTCCTCCGAAGAGCCTCTTCGGCCTCTCCAGTATTAGTATTATCTGATCTGATTCGCGCTTCACGTCCTTGACGAATGCGCTGACCACATCTCCGATGTGGAGCACTTCCTGCCTCTCCTCGCGTGGCCCGCCTCCGAACCTGTCGTCCCTTCCCCTTCCTCCGAACCTCGGCCTTGGGGGCGGGAGTATAAGCCCGCGGAAAGGAGAGTCGAACTGCACCGTCTGCACGTTGTTCTTCGAGTTCTCCACTATGCCTATGACAAAGTCGCCCTGCCTCGGATACCAGACGCTCTCAAGGGGCACGAACGCGCCCTTCGATTCGTCAAGCATGCCTATCACAGTGGCGTATGTCTTGCCGTTCTCCACTATCGTATTTTCCATTCTTACCGGCCCATCGGATATCTTATCGCCGGGCAATACTATCTTCATGTTCACACACTAACTATTTTCGTAATCGCGCTCCCTTTTGTTGCGTTGTTGAGCTTGTCGAAGAACTCGCTCTGCAGGCCCGCGGGGAACTCCAGCGTTGCGGAGAGCGAACCGTCGTTCAGCCAGCGCTCTGACTTGAGGCCGTACTGCTTGAGAAGGCCGTAGCACCTGTTGGAGTACTGCGGAGCGATCGTGACCTCCAGTTTCACTGTCGAGAACTTCAGCGGCAGCTTGAGGCTTAGTTTCTTGACTATCTCCGGAACCTGTTCGCTTGCGGGCTTGAATGCGTCAATCGATATTTTCGACTCCTGCATCGCTATCTCTATGCGCTGCGGGGTGTGAGGCGCGTTCGTCCTCGGGTCTATCGCATTGGTTGCAATTATGTTCACTATCTGCTTCCTCTTCTCCTCAAGGAGCTTGTTCCTCTGCTCTGTTGTGAGCGGCACGTTGCCGTTCTTTAGTATCACGCCTGCAATCTTGCCGAGGTCCTCGGTGTTGAAAGCCTTCTTTAGCTTGTCCTGACTCTGCCTGTCGCCCTTGTTCGCGTCCTTGAAGATGTCCTCCACTTCAAGGGCCGACAGCGGGTCCTGCAGCTTGCCCGTTATGTAATCGTAGGCCTTGTCAGAATCAACGAAAATTTCGAAGGTTTCTCCAGCCACTATGTACTTAGCTATTACAGTCTTTGACATGGTTCCACAAACAATCAGAAGTATTTCGCTATTTCCTGCTCGGAGAGCACCACGAACTCCTTGCCCTCTTCTATGTATCCTATATCAACATGATCGCTGGCGAGCTTGCCCTCGGTTATCTTGTTTATTATCTTTATCCCTAGCTTGAGAGCGTCGTCTGTTGCCATGCCGTCCTTGTACTCCTTGACCAGCATGTCCGTTGCTATCTTCTTCCCAGCTCCAATCGCGTCAGCCTTGTAGCCGAGGAGGGCTGCATCGGGGCCGACCTCGAAGAGCCTCTTCTCTGTGTCTATGCCCCCCACTAGAAGCGACACCCCGTAGGGCCTCACGCCTCCGTAGAATGTTGCCTGAAGTATGTAAGATGAGAGCCCCTTCGCTATCGCCTCGACAGACTTGACCTCGTCGAAGACCATGCGGTGGCTCTGCGCTGCCGATCGCGTCTCGTCGATTACGTGCAGGCCGTCGGCGACTATGCCGCTGTACGCCCCGCCTATGTGAGCGTCTATGCGGAATACCTTCTGCATGCTTGAAAGCACAGCCATCGGTTCGTCTACGTTCTTGTGCGCCACGAACGCGACTCCGCTCTTCGTTACCATGCCTATCGCTGCTCCGCCTCTCCTGACCGCTTCCTTTGCGTACTCCACCTGGAATAGCCTGCCGTCAGGGTTGAACATCACTCCCCTATCATATGCTTGGATGTTTGGATACACTTTTCCACCGTTAAACGTGAAAACAGAATAGAATTTGTAAAAGCCATAAGGCAGTTAATTCTCTTCTCTAGTTACAGGAAGTATATTGTCTAACCACTATTAAATACCTTTTGCTCTGCCTTTGCCGCATCCTTTGCGGCATCTACAGGCTACAGCGTGCGGCGGCCCAGGCGGGCTATGGTTTTGAGAAGTTCCTGCGTTGATAGGCAATCTTTCGCGTCTCCCTGCCTGTCCCTTTCTTCGCTCTTCAGCAGCATCGCGAGGATGAATTCGCGCATCGCCTTCCCCTCCGCAAGGAAGAAGTGCATATCGTGGTCACCGTGACTGTCGTGGGCCTGCTCGTGGGGGAACACCTGCAGCATAAAGCTGATGAGCGCAGAGTCCTTGCTCCTACCGACGCCGTACACCGCCTTCTGGTACGCCCTGTTCGCCGGTTCGCTGTTGAGGTTGAGCACGATGGTTCCTCCGTCGTTGTATGCGATGATCGCCTCGTCGTCTGAGAACCTTGCCCTGATGTTTTTCCTCAAAGGCATTCCGTATTTCTGTGCGCATCTGTTCAGCTCTGCGAGGAACTTGGCTTCGGACTCTTGGTCGATGTCCTCGAATGACGGGATTTTCTCTTCCTGCTTAGGCCGCAGGGCGTAGCTGAGCTGCTCAACAGCGACAAAATCTGCGGCCATGACCAAAGCGTCGACTTTCGCGAGCTTCTGTTCCCGGGTCTTTGTTTTTGTTGCGGTCATTCTACCTGCTTGTTGCTAGTGGGACCTCAAGCTGCCGTAAAGGTAAACGAGCCCCTCGCCCTTTATTGCATAGTACCTGTTCCTGGCTGTAACCTCCTCGTTCCCGTACGTTCTTATACGGCTTGCCGCGAGGCGCTTCACCATTCCGCGTTCCTGCAACCTGCTTATGGATCTTGACACCTGCGAAACGTGCGTCTTCAGGCTTTTTGCTAGCTCGGTAGGCGTCTTCCCGTCCTTTCCAGGCCTGGCGACGTCTGCCAGAAGCGCGAGTATTCTAACGTCTGAAGGCACGTCAGCCCTGTTGTTGACTACGTAGGCTATGCTCAACCTATCACAAAAGGGTTCTCTTTTGTGCGTTTAAAAACATTGTTCGTTGTTTCGTATTTCGCCTGTTCGGGCGCACAGAACTCCTTTTATATCTGCAGAGAGAATGAGAATCAATAAGGCTATTCATGGAGGAAACAAAGGAGGAGCAGCAAGTAGCCATAGGAAACTCGAAGGTCAACGTGGTCCATCCCTCGATATTCAAGGTAGTGGAGCAGAGGAAGAGGATAAAGGAGAAACTGTCTGGAATAAAACACAAGATAGGAGTGTACAGCGCGAAGGGGGGCGTCGGTAAGACGACGGTGGCCGTGAACCTTGCCTACACGCTCAATGCGATGGGCTACAAGGTCGGCCTGCTCGACGCAGACATAGACTGCCCAAACCTCCATCTCTTCCTGAACATAAAGGACCCGGGGGTGCCCGAGTATCCGCTCAAGCCCATAGAGAAAGACGGCGTGAAGGTCATCTCAACGGCGATGTTTGTAGACGAGGCTAAGAGGCCCATAATCTGGAGAGGGCCGATGGTGGCGAAGATGCTTTCCGAGTTCCTGGAGATGACAGAGTGGGGCGCTCTTGACTACCTTGTCATCGACTGCTCGCCGGGGACTTCAGACTCCAACCTTTCGATAATGCAGCTGCTCGAGCTGGACGGTTACGTGCTTGTCACGACGCCGCAGCACATCGCCGCCATAAACGCTGTTCGCTCTGGGATGATGGCCAAAAGGCTCGGTGCGCCGATAATCGGAGTGGTGGAGAACATGTCCGACGGGAACGGAAACGGCGCTAGGGAGGTCGCTGACGCGCTAAAGTGCGAGCTCCTGGGAGTTGTTAAGAGCAGCCAGGATTTCAACAAGCTCAGCGACTCGGGTCGAGTTCCTGTATTGGAGGACAGCGAGATCAAAGAAGAGTTTTTAAGTATAACAAAGAAATTGGTAAGCGGGGGCGACTGATTGGACGAAAAATTTGCTGAACTTTTCAAGGAGTCGAAGATATTCTCCGACAGAGAGGTCCTTTCGCCACACTACCTGCCGCAACATCTTCTCTTCAGGGACAAGCAGCTTGACGACATAATAAAGGCTCTGACGCCGTCGCTCAAGGGAGAGCGCGGGAGAAACCTGTTCATCTACGGGAAGGCTGGCACGGGCAAGACCTCCTGCGTGAGGCACGTGATAGAAGAAGTGAGGAAGCTGCCAGTGGTGAAGGCAAAGCTCTCATACATCAACTGCCGAATCTATAACTCGAGGTACAGGGTGCTGAGCAAGATAGTAAGCGACCACCTGCCGTTCCTCGCAAAGCGCGGCTACGGACTTGTGGAGATCTACGAGAAGATAATCAACTGGATAGAGGAGGATGGCAAGGTGATGCTGGTCGTGCTTGATGAGATTGACATGGTCAAGGACCTTGACGACCTGGTGTACACGCTCACTCGGGCAAACAGCGACATAAGATCGGGGGGCATAACCATAGTTGGCGTGTCGAACAGGATAGACTTCAAGGAGCTGCTGGACGCAAGGACGCTCTCAACGCTCTACGAACGTGAGCTTGCATTCCCGCCGTACAACTCTACAGAGCTTGCGGCGATAATAAAGGACAGGGCAGAGAAGGGTTTCAAGCAAGGGGTCATAGGCCAGGAGATGCTGAACCTCGTTGCCGCGATATCAGCAAAGGAGAGCGGCGATGCTAGGCTTGCTCTCAAGGTGCTCTCTCGCGCGGGAGAGATTGCAGAGGAGAAAGGCAGGATCAAAATCGGAGACGATGAGGTCAACGAGGCGCAGAAGGACGCGGAGGAGCAGGTCGCCTACGATGTCATCTCGACGCTACCGGAGCACCAGAAGCTTGTGCTTTACTCCATTGCGCTACTCTCCCTGCAGGGAAGCAGGTACAAGAAGCTGACCGATGGGAACGACATGTATATATTCAGCGGAGAGGTCTACAACAAGTACAGCAGGATAAGCAACACCCTGAGCAAGGAGCCGAAGAGCAGCAGGTGGTACCGCAAGTATATTGCAGACCTTGAGATGCAGGGGCTCATAGACACGTATGAGAGCGGAAAAGGGATACGCGGTCATACGAAGCTGATCAAGCTTGCATATCCGGCTGACAAGATAAAGGAAACCATAGAGAGGAGCCTTTTTGCCGAGAGTGAGGCAAAGGGAGAGCAGACCAAGAGCCCGGACTGATTGAGATGCGGTTTTTTGACCTGGTATGCTTCCAAGACGAATCCGTTGCGGACACGGGCGTCAGGCTTGGGTTCAGGAAGGTTTTTGTCTCTGGCAGAGATGTAGGAGTGGTTGAAGAGTACAAGAGCGGGCAGAAGTACAGGCAGATAATCAGGAGCGACGACATAGGACGAATATCGAAGGCGCTGAGGCAGGGCGACGTGATCGGGATGATGCCGCAGAGCTCGTCTGTGAGCAGAAAGACGCTCGATACGATCATGAGCAATGAGAAGGCGCTCTTCCTTCCGCTGCGCTGGGTGACGTGCAGCGACAGAACGGCGAGGATTCAGAACCTTGCAAAGGCAAGGACGAGCGTAAGGAACGCGCTCGTGGCCAGGGTGCCGATATCGATTGTGTCGATGGCGGAGAGCGGAGATGAGCTCATATCGAGTCTGCAGATGATAGAGGTTGCTGGTTTCCTTGGGCTCGAACGTGAGCGCGCGAAGTCTGCGCTCAGCCTGTTGGGTGGATTGCTGTGATAGCCAGAAGGAAGATGAGGTATCTGATGGTAGAGGCGAGCAGGAGCCTCGCGATAAACGATCCGAGGAATACGGACATGCTCAAGGGTCAGCTCCTCTCGTTCATGGGCGAGCTTCCGTACTTCAAGGCGAACCCGCAGGTGGCGTCGCAGCTCAGCGGCAGGGTATTCATAATGAGTGTAAACAGGGGCTCCGAACGAGGGGTTGTGCTGGCGCTCGCTTTCATAAAAAACATTGGAGGCACCAAGGTGGGATTCTACACAATAAGGACTTCGGGCACAATACGGAGCCTAAACGATGCCTTCGGAGAGCTGTATGGCGCTTGCGCTAATCGATAGACTGATGCGAGGTGCACGGAAGGATGGGATGTTTAGGGGCCGGCATCTCAAAATAGGCCGCACGCCTTTGCAATATGGGCCAGAGCCCGAGGCATATGTGGCTCAGGTCCGTGTTAGTGTTTTGGGGAGAAATAGCGCGAATGCTCCTTTACATTTATGAAATAAACGTATATTTATTCATAATTTTGATATTTATGGCAGGCCTGGCTGCGCTGATAGAAGATCCAAAATAGTGGAATTTTTGTACAAAAGGCCGGAAACCTTTATTATACCGTATAGACAATAATCTCAGCACGGTGAACGAATGAAGATAGCAGAACTGAAAGCAGGTGCTACTAACGTAGAACTTGAAGGCACCATCACGGAGAAGAGTGACCCTAGAGAGGTCATCACCAAGTATGGCAAGAGGCTGAACGTGGCCGACGCTGTGATAAGCGACGACACAGGAAGCATAGCCATATCACTCTGGGAAGGCAACATCGATCTCGTGAGCGTTGGAGACAAGGTAAAGATAACCAACGGCTACGTGAGCGAGTTCAAGGGCAACCCTCAGCTTTCGACAGGAAAGTACGGCAAGATAGAAGTCGTAGGAAAGGGCGAATAATAGTACCCTGTTTCTTAGGTCTTTATCGCTGTTAGCTGTAGCTGTCAGAAATCCAGCTTGATCGTGTCCCCCTGCCTTGGCACATGCGCCTTGAAGCCCTCCGCGTTCAGTGCTTCGGCGAATGCCTCCGATGTCTTCTGGTCGCCGTGCACGCATATCACCGTCTCCGGATTGCTCT
>JAKASU010000002.1 GCA_021818925.1 Microcaldota archaeon | reverse complement strand
AGAACTTTGATAGGATGGGCGTGTAAGCAGAAAGCGCAAGCGATCTGCGAGCGCACCATTACTAAAGCCCAATTTGCAAGCTTACTTCTCTATCTTTTTCTTTCGAAAGAAACGAACCCGCACACAATGTTTTTAAAGCAGGATTGTGGAATGGAACACAGCGACGCGGCAAGCAAACGACGCATCAGCAGTCACGGTGATAGAATGTCACAAACGAAACATCTGAACAAGCAGCAGCTGAATGACTTGGCTCAGAGGACGAGCGACCAGGAAAGGCCGTTTGTCGAAGAGGCAGCCAAGGCACTTCCAGAAAAAGAATCGCGCAACCTCCTTGCCCTCATAAGGGGCTCGGAATCGGAGGCGGTTCACGCTGCCCATATTTCAACGTCAAGCACTCCTTTCTGATCCTTCCTATATCTCACGCATATCCCTATAGCTTTTCATCAGCGAAGGCTTGCCCACGAACCTCTCGGAGATCCTGGCAAGCAGCGTCTTCTTATCGAGCGTTTTCGAGCAGATTATGATACGCATGCTGCCGTAGGAGTCTGTATTCACGGAATACACATTGCGGAATCTCTCGAGCGTTCTCCTGAACCTCCCGAATCCAAGCATGGCAGCGGGGCCCATCGCATAGTTTATTGCTAGAATCCCGTCAGATTTCGTTGCGTTCGCCGCATCGCTCATGAACGCCTCTGTCAGAAACTCTTTTGGTATCCTTGCCCCCTTCCAGTAGGCGTCGAGGATGATCAGGTCGTACCTCTTCTTTGCGTGCGCAACAAACGAGCATCCGTCCTGTACGTGAATCACATACCCCGCCTTCCCAAGCGCATACTTCCTTGCAAGCTTCACCACGTTAGCGTCGTTGTCAACGATCTCCATATCAGCTTTCTTGCCCAGCAGGGCGCGGACCTGGTAAGGTGTGGTGCCGAGACCAGCCCCTATGAGGAGAATCCGGGGCCTGGCGCGAATGCAGGTGAGTGGAAGGAAGTAGTCCCAATAGCCGCCCGTATAAACAGAATCCTTCCTTATTATCGAGTTCGTGGCGCCGTCGATCTTCAGCATTAGCATCTTCTTGTTCTCCACAACCTGGAGTTTCACTCCCCTGGAGAACACCTCCTCGTGCCTCACTCTAAAAATGTCGCCAAGACGTGACATGTCAAGGATAAAGCCTGTTGCTCATTCGAGGGAACGGGATGGCGTCGCGTATATGGTCGAGGTTGAGCAGCCACTTTATCAGGCGCTCCATCCCCATGCCGAACCCCGAGTGCGGCACGGAGCCGTACCTGCTGAGGTCGAGATACCACTCGTAGTTCTTCATGTTGAACTTCACGTGCTTAAGCTTCTCAATCTCGTGCATCCTCTCGATTATCTTGTCAACGCGCCATTCCCTCTCCGTGCTACCTATTATCTCACCGTGCCCGTTCGGAGCCTGCAGGTCCGAGGAGAGCACCGTCCTTGGATCCTTCGGGTCCACCATCGCGGTGAACGCCTTCGCTTCCCTCGGCCAGCCGTATATGAATATCGGTTTCTTCTCGCCCTCTGTGAGCATCTTCTCCTCGGGCACCCCGAAGTCGTCGCCCCACTTCAGCTCCGTGCCCTTCTCGTTGAGCTTCTCAAGCGCCTTCTCGTAGGAGAGCCTCTTGAACGGGGGCTTTATCTCCATGAGCGCCTTCCTGTCAACGCCGAGCTCGGCGAGCAGGGCGTCGTCGTGCTTCGCCAGGCTCGCCGCGATGTGGCTTATCATGTTCTCCTGCAGCTTCATGCTCTGCTCCTGTGTGTAGAACGCCATCTCAGGCTCCAGCATCCAGAGTTCAGCTATGTGCTTCGTTGTCCTTGACTTCTCCGCCCTGTATGCGGGGACAAGTGAGTAGACCTTCTCCAGCGAGTATATCATGGCCTCTGCATAGAGCTGCGATGACTCAGTGAGGTAGGCCTTTTCTCCGAAGAACTCGACCTCGAACATCTGTGCGCCTGTCTCGCCCCCGGACATTGTTATCGTTGGCGGTGTGATCTCGAAGAAGCCGTCCTTATCGAGGAACTCTCTCGTGTACGCGAAGATGTGGGAGCGCGCCTTCATTATGTTCGTCATCCTCCTGCTCCTCAGCCACAGATGGCGCTTGTCGAGAAGCAGCTCGGCGCTCTGGTATTCTGTTATCGGAAATGGCTCAGCAACATGTACGCTTTCGAATTTCGTGACCTCGAGTTCGCAGCCCCCCGGTGCCCTGTCCTCTTTCCTGACCTTGCCCGTTACTTTTATGCTGGACTCGATGCTGCTCTCCTGTGCGGCCTTCCACGATTTAGCATCCACCTGGTCCTTCTTGACAGCCGTCTGCACTGTGCCAGTCGTGTCGCGCAGCACTATGAAGAGTATGCCCCCGCTCTCCCTCTTCCTGTGCACCCAGCCGGTGAGGCTCACGTTCTTGCCCGTTTCTTTGACCGCTTCTAGGACGTGCATGCAGAATCTATCCCCTTTCTCTGCTCAAGCTTTAATTAATTGTGTGCGTCACGGGTCAGACTCTTATCTCTTCTCCCGGAACGCGCCTGAACATCTGCACATCGCCAACATGCGATGACCTAGTCAGAAACCTCACAAGCCTTTCCATCCCGAAGCCGGCGCCCGCGGAGGGCACAAAACCCGCCTTCGCCTCATCCAGATAGGCCTGATAGACTTTCATCTCCAGCTTATCCTTCCCCATCCTTCCTGTTATCCTGCCATAAGCGTGCTCCCTCTCCGCTCCGGACAGCGCCTCCCCGAATCCAAGCGGATATATGAGGTCGTAGTTGAGATAATGACCTGGCTCGCTCTCATCCTCTTTGTCGTAGAACTCGCGTTTGTGGCACAGCGCCCAGAACGGCTGCGAGTGGTCCTTCGACGCAGCAAGCTCCCACTCCTTCCCGTACTTCCGCTCCAGTTCGTGCGTCGTATACCTTGCGAACGGAGGCCTGAACATAAAAGGCTCTAAATCTATCTTCGCAAAAAGTTCCTTGTACTTTTGAAGCTCATTGCTCAGAGTCGCAAAGTACTTCTCCATAAGAGCAATCACGTCCTCCTTCTTGGCATCGGATATCTCAAAGTCAAGCTGCGTGAACTCGAAGAGGTGCTTGCCTGTGGCCTTCCTCTCCGGTTTCTCCAGCCTTATGTTCGGCGAGAGTATGAATATCCTGCCCAGTTTCTTGACAGCAACCTGTTTGTGGAGTATCATCGAGTTCATCGTGTAGAGAAGCGTGCCGTTGTACTCGACCTCTGGCGTCTTCACAATCATTGATCCCGGATCCGGACCCAGCGGGTCGGTGCTCCTGCCAAGCATCACCGGCAGCAACTGCACGAAACCCTGGTCATGGAAGAAGTCGGTGCTTATCCTGAGAACCGCGCTCCCTATCTCCAGCTTCGTCTTGAGGTCCTTTAAATCCCCTTCCGGCATGCGATCAGAGAAGTATGGCAGGCGGCACTATATAAGAATTTATACATAAAATGAGCATATTATACAATAATATTAGCAACATTTATTAAATAAATTGTATAAAATACAATAATGGACGAAATAGATGAGGAACTGATACAGACTGTTGACTCTGGCACGATCAAGTACACGGCACTTGCAAAGAAGACGAACGCACCCCTGTCTACAGTGCACTTCCGCATGAAGCGACTGGAGAAGGACGGGGTGATAAGGCACTACAAGGGCGAGATCGACTGGAAGAAGGCAGGGTTCCCGCTTACGGCATTCATATTTGTTAACACCGATGTCAACCTGCTCAAGAAACTTGGCAAAAGCCAGGAGAGGCTGCTCAAGGAACTGCTCTCCACCGCGTATGTGAGGGAGGGCTACGTCATCACGGGAGACGAGGACATACTTCTCAAGGTCATAGCAAAGGATTCCGCGCATCTGAAGGAGACGCTCCTCAACCACATCGATGCGAAGGAGGGCGTCGTGAAAACGAAGACGGTCATAGTGTTGAATTGAACGACGTGACGTCGTACGGAAAGAGTAAGAGCGTATGTGTGCGAATAAAATAGGGGCTGCGGATGAGCGACGATGAGCTCACAAAGAAGTACAATTCCCTCTACCTAGAAATGCTGATGCGCTACAGAGAGAAGATAGAAGAGGGGGAGAAGCTCTACATCGCGGAGCTGCCCAAGCTTGTAACGCCCTCGGACGATGCTGTCGTCGCTGCTGTGAACAGAATAAAGAGCACATTCCCGTCGTACAGCTCAGACGAGAACTTCAAGGAAGCGGCGGCGAAGGCGCTTTCATTCATAAACGACTCCATAGTGCAGGTTTCCGCGCCGATTCAGTTCTGGCTGAGGCCGAACCAGGTGCTGAGCATCGGAGCGGGTGACGTCTTCGACCAGATGGTGCTGCTCTGCAGCATGCTAATAGGATTGGGGAACATGTCCTCAAAGGTGATCGCGGCGATGAAGAACGAGGAAAAGTCCTACGCTGTTTATTGCGAGTTCCATGGGAAGGTGCTTGTGCTTGAGAGAAGTAGAGGCATAAGCGAGCTCAAGGACAAGAACGAGCTGCTGGCGAAGATGGGGATATACATGGGCTCAGACTCAACAGGCTACGAGTTCAACGACAAGATGTATGCTGACCTGCCGTAATTCATCTGACTTCCTCGAAACCTTTTTTTCTTAAGAAAGACCATATTGTTTCTTGACCGCATATTTTGTAGTACTCCTCCATAGTAGGCAGAAGTTTTTTTGATTCCCTCGATGCCCAACGCCTGTTAACTTCTGTCTTTTTCTGCAGCTGTTTTACATCAAGTTTGTGAACAAACCCAAGTTTCTCTGCAAGCATTCCGTCCGGAACAAAGTAATCCAATAAGGCCTCTTCGAACGCTCTGACACCATTCCGTGGTTTCTCTTTCAGTGACCTGTGTTTTCTGATCAATGAATGCAAAACTTCATGGATTACTACCGCCAGTACGGATTTTCTGTACTTGTAAAAATCAAGCGTAATGATGAACGGATCGTAGGAAACCGCACTACCGTTACTAAAGTGCTGAGCAATAGGCGCAGTATTGAGTACGATGTCAATGCTCTGAGGGAGCTCAAAGCCGAATATCTTCGTAACCCATTTCGCCATTTCCTTTTCATTTGACTTAGCGCTTTTTCGTAACTCTTTCGTTATGCGTTTAAAGTGGTTGCTTCTTTCATCCTCAAGGTGCACATCTAGATTGTCAAGAGACGAGATTATCTCTCTGACTCTACGTGGCTTCTTTAAGTTAGCAATGTTTCTATCAAGCAACGATGCCCATACGGTGCCTCTTCTAATGTGTTTTTTAGCAAGGTTATCAATTATTTCATCCAGTTTTTCACTTATCATTGCTGCAGCATAAACAGTATCTCCGAAATAGTTAGCGTGTCTAGCTATCATACGCCCTATGGAATTAGGCGGGCCGAACATATCCCATATTCCCGCCAGCTTTCTTATTCGTTCATTTGTATTGAAAATCACTTCCATTTCTACACCCAAGCCCCGATCCCCTTCTGTCCCGCCGCAGACTTGTATCCCACGAGCACGTCTGCAAATTTGTCAACGCGCTCCTGCGAGAAGTCGTGCTGGTCGCACATGAACCTGATTATCTTCTCCTTGTTCGCCTTCGTGCCGTTCATCATCGCGCTGAACTCACCCCTCCTCATCTCTTCGGTTTCTGGCTTCAGGAACACGTTCTCGACCTCCTCGGGCTCCACCTCGAAGTCTGTGCCGTATTTGTCTTTCACGTAGCCCACCACTTCCTTGAGGCTCTTCCTCTCCCTCACTATCTTGAGCGCCGTCTTGGGTCCCACTTTGTCTACGCCCTCGTTGAAGTCAGTGCCCACAAGCATTCCCAGCCAGATGAGCTGCTTCTGGTTCAGCTTCAGGCTCTCCAGCAGCCTCTTCAGCTCCACGCGCTCCGGTGTTATGTCAACGAATACGTTCTTCCTAGGTATCTTCCTCCTGCCGCTTATCGTCAGGTTCCTAACGGCCACGTCGGCTCCGAACAGGAAGATATCGTAGTCCTGAGTCGCGCTGGCGTAGACCAGGCCCTCTTTTGTCATTCTAGCGGCCTGCGCCTCGCCCTCGCTTGGCGCCTGTATGTGCGCTATGCCCATGTAGTCAAGCAGCTCCTTCGCGCTCTGCACTATCTCCTTGTTGATTCTCGTGCTGGCCATCGCGTGCGTCCTAGCCTCTGCCACCATGCCCTCCTTGAGCGCCTTCTCCCACTGTTCCCTCGCCTCCTCCCTTCTCCTCATCCTTGCTTCTATCGTTCGCTGCTTCAGGGCCGGTGGAATGCCGTCGAAGACGAAGACAGGCGTTATCCTGTGCTCCAGCAGGTTTATTGTGCGGTAGAAGAGGCCGGAGAGGTGGCTCGTCACCATCCCGTGCGAGTCCTTGAGCGGCGTGCCGTCAGGTCCCCTTATTATGGATAGGAATTGGTAGATCGTGTTGTACGCATCCACTGCAACTATCCTGTTCGAGAGGTCATCGAGCGATATCGGCTCCTTCACTTCGGAAACAAGCGGACCCAGCTCTACCGCCAATCATTCACCATCTTTATCGTCCTTCTTCGTGAAGTCCCCTATTGTAAAAGGTTCGTTCTTTTTCTGCGCCACGAACTGCTTTCCTTCGCTCAACTTTGACAGGAGCCTTATCCCAAGCTCCTTCTCTAGCTTCTGCCTCGTCTTCTCGTTCGGCAGTGTCTCCTGCTTCTCTATCCTTGTGAGCGTGCTCTCCTTCTCGCTTATCCTCTCGGCAAGCACCCTCAGCGGAAGGCCTATCGCCTCCCTTGCGTTGCGTATCTTCTCGCCGAAATTCTCCACAAGCTCCTCCTGCATCTGCGGCCTCGTCCGCGCCTCCACACTTCTCTCCTCCTTGGATTTTGGTCCGAAGGTGTTGATCACCTCCCTGCCCCTCGCGTCCCTCTCGCACACTAGTATGCGCGTGCCCTCGAAGTTTATCTCGTATACGGTGTCGGCCTTCTTTCCGCAGATCTCGCACTCTGGCGTCTGACCACCTAGCAATATATCTATTTGCGCAAAACAAGATTTAAAGAGATGCTATGCCGTCACGCAAGAGTACACGACCGAAGAGAAGCAGGGGCTTCAAAGCCATGCTGACGCTGGTGCTCGCCGCTGCAACATTCTTCGCTCTTACTTTCCTTTACCTTGCGAACGGCGACGTGTTGCTCAGGTTCGCCGTGGCCGTGGCAGTGCTGATGCTCTCGGGCAGGATGATTGCGGCAACAAACGGCATAAAGGAGTCATACGGCGCCTATCTTCTCGGAGGCAAGCGCGGCATCAAGCTCGTCGAGTCGCTGTCAAGGAAGCATCCCAGGCTCTGGATAGCGTTCGCCGATTGGGGCCTCGTCCTCGGATTCGGTCTCATCTCATACCTCCTTTTCGGGAAATACGTAAGCAAGAAAATGATGCTGCTCGGGATAGCGAGCCTTCTTGTGATCTTCGTCCTGGTATTCCCTTACCTCTCGATAGTCATAAGCTTCATAAACATCCCACAGATAACTTCGAGCGTATCAAGCATACCAGCAACCCAGAGCGTAAGCCCGTTCTTCTACATCTTCGTGGCGCTCGGGATAATCGGTGGCTTCAGCCTGTTCACCATATTTCTCATATTCTACAGCGGAGGCAGCATACTCTACTCAACTTTCACCTTCCTTCTCGGGCTTTTTGCTTCCAAGCCAAACTACGCCATACTGACGCAACAGGTACCTGGCGTCGCGCCCCTGCTTCCAGGAATAACAATCCCCTTCTTCGCAGGCATAATAGCACTCTTCATACTTCTCGTTGTCCACGAGTTCTCGCACGGCGTGCTCGCGAAGATAGCTAAGGTAAGGATAAAGTCGATAGGCGCGATACTCTTCGGTGTAATACCTATGGGTGCTTTCGTAGAGCCCGATGAGAGGCAGGTTAAGAAACTGAAAGAGAGCCTGCAGAATAGGATATCGATAGCCGGGGTATCGGCAAATATGCTGACCTCCCTTGTCTTTTTCGTTTTCGCGCTTGTGCTAATCTACTACGTGCTTCCAAACATAGGCACGGGCGGCGTGCTGGTGACGCAGACGATCAAAAACTACCCGGCATATGGCGTTATAGCCCCAAACTCCGTTATACTGATGTGGAACAGTGTACGGATCAGTAATGAATTCGCCCTCCAGAGTGTGGAGAGCAGTTACAAACCAGGCGAACCTGTGCAGATAGCCACAAACAAGGGCACCTTCTCCCTGACCCCTACTTCCGACGGAAAGCTCGGGGTCACTGTCGTGCCAGCGCAAATCACCGGCGCGTACCAGTCAGCGAACTTCCTCTACGCAATAGCGGCGCTCTCCTTCGGCCTGAACTTCTTCGTGGCAATATTCAACCTGCTGCCTATACCAGGCTTCGACGGCTGGCGCGTCTACCAGAGCAAGGTGAAGAGCAAGCGGGCGATGAAGTGGATAGCAATAGCTCTTGTTTTCGCCCTGCTGCTGAACGTGCTTCCGTGGTTCTGGACGATAGGCTAGCCCTCTCTCGCCGCAATATCTTTTTATGTTTTGTTGCTCATACTAAAACAGGCGACAGGTTATACTGATGGCGGAGAACTTCGTCTCCCCAGACGATGAAGACTTGCTGAAATTCATAGAGTCAGCCAAGCCCAAGATCTACATAGTCGGCTCCGGAGGATCAGGATCAAACACGATATCGAGGATGGTGGAGTCAAATATAGAGGGCGCCACGCTGATAGCGATGAACACAGACGCGCAACACCTTGTCCGCGTGAAGTCGCACCGCAAGCTCCTTCTCGGGAAGAAGGCGACGCGCGGCCTCGGAGCAGGCAGCGACCCCAAGCTGGGCGAGGAGGCGACGCATGAAAGCAAAGAAGAAATAAGGCACATGCTCGGCGACGCGCAGCTCGTATTCGTCACGTGCGGACTTGGAGGAGGCACCGGAACAGGCTCGCTCCCGCTCATAGCGCACGAGGCCAAGGAGGCGGGGGCCCTGACAGTGGGCATAGTCACGCTTCCTTTCTCCACAGAGGGCAGGGCGAGGATGCGTTCAGCTCTCGAGGGCCTGCAGAGGCTCAAGCGCGCAACAGACACTACGATAATCATACCCAACGACAAGCTGCTCAGCATAGCGCCGGATCTCCCGCTGAACATGGCCTTCAAGGTGAGTGACGAGGTCCTCGCCAACGCGACCAAGGGCATAGTGGAGATGGTCACCAAGCCTGGAATGGTAAACATAGACTTCGCAGACCTTAGGAGCGTGCTGAAGGATTCTGGTTATGCGGTCATCGGCCTGGGAGAGAGCAACGGCGCTTCCACCAAGGACCGCGCAATAATAGCTGTGGAGAACACGCTCAAGAGCCCGCTTCTTGACGTGGACCTTGCAACTGCGAAGAAGGCGCTGGTGAACATAGTCGGAGGCCAGGACCTGACGTTGCGCGAGGCCGAGAGCATCTTCCAGGAGGTGTCAGGAAGGATAAGCGAC
Source organism: Microcaldota archaeon (assembly GCA_021818925.1). GTDB lineage: Archaea > Micrarchaeota > Micrarchaeia > Micrarchaeales > CABMGC01 > JAJYVH01. The sequence goes on along the minus strand of JAKASU010000002.1, from coordinate 79,874 downwards.
GATGCCATGCTGAAGTGGGGCGCGAGGATAGAGCCAGATATGCAGAAGAGCGCGCTCAAGGTGATGATCGTCATGGGCGGGGTCGAGTACGCTAGCTACACCGAGGAGGGAATAAAGGGCAAGATCTCCGGAGCGGAGGACACAGAAGACCTAGATGAGATCTTCGGCTAATGCAAGAGTATTTTAAACTCCTCCGCGAAATGAAAGTGATGAACCTTAATCCTATTCCGAAGGTAGTCCGGTTCTACGACGACGCAAAGCGAATGCTGAACATCAGCTACAAGCCTGGCATGAACGAGTTCAAGCGCACGCTCAAGATAGTGCTTCTCGGGACCATAATCCTCGGGATCATGGGCTACCTTATTTCTATAGTAATAGGGCTAATTGTATAGCATGGAGGCGGAGCTTGACTACACCAAGTCGGCGCAGCAGAACGCAGAGGACTATTTCGAGAGATCGAAGGAGGCGAAGCGCAAGCTGGAGGGGGCAGAGCAGGCGGTCAAGAGGCTTGAAAAGAGGATAGCGGAGCTGGACAGCGAGAAGATCGAGGGCAGGGAGCTGCGCAAGAAGGAGGAGAAGGAGTGGTACGAGAAGTTCTACTGGTTCTTTGCCAGCGACGGCAGGCTCGCGATAGGCGGAAGGAGCGCGCAGCAGAACGAGGAGGTGGTGGCAAAGTATCTGGAGCGCAACGACCTTTTCTTCCACGCGAACGTGTTCGGCGCATCTGTCGTGGTCCTCAAGAACGGAACCGAAGCGAGCAGCGAGGTGAAGGAGGAGGCCGCGCAGTTCGCAGCGTGCTTCTCGAAGGCGTGGGAGCAGGGACTTGCAGCTGTTGACGTCTTCTCAGCCAGAAAGGACCAGGTCTCGAAATCGAGAGAGAACGGGTCGCTCGGCACCGGCAGCTTCCTCATCTCGGGCGAAAGGGAGTGGTACAGGAATGTGAAGCTCGAGCTCGCCGCGCTCGTTTCGGAGAACAGGATAGACTTGCAGAAGCAGTTCGACAACGCCAACGCGTACGTGAAGGTGCTGCCGTTGGAGATAATAGTGAATGCGAAGAAGCTGAAAATCATGCCATTCACAGCGTACTCCAGATCCGCCCAGACCACTGGTATGAAGCTGACTCCCGGCAAACTTAAGAAGTCTGATGCGGCAAAGGCGATAGCAAAGAGGCTCAACTACAACGACATCGACTATATAATGCAGCACCTGCCGCCTGGCGGGTTCTCTGTATGATTTAAATATCTTGTTTTGCTACTAGTTTGGGGCTTCTTATGGTGCTCTATTACTATAGCCTAGCATTCGGAATACTGGCGCTCGCGTTCTCGATAGTCGCCGCGATAATAACGCTGAAGAAAGACGCCGGGACAGAGAAGATGAAGGAACTGTCAGAAGCCATAAGGAGCGGCTCCAGCGCGTACCTGAACAGGCAGGCGATGACAATAGGCGTCTTCGTTGTCATACTTTCCGTCTTATTCTTCTTCTTGCAGAACGGCGAGCAGATAATAATAGCGTTTGTCACAGGCGCCGTAACTTCTTATCTCACCGCCTATCTTGGCATGAACGTTGCTGTCCGCGCGAATGTCAGGACTGCGAAGGCGGCTGAGAAAGGGGTCGACCACGCATTCTACACTGCAATTCTCGGTGGCGCGGTGACAGGCTTCGCCGCGATAGGCTTCGGCCTAATAGGACTCAGCCTCCTGCTCAGCTATCTCACAATCAGCGGAGTTGCAATACTCATAGGATTCGGGTTCGGCGCTTCTCTGGTTTCGCTCTTCGCAAGAGTTGGTGGAGGGATATACACCAAGTCTGCAGACGTCGGAGCGGACCTTGTCGGGAAAACGGAACTGAATATGCCTGAGGACGATCCCAGGAACCCTGCGGTGATAGCGGACAACGTTGGCGACAACGTCGGCGATTGCGCCGGCATGGCTGCTGACGTATATGAGAGCTACGTAGTCACGCTTGTGGCATCACTGCTCATAGCAGCCGGCTTCCTGCAGAGCGGAACAACGCCGTTCTTGTACCCTCTTTACATTGCATCTGCCGGAGTTGTGGGCAGCCTAGCGAGCATGCTCTTCCTGAAAGCAAAGCGCGGAAACGCAACAGCCGCATTATACAAGGGCATAGGCTCAGCGATAATCGTGTCGGCGATTCTTGACTTTGCGATAACATATGTGAGCGGAATGCCGCTCCTTTATTTCGTGCCTGTCTTCTCAGGCCTGATGCTGGCAATCCTACTCTTCGCGATAACCGATTACTACACCGGAAGCGGAAGGAGGCAGGTGGTGAAGATAGCCGAGGCTGCGCGCGGAGGAGCAGGCACAGGCGTGATAATGGGACTGTCTATAGGACTAAGAACAACCTTCTTCCCCGTGGTCTTCGTTGTTATCGCCATACTCGCCAGTTACTTCGCTGCGGGGGTCTATGGAATAGGCATAGCTGCTGTCGGAATGCTATCGCTCACAGCAACGATACTTACGATAGACTCTTTCGGGCCCATAACTGACAACGCTGGCGGGATAGCAGAGATGGCGAACCTTCCAAGCAAGGTCAGAAAGGTCACCGACGCGCTGGACGCGCTTGGCAACACTACAAAGGCCACGACCAAAGGCTTTGCGATAGGAGGCGCCGCCCTGTCCGCCACTGCGCTGTTCGTTGCGTTTGCTCAGGCGGTCCATCTTACCGCTATAGACGCGCTTGACCCTGTCGTGACGGCAGGCATCTTCCTGGGAGCGCTCCTTCCCTTCATCTTCGCTTCGTTCCTCATGGAGGCCGTAGGCAAGACTGCGAACCTGATGGTTGACGAAGTGAGAAGGCAGGTAAGAACGATAAAGGGCATACTGACTGGCAAGGCGAAACCCGACTACGCGCGCGCGGTTGACATAGTGACTGTCAACGCGCTCAAGTCTCTTGTTGTGCCCGAGATACTTGTGATCGCCACCCCTATAGTCGTTGGCCTGGTGCTCGGGCGCGAGGCGCTCGGCGGACTGATAGTCGGCATGATACCTACGAGCTTCGTGATGGCGCTCTTCATGGCCAACGGCGGAGCTGCGATGGACAACGCGAAGAAGTACATAGAAACGGGCAAGTTCGGAGGCAAGGGCAGCGATGCGCACAAGGCGTCGGTAGTTGGGGACACGGTGGGCGATCCGCTCAAGGACACAGCTGGCCCAGCGTTGAACTCGATGATAAAGGTCGTTAGCACGGTCTCCATACTCCTCGCTCCTGTATTCCTGGCGTATGTGCTGCTGTAGTCAGCTGAAAAACGACCTGAGCAGGGCTATTCCCTGCCAAATCCCAGCCTTAGACGAACCAAATTTTCGTGTGTGGAATACAAACGGCACGTTTGATATTTTCAAGCTGCCCCTATCCACGCACTTGAGGAAGTCAAAGAGCACTTTGTATCCGGTCCCCACGAACCGATCCCTGTTCTTACGATATACTGACAGAAACAGGTTCCTCTTGATCCCAAAGAACCCCGAGAAAATGTCAACGCACGTCTCCTTTGCCCATACAAAGAGTACGATCTTTCCGACATACATGAAGCTCCTTGATATAAGCTTGCGGTAGGCCGCCCATCCTGTGACCGCTGCCCTGTTGGCGACTACCAGGTCGTAGCCATGTTCCAGCTTCGCAGCCACGTCTTTTATCTTTTCAGGCGGATGCTGCATGTCCGCGTCTATAACTATCACGTACTCTGTCCTGCTTCTCATTATCCCGTAGATTATGCTTGCCGTGAGCCCTTTCTCAAGTCCCATCAAAGCCCTATCGAAGAACCTGATGTTTGCGTTCTGAAGCGATGCCTTCTTCACTATGTCTTTTGTCAGGTCCTGCGATCCGTCGTCCACCAAAACGATCTCGCATCCAGGATACTCCCTGCCTAGCCTCCGCAGCATCTCTCCTACCGTCTTCTCCTCGTTCAGGGTAGGCATCACAATAGTGAAGTCAGAGTAGGTGTTTTTCAGTTCACATCACCTTGAGAAGTAAGAGACGTAGGAGGCAATTGCGACGATCATTCTCCCTACCACGGGCGTGCTCTTCCCAAACTCGCGAAGCAGGTGCATCTCCCCCTCGCCCATCGATCTGGTCATGCCAAGCAATATCGGATACAGAACAATAACAACAATGATTCCAGCTGCAAGCTGCAGCGTTTCGCTTATCGGAGCCAACGTAACCGGGGCCAGGAAGACTGCAAGCACAAGGCTGGCCACGATAACACGGTAAACCTTGCCCAGCTCCGTCCTGATCTTCTTCTCCACACGCATGTAGCGCATGTAGAGGTAGTTGCTCATCAGACTGCCGGCCAGGTATACCGCCACTATCACGCCGTACGCGTTGATCAGCGGCACAAGCGCTAGAAGAAGGGCGAACTGCACTATGCCTGTTACGACCGTGTACTTTAGCACTCTACGCACCTCCCCCATGCTTATGGCGAGCGCAAGCGCATAGCTGCCTACGGTTCCTATGAGAAGGCTGATGGTGAGCGCCGGAGTGTAGAGCAGCGAGCTCGTATATTCCGGGAAGAGCGAAATCACGAAAGGATGCGCGAGCACGATGAGGTAGACAGCTATTGGTGCCGCGACCACCGCCCCGAAGTATATAGAATAGTTATAAAGCCGTCCAAGTTTCTCCCTAGCCTTCCTGGTCTCCAGCGCGCTCGCAAACATCTGCACCAGCACCGAGCCTATGAATGCGGTCGCTGTCGTGGCTATCGTGCCTATCCTGTAAGCAACCCCGAAGGATCCCACCAGGGCAGCGGAAGAGAAGATGCCTAGCAGCAATATGGAGAAACTGCTCATGAAAGAGCTTATTATTGACGCGCCAGCTATCGGCATAGAGAAACCGAGTATGCGCTTCGCCCTTGCGCCAATGTCTCCGGCAGTCAAGCGTATGCTGCTGTGCCTTGTTATGAAGAAAGCTCCTACCGCAATGCTGCAGACCGCGCCAACGAGCACTCCGGCTATGGCTCCGTACGCCCCGAAACCCGTGACCACTAGCGCTATGCTTGCGATGGAGGTGAAGATGTTGCCTGTAGAGTAGGTAAGGGCCGATCCAACCCCGTCCTTGAACCCTATTAGCGCATTGTAGGCAAGGTACATCAGCTGGGTGAACACAATCGTGGCAAGGGCGAGGTCGATCAGGCTTATGTAGGCGGTGCTATGAAACACGTACTGCGATATGACGCCGCTGAATGCGACCCCAACCGCCGTAGCAGCTAGGCTTATTCCGATAAGCACAGCAAAGCTTGCCCCAAGATCTCTGCTGAGATCGTCCTTCTTCCTTCTCGCAGTCCAAAACGGTATGTACTTGTTTAGATAATGGCCGATTCCTGACAGTCCAAACGCAGAGAACAGAACCGAGACGCTGTAGGCCAGAGTGTATATTCCGTATTCTGTGGGCAGCAGCAGCCTCGCCAGCACGATGAGCGTGACCCCGCCTATGAGTATCGAGAGCAGCTGCGTCATGCCTACAAGCGACGCCACCTTCGCGCTCTTCACTCCGAGTTCAAGCGTCTCTATCTCACTCTGCTGATCCATGTTGTCACTCATTGTAGGTGATAGATAAGGAAGCAAAAGTATGAAAGCACAGGATCAAGCACCAGACGCAAAGCCGGCAGCTTCTCCGTAGCATTGCGTAGTATCGCAATGTCTTCCCTGCCCATCGACCTGAATAATACAAGGAAGAAAGGATAGGCAAAGAGCACGATAAGTATGCCGTAGGCGAGCTGCAGCGCGAAGCCGGAGAGATAGAGGCCGAGGGCGAAAGCCACGGCCAGTGCTGCGTTGCTCACGAAGGCCCGCAGCAAGCCCCTGTAGTCGGTCCTGAGCCCCAGCACGGTCCTTGCGCCGCGAAGGAATAGGAAGTCGCAGACAATCCCCTCCACGAAGAAGAGCGACACTATCGCTCCGATTACACCGAACCGCGGAACGAGCAGGGCAAGAGATGCAAGCTGCACCGCTGTGCAGATGCCAGTGTACCGTATGAGTTTCGAGGTTCTCCCCTTGGCTATGAATATGCTGGTGGCGTAAACCCCCACAACGCCTATTATGGTGCCCAGCGCAATCAAGCTCAGGTAGAGGGGAGCCAGCCCGAAGCTCTGCGAGACGAGCAGGTAGACGAGCGGCGTCGAGTACACTCCAAGATAGGCGATTATCGGCACGCTCGCCAACACCGAGTACTCCATCGACTTGTTGTACACAAGCTCGAGCTTGACGTTCTTCCTGCCCGGCCTCTCCCTTGCTATCGCAATCGTCAGCGCTGGAATCAGGGTTACGGCAGCGGTTATGTAGAACGTTGAGAGTATGGTCCTGGCGCGCATAGCTATCCCGAAGTTTCCAAGCTGGTACGCTGACACGAAGAAGCCTAGCACAAGAGTGGTGAGGCTAGGCATGCTGTTGTTCAGGAAGTTGTTTCCTCCTATGGGCAGCGCGAACTTCGCCGCGCCTTTCATGTCTGCCGTGGTGGGCAGGGTTATCTTCACACGCATGCTCCTGTGGGCGAACCTGAATATCAGCAGCGACCCGAGCGCTCCGGCAACCATGTAGCTTACCAGTATGCCGGCCATCGCGCCCGTGGCCCCGTACCCGAGGAGCACAAGCGCCACTCCAACTACAAGAAGAATGATGTTCTCAAGAGTCTCAACCAGCACGGCCGCAACGTTCTTCCCCGCGCCTATGAGGGCATAATCTGTGCTGCCGTACATCATCGCGAAGAACACGGTAGAAGCGGCGACAACGAGTATTGTCGCGTTGACTCCTTGGATGTTCAGGATTGAAGCCACTGTTCCGCTTATCGCGATGCCCAGTATCGAGAGGAGGAAGCCTATTATCACCACCGATGCCAGCCCGGCGGACAGCGCTCTTGCGAAGCCCTGCTTGTCGCGCCTGTCCTCCGACTCGGAGATGTGCTTTATCAGGTACTGGCCGAAGCCGAAGTTGCTTGCGGCGCTCACGAGCGAGAAGAACGCGAAGGCGATCGTGAAGACGCCGTAGCCGTCAGGTCCGAGGAGCCTGGCTATGATGATTATGCTCAGCACTCCTATGAGAAGACTTACCGTCCTGCCAACGGTGAGCACGGAGAACGTCCTGGCGCCCCTTCTGCCGAGTGATTCTTTGCTCTTCGCCACGCTCTCGCCAACGAATTCTTAACTGTGGAAAGCTTATTAACTATAGTTTGCAATTTATCATTGTTTTTCATGTTTGGCATCAGCTTGGACGCGCAGGAGCTGAAACGCTACCTGATTATCGCTTTCGCATATCTGGTAATCTCGCTCATCCTGTTCTGGCCGATCACCGCGGGCATAACCTCAGCGGTTCCAGGGACCGGAGGCGACACCTTCCAGAGCATGTGGGAACTGTGGTGGGTGCCGTACTCGATGTTCGTGCTGCACGCAAGCCCCTACCTGACCAATTACATCCTGTACCCCGTGGGCGCCAACCTTGCGACTCAGACCCTTGCTCCGATAGCGGGTCTGGTTAGCGCTGTCTTCCAGCCTGTCAGCCTCGCGTTCGCCTACAATATAATCTTCCTGCTCGGCTTCGCGCTCGCAGGCCTCTTCACATACATGCTCGCGTTCCACGTGACAAAGCACAAGGCGGCGTCGTTCTTAGCTGGCGCGATATTCGCGTTCAGCCCTATACACACAATACAGGCGTTCGGCCACCTGCAGTTCACCAACATAGAGTTCATTCCGCTCTTCATCCTGCTCTTTCTTCTCGCGCTGGAGGAGAAGAAGCACTTATACGCAATCGGCGCGGGGCTATCGTTCGTGCTGCTCACTTTCATGGGAGACATAGAGCAGGGACTGATGGCGCTGATAATCGCCGTGGTCATAATCGCGGTTATGGCGCTGGCCAAGGAGCACAGGCACAAGGTCTACAACACCAGGTTCCTCATCATGATCGGCGAGGTGGCGGTCACAGTACTCGTCGTGGGCTCGCCCTTCATCATTGGCATAGCGACGCACCTCGGCCAGGGCGTGCTCTCTTCGGTGAACTCGCAGGCCACTATAACGTACAACGAGCTCTACAGCCCAGATCTCCTCTCCTTCTTCGTCCCAAGCCAGTTCAACGGCCTGTTCAGCTTCCTTAGCAGCGGGTTCGCACCAGTCGTCGCTCCCGCGCCTGCTGAGCGAACAACATACATAGGATACAGTGTGATGCTCCTTGCGCTCCTCGGGCTTGCTCACGAGTACAAGAGCAGGTTCTCGAATACAGGCATGTACCTCGCGCTCATGATTGTCTTCGGACTTCTCTCCATTGGCCCCTACCTGCAGATCAACGGCAACGTGACCGTCGTGCCCGGCGTGTACCTGATATACCACGCAATTCCGTTCTTCAATGTGCTGCGCGAGCCGGGAAGGTTTGACATTCCTCTAGAGCTCTTCATAGCGATCTTCGCGGCGATAGGACTTGTGGAGCTTGAAGCCAAGTACTCGTCCTCGCACTTCAAGAAGTACATACCCGTCGTCTTCTTCGCTCTGCTGATAGTGGAGTACAACTCGTGGCCCACGAGCACGGCGATGCTCAACAGCATGTACACGCTCAACACCACGATACCTCACGCGTACCGAGAGCTTGGCAACCTTACAGGCAACTTCTCCGTGCTGGCGCTGCCGGCGATACCGAATTTCTCCAGTTCCCAGCCAGAGCTGTATCCCGGCTTGGCGATGTACTACCAGACGGCATTCAAGCATCCGCTTGTCGGAGGCTACGCGACAAGGACGAACACCACGCAGCTCTACATGCTGGTAAACGTGCCCGCAGTCACTTCAGCATACTACCTGCAGACGGGCCAGGGGCTCGTGTACGGCTCTCCGGTGCAGGTCAACTACACTAACGCGACATCATTCTTCCTAGGCGCTTACAACGTGGGTTTCGTCGCGATAATGAGGCAGGCTTACAACGCAAGCGACCTGAATCAGATAGTGGCATACTTTGCAAGCTTCCTGGGCTATCCGGTGTACCAGAGCAACAGCACCATAATATTCTCAACAAAAAAGGTAGCGAACACCGCGGGAACCTCACTGACCGCATACACTCCTGTGCTGTTCAACAACCCGCAGAGCGTATGGCAGCCGGGCTGGGTGCTGTGCGGCAACTCTCCGCTCTGCAGCAGCGACTACCTGGAAACATGGTTCGGCACAGATCCCGCATACGTGAACATCTACTCTCCGAGCTACGCCAAGGTTAACGTAACCTTCCGTGCGCTCTCGCCCTTCAGCTCGAAGACCGAGTACATATACCTGAACAACCAGATCATAAACGAGCTGAACCTCACACCATCGCTACAGAACTTCACGATCAGCACAGGCCTGAATCCTGGCATCAACTATCTCGTCTTCTTCTCCTCTGCGAGCAACCAGACGACGTACGGAAACATCGGCATCATGAACATTACTTTTAAACAGCACAGTTAGAGTAAGACACCTGACTTAGTGTCGTTTTTTACATAAACCAGCACACAACACTTAAATAGTTTCCACTCTACCACCTATTCAGGTACCAGTTGGGTAGGGTACGAGTGGGTGCATACTTAAAGGTGTAGAATATGGTGGGCGAGTTGCAGGCAGGCGAGTTGTACAGCGTGGACATAAAAGGGAAGAGCCCAAGGGGCGAAGGGATAGGCAGCGTGAACGGCATCGTTGTTTTCGTGAAGAACGCGAAGACAAGGATAGGCAAAGCTTACAGGGTCAAGGTCACGGACGTGCATAGGACATTCGCGTACGCTGAGATTGCAGACGAAGATAGCAAGTATTTTATAGGTAATGGTAGCCTAATAATACGTTAGGGGCGTCTGCTTTTAGCATTTCTTTTTTCAGTTAGCCATCCTGGTGAACCAATGGACTTGAAGGCAATAAGCGAAGCGATAAGGAAGGGCACGACAACGGTCGGGCTCATCTGCAATGACGGCATAGTCCTCGCTGCTGACAGCAGGGCTACGCTCGGCGATTTCATAGGCAGCGACGCCGCGATCAAGCTCTACAAAATAGATGACAATCTGGGCGTGCTATTCGCCGGAGTCGCGGGCTATGCAGAATACGTTGTAAAGCTTCTTCGAGTGCAGAGCGAGATGTACAAGATGCAGGAGGGCCATTCGCTCTCGCCTTCCGCAGCGGCATCGCTTCTCGGATTCATACTCCGGGAGAGCGTCTCAGAGATGGGCTACGCCTTCCTCATAGTCGGCGGGCTAAACAGGGGAGAGCCTGAGCTGATAAGCCTCGACGCCATAGGAAGCGCGCAGAAGGAGGGCAAGTACACGAGCATAGGCTCGGGCATGGCGTCCGCGCTCGGCTATCTTGACACTACATACGCGGGCAGCATGACCACATCTGAAGGGATAAAGCACGCGGTCAAGGCGCTGCAGGCAGCCATGAAGAGGAGCTCGGCTACGGGAGGGGCGATGAGGATAGCCACCATAACGAAGAAGGGCTTCAAGGAGTACAGCAAGGAAGAAGTCGACAAGCTGCTCAAGGCGGCGTAATCGAATTTGTTTTGTCTTTTTGTTGCTTTTTGCTAGACAAGGCGTAAACCAGCAGATTCTAAGTTGATAAGATTGACTGAAGAAGAAAAACACGAGGCAAAGAACATACTGGAAACGGTCAAGGAGCTCGTGCCTAAGGACGCGGGCCTCACCAAGGCCGATTTCGAGGGTCCAGATGTTGTCATATACGTGAAGAACGTATCTGCCATATACGGCGACGAGAACGTCATAAGGAATGTCTCCACAACGATCAAGAAGAAGCTCATTGTCAGGAGCGACACATCGAGCCTGATGGAGCCGGAGAAGGCGACGAAGAAGATACTCGAGATAGTTGCGCCCGACGCCGGAGTCAAGGAGGAGGGCATAAGATATGTGCCAGAGTTCAACGAGGTACAGATAGAGGCGATGAAGCCCGGGCTGGTGATAGGCAAGGGCGGCAGCACGCTGATAAAGATAGTAACCGAGACCGGCTGGGTGCCCAGGGTGCTGCGCATACCCACTATGAACAGCGACGTGATAAAGGGCGTGCGCCAGATGCTCTTCAAGGAAGCTGATTTCAGGAAGAAGTTCCTCACAACGATAGGCAGGAAGATAAACCAGCCGATAGTGAAGAGCGAGTGGATCAAGGCCACGGCGCTCGGAGGCTTCCGCGAGGTCGGAAGGAGCAGCCTGCTGATAGAGACGAACCACTCGAAGCTGATAATCGACTGCGGGGTCAGCCCCGAACCTGCGATCAAGGGGCTGGATGCGGTAACCGGCGACAGCAACAAGGCCTTCCCGTATCTTGACAGCGCCAACATAACGATAAACGACATCGACGCGGTCATACTCACGCACGGGCACATGGACCACATAGGCTTCGTGCCCTACCTTTTCAAGTTCGGGTACGAGGGACCTGTGTACTGCACTCCGCCAACCAGGGATTTGGCAGCATTGCTTCTCTACGACTACACGAAGCTGGTCATCAGGGGCGGCGGAACTCCGCTCTACGAGGAGAAGGACATCAAGAAGATGCTCTCGCACATGGTCACCAGGGACTACGGAGAGGTCACAAACGTGACGGACGAGGTAAAGCTCACTTACCACAACGCAGGCCACATACTCGGCAGCGGACTGGTGCACCTCCACATAGGCGAGGGCCTGTACAACGTGGTGCACAGCGGCGACCTGAAGTTCGGGTTCACGAGGCTGCTGGACCAGGCGGACATAAGGTATCCGCGCATAGACTCGCTCTTCATAGAGAGCACCTACGGAGGCCCGCGCGACGTCACATCGAACAGGCAGGACGCGGAGCTCCAGCTCATGGACCTGATAAAGGGCGTCATAGACAACAAGGGCAAGGTGCTCATCCCCGTATTCGCTGTCGGAAGGGCGCAGGAGCTCATGCTCGTCATGGAGAGCTACGTTGCGAACAACCCGAAGTACAAGCTCGACGCCCCGATATACCTCGACGGTATGATCCTCGAGGCGAGCGCGATACACACGGCATACCCTGAATACCTGAAGGCGGGACTGCAGCACAGGATACTCAGCAACAACTCTCCTTTCGAGAGCGAGGTGTTCGAGGTCGCGAAGGGCGAGCGCAGGGAGATAGTCGACAGGGGGCCGTCGGTCATACTGGCGAGCGGAGGCATGCTGAACGGGGGCACGAGCCTGGAGTACTTCAAGGCTCTGGCGGAGGATGAGCGCAACGCGATCGTATTCGTCGGATACAACAGCGTGAACTCGCTGGGCAGGAAGGTCCAGAACGGCTTCAGGGAGATAGCCCTGCCCGGAGAGGACGGAAAGCTCGTGCCCGTGCAGATCAAGATGCAGGTTCGCACGATAGAGGGCTTCTCCGGCCACAGCGACCGCAGGCAGCTCATGAACTTCGTTCAGAGCCTCAGGCCGGGCCAGCCAAAGAAGATATTCACCATGCACGGCGAGGAGGCCAAGTGCGAGGATCTCGCGAGGAGCATGGCGATGAAGTTCCGCGTCGAGGGCAGGGCCCCGATGAACCTCGACTCGATAAGGTTCAAGTAGCCGCATGCCTGTAGTGCCAGAGATCAGAAGGTTTCCATCCTTGGCCAGGCAACCTCTTCGGGTATAACGGCCTCGCTTTCTCCGATGCTCGCCGCGCTCATCCTTCCGTACGCGAGCGAAACTATGCTCACAAACGCTATCACGCTTACCACTAGGAGATAGTCTGCGTTGCTTGTCAGGTACTCGAAGCTTATCGCCAGGAGCATTATGGAGCCGGTCGCGCCGCCCAGCAGGTGGCTCCTCCTCACATTTGCGATCATCAGCAGTCCGCTCAGGGCGCTCATCAGCGTAAGTATCAGGTTAACCAAGGAGGTGCCGTACTCGTAGCTCAGCTGAAAGAGGAGCGTTGCTATGCCGTTCTGCACAGCATAGCCGACCAGGAAGATCGCCTGAGGGTAGATGAAGTAGCCGAAGATTATCGCGTTCGAGACAAGGAGCACGCCTGTCAGCGTCGAGAATCCGTTCTTCTCCGCCTCTCCGCCCCTGCTCTTCGCATCGTGCCTCTCTGCCTCAAGGCCCGCAGGCGGGTTCGCGTAGAGAGCCACGCGCTGCTCAAGCGTCTCTAATTCGCGGAGCCTTGTCTCGTCTTCCTCGCTGTACGGGTTGATTAGCTTCGGTTGCTCCTTCTCGGGCTGCGTGTAAACAGGCTTCCTGGCCTCCTTCTCAATCTCGGGCTTGCGCTCCCGCTTCGGTTTAGGTGCAAAAAGCGGCTTTCTCTGCTTGACCTCCTTTTGTGCGGCGCCCTCGGGCCCTTCGGCAGCACGCTGCGCCTTCGCCTCGGGCTGCTTTCTCTGCGCGCTGGTCATTCCACGCATCTTGAATATCAGCAGGTCGTTTGGGTTCACGGTCAAGCGAGCCACCGGCTCAGAAGCGTTTGTTCCTCTCAGCCATCTCTTTCTTCTTCTCGAATATGCCCCTGTGTTTTGCGCAGCTTATGCAGTAGTACACCTTCCTCCTCTCGAAGAAGCGCACGTCGTTGGCGTTGTGCAGCTCCGTGTTGAAACTGATCGCCTTCTCAAAGGATACAGCCTTGTTCCTGGGCACCTTTCTTCCGCACGAGTCGCACGTTACCGCTGTCTCTTTTCCTCTCAATTCAGCACCGTTTGTCGCCAGATACTTGGTTGTAATTACTATATTAATACCTTATGCTGCCTATTAGTAGAGAGGGGAATCAGTGAGACTGCTGGTCCTTAGCAACATACCGGGAAGCGTAGATAGGATAGTGGACATACTGCAGACGCACAGCAACATAATCGCCAAGGAGGCCAGCATGGCCGAAAGCACCATGGCGTCGATGGTCGCGGAGCAGCTTAAGAACAGGTCCTACGACCAGGCGATAGTGGTCGCGCGGGATCCGATACAGGCGGGCATACTGCTCAACAAGAAGGACGGCGTGCAGGCGGTAGTGTGCCACTCAATCGATGACGTGAGGCTCGCCAAGGAGAACGGCGCCAATGTGATAGTAATAAGGAACATGAGTTCCGATTCGGCGGCTGAAGTGATTGCCCAGGCAGCCGGGATGTCGGCGCGAGGCATCAAGATGCCGCAGATAAGGATGCCGGAGTCGCTCCTGCCGCAGCAGCAACCAAAGCAGCAGGAGAAGGAGCCGCAGAAGCGCGGCATACTCGTAAGCAGGAAGGCGAAGAAGCCCGAGCCGGAAGAGGAAGAGCCGCGAAGGGGCTCGCATTCGGGCAAGATGATGGACAAGATAAAGGACTATCTGGGCATAGTCTAGGGTTTCGCACAGCAACACGCATGGAGAATGTTTTATGACGAACAAGCCGGAGTGCAAGGGAATAGTGAGGGCTGTGCTGCCCGCTGTCAGGGCGTCTGTGGCTTCAACGATGCACGATAAGTACGGCTACACGCAGGAGAAGATAGCCGAGAGGCTTGGGGTGGTGCAGGTCGCAGTTAGCAAGTACCTACGCAGCAAGTACTCGGATGACATAGGTAGGATAAAGAGATACATAGCCCAGAACCAGCTTATCGACCCGATAGTGGGAAAGATAGTCTCAGGAGAGAGCAGGCAGCAGATAGACAGAGCGATAGACGAACTGTGCGACAGGCTTATAGTGCTCAACATCTCTTGATTTTTAATGTGAGAATATGGCAGAAAATTTGGATCCCTTCAAGATGGCGCAGAAGCAGCTTGACACGGCAGCCGCAGTGATGAACCTCGACAGGCAGGCTCACGCGATACTTCGCGAGCCGATGCAGACCGTTATAGTCAACATACCGGTGAGGATGCACAACGGCACAACAAAGACGTTCACAGGCTTCAGGGTGCTTTACAACAACGCCCGCGGACCCGGCAAGGGAGGCATAAGGTTCCACCCGCAGGAGAGCATAGAAACGGTCAAGGCGCTGTCGGCGTGGATGACCTGGAAGTGCTCTCTCGCCAACATACAGTACGGCGGGGCGAAGGGAGGTGTGATCTGCGACACGAAGAGCATGACTCCTCAAGAGATCGAGGCGCTATCAAGAGGATACATACGCGCGATAGGACAGTTCATAGGACCGGACATCGACGTACCGGCTCCAGATGTTTACACGACGCCGCAGATAATGGCGTGGATGATGGATGAGTACTCGAAACTCAAGGGCCACAACGAGTTCGGTGTCATAACAGGCAAGCCACTTGAGGTATGGGGATCGGAGGGCAGGTTCGATTCCACGGCCATGGGGGGCATGTACGTCCTGCGCGAAGCGTCAAAATTGGCAAAGATCAACATAAAGAATGCGAAGATAGCTATTCAGGGATTTGGGAATGCAGGCGCATTCGCATTCGAGCTTGCGACAAAGCTGGGAGCGAAGGTGGTGGCGACAAGCGACTCCCACGGCGGTATCTATTCAAGCAAGGGCCTCGACTTCGCGAAGCTGAAGGAGACAAAGGAGAAGAACGGGAGCGTGGTGACATTCAAAGGCGGTGAGAAGATAACCAACGAGGAGCTTCTAGAGCTCGATGATATAGACGTGCTCATACCCGCGGCCCTCGAGAACCAGATAACGGCGCAGAACGCAGACAAGATACACGCCAAGCTGGTGCTCGAACTTGCGAATGGACCGGTCACGCCAGAGGCGGACCAGATACTCTTCGAGAGGAAGGTGCTGGACATGCCCGACTTCCTTGTCAACTCCGGCGGAGTTATAGTCTCGTACTTCGAGTGGGCGCAAAACCGCCAGGGTTACTACTGGACCCAGGACGAGGTCTACAAGAGGCTCGACACGATAATAACCAAGTCGTTCGCAGACACGATAGACACGCAGAAGAAGTACGCGCTGGCAGGCAAGAAGATAAGCCCGAGGACAGCGGCGTACGTCATCGCGGTCAGCAGGGTCGCGGCAGCGATGAAGGCAAGGGGCTGGTACTAGTCACTTCTTGAAGAACTTGAGGAACGAGCCAACATCCGTGGCGTTGACTATGTCCTCTTTCTTCAGCCACGCCCTCTTCGCCACTCCGACACCGTAGCGCATGAACTGCATGTGGCCTATCCTGTGCGAGTCAGTGTCTATCGCGAACTTCAGCCCATACTTCTTGGCCTTTATCACGTTTTCGTCGTTCAGGTCGAGCCTTGATGGCTGGGCGTTTATCTCCATAGCCACTCTGTTGTCCTTCGCGGCCTCGAAGACCATGTCCATATCGGCGAGCAGCGGCTCCCTCTCGTTTATCAGCCTGCCCGTCGGATGGCCCAGTATGTCGATCTGTCCGCTGTTCAGCGCGTCTACTATCCTCTTCGTCATCTTCTCCTTCGGATCCTTGAGTCCGCTGTGCACCGCGGCCAGCACGTAGTCCATCTCATCCAAAGTCTTTCTGTTTATGTCGAGGGATCCGTCCTTGAGTATGTCCACCTCGCCGCTCTTCAGCAGAGTGAAGTCGCTGAGCTTCTTGTTGGCCTTGTCTATCTCGGCGAACACCTTCATGTACTGCTTCTCGTCTAGCCCGCGGTTCATGTACTCGCTCTTCGAATGGTCGGTTATACCAGCATACCTCCTTCCAAGTTTCTTAGCCTCAGACACGATCTCCTCGAAGCTGTTCGTGCTGTCCCCACTGTGCCTGCTATGCACGTGCATGTCTCCCAGTATGTCCTCAAGCTGCACGAGTTTTGGTATCTTATGCTGGAGCGATAGCTCCACCTCGCCCCTATTCTCGCGCATTGGAGGTTCCATCCACTGCATCCCTAGCTTCTTGTAGATGTCTTCCTCGTCCTCGCCAGAGGCCACGTTCTTCCCCTTCCTGTCGAACAGGCCGTACTCGTTTAGCTTGTACTTTTTCTTTATCGCTATCTCCCTGACCTTGACGTTGTGGTCCTTGTTGCCGGTGAAGTACTGCACTGCAGCTCCGAAGCTCTTCCTCTCAACGAGCCTGAAGTCGCAGTTGAGCCCTATCTTCAGCACTACGCTGGTCTTCGTGGGTCCGCGCGCGATTGTGCTGCTCACTTCCGGCATCTTGGTGATGAAGTCCATCACCTTCACGCCCTTTCCCGATATTATGAGTATGTCAAGGTCGCCAACTGTCTCCCGCATCCTCCTTGTAGAGCCGCAGATCAGCACCTTATCGGCGAGTCCCGAAGCAACAAGCTTGTCGCGTATCGCCTCAGCCTCTGGGAGAGCGTTGCCGAGCAGCATCCTGCCGCCGCTTCTCTCAAGGAAGTCTATGCCTTTGCGTATCTGCTCCTCGCTCTGCTCCCCAAAGCCCTCGAGCTTGCTTATCTTGTGCTTCTCGAGCGCCTTCCTCAGGTCGCTCATGTTCCTTATCTTCAGCGCTTTGTAGAGCTTGTACGCCTTCCTGGCCCCCATCCCCTGAATCTTTGTCAGTTCCTTAAAATCAACAGGATACCTCTTCTTGAAGTCGTCGTACTTGCCCATGTGCCCAGTGTTTATGTACTCCTCTATGCTCCCCGCTATGGACTTGCCCACGCCAGGCAGCTCCATCAGGCCCTCTAGCCCGCGTTTCTTATAAAGCTCTCCTATGTCCTCCTGAAGCGCCGATATCGTCTGGGCCGCTTTCCTGTAGGCGAGCACCTCGAACCTGCGCTCCACTCCCTCGAGATCGAGCATGTCTGCAATCTCGTCAAGCATCTCTGCGATTGTGGAGTTAATCACGTATAACTTTGCTCACCGAGGCTTTAAAAGATTTGACAACCAGAGATTTTCCTTCGCTTGGGGATTCGATTCTTAACCAGAAGGAACTGGTGGAAGGCGGTGTTAGCCTAGCTGGCTTGCTTAGCACAAAGCGTGCTGGAATAATGAGAGAGCCCGACCTAGAGCCCAAACACGAGATGAAAAAACGCGCTAGCATACCTGCTGATCCAGCAGAAGCGGCAGACCAGATACTGAACGAGGCCACGTCGCGGAATATAACGGTCAAATTGCTTGGGGGACTTGCCTTCAAGCGCATCTGCCCAAGCTCAAAAGAGGGCGCACTCGCCAGGAACAACAATGATGTTGACCTGGCGGTCAAAAGAAACGACGTCAGCAAGCTAAAGAAGCTGATGGACGAACTCGGATATGAATACCCGCTCAGAGCCAATGTAACCCATCCAGACCAGATCCTCTACATAGACAACCAGAACAGAAGGCAGGTCGACATATTTGTCGATGGCTTCCAGATGTGCCACAAGCTCGATTTCCGCAAGGGGCTTGAAGGGGCGGGGCAAACTCTGCCGATAACAGAACTCATAATGACAAAGCTGCAGATCGTAGAGATTACGGACAAGGACCTCCAGGATTTGTGCGCCGCGTTTTTCGACTTCAGGCTCGGCCAAGAAGCGGGCAACATACGCTACAACGAGATAGCGCGACTCGCATCTCGAAACTGGGGGATCTGGAAGGACTTCACAACCAACCTCGCGAACCTGAAGGAAAGGGCAAGCGTACTGGCACCCGACAAAGCCAACGTGGTGGCGGGTCGTGTGGATGAGCTCCTGAAATACATAGAGAAGCGCCCGAAGAGCGCAAGATGGGGAGCAAGAGCGCTGATCGGCGAAAGACTGCAATGGCACGAGCTGCCCCAGAAGCGATAAGAAGTCTTTTTATCTTTGCCATCGACTATAATACGTGGTAAGATGTACGGAGGCGACCCGGTCGAACCAACACAAGGCAGCATTCCGCAGGAGTTCGAGTTCTTCAAGCCAAAGATAGCGGTTGTAGGAGTGGGCGGCGGAGGAAACAACACGGTGCAGCGGCTCAGCATGATGGACATCAAGGGCGCAGGGCTTTTCGCCTTCAACACCGATGGCAAGCAGCTCGCCACGATCAACCCGAATGTCACCAAGCTCATACTCGGCAAGGAACTCACTCACGGGCTCGGTGCTGGAGGTTTCCCTGAGATAGGGGAGAAATCAGCAGAGCTTTCGAGGAACGAGATAGAGTTCCTCCTCAAAGACACTAACCTTGTATTCATAACTGCGGGAATGGGAGGGGGCACAGGAACAGGAGCGATGCCCGTTGTCGCGAGGATAGCAAAGGAGTCCGGAGCGATAGTCATAGGGATAGTCACGCTTCCGTTCTCCTTGGAGAGAGTGAGGCTTGAGACCGCGAGGAAGGGGGTGGATAAGCTTAAGCAGAATCTTGACACCGTCGTTGTGATAGACAACCAGAAGCTGGTCTCCCTGTACCCCAACCTTCCGATAGAGAAGACGTTCATGCTCGCCGACGAGATAACAGCAAAGGCGGTGCGCGGAATTACGGAAACTATAACCCAGCCCAGCCTGATAAACCTCGATTTCGCGGATGTGCGCACGATAATGGCATCCGGCGGGCTTGCGATGATAAGCGTGGGCACGGGCCAGGGGTCAAATAAGGTCGACGACTCGGTCAACTCGACGCTCAAGAACAAGCTGCTCGACGTTGACTACTCCAAGGCGAGCGGAGTGCTGCTACACATCATCGGAGGTCCTGACCTGACTCTGGGAGAGGCCAACGACATAGCCACAAAGCTCACAGACAAGGTTGCGACGAACGCGAACGTTACATGGGGAGCGAGGCTTGACCCCAACTACATGGGCAAGGTCGAGATAATAGGCATATTCACAGGAGTGAGCGGCTCATCTGTTCTGGGGAAGGAGCCGAAGCAGGAGAGCGGCCTCGGGCTTGGGATGCTGTAGAGTGAGCGCATGCCTAACTTTGCAAAGATGCTCGCGGAAAGCGAAAAAGCAAGGCAGGAGCGCATATACATAGAGACGCACCCATTTTCCCCCGAAGGCATAAGGGCCTTCAAAGCAGAGCGCAGAAAGAGAGTAGCAGAAATCTTTCTGAAGATAATGCGCGAGAATCAGTAGGCCTCAACAACGGTGCCACCGCTCTCTTCCTTGTTTCTTGACAGCACGTAGATCCTAGCGTTTACCGCCTGCTTGAGCATCTCATCGTGCGTGATTATGAAGACCTGCTCAACCAGCCTCGGCAACACCTCGTTTATCGCCTTCACGAACCTGCCCAGGCCCTGCTGGTCTATGTTGTGAGTGGGCTCATCGAGTATGATCCACCTGAGGTTCGGCACGAGCACCAGGGCGAACGCTACGCGCATGGCAAGGCACGCGACGCTCTTCTCCCCACCGCTGGCTATCGTGTCGACGTCGGCCCAGCCGTTGTTCTCCCCGCGCGAGGTCTTCACCTTCAGCACATAGTCCTCGGCTGTCGGCTCCAGCAGGAGACCCTGGTAGTCGCCGTAGGGATACAGCTCGGGCCATATCTCGTGCATTATCTCGTTTATGGAACCGATCAGGCGCGTTCGCAGCATCGTCTGCGTTTCCGCAAGCGCCTCCTTGAACGCAACAAGGCTTTCAGTAGCCTTCTTCTTATTCTCCACATCCTCCTGCATCTTGTCTATCGTCTCTATCTCCTTCTTCTTCTCCCCCGCCTGAGCCGACTTTTCCTTTTCCGCCCTTGAGATGGCATCGATCTTCGTGGAGTACTCCTTTATCTTGACGTTTATCTGCGTGAACTCTTTCTGCATCTTGTCTATGCTCTCCTCATCCACCTTCATCGTTCCGAGCTCCTTCTCCTTCTCGCCGAGCGTCTTGGCCGCCTTGTCCTTGTCGGCAACGTAGCCCTCGAGCCTTTCCACTGTCTCGCTCTCCATCTGGAGCTTCGCCAGCTCCTCCTTCGCCTTGGAGACCGCCTCGTTCGCCTCTTCCTTTTTCTTCCTAAGCTTGCTGTTCTCGTCCTTCATGCTCTTGGCCTGTTCGTCGAGCTTCGCTATGAAGGAGCTCTTCTCGTCCACTATCCTCTTCCTTATCTCCTCCGACAGGTCCCTCTCGCATATCGGGCATTTGCCCAGGTGCTTCTCAAGCTCGACAAGCCATTTCTGCTGCTCGCTCCTGCTCGCCGTGAGCTGTGCCAGCTCTTCGAAGGCTTTCTTCTCGCTCTCATCAGTCTTTCTTCCCTCCGCGGTAAGCAGATCGATGCTTTTCTTCTTCTCCGATAGCAATCTCTCCAGGGACGCTTTGTCCGCCACCCCCCTCTTCCTTATCTTCTCAATCTCCTTCTCGATCACGCCGATCCTGCTCTTCAGTTCAGCGACCTCCTTCGTCAGCAGGATCTTCCTGTTGTACATCTTCTTCGTCTTCTCCAGCTCGCCGCTCAGATCCTTTCCCTTCTTCTCCTGAACAGCAAGCTCCTTCGACAGGCCCTCCCTCTCCTTCGCCGCCCTCTCCACCTCGTCGAGCAGCGCCCTGTGCTGCTCCTTCAGTTTCTTCACGTCAAACTGCGCTATCGTCTTCTCGCCTTCCGACGCGATATCCTTTATCCTATTTATCAGCGACGTCGCGTTCTCCTGCGCCGCCGCGAACCTGTCGAGGCCGAGCAGCCCGTCTATCTGCTTTTTCCTCTCCGCGGGCCTCAGTTCAAGGAAGTAAGTGAGCCTGTTCTGCTCCGAGTATATCGCTCTCGAGAAGAGGTCGTAGTCAACCTTGAGTATGCGCTCTATCTCCTCGTTGACCCTCTGCGGCTGCGACTGCAGGTACGCGCCGTCCTTGCTCAGCGTGGCCTTGGTAGAGCCGTTCAGCTCCAGGCTCCTCTCTATCGAGTATGCGGCTCCGTCTATTCCGAACTCGAGGATCACGCTCGCATTCTTCTCCTGCTGCGGCCTGTTCATTATTATCTCGTCAACCGCGACGCGCCTGTGCTGCACCGCGGGATACGTACCAAAAAGAGCGAACGAGATCGCGTCCATTATGCTGCTCTTTCCCGCTCCCATCTGGCCGAGCAGTATGTTCGTGCCCTTGGAGAACCTGAGCTTCGTGTTCTTGTGTGTCTTCCAGTTCTTGAGCTCAATAGAATCGATCATCGGACCCCCAGAAAGACGTGGTTTACACTATGTTTCTAAACTATTTAACCCTTTCATGGAAGCGGCGGCTGTTATGTCAGGCCTTCCTCAACTATCTCAACTTCCTTTACGCCAGGTATCTTCCTTATCTGCTCCTCGATGGCCGAGCTGCCCGTTGAGTCGTCATGCACGAAGAGCACCTTTATCGTCTTTATCCCGAAGGCCACGTCCTCGAGCTGCGAGCCTTTTGGCTTGAGCCTGTCGGCTATCTCCTTCCTGACGCTCTCCTCTTTGCCCTCCTCCGCGTACACCCTGAAAAGAACAGCCACTTCGCCCATCAAGGACCCTCAAATTTGCACTCCTTGCATCTGTACTTGTTGTACGTCTCGCGGCAGCGCATGCATCTTATTATCGTGCTCTTGCCGCAGCTCGGGCACTTGAATTCAGTATACGAAGAGGTGAGCCTGCCGCACGAGCTGCACACTTTTCCTACTAGTGTCGCTATTTTATCACTTCAAAGAAGCGTAGAATCTTATTTAAAGGCGAAAATATATAAAAGCAACGAGGGCACGTGGTGTAACTTGGATAGCACGGCAGCTTGCGGAGCTGTTGGTTGCGGGTTCAAATCCCGCCGTGCCCGCCTCTATATCTTCTTGCCCTGTTTAACGATGACGGCAATATCCTTGGTCTTCAGAGCCTTAACTTCCCGCTGTTTTTCAAAATGCTTGTCGTAGGTCCATATTCCATCCGCTTCAATCGCGGCTGAAAGCGCAAGGTAAGCGACATCGTCCTTATCCAGATAGCCGATGACTTTCAGCGCCCGTTTAATCTCGCTTCCATATGCAAATCGCGAAACTACTTTGACATTGCTTAAAAGCAGCCTTATGGTTTCGCCATATGCTGCATCGCTAAGATGGGATTTGGCCATGAGCTCCTTTTTGTGCTTCTGTAGCTCAGACAGAAGGAAGTCTGGAGAGTAATATTTGATAAATGGGTAGAGGAGCAGTTCCCTTGTTATTGAGTTTTTTGTCAAGGCCGCAAACACTACGTTAGCGTCTACGACTATCTTCATATGCCGTGCCTTTTGGCGATTCCTGCCTTCACCTTTGCGCCAATCTCGATGGCGTCCTTCTCGGTGAGCTCAGATTTCTCCAAAAGTTTGTCTAGTATCTCCAGCTTTTTGGCATACTCTGCCATAGCCCTCCTCGCAACCTCGCTCCACCTAACCTGTCCATGTTTCTTTATCGTGGAGTAAAGCTCCTTTGGTATCGATATCGTCATGTTTGGCATTGTTATCACATATTTATGTGATAACACAGATATATAAACATTGGCACGGCAGCTTGCGGAGCTGTTGGTTGCGGGTTCAAATCCCGCCGTGCCCGCTCAAGCGCAAGATTTAAATCCGCCTCGACAATCCACGAACCGCTTTTTATTCTTTCCAATAGGCTCAGCGTGAGCCGAAGTGCTTCGTCAAAAGCGAAAGTGATTCGTCAGGAGGCATCCCCTCCTGCGTCCTTTAAAAAAGGACAAGATTTCAAGTGCAAACGGATGTTATGGCGATGGGCCAAGCAGTAAGGGGAAAGCGAGAGGAAGCGTACCTCATACACGAGGTGCCAAAAGAGCTTGTTTCCGTGTTGCGCAGACACTATCCTAAACTCACAAACGAAGAGGTCAAAGATTACGTGATCGATTATTCTGACTAATCTTCCACTACCTCGGTGTGAATACATAAGCCGCGAACGAGCCGTCAGTCAGATTCTTCTCAGAGAGCAGGTACGTACCCGAGCCGGCGTTGGGACAAACCGCCACGGCTGCCGTGCTCTTCACGAACGTGGTCGAGTTAAACCTGACCCCTGGAGTGGTCTGCTGTTCCGTTGTGTTGCAGTTGAAAGAAGCGCCTGGAGGGTAAGCGATTGTGAGCGTGGGGATAAGGTAGGGCCCCGGCGAGTAGATGTTGCCAACAGCCAGCACAACCATGAACGATCCAGGAGTGTTTATTCTGACGAACATCTGCATGGCGTTCGACGCTGTGACCGCGCTGTAGTTGCTCGCATTCATCTCTATCCCTGCCAGAGCAGCGTAATGCGAGTTGAACTGGTGGTATATGTTGCCGTTGGTCAGCGTGCAGGTCCCATCGGCGTTTATGCCTATCGAAGAGTAGTTGGAGACTGAGACGTTGGGCTTCCAGGAGGTGTTGGTGGTGCTGGTGCTCGCCCCTCCGCAGATGAATGTGCTGTAGGCCCCCTTCAGGAATATGGAGCCGCTGCCAAAGCCGGTCGTCGATGCGGTTGCCGACTGCGTGTTGTACTCGATCGTTGTCGTGCTTCCTACAGTGGTACTGACCGTTGTGCTGCTGCTCGTGCTTGAGGCGGTGGAGGTCGAGGGCGCCGTCGTATATCCGCTGGTGGTGGAATTTGGCGCAGAGGTGAAGTTCGAAGGTATGCCGACCAGCTGGCCGCTGTACGAAAGCTCAACGAGCAGCACGGCGAGGACGCCCAGGACCGCGACCAGCGCCGTCCACCATAGCACGTGCGGAGTCTCGAGCCTCACCGACTCAGGCTTGTTGTTCCTTGCTACCTCGTAGACGAAATAGACGACCAGGCCCACCGGCACGGCAAGATACTGGCCGATAAGCACTCCGGCAATCATTATTACGAGGAGCACTGCCGGCACTATGTAGTCCAGTGGTTTTCTCCTTAGGCTGCTCGCTATAGTACCAGATCTTACCCTCTAGGCTATAGAAAATTAGAAAGCAAAAAATAAAAAGAGGGGCTTGCGCCCCAAAAGTTTACCTTCTTCCCCTTCTGTTCATCTTTGCCCTGGCAACAAAGCCGGACTTGTCGATGAAGTAAAGGAAGCCCTCAGCCCTCTTTACCTTCTCTGAGCCCACTCTGGCCTTTCTTCCGCGCGAGTTCGTCTTCATCGGCGTCCTCCACGCATAGCCATCCTTACCCAGGTAGTAAAGGTAGCCGTCTTCCCTGTCTATCTTTTCACGGGTTACTCTTTCAGCCATCAATTCACCGATGATAAGTTGTCGTGATACCCTTTTATATCTATCGTCGATTTGTCGAGAGTAAAATACAAGAAACGCGTTTTCCAGCCAACTCTTTTTATACTTTTCATGCATAGAACGCTTGATCCAATGATTGAGATAGTGCTCCACGGAGACCAGAATCTGAAGGGATACACTCTGATCGAAGGCTTTCCAGGTGCCGGACTCGTCGGTCCGATGGCCGCAAGCTACATGATAGAGAAGCTGGGGATGAAGGGGATAGGGCACATAGAGAGTGACCTCTTCCCGCCCATAGCCGCGGTGCATGACGGTGAACCGATGCACACGGCAAGGATATACGCCGACGCGAAGAACAAACTCGTCGTTGTCCTCTCCGAATTCACCATACCGCAGAGCGTTGTCTACCTGCTAGCGAACGAGCTGCTCTCCTTCGTTAGGAAGAACGGAATAAAGGAGATAGTCTCGATAGGGGGCATGCCGTCGCAGAAGCCATCGGATACTGTCTTCGTGATCTCATCAAAGCCTGAGCTAGCCAAGACGGTAGCGAAGCAAGGGCTTAAACCAGTAAAGGAGGGTGTGATAGCGGGCGTAAGCGCCCTGTTGATCACCGGCGCGAAACCGTTCGACATACCCGCCCTGGACGTCCTCGTAGAGGTCAATCCCATAATAATGGACCCTAAGTATGCCGAGATAGCCATAAAGGGCGTCAGCAAGCTGCTCGGGATAACGATCGACACATCGGAGCTTGAGAGCGAGGCCAAGGAGGTCGAGGCGAGGGTCAGGGAGATGCTCAAGAAGGCGAAGGAGGGCCACGAACACTACGATAAGGCGGCGGAAGAGGTCGGACCGCCTTCGGTGGCATAGGACCTGTGAGGCCCGTTACCTTAGCCTCTTTACCATCAGCACCCTGTCGGTTCCGTCCTCATAGTAGTTCTTTAATTTCTTGACAACCCTGAAACCTTGTTTTCTGTACAAGTTAACCGCATTCTTCCATCCAGGCATCGTGTCAAGAATTAGCTCTCTGCAGCCGGCGTGTTTCGAAACTTTTTCAATGAGGCGCGTCGCAACCCCGTGATCCCTGAACTTCGTGTCGACAAAAATGGATTCGATGTATATTGTACCGGGGTGCTTGGTCGGGAATGCCAAGATTCCCCCAACAATTTTCTTATCAAAAATCGCCTTGTATACGTACGCGTGCTGCGTGAAAGGTTTCCAGAACCAGATGAAGTTTCTCTCATATTTTATCCTGAAGCATCTTGCTTCAAGCTCCATAAGCTTTTTATCATCTCCGAGTTCTGCCCGCTTCACCTCGAAATCCATGCCTAATTATAAATATGAGCGCCTATATAGCTTGCGCAGGGGTGGCAGAGTCTGGAATGGCGTACGCCACGGAAAATGCGCGGGACTTAAGATCCCGTGGCCTAGTGCCTTCGAGAGTTCAAATCTCTCCCCCTGCAAACACGGAGCGGCAAGCCAAGTAATAAAAACTCTTCAAGGATAGCGATATTGAGTGGGAATGGCGACCAACAGATTCCACTTGAGGGTACCGTGGACAACCATCTTCATAGCCGCGCTCGTGGCGCTCGTGACCTACGTCTACGCTCTCCTGCCAGCAGCGTACAAGAGCCCGCTCCTTCTCTGGCTTACCTCTCCGTTCAACCTCACCTATGAGCTCAACAACCTAGCGTACAACTACGTACTGCTTGTCGTCATCTTCCTGTTCGTAGACGTCTACACAACAGGCATAGCAGAACTCACGCACAGGAAGTCGCTTATCCGCAACGTGGCCATACTCGGCATAATCTCCTCGTACGCTGTGTCGACCATATGGTGGGTAGGGAGCGGGTTTCCCTCTTCAGGCACCTCCATACTTGCCTTCTGCGCGCTGATCTTCGCCGCAGCTGAAACCTACAGCTCCGAGCTGATCAAGCGCATATCGAAGCGCAACGAAGCGTTGACAACGAGGCTAAAGATTGCATCGGCAGCGTTCGTCTTCCTGGTGCTCATCCTCTCAACAATCCTCTTCGTCTATCTCAACGGCAACCAGTTCTGGTACATACACGTGGTGGGCGGACTGATCTTCATACCCCTCTTCTACGCCTACATGGACAGGCGCCTGAGACGCAGGGTGGATGCTCTGGAGGAGAGGGCCGAGGAGGGTGTGAAGCTGGAGCTCGAGAATGAGACTAAGGAGATAGAAAAGAGAGCTCCAAGAAGACGCAAGACCTCCTAGAGCGACGCTCTGTCTATTCCCGCTTTGACCTAAGGCGGCTGTGCCAGAACGCGCCAGCCACTGCTATTGCAGCAAGCACGCCTATCATCTCAAAGAGCACTACGGAGAACGTTGACGTTCCTGCCGATGCCGTTGGAGGCGTTGGTACCACTGTGGTGGTAACCACAGGCACAACGGTGGTCGTAGGAGTGGTGCTGTTAGTAGTGGAGTTCACAGGCGTAATTGTAGTCGTCTGGTTGGGCTGCGAGTAGACTTCTATAGTTATCGCATGCAGCGAAGGCGTGTAGGACACGCTCTTCAGGTCTACGAAGTACACGAACGCCGGAGGATCCACCTGTACAGGCGTATTCGGCTGCAGGTTATAGCTAACGCCGTTGACTATGACCACCGCGCTTGCAGGCGAAATCGAGCTGACCGTGAGCGTTATGGACTTTCCCTGCACCGATACGCTAGCAGTATTGGGCACAGTGAGGTTGCTTATCTCATAGCCATTGCTTATCGGGGTCGTGGTCGGCCCGCCGGGCCCAGCAGCTCCCGCTCCGGCGGATGGCACTCCGCCTCCAGAGTTGCTCACTGTAGATGTAGGTGAGCTTGCGAATACTCCTATGACGGGGTCAGGAGGTATGTTGAAGCTAAGCGTGCATGCGGCCTTGTTTACACTGAACGGCGTTATCGCAATCCAGTCGCCAGTAGTGGCGTTAAGCTTGTAGGGCGCCGCGTTGGAGCCGCATGGAATTCTGATTGTTAGCCCATACACGACATTGGATGTAACGCTGC
The DNA here is from genome assembly GCA_021818925.1 of Microcaldota archaeon. GTDB lineage: Archaea > Micrarchaeota > Micrarchaeia > Micrarchaeales > CABMGC01 > JAJYVH01. The sequence continues at coordinate 52,079 of JAKASU010000002.1, read as the reverse complement.
TGTTCACGTCAAGCACCGCAAGCTTGCTGAACGTTGTGCCTATGAGCGTGGGCGTGCTCGTGGTATTGGAAGTATCGTTTACAATCAGCACATTGACAGTTATCGTGTTCCCGCTGGACGAGTTTATCGTGAGAAGCGCGCCAGCACTAGTGTAATTTATGTTAATTGGCGTATTGGTTGGTAGATTTACCATAATGTTGACAGATTTGCCGCTTATGGCCGTTATCCTCCCGTTGAAGTCAACTATTATGTTGTTGTACGGAGGCGGAACGTTGGAGGTGTACGGAGGGTCGATGTTCAGCGCGGTCCACGTGCCGTTGACCTGGATTATGCCACCCGCTGCGGATCTGCCTATGCCGTTGTACGTTCCCGTGACCTCGTAGATGTTGTGGTCGCAGGTCGTGTACGTCGCGTTGCCGTAGCAGGTCGATGTTCCCTGCACCTTCGTGTTCGTGGATGCGGTGAGGTTGACCGTTATGTTGTACGACACGCTCTTGTACGACGCGGTGGTGGAGACGGTTATTCCGCCTCCCTCGCCCTTCCCGGAGGTTTGATTGAACAACGACGTAAAGGTGAGGTTCCCCTCGCCCGTGAACACGCCGTTGAGTGTCCCGTTTATCGTCTGCACCGTCTTCGCGATGCCGTTGGTTACCGTGTAGCTCTCAACCTTCACGGTCTTTCCCATGAACCCGAACAGTTTCGGCACCACGCTGACCGTCCCGTTGAAGTCAACTATTATGTTGTTGTACGGAGGCGGAACGTTGGAGGTGTACGGAGGGTCGATGTTCAGCGCGGTCCACGTGCCGTTGACCTGGATTATGCCACCCGCTGCGGATCTGCCTATGCCGTTGTACGTTCCCGTGACCTCGTAGATGTTGTGGTCGCAGGTCGTGTACGTCGCGTTGCCGTAGCAGGTCGATGTTCCCTGCACCTTCGTGTTCGTGGATGCGGTGAGGTTGACCGTTATGTTGTACGACACGCTCTTGTACGACGCGGTGGTGGAGACGGTTATTCCGCCTCCCTCGCCCTTCCCGGAGGTTTGATTGAACAACGACGTAAAGGTGAGGTTCCCCTCGCCCGTGAACACGCCGTTGAGTGTCCCGTTTATCGTCTGCACCGTCTTCGCGATGCCGTTGGTTACCGTGTATGTCGCGTTCACTGTCTTCCCTGTGAAGTTAAACAACTGCGAGTGTATGCTGAACGGCGTTACCGTAATCTGTGATGTGTTTGCTGTTATGCTGTTTGAGCCGTCTGATACGCTAACGTCTACTTTGCAAGAAGATGTGGTTTGTGTAGGTACCCATCTGAATGAGCTAGAAGCAGAAGCAACAAAATCGGGACATGAGGTGTTTGGGTCGGCCGACCAAGTGTAGGTATACGATCCCGTTCCTCCAGAGGCAGCAGCAGAGATCAGCACATTCTGACTTAGCATTATGCTTGTGGGCGATGAAGGTGATACACTCACGCTCAGAAGACTTCCTGCAAAAACAACGTTCGGTATCGTCAGTACTGCCAGCGCGATGAGCGTCGGCAAAAGCATATCTCTTCTAGTCCTATTCATTCATGTTCCCCCTATTTCTCTTGTTTCGTGCATCCTCCACGCGCGCCGAACACAAGAGTTAAGGTAGGCATCACATTTACTATATTTATAGATTTCTAACCGAATCGTTTTTGTGGAATAGCGGAATAGTCGGTATTTAAAATAGTGACTTGACTGCAAAGCCGCTAGCCCCTGCCCTTGTCATTTTAAGGAATGCTCTCGCCTTTGCCACTCTCAGTCCGCCGCTTTCCGTGCGGCTTGTTGCGGCTTACGAGGAACGGCACTACTGCAATTATGATCATCAGCGCCGTGTCTATCCGCGCCAGTTCTGGAGCGGAGATCGCGAACTCCGGGTTGCATGTGTGCTACCTGCGCTGCGGTGGTCTCCGTCGCAACATTATTATGCGTTTCAGTATATGTTGATTTGGTGAACGTGTGGCCAACGCGACACCGCAGCACGAGCTGGAGAAGCGCAGGGTGTTCGCCTTCCTGGCTGTTTTCTTCTTCATTGCTATGCTGCTGGACGCATTCGGGGAGCTTGATGTGGCCTCTCATGCCACTGACGATTTCGGCATTGCCGCTATGGCGCTGATAGCGGTAGTGTACCTCGCTGTGTCATGGAAGAAAGTTTCTATAAAGAGCCTGCTGACGCAGAACAACCTCGTATTCGCGCTGTTCGTGGTCGCGCTCCTGTTTCAGGTATACGGTCTTTTCGTTGAAGCTGGCACGAACGATTTCGGCGACGAGATACCTGTGCTGATAGGCCTTGTAATAGCCCTTGCCAACAGGTTCACCTGAATTACTTGCCCTTTCTAAGGAACGCGCCCGACTTTGTGTCTCCATAGAGCCATATCAGCGTGCCAATCACAAGCAACGCGGTCCCTCCCCACCAATAAGCCGACATTCCAGGAGCGTAGAGTTCACCGTACGCCCAGCCTATCGCCCCTATCAGTATTAGTATTATGCTGAGCCAGACGAGCTTGCCTACTCTCTGCCTGAATGTTCCTCCCTTCATGTCTCCGTAAACCCAAACGGCCGTTCCTACCAGTATGACAGCGAATCCACCCCAGATGTATGACTGGATCCCGCCAGCGTAATCGCCGTACAGCCAAACGACAGTGCCTATCAGAATCAGTGCCACTCCTATGACCGCGAGCCTGGCCAGCCTGCTCTTCCACGCGAACAGTCCGTATAGGGCAGCGAGTACTATTATCACTATCAAAATAGAGGAAGCGATCTGCGCTGTCCCGTTTCCAGGGCTGTAATACGCGCCTACTCCTGTTGTGCTGGAGTTGGCTGTGGTCGTGGGCTTCGGCGCCGTGGTGGTCTGCTGCACGCTTGTGGTCTGCTGCGATGTTGTCTGGCCTGCCGCAGTTGTCGTCTGGGCTGTCGTAGCAGGGGCGGGCGCAAGCACGGTAAGCACGAAGTTGGCATTGCTTGACGATGGGTCATCGCCCGTCGCGGAAAGCGTTATTGTATAGTTCCCGGGTTGCGCCGATGCGCCAACATTTACTGTCATAGTTCCTGAGTATGTCGGGTCTCCGTAGGTGTTGCTCAGGCTCACCGATATGCCGCTGGAGCTTAGCTGTTGCGCGTTCACAACACTGAGCGTCGTTCCCCAGGTGCTGCCGCTCGCGAGGCTCACGGTGTAGCCCACCGAAGTGCTGCCGCCTGCAGCCAGGCTGGAGCCATTCGAATTCAGCGAGATGCTGGATGTGCCATAGCCGTAAGCAGAAACAACGTTAGCCATGAGCAGCGAAAAGACAAGCATTGCCAGCGCAGCCGCAAAATAGTTCCTCACACAACCACTCTATAACTGTATGTAATTTAATGTTTAATAATTGATTGGTGATTTTTCGGGACTGATACGTTTTGTTCGGAGAAAGCGCAGTTGTGCGGTGGCTCGAAACAGAGCAGAAGGATGAAGATGGCCGATTTGCATGTCAGGATAAACCGCGGCGCCAGGCCCGGGCTCCACAGGTTCGTGGACGTCTTTGTTGGCTTCGATAGCGTTGGGGCCGTAAGGGGCATTTTTGGGAAAAGAACACGCAAGGCGCTGGCAGATCTTGAGGTGGTTATTGAGAAAGGAAGAGGCTACATGTACATAGATGACAGGAACGGCAGGCTTGTAGTCAATGCGGATTACCTCAAGCGAGGCAAGAGAGTGTACGTCTACCTCGATGTCATTCACGAACTGGTGCACATACGTCAGTATGAGAAAGGAATGGAGCTGTTTGACAAAAGGTTCGCTTATGTTGACAGGCCCACGGAGCTGGAGGCGTATAAGAAAACTGTCGCGGAGGCTAGGCGGCTTGGCCTGTCTGGTTCAGCCCTCATCAGGTATCTGGAGGTAGAGTGGGTTTCAAAGAAAGATTTTAGCAGGCTGGTCGATTCTTTGGGCGTATTGCACTGAACATTGTCGTTGAGTTTAGAGTACGCTAGCGCGTTAGGCAGATATAGTATATAAGGTTTGATAGATATTAATCGCTCAAGCCGCTGTAGCTCAGTGGTAGAGCGTGTGCATGGTAAGCACAAGGTCGCGAGTTCAATCCTCGCCGGCGGCTTACTGTATGTAACCGGGGATGCTGTCTCTGAGCAGTATCGCAATCTCCCCGGCGCCCTGCTTCGCGAAGAGCTTGTCGATCGCCCTGCCTACCAGCTCGTCAACGTCTTTGTAGAACCTCCTGCCCTGTTTGCCTTCAGCCGCGCCGCGCTTCATGAAGCCGCCTACCATGAATCTGCTGTAGTAGTCTGTCTGCCAGAGCTCATCGTCAGACACCTCCTTTATCTGTATCACCGCCCTTCTCGACCCTCTTCTTGCAATCCCCACCTGCCTGAGCACCCTTCCACGGTCGTCGCGCTCCGTTATCATCTTCGTTGCGAATCCCATCTCGTTCGCCGCCTCTACCACCTTTCCCACCAGCATGTTTGCAAAGAGCCTGGGGTTTATGTTCGCGTAGTCATATGAGAGCACGCGGCTTGTCACGAACGACGCCTTCTCATTGTCCATGTTCGAGAAGAAGCCTGTCAGCGCAAAAGCGTCGGTCACAAAGTTCTCTACCGCCGCTGACGAGAACCTCTCCTTGAACCTCTCTCCGGCCATATTCTCATCTCGCATGATAGCTTCTTATAGCATACCCGGCTCTCTGCAACTGACGAATCCACTAAATAGTAATTAATAGGCGCCATTGGAAGTATCCTCGCATGCTTATGTCAGGGGATGAAGAGAGCGGCGTCAACCCGCTGAGAAACTTCGATACTGCAAGGGTCAGCACGCGCTCGTTCAACGAAGCGGTGGAGAAGATGCGTCACGACCAGGCGGTCAAGACCGCGATACGCGAAGGGCGCTACGACCCTGACATGGTGGAGATGCGCGGAAGGCAGAACGTTGCCGACATGATCATCGGCCTCGCCGATCTTGTAAGGAATGCGGAAGCGTGGGTGAGAACGTTCACAACAGAAGGTCCTGATGGGAAACCCTACCTGCTGAGACTTAAGGAAGCCTAGCCGAATGATATCTTGTCCCCTCTCTTTATTTCGAGCTTCTTTATCGCTCCGGCATCGAGCTCGAGCACATACTTCGCCGCTTTCCTCGGCTTGTAGGAATCGAAGAGCGACGATGATGGCTGCGCCCTCTCGACGATGTCAACAACCCTCTTTCTCTCGTCCAGCCAGAGTATGTCTATGCTGAACTTCATGTTCATCATGGTTATGGTTGAGGCCAGGACCCCGGGTTCGGCTATCGGGAAGAGCATGCCCTTCTCCCTGCCCATCTTCTCCCTGTACATGAGCCCTACCATCTTCTTCAGGAACGTGTCAGCGACCTCGACCCTGAACCTGTTCCTCTTGTACGTGATTGTGGTCGTCTTGTACGGCTTCTTCTTCAGAAACTCGTATATCGCACGGCCCAGCAAGCTTGCACCCTATCTCGATATCGCAATGCTCTGCTCCCGCATGAACTGCTGCAGGTAATGCTTGCTCCCCGTTCCCTTGCCCGTGAGCCCGCTTCCCTTCCAGCCAACGAATGTATGCATGCCCACTATCGCCCCTGTCGTCGCGCTCGTGCGCCTGTTTATGTACACCACGCCTGCCTGTATGCCCTGCGCGAACTCGCTGATCTCTTTGCGGTTCTTGCTGTACAATCCCGCGGTCAGCCCGAACTCAACGTCATTCGCCTTCTGCATCGCCTCGTCAAACTTCTTGAAGGTATCGAGCGAGAGTATGGGCACGAACAGCTCCTCGTGCATCAGCCTGTTCTCCTGAGGTATTTCTATCAGCGCCGGCTCGACATAGGCACCGTTCAGCCCCGTGCTGACGGCGTTGCCTCCGTAGAGGATCCTGCCCGATCTCTTCGCCTCCTCTATGCTCTCCTTGTACTTCGCCATCGCCTTCTGGCTTATCAGCGGGCCCATGTACACCTCTTTCTTAAGCGGGTCGCCTATCTTGAAGCTGCGCATCTTGTCTATGAGCTTGCTCACGAACTCCTCCTTTATCGCTTCTTGCACGTATACCCTCGAGCAGGCGCTGCACTTCTGTCCGTCGAACCCGAAGGCCGCGCTCGCTATGCCGTCTACCGCATCTTGGATATCCGCCTTCTTGCTCACTATTGCCGGGTTCTTGCCGCCCATTTCAACAACAAACGCCTTCTGCAGCCCGAGTTCCAGCGATCTCTTGATCATTCCCAGGCCCGTAGTCCTCGAGCCGGTGAACGCGATGCCGCTCACATCCCTGCTTGAGACGAGCTCGTCTCCCACCTCAGAACCCGGTCCCGTTATGTAGTTGAACACCCCGTTCGGCACCCCCGCTTCCTTGAATATCTCGTATATCATCAGGCCGGTCAGCATGGTCATGTTGTCGGTAGACGAGGGCTTGAAGACAACAGTATTGCCTGTTATCAGCGCTCCGGCGCTCATGCCCGTCGCGATCGATATCGGGAAGTTGAACGGTGCGATTACACCAAAGACGCCGTACGGCCTTAGCGGGATCGTTATCTTCTCCTCGTTTCCTGGCGCTCCCTGGAAGCCCGCGCTGACCTGCTTCGTGCTCGCCGTTATCTTCGCCTTCCTCACGAAGCCCTTGTTCTTCAGCATCTCCTGCGAGTAGTAGTTCAGGAAGTCTATGGCCTCGTCAACCTCGCCCACAGACTCGTACCTCGTCTTGCCGTTCTCTATGCTCAGCACCGCCGCTACATCGAACTTGCGCTTCCTAAAAACCTCGGCCGCTTTCTGCATTATCCTGGCGCGCTCCCTATAGTCAACGGCGGACCACGCCGCGAATGCGCCCTTCGCCGCCCCTATCGCCTGCTTCGCATGTTCTCGGCTCCCCTTCTGGAATGTGCCTATCTTCGTTCCGTCTATCGGCGAGTTCTCAACAAGCTCCACGCCGGCGAAGAGCTCGTTCCCGCCTATGAACATCCCGTGCCTCTTGCCGAGCACCTCGGCCTTCGCCTTCTCCACGGCCCGGTCGAACAGCCTGTCGAACTCCTGCTCGCTACCCTGCTCCATGTGCTTCTTGTATGTCGATTCGTTCTGAAAACTAGGCATAGTATCAGTGTTTTATGGGCTAAAAAGATATTAAGGTTAACTGACGCTCCCAGAGATAAGTTTTTTATTCCTATAACGAAGAGCTATATTCGGCGACAGAGCGATGCAGGATGCGACCAGCGAAACCGCGAGCAGTGCGATCAGCGTCAGCAAGTTTGACATAGAGGGGCTTGTGCGCGAAGCTACGTGGAAGGACATACTCACGGAGCTGGTGAAGAGCAACGAGCTCAACCCCTGGGACATAGACCTGATAGCCATAGTCGAAGCCTACGTTAGCGTGGTAAAGCGCATGAAGGTGCTCGATCTCCGCGTTCCCGCGAACATAATCCTCGCTGCTGCTATACTGCTGCGTATGAAGAGCGACATGCTCGAGCTCGATGAGAAAGGGGATGCCGAGCCGATGCAGGAAGAGGAGATGCTACCACCGTACGTGCCTGCCGAGGGCCTTTCCGTTAGGCTTAGGCTGCCGCCGAAGAGGCGCATCTCTCTCAACGAGCTGATAGGCGCGCTCGAAGAGGCGATGAAGCTAAAGGAGTACAGGGAGCAGCAGGCTGTATCGGCTAATCCAATGCCCATACCAGTCGTATTCAGCCACGCCGATGTAGAGGTTGACGTGGAGAAGGTGCTCAAGCTTATAAAGAAGAACGTGGACGGAAGCAAGATGGCAACCTACTCTATTATCTGCGACGCAGCAAAGCCAGAGAACCCGATAATCGAGGTATTCATACCCCTGCTGTTCCTCGCCAACAAGAACAAGGTGCTCCTCTTGCAGGAGACCTTCTTCGGCGAGATACTTGTGTCGCTCAATTAGGAATAGGCATGGCAGACGAGCAGCTTGATTACAAGAGACTGATAGAGGCGGCGCTGTTCATGAGCCCCAACGCCATGAGCGCCAGCGACCTCTCCGGCATCACCGGCATAAAGTCGATAGGCCACATCGAGCAGATGCTCAACGAGCTCAAGGAGGAGTACAGCGGCAGGGAGACCGCGCTTGAGATACTGGAGATAGACAAGAAGTACATGTTCGCGCTTCGCGAGCCATACGCGAGCAGGGTGAGCGTGCTTGCGAGCGGGCCCGACATAACCAGAGGCTCACTCAAGGTGCTCGCATACGTGAGCCAGAACAACAACGCGCTGCAGAGCTACCTGGTCAAGGTCTTCGGCACCTCGACGTACGACCACATAAAGGAATTGCTGGAGCACGGTTTCATAGAGAGGAAGAAGCAGGGCAGGAGCTGGCGCATAAGCACGACGAACAAGTTCAAGGAGTACTTCAACGCTCCAGCTAGCTCTTGACGGTCTTGTAGGTCAGCACCACGACCCCGGTCTTGAACTTCTTTGTCTTCACAAGCTTTAGCCGGGTCTTGTCGAGCCCCTCGCCGAAAAGGTGCTTGCCGCTCCCGACCACCACAGGGAAGACCATAAGGCGCATCTCGTCAACAAGCCCTTCTTTGATCAGTCCGTTTACCAGCTGCGCGCTTCCTTCCACTAGTATCGGGCCGCCGCGCGTGTGTTTAATCTTCTCCAGCTCGCCGAACACGTCTCCCTTGATTAGCCTGGAGTTGTTCCATTCTGCCTTCTCGAGCGTGTTAGATACCACGAACTTCTGTATCCCGTTCATCCTCTCGGTGAATTTGTCTCCTCCCTCGCCGGACGTGTCCGCCTCCATAGCCGAGGTGTCTCCGCCCGCCCGCTTCACGTTCTCAATCATCTCCTTCTGGTTCATCTTCGGCCATGCCTCAGCGAAAATCAGGTAGGTCACGCGGCCGATAAGCAGCGCCTCGCTCGCAAACAATTCATCATACTTGTACTGCGCGGTCTCCTCGTTCCAGAACCGGAAGCTCCACTTGTCAGGCGCTTCCATCACGCCATCTAGGCTAACGAACTCCGATACTATTATCTTCCTCATTCAACCTCATCTACGCTAATAAGTCGGGTGAACCTCTTTAATACCCTCGGTGTAGTTCAGGTAGAGCGCGGCGACGAACAGATATGACGAGAGCCTGTTCATGTAGCTCACAAGCGCCTTGTCAACTCTGCGCTTCTTCGAGAGCGCAACGATGCTTCTCTCAGCCCGCCTTGCAACAGACCTCGCAAGGTGGAGGTGCACGGCCGCTTCACAGCCTCCCGGAATCACGAACTTCTTCAACGCAGGCAACCTTCCGCCCATCTCATCTATCGCGCCCTCTAGCCTCACGACAGACGCGGCGTCAAGGCTTGCATGCACTATCTTCACCTTGGGCGACGCAAGGTTCGCACCTATGATGAAGAGCTCGTTCTGCACTACTTTGAGGTGCTTCCTCACGATGTCGTCGTGCGTGTAGTAGAGCGCTATGCCTATGGCGCTGTTCAGCTCGTCAATCTCGCCTATTGCGTTGAAGACCGGATCGTTCTTCGCCGGCCTTCCCTCCCCAAGCAGGCCGCTCGTCCCGTCGTCGCCCCTGCGCGTGTAGTAAGGCATGCCCCCACTTAATGCATTTAATATGTTGCTAACTTATTAAAAAGGAGGGCTCGTGGTCCATCGGTAAGACGCCACTTTCACAGAGTGGAGAGCTGAGTCCGACTCTCAGCGGGCCCATCCACGATCCGACCACTCTCATCATCGCGATAATCGTAAGCGCGATAGCAGGACGTTATCCTGCATATGGTGCGCGGGCAAGATGGAGCCAATTGACGCGTTGTGCGAGCTCTGAACGTATTAGTTAAATATTTTTAGCAACACATAGCATAGGGATTGGAATGAAGATAGGAATGCTAGGGACAGGACCTGTGGGGAGAAATCTTGCAACAAAACTTGTGCAACTGGGCCATGAAGTGAAGATGGGATCGAGGACTGCAGACAATAAGGACGCGACTGCATGGGCACAGGCCAACGGAGCAAAAGCGTCACGTGGCACGTTTGCCGACGCGGCAGCCTTCGGCGAGATAATATTCAACGTTACCAACGGACAGCACTCGCTCGAGGCGCTGAAATCCGCTGGCGAGAAGAATCTCAACGGCAAGATACTTGTCGATGTGGCCAATCCGCTCGACTTCTCTACGGGAGAGCTGAAGCTTACAGTTAGCAACACCGATTCGCTCGGAGAGCAGGTGCAGCGCGCATTCCCTAAGGCGAAGGTGGTCAAGGCCCTCAATACAGTCAACACAGACATACAGGTCAACCCGTCTCTGCTGCCCGGAGACCACGACCTCTTCATATCCGGGGATGACAAGGCCGCGAAGGCAAAAGTGACGGAGCTGCTGAAGAGCTTCGGCTGGAAGTCGATAATAGACCTCGGGGGGATAAAGTCTGCGAGAGGCCAAGAGGCCCTGCTGCTGATGTTCATGTCGCTCTCCAACGCCATGCCCAACGAGTACTTCAACTACAAGGTTGTGAGGAAGAAGCGCTGACGACTTGGAGAAAGCATAAATAAATTTAAGTAAGACAATAAAGACAGAGGCGATGACTCAAAACGGCGACCAGAAGGAGAAACACAAGTTTCTCTTTGTGACCCAAGAGGCTCTTTCCGCTGACCTTGCATGGCAGCTCGTGAAAGAGGGACACGATGTGAGGTTCTACTGCCACGATCAGGCGGAGAAGGACGTGGGTGACGGTTTCTTCGATAAAGTGGACGAGTGGGAGAAGTCTAAGGATTGGGCTGACGTTATAATTTTCGATGATGTCGGCTTCGGAGCAAAAGCGGAACAGCTAAGGAAGGAAGGCAAGTTCGTCGTTGGAGGATCGGCGTACACTGATAAGCTCGAGCTTGACAGAGAGTTCGGGCAGGTCGAGCTCAAGAACGCCGGAGTGAACATACTCTCGGGCCAGAGCTTCACCGATTTCGACGAAGCAGTAAAATACGTCAAGGCTAACCCCGACAGGTACGTGCTGAAGCCCAGCGGCGAGATACAGGACGAGAAGGAACTGTTGTTTGTGGGCCAAGAGGCCGACGGCAAGGACGTGATACAGGTGCTTGAGCACTACAAGGACACCTGGTCGAAGAAGATGAAGAGCTTCATGCTGCAGAAGTACGCCGACGGCGTGGAGGTTGCTGTTGGCGCGTTCTTCAACGGCAGGGAGTTCGTGCTGCCCGTGTGCGTGAACTTCGAGCACAAGAAACTCTTTCCTAACGAGATAGGCCCGAGCACAGGCGAGATGGGCACTCTCATATATTACACATCAAACAACCCTGTCTTTGAACAGACGCTGCTCAAGATGCGCGAGAAGCTGGGAGAGAGCGGGTACGTGGGCTACATAGACATAAACTGCATAGCAAACGCAAAGGGCATATGGCCTCTGGAGTTCACGAGCCGTTTTGGTTATCCCACGATAAGCATACAGATGGAGGGCATAACCAGCGAGTGGGGTCAGTTCCTGTACGACCTAGCCCACGGGAAGAGCGCCCAGATGAAGGCGAAGAAAGGCTTCCAGGTGGGCGTGGTGATCGCCATACCCCCGTTTCCCTTCGAGGACCTGCGGGCGTTCAAGAAGTACTCGGAGGGTGCAGCAATACTTTTCAAGAAGCCGACGCTCGACGGCGTCCACATAGGCGAGGTGAAGAAGGTCAAGGAAGACTGGTACATCGCCGGCCAGTCGGGCTACGCGCTTGTGGTGACAGGTTCCGGAGTTACTGTGGTCGACGCTATAAAGAATGCATACCAGTCTGTCAGCAACGTGATGATACCGAACATGTTCTACCGCTCAGACATCGGTCAGAGGTGGTCGCGCGACAGCGACATGCTTCTGAGCTGGGGCTACTTCTGATAAGTATAGGATATCCTATACGTTTATATACTTGAAGAGATAAAATATGGTTGATAACATGGCATGGGACACGCTCGTTGACGATCAAACGGTGGAAAGGACAGCCGCGGCGCTGAAGAAGCGCGGTATGGAGGTGTTCGTGGTCGCCAGCAGTGAGGAGGCGAAGAACAAGGTCCTTGAGCTGATCCCCGAGGGCTCGACGGTGATGGAAGCTTCCTCGACGACGATGAACGAGATAGGCGTAACGCAGGCAATCGATGAGAGCGGCAGGTACGACTCTGTCAGGAAGAGGCTGCACGGCATAACAGACGCAGAGGAAAGGAACAAGATGAGGCGTCAGTTTCTTGCAGCGCCGTACGCGATAGGGAGCGTGCAGGCGATAACGGAGGAGGGCCAGATGGTTGTTGCATCAGCAAGCGGTAGCCAGATATCTTTCTATGCCTTCGACGCGCAGAACGTGATCCTCGTGGTGAGCACGATGAAGATAGTTAAGGATCTCGATGCTGCTTTCAGCCGTATCAAAGAGCGCGCTCTGCCGCTCGAGAGCAAACGCGTAAATGAGCAGTACGGATGGACGCAGGGCAGCTATGTCGGAAAGATGCTGATACTGGAGCGGGACAGGCCTGGCAGGATAATGGTCATCTTCGTCAAGGAGAGACTGGGCTTCTAAGCACCCATTTTCTTTCAGTTTATTCTTCGCCTACCCGCTTCCCGTTCTTCACGCAGCTGTAGTTTTCACATAATCCGAACAGCGCATGCGTAGTTCCGTGCGAAAGTTTTCTAGCCGCTTGTCACAGTTAAGTTTGTCACGGCCCTTGCGCCATTGTCACCTTGCACCACAAGCATCCAATTGCTTCCGTTTATAGGGGTTATTTGGAGGTGATTGTTTGCGTAGTCTATGCGACCCGAGAACGTCAGGGTTGCCGACGCTCCGGGGTGTAGAGTATATCCCACGCTGCTGCCGTTGACTTCGCCTTCAACGATGCACATTACTGATATCTGTCCGGCCTCTGGGCACGGGCCTGTCGCGTTTCTGCAACTGCACCTCACGCCAAGAAACGGCAGCGCTAGCGTACCGTTCGCAGTCACCAGAAAGTTCAGCACCCTGAATGACCTGACCGCTGCGCCAACTGTGACAAGGCTTTCGAGCTTTGACTGGTCGCCAGCACTCAGTATTGGCATGTGGGTTGTGGCGTTTACCGTCCCGTTGCCGAACACCATCACGTGTACACCGTTGATCACATCCGGAAATTCAGAGTTGTAACCAATTCCTGTCTTTTCACGTTCAGATATGCCAACTGTCACATTGTTTTTTCCTCCTCCAATGCCGGCGCTTGTGCCTGTGGCAACATTCCCCAACATCGGTTTAGCGTCTATCTCAGCGCCAACTCTTGAGTTCGCATCAGGCGATACGAAAACCGAAGGCAGTCCGAACAATATGACATGCACAAGCGGCACGCTCTCGTTCCCATCATTCTTCACTGTGACGCTGAGCTGTACTGTGGAGTTGTTGACCACCTTAAAGCTTGCATCTGTTATGCCTATCACCGGCGCTGTCGCATTGAGCCGTTCGTGCTCCATGCGAGTGAGCGTGTGCATCTCACCCACATGGCCGGTGACATTCGTGCTGCCTACGAACACCGCCCTAACTGATGGTACCAGCACGAAATCGGTAGAATTGTTTGTGTATATGGTGGTAACTACAGGGCTGAGGTCTATTAGCACGCTGGAGTTTGAGGTTATCCTTCCTCCGCCTGTGACCGGCACAGTGAGCTCGCCGCTGGGCACGGTTACATTGTATTTCGTGCCGTTTATGACTATGTATGCTGATGCTATATCAAATCTTACCATGTTTATGGTGCTGTTTTCTGGCACGCTGCCGGTTCCTATGATCTGACTGGAGTTTATTAGCGACATCAGATCAAGGCTTCCGCTGCCGCTGCCTGGCACCCACGCAGAAGAGTTTGTATTTCCTGAACCTACGTAGTGGGTCTGCAGCGACGAATAGGTTATGTTTAGTGCCTGGGTTCCATTGGGAACGCTGGGCGGGTCGGTCAGCGAAAACACAACGGAGCTGCTCTTTCCCAGAGTGCCAACATTGGGGATTACAAATACGAAAAACGCCACCAATCCTAGAGCTACGGCCAGCGCGCCCAAAATCTGCGGAATGTTGCTTACCTTTTTCAGGCTAGAAATCGTCTGAACATCAAAATCCGGGTTTGCCTTGTAATACTTCCATTTTCTTATAAACTCATTCTCCACCTCCTTGACCGCACCCATCCTTTCCAATTCATCAAGATGTTCGCTTACGGTGGAAGGCGCAAGACCCAGATGCTCGCTTATCTCCCCCGGAGTCTTAGCTCCTTTAGAAACAAGTTTCAGTATCTTTTTCTTCGTCTGCCAGGTCTTCGTCATTCTTGCACCGGAATAACTTTGCACATACGTATTAAAATCTATTCTGTCACAGTTCGGTTTCACTTCGGATTTGACGTCTTAAAATTGAAGTCTTGATTTCAGTTCAGTCCTGACTGCGCCAAAGGTAGAGAGAGGCTATGGATCTGTACGGAGCCCACTTTTCCGACACCCTTTTCATCGTCTCTCTACTAGGCCTGCGTCTCAATCCGTAAGCCTTCATCACCGCGTTCTGTATGCCTAGGTCGTCAATCGGAAAGACATCGACTCTCCTTAGGCTGAACATGAGGAACATCTCCGCTGTCCACCTGCCTATGCCCCTTACATCATCAAGTATCGCTATCACCTCCTCGTCTGGCAGCTTCCCTAGGCTCCTCAGGTCAAGCTCCTTGTTGACAAGACGCAGGCAGAGGTCCTTGATGTACGAGTACTTCTGCGGCGATATGCCCGCGCCTCTCACCCTCTTCTCCGGCGTCTTCAGGAACTGCCTCGGCGTTGGCAGTCTGCCCTTGTACAGCTTCTTGAATTTCTTCAGTATCGCTTCCGCCGCTGAACCCGCTATCTGCTGGTATATGAATGACTCGACTATGGCCTCATAGGGGTCTGTTGCGCCCCAGTCAGGGCTCAGGTCGCCATGCGCTGCTATGATCTTCGCCAGTATCCTGTCGCTTTTCTTAAGGTGCGATATCGCCTTCCTCCACACCTTCTTGTCAGTCACCGACTCAAAACGCTCAACTGGCATGCAACTGATATGTTGGAAACAAATTTAATTGTTCGAAAATCTGCTTCGTCAATCTGCTTGCAGCACAAAATCTTCAAATAGGTTGCAGGTCTAACCTATCATCCTGGTGGTTGGTGTGCAGTACAGGGAGTTCGAAAGAATAGAGAAGGTAAAGAAGATTCTTGACGTGGTGGCTTACGGCTCTCTCGGCATAGACGTAGCCATCGCCGTGGTCACGCTCATCTCGTTCAACATCTACTCCGCGAACCTAAGTTCCATAGAGCGTTATCTGAACCTGGCTCTGACAGGCGAGGTCATTTTCACGTTCATACTGCTCTTCACTCTGGCCTACCTGTACCACTACGAGAAGATAGTCGACAACCTGGCCGGGTTCAGCAGGCTGCTCACCGGCGGCAGGAGCAGGAAAAATCGTCGCTAGACCGAACCCCATATGTAGTTTTAAATACTACCTTTCACAAGTTCTATTTGTATGGCCAAGTCAAAGGGCGTGGAGAAGTCAGAGCACATACTCGTGCTGGTTGTAGACGTCGACAACGACCTCTACAGGAAGACGAGGATAGGAGGGCCGCTGGTCGGCCGTGTGCAGAACCTTAACGGCGCCACACAGCTTGCCCTAGCCGACCCGGAGGACAGCGACGCAAACACGATGTTCCAGGCGGTCAAGCTCTACGACGATCTGAAGGAGGACGGGTACTCGGTAAATGTTGCTACCATAACCGGAGCGGAGAGCGAGGGCTACAACGCCGACAGAGAGATAGCTACGCAGATCGAGCATGTGATAGACCAGACAAAGGCAGATTCCTGCCTCTTCGTGACAGACGGCGCAAGCGACGAGCGCGTGCTCCCGATAATAGAGTCGAGGGTGAAGATAAGCAGCGTAAAGACAGTATCTGTCAAGCAGAACAAGGCGCTAGAGAGCACGTATGTCGCGATACTCGAGAAGCTCAAGGAGCCGCACTACGCGAGGATCGTATTCGGCATACCGGCGATTCTGTTCCTTCTCTTTGCGATCAGCTACGCTGCCGGACTGGGGTGGCAGGTCCCAATAGGGCTCATCGGCCTCTATCTTCTGATAAAGGGCTTCGGACTCGAGGAGATACTCATAGGATCGTTCCGCGGATTCGGCTTCAGCATAGAGCGCATGAGCTTCGTCTTCTACCTTAGCGCGCTCGTATTCTTTGTAGCAAGCATCTTCATAGGGGCAAGCAATTACCTCGCACAGCTCGGCATAACTGGCAACGCCAGTTTCGCTACCGCTTACGCGGTCGAAGGATTCCTGCTACTGCTGCCCTTCATGCTTGGCCTATACCTGGTCGGCAGGATGATAGACACGAAGTCGAACAAGTACGTCTTCCGCAACTTCCGCTATGGAGTCTACATAGGCTCATCGCTGATAGTCTGGGTGCTCGCCTATTCGTTCATGGCCTGGCTCCTCGGTCAGATATACTTCAGCCAGTTTCTCGGCTTCACCATCGCGGCGATAGTGGTAGGAATAGCGATATCAGTGGTGGCGAACCTGCTCCGCGTCCGCGTGCTGCGCACGAAGAAGCTGAAGAACAAGATTGTGGTTAACGAGCTAGGCACCCTGATAGGCAAGGTCGCCGGAGTGGACACGAAGAAGGGTGGCCTGATCATAAACACGAACTTCGGGAACCCGGTCAGGTACAGCGTCGACCGCGTCGTTGAGATATCTGACAAGATAGTCGTGAAGTGAGGTCTGCTTCTACGGAGCTGTATACCCGCTTGTCCACGAGCTCGTGAATGTTGCCCCGTTGTTTTTGCCAGTAAGGTTGTCGCCGCTGTAGTCATTGGTATTGCCGTTTAGCGGCCACCAGCCCACGAGATTCTGCAGCACAAGGGGCGCACCACCGATGCCTTCAGTGTACAGATACTGTATCTCGTTGGCGGAGAGGGAGGTGTTGTATATCTGGACATTAGACAAGTATCCAAGCCAGCCCCCACCAATCTGTGGGGTCGCAGCTGTGACGGCGTCTGAGCATGTCGCTGAACCAGAGCTTTGGCCATTAAAATAGATTTTGCCAACCACACCGTTGTATGTAATTACTACGTAATACCAGGTATTAGAAGATAATAAAGGGAAGACGAGTGAACATTCGCAGTCTGCAGACGAGCACTCGTTGAAACGGAAATCTATATAGTTAGTTCCGCTATTGCTCGTTCTGAGGTACCAGCCCCCATTCGACGGATTCCCATACGTTAGTATGCTATAATAGGCTCCTGGAAATCCTGCTAGATTAAGCCATAAACTTGCCGAAAACGGTGCATTTGATGTGAGAGATGTGCCAAGACCATTTATTTTGTTAAGAGTTACTACTGATGAAGATGTTGGAAAATTAGCAGCATACTCCGGCAGCTCGCCGTTGCACAGTCCGGTAAGCGCGATTCCTGATATGCTTAACGGGCCTCCTGGCCTGTACACCTGGCAAGATCCCGGAGAGGCTTTCGGGGCAAAGTTGCCTGGGCTGAATATGCCGAGGCTGAAAAGCGTGGCCAGCACCACCGCTATGATGAGTATGGCCCATCCGTAGGTAGCCAGGTACTCCATCGCGCTCTGCGCACGAGCAACACCGCGTTTTGCGTGCATCGTCTCAGGAAAATTACAAATGATAAGAATATTAGCCTTGGCTGGTCACGGCACGCTGTAGCCACTTGTCCACTGGCTGGTGTAAAAGACGCTTGTTGCTGTGCCGTTATAGTTATTCCCGCTGTAGTCGTTCGCGTTGCCGTTTAGCGGCCACCATCCAACGAGATTCTGCAGTACGGTCGGTGCTCCTCCAATGCCTTCTATATACAATGTCTGTATCTCGTTCGCGGTAAGGGAGGTGTTGTATATCTGCACATTGGCTACAGAGCCGTTGACGATTTCAGAGCCTGCCCCTCCATTGCTTCCAAGATACAGGTTGGAGTAACCCAGGGTGTTGCCAGGCGGTGGTGTGCAGGTAGTGCCGTTCAAAGCACCATTGCCATACGCGGTTATAGTATATCCATTGAACGTCATCGCCACAAATATCCACTTATTTATCGGGAGAGCTCCACCGGAACTTCCACAACCGCTGTACCCAGAACCGTACCACGTTCCGCCGAGGTTCACCAGCGTATGCAGCACGGGCCCTCCCTCATTCACCCTCAATATCCAATCCGATCCGCCGTTGTATTCTGACACCGCATCCTGCCAGCTTGTCGGGCCATGGATGGAAATGAGATTCACCCACGCCGTAACCGTGAGTGTTCTCAGCCGAAGGAGAGTATGCTGGCCTACGTTCACGTAACCCTGGCCGTTAAAGGCCCCCACGTACTGCGGCAGCTCGCCGTTGCACAGCCCGGTTAGCGCAATCAGCGATATGCTGCCCGGACCATAGGGCCTGTAGACCTGGCAGGCTCCCGGCTGCGCCCGCGGCGCGAGGCTGAAGGAGCTAAATATGCCAAGCTGGAAGAGCGCGGCCAGCACAACAGCGATTATCAATATGGCCCATCCATAGGTCATCAGATATTCCATCGCCGACTGAGATTTTTTGTTTGTCATGCAATCACGGCGAATTGTAGCCGCTCGTCCAATTAGATGTGAAGGAAGCATCGCTATATACGGTGCCGGAGTTGCCGCTTCCTGAGTAGTCATTCATGTTTCCGTTCAACGGCCACCAACCAGCAAGATAGTTTAAGTCTATCGGCGCTCCTCCGATGCCTTCATTGTATAAAGACGAAATGTCGCTCGCTGGGAGCGAGGTGTTGTAGATCTGGATGTTTGACATGTAGCCGTTCCAGTTGCATGGACTTGTGCAGCCTCCGTTGCCTCCCAACCTGGAGATCGCGAGATTGGTGTAGGTGCTGGCCAGCGCATCAGCCGAAGAAGGGCTGATGGTGGCGTAATACGCGCCGTTGACATATAGCAGTACGGATGTGGTGGAAGTGAAGACCAGAGTGAACATGTACCACTCATTATCTTGGAATACGTCTCCCGTGCCTGGATACGAGCAACCGCTAGTGCCGCACGGGACTCTTATCTGGTAGCTTGTGGAAGAACCGCCGTTGTTATCTATAACAAGATTCTCTTGATTGAAAGTAAAGAACCTGTCGTTTGAGTTCCCGGAACCCGATATCACATCTGTCCAGAAGGAAACGGTGAACGGGATGATGATGTTAGACATAGGGCCAGAATAGCCTGTGTTTCCTGCACAGCTTCCGCAAAAAGGAAGATCAAGTACAAATTGCGGCAGTGTGTCTGTGCTGCATTGCCCACCCAGCGTGGAAGGCAGGCCCGCCTGCTTGTAGACTTGGCATGAGCCTGGTTGGGCCCGCGGCGCAAGGTTGTTTACGTTGAATATCCCAAAGGCGTAGAGAGCCACGAGCACAACCGCGACTACCAGTATTGCCCACCCGTAGGTGGTGAGGTACTCCATCGCCGCCTGGGATTTTTCCCTTCGCTTTCCCATGCTTCCCATCTCTGATAACTTTAAATATGTGTCCTTATTAAATTAAATAAGCAAATAACCGCATGGCAGCAAGCGATTCTGGCGCGTACAACAACAGGAACATTGTGCTCAACGAGCTGATAGGGCTCAGGGTGCGTGTCCTCAAGTGCGCCGACAGGAAGCAGGTTGGTTTGCATGGTACCGTAGTGGACGAGAGCAAAAACACTCTCGTAGTAGACACGGGCGACCGGCTCAAGAGGCTGGTTAAAGCAACGTCTACCTTTCGCTTTTACGCGGGAAGGAAGTCGTTCATAGTCAACGGAGTTGAGATAGGCTTCCGTCCTGAGGACAGGATAGAGAAGTCGCTGAAGTACTGGAAGAGAAGGCAAATGTGAGAAGGCAGATGTGATGCAGGAAGAGAAGGCAAAGTGCAACGACCCAAGGTGCCCGATACACGGGCGGCTGAAGACGAGGGGAACGAGGCTAGCCGGGCTCGTTGTGAGCAGCAAGGCGAAGAAGACAGCGATTGTCAAGGTCGACTATACCATTTACCTCTACAAGTACGAGCGTTATCTGAGAAAGCACTCAAGGATAGCGGCGCACAATCCCGAATGCATAAGCGCGAAGGTCGGCGACACCGTGAACGTCGCCGAGACTAGGAGGCTAAGCAAGACGAAGTCTTTCGCGATAACCGGAATATTGAAGGCAAAGGCGTGATCTATCATGAAGGCAATTTCCTCAAAGATTAGCAAGACGCTCATACCGATGTCCACGCTCACGTGCGCAGACAACAGCGGCGCGATGGAGTTCCGCATAATAAACAAGCTGGGCAAGGGCCACAGGCACGGGAGGCTCGCCTCGGCTGGACTCTGCGACATAGTGATAGCTAGCGTGATAAAGGGCACGCCGACCTACCTGAAGAAGCCTGTCAGGGTCGTGATAATCAGGCAGCGCGCCGCCATAAGGAGGGCGAACGGGATGCGCGTGCGATTCGAGGACAATGCTGGCATAATGGTGGGCGACGACAACCTTCCCATAGGCACGGAGGTGAAGGGGGCGATGGCGAGGGAGGTCGTTGAGCGATACGTGAAGATCGCCGGAATAGCGTCGAGGATAGTTTAGGTTTATACATGATAGCAAGCAGCAAACCAAGGAAGCAGAGGCTCTTCAGGTACACGGCCAGCAACCACCAGAGGCAGAAGTTCGTGCACGCGAGGATAGCAAAGGAGCTCGCGTCGAAGCTTGGGGTGAAGAGGAGGAGCGCCAGCGTGCGTAAGGGCGACACGGTGAAGATAATGAGCGGCGACAGCAGGGGCAAGAGCGGGAAGGTGTCTAGCGTGGACATGCACCGCGCAGTGGTCTTCATCGAGGGAATAGCGAGGAAGAACGCGAAGGGCAAGGAGTCGCTGATACCGATAAGCGCATCTAACGTTTACATAACTGACATGGACCTGGGCGACAAGCTCAGGGCGGCGAAGATGCAGGTAGCTGCAAAGCCCTCACCGGAGGCGAAGAAGCAGTGATGGATATGGCAAGGCATGGCAACTCAAGGCACCTGACCAGGCTGGCTTCTAGCATGTACGCCAGAGTCAGCAGGAAGACGACTAAGTACCTCGCAAAGCCGAGCGCGGGCAGGCACTCGCTGGAGAGGAGCATAGCCCTCGTAGTGCTGCTGCGCGACAAGCTCTCGCTTGCTGCGAACGCCGGCGAGGCAAGAAGGGTCATAAAGTCTGGCGGGGTCGAGGTGAACGGGAGGAAGGTGAGCGACGATAAGTATCCGCTCGGCTTCGGCGACGTGGTAAAGCTCGTGCAGACCGGCGAGTCGTATGCGGTAGGCGTGGGCAAGCACGGCGACATAAAGCTTGAGAAAGCTGGCAAGGAGCACGGAAGAACGCTCAAGGTTGTCGGCAAGTATCTCGCATCGGGCAAGAAGGTAATGCTCAGGCTGTACGATGGGTCAACGGTGCCTGGCGAGAGCAGCACAAGGGTCAACGACTCTGTAGTGCTCGAGGGGAGCAAGGTGAAGTCTGTGCTCAAGATGTCGAACGGTGCTAAGTGCATCGTGATAAAGGGTGCGCACACTTCAGAGACCGGAGTGATAAAGGAGCTCAAGGCCGGAGGAGCCACAAGCGTAGCGGCGGCGAAGATAGAGGGCGACGGTTCAACCTTCGAGACGCCGGTCGAGAACATAATGGTGATAGGTGCTTAATCATGGCCAACCCTATGCAAGAGATAAAACTTGACAAGCTGACTATAAACATAGGCATAGGCAACAACGAGGACAAGCTCGAGAACGCGAAGGCTCTTCTCAAGAAGCTGACAGGCAGGGAGGCGGCATACACCCGCGCGAAGAAGAGGTTTCCAGAGTTCGGGATAAGGAAGGGTCAGATCATAGGAACACTTGTCACGCTCAGGAACAAGCAGGCCCAGGAATTCCTGAAGAACGCGCTCGAAGCCGCCAACAACACGCTAGGCAGCAATGCCGTAGCCAACAATTCTGTCAACTTCGGGATCAAGGAGTACATAGAGTTCAGCGGAGTGAAGTACGATCCAAAGATAGGAATGCTCGGCCTTAATGTCAACGCATCCTTCGCGAGGAAAGGGGTGCGGGTGGAGACGAGGAAGAGGAGAAGCAGCAAAGTGGGCGTTAAACACAGGTCGATAACGAAGGAGGAGCTCCGCGAGTTCCTGAAGAAGAACTTCGGGGCCAGGGTCGGAGAGGCGGAGTGATCGCATGAAGATTAGTTACGATGAGAAGTTCAAGGGCAAGGGCCTCAGGAAGTGCCAGATATGCGGCAACTCGAGAGGGCTCATACGCTCATACAATATCTGCGTCTGCAGGAGGTGCTTCCGCGAGGTCGCGAAGGACATCGGCTTCGAGAAGCTGCAATAGTGGTGCTTATGGCGGATTTGCTATCTGAAAGTCTGAACAAGATAAAGATATACGAGAACCTCGGCAGGGAGGAGTGCACGGTAGCATCGACAAGGCTCGTGAGGAACGTGCTGAGCACGCTCAAGCAGAACGGCTACGTCAACGGGATAGAGGAGTTCCAGGACGGCAGATTCAAGTCGCTCAAGATATCGCTCGCGAACAAGATAAACAACATCGGCGCTGTCAAGCCGAGGCACGCGGTCAAGGTCGACGAGTACCAGAAGTACGAGAACAGGTACATACCGAGCAAGGACTTCGGGCTGCTGATAATGTCAACCCCTGCCGGCATAATGAGCAACAGGGACGCGAAGGAAAGGCACATGGGAGGCAGGCTCCTCGCCTACGTGTATTGATGATGCTTATGCGAGAGATCAAGGTTCCAAGCGGCGTGAAGGTCGAGCTCTCAGCTGACAAGAGCGAGATAACGATCAGCGGCAAGCTCGGGTCAACGAAGAAGAGGATAAGCTCCAGGCTGCTCACCGTGGCGGTTAGCGGAGACAAGATAAGCATAACAGAGGTAAAGCACAAGAAACTGGCAAAGAAGGCGGCTCTCGCCGCCCAGGCGCTCTCCAGCGAGATACAGCGGGCTGTGGCGGGCGTTGAGAGCGGGATGGAAAGGAAGATGAAGATCGTGTTCGCGCACTTCCCCATGTCGATAGAGATCAAGGGAGACAGCGTCCTCGCTAAGAACGTGCTCGGCGAGAAGAAGCCGCGCGTCGCCAGGATAGTCGGCTCCACGAAGGTCGAGGTCAAGGGCCAGGACATAACGGTGAAGGGCGTCGACCCGTACGATGTGGGCCAGACAGCGGCAAACATAAACAGGCTCTCGTTCGCGAGGCACAAGGACTCGAGGGTATTCCAGGACGGGATATTCTTCGTCCAGGAGGAATGATGATCATGGCGGGAAAGAAGACTCATCCAAGGTTCAAGGTTCCAAACTTCGGGGCCAAGCACATGAAGAGGGTTCCGGAGAGATGGAGGAAGCAGAGGGGCGTAGACAACAAGCTCAGGATAGACAGGAAGGGCTACGGGGCCACGCCAAAGATAGGATACAAGAACGCGGCTGGGTTCAGGTTTGCCAGGAAGGATGGCACTTTCGAGATCCTGGTGCACAACGAGGCGGAGCTTATGGCGGTTCAGAGCGGCAAGAACAGAGTAGCGGTGTTCGCTCACGGGCTCTCTGCAAGGAAGCGCGCTCTGCTGCAGAAGATGGCGGACAGCAAGGGAATAAAGGTTGTTAACAAGCTGAGGAAATGAGTGTCAAGTTTTCAAAGAGGGTCGCAAGCCAGATTCTTGGCAGGGGGCAGAACGCCCTCAAGTTCAGGCCAGAGTCCATGGAGGAGATAAGGAAGGCGATAACCCGCGACGACGTGAGGAAGCTCATAGAGAGCGGCGCAATCGTGGCGATAAAGCCGAAGGCGGAGCTCCACCCCAAGACCAGGCGCGAGGCCAGGAAGAGAGGCCCCGGCAAGAGGAGGGGAAGCGCAAACGCGAGGCGCGGAAGGGTCTGGGAGAAGAAGGTGAGGAGCCAGAGGCTGCTGCTCAAGAGGCTGAAGCTGATGGGCAAGCTCGACAACGCTAACTTCAAGAAGTACTACCTGCTGGTCAAGGGCAACGCGTTCCCTGACAAGAGGTCGCTGCTGCTGCACCTGAGCGATGACGGCATCAAGGTGAGCGACGAGGAAGTGAAGCAGATAAACGAGTACGCGAGGAGCACGTACGGGTGAGATCATGGTGAAGCAGATAAACGAGGTTAAGTTCCGAAGAAGGAGAGAGGGCGTCACCGATTACAAGAAGCGCCTGGCGCTTGTCAAGAGCGGACTCGAGCGCGTTGTGGTGAGGAAGACGAACAAGAGGATACTGGGCCAGGTGATAAGGTACACGGAGAAGGGGGACGCCGTCACGGCCAGCGTCACCTCTGACGAACTGGCCAAGAAGTACGGCTGGCCGAGCAGGAGCAACAGGGCAACCGCATATCTCACGGGCATGCTGCTCGCCAAGAAGGCGAAGAGCGGCGGCGAGCTGATACTCGACATAGGCATAACCACGCCCATCAAGGGCTCCATACCTTTCACGTTCGCCAAGGGATGCGTCGACGGCGGGATGAGGCTCAAAGGAAAGTTCGAGGTGAAGGAGGAGATGTACAACGCCACTCCGTTGGCAAAGTACGCTGCGCAGCTCAAGAGCGAAGACGTGAAGAGGCGCTTCGGGGGCTACGCATCAAAGAACATCTCTGTGGACTCGCTACCAAAGCTATTTAACGAGGTCAAGGCAAAGATACAGAGCGAGAAGAGATAGAGGTTGATTGATTTGTTCGGAGGAGGTTTTTACAGGCGGAGAAGGGAAGAGGAGGAGAAGCCAGCGTTCAGCATAGAGGCCTGGACTCCAAGGACAAAGCTCGGAGAACAGGTGAAGAGCGGGCAGATCACAAAGATAGAGCAGATATTCGCGATGGGCAAGCCCATCAAGGAGGTCGAGATAGTAGAGGCGCTGCTTCCCGGGCTTGAGGCAAAGAACATCGAGACCGCGAGCGTGCAGCGCATGACCAAGGACGCCAGGAAGATGAAGTACCGAACCACGGTCATCGTGGGCGACAGGAAGGGTCACGTCGGGATAGGCGTTGGCAAGGCGACCGAGGTGAGGCCGGCTTTCGACGAAGCGGTGAAGGACGCGAAGCTCCACGTGATCAGCCTGCAGCTGGGATGCGGCTCCTGGGAGTGCAACTGCGGAACTGCGCATTCGCTTCCGATCCTGCTCAGGGCCAAGGTGGGAACCGCGGAGATAATACTTAAGCCAGCGCCGAGGGGAGTCGGGGTGGTCGCAGGCATAAACGCCAGGGCGGTCCTTGAGCTCGCCGGAATAAAGGACATATGGACGTTCGCGAGGGGCCGGACAAGGGACAAGTACAACATGGCGCTGGCCACTTTCCGGGCCCTGAAGAGCCTCTCCGAGATGAAGAACTTAGAGCAGATGAAGGCCTGACGTTAGTAATATATAGCTTATTTGCACATTATTCTTGTCAAACGGCCATAGGAGCGGGGTAACACCGAAACCCATTCCGAACTTCGCAGTGAAGACCGCTCACGACGCGAAATACTGCACTTCGTGTGGGAAAGCGCGTTGCTGTTTGGCATTTATGCTTGTGTGGGCATGTCGTCTGTAGGCAGCAAGGAGACCGCGGTAAAGGGGACCAAGACCGATAGCAAAGCGGCAGCTCTGCGCGACGCGCAGAGGCAAGACCTATTGATGGATGACCATGTTAGGATATTCGGCAAGAGAGCCGAGGACGTGGTCTACACCGACAAGGTGTGCGACAGATGCCTCAGCAGGATAGACGAGTTCGGCCATTGCGCCTGCGGCGCAGGAGGCAACTGAAGCCACCAGTCATGCTAACTACGTTTGCATAAACCTATTTTTTTTGAACATCAGCGAAGAACTGCCGATTCAGTACTTAACAATTGTGTCAATCCTGTAATTTTCTAATCCTTTTCGCGGTTGCAATTTGCTCAACTCAATAATCGAGAATATGCCAACTACTCTTCCACCAAGATGCTCAACCATCCTTGCCATGGTTCTCATCGTTTCTCCCGTGGCCATTATATAATCAATCATCAGCACCTTCTGTCCCCGCCTGATTGAGTTCTTCTGCAAGTGGACCAAGCGCTCCGGATTGTATTCGTGCGAGTAAACAGATGATATCACAGGTCCGGCAAGATCCTTCCTGAACATCGGCACAACACCACAGTGAAGTTTCGATGCGATTGCTCCGGCCCATATTAGCGCCTGCATGTCTTTTGCCACACAGAAATCGATCCCTTCTTCTTTGTAGAGCATCTTTGCGTAGTCTGTTATCTCATCGAACAGTTTCTTGTCCCTCAGGAGCGGCGTGGTGTCCCTGAACAGGACGCCCTTGACCGGAAAGTCCCTTACGCTGTTTATACTTTTTCTTAGTTTTTTCCCCAGCGAGCTCCTCTTGTCTTTCGCTGCCTTTCCCATCTCAGTAGTCTTCTTTGCATTTTCATCTCCTTTCCTGATCCAGAAATACTGGTGGACTGCCTTCATGTAGCGTCTCCCATTCCTGGTCACCGACAGCTCCTTGAGCTTCTCTACCAGCGCCCTCTTTCTTTTATCTGATAGCCTTGCCCATCTGTCTCCGAAAATGAACGAGAGCAGTTTGTAAGAGGCAGAATTGTATAGGAACGTTCCTCCTTTGCTGAAGCAATCAGTCACGTCTATGCTTGATGCAACATCTTCCTTGTAATAAGGAATGTTACGCTTTCTTAGCGACTTTTCAAGCACATCGCCCGTGGTGCGCCCACCTCCAGCCATCTTCTTCAGTATGGTGTGCGGGCTCCTCGCGCTTCGCACCACCAGCACCGCGACACCCCCAGGCCGCATCAGACCCATAATCTTCTCAAGCGGATTGTTCACGGCGCCCGTTTTCCAGTTTTTGATAAAATAAAGCGAGTTAAGTACCAATATCACATCCTGCGGCTCCGGTCGGCAAGAAGGGTCTTCAAATCTCTTCAGATATGCCTTTCCTATTTCTCGATCAAGACCAAATTCCCTTGCCCTTTTCAGGAATTTTCCATACATGATCGCCGAAGGGTCTACATAATCTATTACAAACTTCCTTCCCTTCCTCCCAGAAAGGTTCTTTATCACCCGTAGGTCCCCTTCTCCACTTCCCCCACCTACGCAAAGTACCCTGATCTGGTCCCCATGCACTGTGTCCTCGAGCATTTGCGATATGTACTTGCTTGCGATCTTCTTCTGATCGGTGTGGTTCAGGTAGTTTTCGTAGAAATCGGCCTTCTGGTTGAAGAATGAGGACACGCGTCTCGATTGCGTTATCTCACTACCCTGGTGCATTCTCCTTTGCTCAACAGCATCTCCACCTTCAGGTTGTTGATTATGGATTCGCCGTTGACAATATATGTGGATATGTCTTTTTCAATAGCATACCTCGCCCTTCTTATCTTGTCCTTCATCCCGCCCTTGATGAACTTAAGTTTGTCGTACTCTCTCAGTCTTACTTTGCGCATTGTGCTTCCGGATTCTCCGAGCACTCCATTAGTGTTTGTGGCCATTATGAACTCAGACGCGCCTCTTTTGTCTGCGATGAACGCCGCCACCGTGTCGCTGGATATCGTGCTGAAGAGTACCTTCCTGTCAAGCACGCAGCCCGAAAGTATGATTGCCGGAAGGTTCGTGATGCAGTCGTTGAAAAGCAGAATTTCATGCTTTTTCTTGTTGCCAAGCGTATTCTTCACGAATAGCGACATTGCAGGAATCGGTTTTATCCCCGTCGACCTCTCGATTACAGAAAGCCTGTGTCCGGTGAACTTGTTTATCAGCTCGAAGCCTCGGATTCTCTTCCCGAAGTCATGCTCTTCGTTGAGTTTGCATTCCTCTGCAACTTCGTGCAGCATCTTTCCCGAACCCAAGACGTAGATTACGTTCTTTCCAAGTTGCTTTGAGAATGATCGAAACAGCTTTCCGAGCTTTGTCTCATCGAGTACGCCATTCTCGTCATAAAGGAGAGAACCACCAATTTTGACAACCTTTACCACTAAAACACTCTCAGTGCGGACTACTTGGAACGGTTTATTAAGAAATCAGCAAGTCCCTTTAACCTTTCCTTGGCGTTAGACGGTTGTAGGTGGCTATCAAGCCGGCTCCACGCGTCCATCACTATCTTCTTTTCCACCTGCCTGCAATAGTCACCCGCCCCGGACCTATCTATTATTCCTATCGCTTCGTCCCTCAGCTGCTGGTCTTGTGTGTGCATCTTCAGTATCTCTAGAAGCCTGTTTCTGTCATTCTCGTTCGAATGTTGGAGCGCATAGATGACAGGCAGCGATATTTTGCCTTCGGTTATGTCTTCTCCTACTCCTCCTTTGGTTTTGGATACCTCGCTTGGGTATATGTTGAGCAGATCATCCTGTATCTGGAAAGCCACACCTATCGTGGCGCCGAAATGTCCCATGACTTCCATTGTATTTTCGTCCGCGTCTGTCAGGGCTCCGGCGAGCTTACATGCCATCCTGGAGAGAACGCCAGTTTTGTCGTATGTGACCTGAAGATAATGGTCCTCTGTTACTTTTGTAGGGTCCACAAGGAATCTGTGCCAGGCGATGTCAGCAGCCTGACCTGTGGTCACGCGCAGCATCTCCTTCGCGTATATGCTTAGAAACTTAGTTTTCTTCTCTTCGGATAGCTTCTCGCTATCCATCACTGCAACGAGCGGGAAAAAGTACATGAAATCACCAAGGTTGTTCGCCACGTCAAGCCCGTATTTAATGTGTACCGCATCCGCTCCCCTGCGGAATTTAGAGCCATCTTCCAGATCGTCGTGTATGAGCGTAGCATTGTGTATTACTTCCGGCACAAGGCAGAACTCAAGGTAATGGTCTGCATCTCCACCAAGCGCTT
Organism: Microcaldota archaeon; assembly: GCA_021818925.1. Lineage (GTDB taxonomy): Archaea > Micrarchaeota > Micrarchaeia > Micrarchaeales > CABMGC01 > JAJYVH01. The sequence goes on along the minus strand of JAKASU010000002.1, from coordinate 23,301 downwards.
CCATCATTAGGTACATCAGTGTAGCTCTCCACCTCTTTCCGCCAAGGCCTATGAGGTACCAGGCAGGATCCAGAATCGACCTGTTCAGAGCTTCATGATGATACTTGTAGCCCGCCTTGCCGAGAAGCTTGTTGATGAACTCATCAGACGACTCCTTGACAAGGTACTCCTTGATCTTTTCGTTTATCACTGCAGCTCGGCTATCTAGATAATCTTCGAAATCCCCGTCGTTCATCTCGTATCACTTAGAGCAGGCGCCTACACCTCGCTGGTCGCCCATGTCTCACAGATAGTGGGTTTTCCAGGGTATTTAAGCAATGGTGCTAACTTCGTCAATTGTGGAATTTCGGCTTTGCGGTTCGTCGATCGTGGAACAATTCATGCAATTAGATATCTTCTTAAATCCCCAAAATAGAGTAATACTGTAGTTTTCCGATGTCAAAAGACAACCTGATAATAAGCTTTGAGGGCATAGGCAGTTCTGGGAAAACCACCCAAGCGGCCATGCTGGCAGGTAGTTTCTGGAGCAAGTACAACACCGCAGTGCACAAGATGATAAACCGCAAGATGCTCCAGGCCACGCTCAAGCCGTTTTCCCGCAAGCCTGTGGAAAAACTGTGGGTAGCGCAACTGCCGCAGGTGGAGGAAGGCACGGATATGCTTGTGTATATGGCACTGATGAAGCAGAGATATGCCGAGATACTTGAGGAGTTGGGTGGTAAACCTCACATAGTGCTTCTGGGTAGGTACATTGACTCTGTTTTCGCGCACGCGGCAACTAGGATAGTTCTTGGCGCTATCGCGGCAAAACGAAGGTTAGCGTCAAACGATCCCGAGTCACTCTCAAAGCTCATCTACGCAGACAGCCAACGCGAAGGGCTCCAATTCGAACCCCTTGTGGATAAAGTGGTCGGTGCCGAATTGAAGGCATGTGCCAAGAAAGTAGAAACGCTATACGCCGCGTTTTCTGGGCTGAGAAACACCGTCAGGTGGCCCGACATGACAATAGTTCTGGACGTGCCTGTTTCAAAGATGAGTGAAAGAGAGGCGCGAAGGGAGAATCGCGCCTTCTCTCAAGGCGACATGCTGTACTTCACCATAACCTCACGCGCATACCGCTTTCTCAAAAGGAAAGAACCAAAGAGGATCTACCTCGTTGACGGCTACCGGGAGCGCGAGGCAATAGCAAAAGAGATATTCGGACTGGTCACAAAGAAATTCAATTTGTCTAAGTACAGGAAGAAAACCAAGAGATAGACGGCTTCGTCAATTGCGGAATCAGTTCTCTCGATTATATGCCTTATCAAATCCAAATCTATCATGGGGATAAGCGCAAACGCGCACAGTTTCAATTATTTCGTAGCAGCCTACAAGGAAGCGATCCATAGCAAGATCGTCTCGTACCTGCCCAGCTTCGAGAATGAGAGTTTCACCAAGGTTGTCAGGGAGTACATAGACAGAATGGGCCAGTACAGGAGGCCCGGGTTGGTCCTACTCTCGGGCCGACTATTCGGCGCGGATGAAAAGGAATTGTTGCTCCCCGCTGCCGCGCAGCAAGCATCTGAAGACTGGATATTGATGCAGGATGATGCTTTTGACGGATCCGAATACAGGAGAGGGAAACCAGCAGCCCATAGGCTGTATGGTTGGCCGAATGCGATAAACGCTTCAGACGTCGGCCACATGGCAATGTGGCGCATACTCAAAGATTATTCACTGCAGGTAGGCCCCAAAAAAGGAAATCGTATGTTCGAGAAGTTCTACGATATGCTCTCCTATACCGCCGAAGGCCAGTATATAGAGAACAACTTCATACATTTCACAAAGAGCCTGAAGAATGCGAGCGAAGTGCTGTATTTTAGAATTGCTGACAGTAAAACCTGCTACTATACAGTTTACGGACCGATGCAGATAGGTGCCATAGCTGCTGATCAGCATGACAGCGTCCTAAACGCACTCAAGGAAATAGGGCAGAGCGTCGGAATAGCATTCCAAATAGTTGACGACATACTCGATATGAGCTCGGATGAAAGTAAATTTGGAAAGAAAAACTTTGGTGATCTCTACGAAGGAAAGCTCACTCTGATGATGCTGAACTCTTACAAATGTGCAACGCCTCTTGAGAAAGAGAAAATTGATAAGATATACTCTAAAGAAAGGCAGAGCAAAACCCCCGATGAGATAGATTTCTTGAAGGAAATGATAGAAAAGTACAAAGGATTGGAGTACGCTCGAAGAACAGCACAAGCGTATGGCGAACGCGCAAAAGTCTTACTGAACGAACACATGCATCTGATCCCTCAGAACGAGTTCACGCCGATAATAATGTCGGCTATTGAAGAACTGTATGTTAGGAAAAAGTAGGTAACAGTAGGTTTGCTGCCCCGATCTTTTAGAAAGACCTGGCGCCGGTGGCGTGGACGTGCCTCCGGTATACTACGGCGGTTACGTTATCGGCTCGCCAACCACAGGCTATTCAAGCATAGCAGTTTCAGACTTCCCTGACCTCCTGGCCGTAAGTGTTGGGCCAAAAGTGCCCACTTCCGACACCGTATTCGTAGTCAATGTTAAGGGAAGGACGTATCCTACAAGGACAAAAGAAATCTTCCACGCAGTCCAACGAATCGTTATCGAAGAAAAGCAAGCTCTGCAATCGGGCGATAATGCAAAGCTTGGAGAATTGATGCTCTCTAATCATGCGCTGCTTATGGAACTCGGCGTCTCCAGTGAGAAACTCGATGCAATGGTGACCCTCGCAAAAGAGAAAGGCGCTTATGGCGCGAAACTTTCAGGAGGCGGAGGAGGAGGCATGGGTGTTGTAAACTGTAATCCTGCACGATACTTCCTTACAGAAACCGCGATGCAAGATGCCGGTTTTGAAGTGGAAAGAATTGAGGTAACACAAACTGGAGTAAAAAAGCAGATAGAGGAAGCGGTCAGAATGTAAATCAGACCGTCAACTCTCCGCTTTCAATTTTAGCAATCGCCTCTCTGGCTGGCAAGCCTTCCACTGTCACGTTCATGCTCTTGCACGTGCCAGCGAGCTGCATCACCTTCTCCTTCAGCGAATGACCGTATAGCGAGTTCTCCTTGGCCTTCGCCACGTTCTTCAGCTGCTCTACAGTTGCGTTGCCTACCACCTCTTCCTTGGTCTTCGCCCCTTTCTGTATGCCAAGCTCCTTCAGTATCAGCGCGCTGCTCGGCGGCGAGCCTATCTCGACCCTGTAGGCCTTCGTGCCTGGGTCAACCATTATCTTGACCGGAACCTTTATGCCCGCGTATGCGCCCGTCTGCTTGTTTATGTCCTCTATTATCTTGGCCACGTTGACCCCCAGGGGCCCGAGCGCAGGTCCGAACGGGGGTCCGCTCGTTGCTTTTCCTCCCTCAATCAATCCGCTTATCGTTACTTCCGGCATCTCTACACCTTCTCGGCTTTCTGCACTATTCTCGCTATGTTCGCCTTCGTGGTTACAGGTATCGGCACGGCGACGTCCATCAGCTCAACGGTCATCTCCTCCTTCGCCGCTTCAACCTTAATTACCTTGGCCTTGTAGCCCTTGAACGGCCCGCTCATGAACTCGATTATGTCATTTATGCTTATCTCCTGCACAACCCTCTTTACCTCGAGCATCTTGTTGAGGTCCTCCTCTCCAAGAGGCTTCGGCAGTATTCCCTTCACGTGCGGCTCGTCGAGTATAAGCTCTCGCGCCGCGTTCTCATCCTGCGCCTCGAGTATCAGGTAGCCGCGCATTCCCTCAGCGAGGATTATCGCATACACGGGCACCGTAGACTTCTCTATCTTGTTCTGCAGTATGTCTGCGGTTATCCTTTCCTGGCTTGACGTCACTCTTACTATAAAGTACACATTATCACCCTGCTCTGCTAAGCCCCTGAATTTGCGAAAACAAGGATTGCCCGAGAGCAATTATAGAATAATAAGTAGCCATTAGTTTATATAGATTACTCATAAGGGAACTCGAGTATGAAAGATAGGGGCAGAGCGGCACGCGGATACGACCTGTACGGCAACATAGCCGTGATAGACTCGTCCCCTAGCCGGGCGAAGGGCGTGGGCGCGATGGTGCTTAGGGAAAACAAGAACATAGAGACAGTGCTGCGCAAGGGGGGCGCCGTATCAGGAAGGTACAGGACGAGGAAACTCGTGTACGTGTCAGGAAAGAGGAGTTACGCCGCCAAATACAGGGAGAACGGCTGCACCTTCGTGTTCGACATACGCAAAACCTTCTTCTCCACAAGGCTTGCATACGAGCGTCTGCGTGTCGCCAAGCTTGCGAAAGACGGTGAGAGAGTTATAGTGATGTTTGCCGGCGTAGGGCCATACTCGATAGAGATAGCGAAGATGCACAAAAAGAGCAGGGTCATATCGATAGAGATCAACGCCGCCGCAAGCAAATACGCGCGCGAGAATGCGAGGATAAACAAGACCCCTAATGTCACTGTCGAACAGGGCGACGTAAGGAGGTTCGCCAGCAAGTACGCGCATTTCGCCGACCGCATACTCATGCCGCTTCCCATGAGCTCGCGCAGGTTCCTCACCGTCGCGCTGAAGATGTGCTCCGGCAGATGCGCGATACACTACTACGCTTTCTGCAAGGAAGCCAAGGTCCGGGATGAGATACGCATGCTGCGTTCGTTCTTCGAAAAAAGGAAGCGTAAGTTCAAGCTCATAGGGTGGAGAAAGGTGAGGCCCTATTCCGCCAAGGAGATCGAGATAGCGGTGGATTTCCTGGTTCATTGAAAAAACTATAAGTTTATCCGTGGAAGAAGTCGATATGATGAAGGCGCAATCTGCAGTAGAGTTCCTCACAACCTACTCGTGGGCTTTCCTCATCCTCGGAATATTCGTCGTTACCATACTCTCTGTTGTCTCCCTCCCCGGAACAAACACGCCCACGTACCTTCCTGAATCGTGCTACATCGCGCCCTCGTTTCCCTGCTCTCAAGCATTCATGCTCACCAACTCCCTGTCAACCGAGTTCCTGGTGATATTCCAGAACAACCTGGGCACTGGCATATACTTCCCCGAGAACTCCCTGGCCTACAACGGCATAGTGCTCATCCCAGCGTTAACCTCCAACGCGACCTATGGCGGCAGCTGCTTCCCGCAGAACGCGCTTCCCGGAGCAACGGTTACGTGCAACATCGTAATGTCCAATTACAACATACCTGTAGCATCCCAGCTCAATCCCAAGTTCACCCTGATGTACCAGATATGCGCGCCCAGGTGCACAAATCAGGTATACAACACAACAGGCACCGCGGTAACGGTGGTGAACCCGTACAAATCCGTTGTGTTTCAGGTGCAACTGCTCACCACCCCGACAAACGGCCTCATATCTGTCGATGGTGTCAAGTACCCCAACGGCGCCAACGTGATCTTCGTGCTAGGGGCAAGCTACTCCGTGTATGGCGTTCCCGGCCCCTCAGGCACGTTCTCTAGCTGGACGGCATCAGGAGGAGTCCATACCGCTGGCAGCACGCAGTCGACCACAGCGAACGCCGTGGGCGGCGGCACGCTTACCGCAGCATTCCACTAGGAAAAGCTACTTGTATATCGACTTGTAGACGTTCTTGCTGTCATCGGTTATGACTATGCACTCGCCCTCGCACTCTATGAGGCAGGCCTGGCAGAGTATGCATGCTGGACCGTTGATTGCTACTGAAATCCCGCCGCTCGTGCCGTCGTTGTCAGGAGCAAAGTGTCTGTGTCCGTCCTGCACGCTCTGCCACTTCTGCGTCACTTCCGGCAGCGTCTGTCCTGTCCACTGATGCTCCGGAGGTGCGGTATCCTTGTTCGCATCGGCGCTGTCCCTGTGGTGCATCTCGAAAACAGCCACGGGGCATACGTCCTTGCAGTGCTGGCATCCGGTGCACTTCTCCTTCTCTACGTAAACATCCATTCTACACCATCTATGATAACTCCGTTATGCCCTCCAACTTTTTATACTTTTTCCAAGAACGCCATCACTTCCTCTTCGCTTTTACGTGCACCAGCGCGTAGCTTTCAAGGTGCTCAAGCGTATTCTCGAGAGTGTTCAGCTGCTTCTCTGACAGTCTGCCAAGGTCGACGCGCTTCAGCCTGTCCACCATCTGGGTGTGGTACTTCAGCATGTCCCTGAGCCTGTCTTCCCTTCTCACGTATCCGCCTAAGGTATTCTGGGTTATAATCATATAAAACTTAATTCAGCAATACGAGATGCGAGTAATCGCTGATAGGATGGATACAAGCAAGCACAAGACCCTGGGGGAGAACGTAATTCCCTTGAACTACGACCTGACTTTCGACACGAATCTCAAGACGTTCGCCTACAGCGGCACCGAAACCGTAAGTGTCAAGATAAGAAAGCCGGCGAGCGCCATAAAAATGAACGCCGGTGAGATAAAAATACAAGAAGCCTCTGTCACATTGTCTGGCAAAAAGGCAAAGGCCAGGATCTCATACAATGTAAAGGAGCAGGAGGTGACCCTCCGCTTCCCCTCCAAGCTTTCAGGAAGAGTGTTGCTGTCTCTCAGATTCACCGGCAAAAACAACGACGGCCTTTACGGATTCTACAGGAGCAAGTACACGAACAGGGGCAAGACCGGCTACATACTGACCACTCAGTTCGAGCCTGCCGATGCCCGGCACGCGTTCCCGTGCTTCGACGAGCCCGAATTCAAGGCCACATTCGACGTCCACATAATACTAGACAAGTCGCTGGACGCACTGTCCAACATGCCCGTGAAGAAGACGGAACCCCGCGGCAAAAACAGGAAGATTGTCACGTTCAACACCACCCCGCGCATGTCCCCGTATCTTCTCTACCTCGGTGTTGGAAAGTATGAGTACCTTAACGGCAGCCTCGGCGGGCTCAAGCTCAGGATCGTCACCGTGCCCGGCAAGATAAAATATGCCAAGCTTGCGATGGAGTTCGCGAAGAAATCCGTCGCATACTACCAGGGATACTTCCGCATTAAGTACCCGCTTCCAAAGCTCGACCTCATAGGCATACCTGACTTCAGCGCTGGAGCGATGGAGAACTGGGGAGCAATAACGTTCCGAGAGATAGACCTGCTCGGGGACAGGAAGGTATCATCGATTGCCACTATGCAGCGAATAGCTAGCGTTGTCGCGCACGAGATAGCGCACCAGTGGTTCGGCGACCTCGTGACGATGCACTGGTGGAACGACCTCTGGCTGAACGAGAGCTTCGCCACTTTCATGAGCTACAAGGCCGTGGACTCGGCCTACCCGGAGTGGGATTCGGATATTCAGTATGTTTTAGATAACACCGACGCAGCGCTTGCGGCCGATCAGCTCAACACCACGCACCCGATAAACGTCTTCGTAAACGAGCCAGGCGAGGTGAACCAGGTGTTCGACGACATAAGCTACGCCAAAGGCGGAAGCCTGCTCGGAATGATCGAGGATTACGCAGGGCCAGAGACATTCAGGAAGGGGCTGCACGCATACCTCTCAGCTCACAAGTACGGCAACGCCACGACATACGATCTCTGGAACTCTCTCGACAGGTCGGCAAAGAGGGACAGGAAGAGGATAAACGTCGGCAGGGTTGCTGGCTACTGGGTAGACCAGCCAGGGTATCCCGTTGTAAACGTGAAGCAGGGCGCAGACAACACTCTTGACCTTGAACAGGAAAGGTTCCTGCTGCTCGAGAGGGAGAAAAGCAGCCAGGTCTGGCCCATCCCGCTGCACTATGACATCGGAGGCACCGGCGGTTTCATACTTTTCGACAAGAAGAAAGCGAAGCTGAAATCTCAAGGCGGCGCGTACGCCAAGCTCAACCTTTCGCAGAAGGGCATATACAGGGTAAGCTATCCCGAAGACCAGCTGCGCATGCTCGGAAGCCTTATAAAGGAAAAGAAACTCGCCCCGCTCGACGCGTTCGGTGTGGAGAACGATCTCTTCTCTCTTGCGCGAGCGTGCAAGATATCTCTTAGCGGGTATCTGGATTTCGCGGAGCGCTACTGCTTCGACTCAGCATATCCGCTGAACGAGAGCCTCTCAAGCCATCTTAGCGGGCTCATGTACAGGTTTTACGGGGAACGCGCATACAGCAGGATAGTGGGGCTCAGCTCCAGATACCATCGCAGGCTCCTTGACCAGCTCGGATGGGAGAAAAAGAAGGGCGAGAGGAGCGTAACGACGATGCTGAGGAGCCAGACCATCGCAGCGCTCGGCACGTGCGGCGATAAGGATGTGGTGGCGAAGTGTGTGGAGCTGTTCGAAGGGGCGAGCAAAGGCATACCCGTAAACCCAGACCTCAGGAGCGCTGTATACAGGACCTGCGCATGGAACGGAGACAAGGAAACTTTCAAGGCGATCAAGGGGATGTTCAAGAAGGCGGAGCTGCCTGAGGACAGGATAAGGCTGCAGGCGAGCCTGGGCGGCTTCCGCGAATCTGAGCTGCTCAAAACCGCGCTTGAATTCTCCATGTCAGGAGCGGTAAGGTACCAGGACATCTACATAACCCCTGCCAACGTTGCCTCGAACCCTGTAGGCAGGGATCTGATATGGGAATGGACGAGAGACAACTGGAAGAGGCTGATGAAAGACAACGCGCCGGGAACGCATCTGCTGAAAGCTTATGTCGTTAACCTGCGCGCGGCGCAGGACACGGGCACGCTTTCGGAGATACGCAACTTCTTCTCGAAGAAGGAGAACGTGAGGAACGACATAAAGAAGGACATAGCCCAGACGCTTGAGGGGATAGAGATAAACATCAGGTTCGTGGGCAAGAACTCCTGATCAAAGGAGCTCGTGGCCCTTCTTTGTTACGAGCACGTCGTCCTCGAACCTCACCCCTCCGAAACCAGGAAGGTAGACTCCGGGCTCGGCAGTTATCACCATTCCCGGTGCGAGTATGTTCTTCTCGCCAGGGCTGAAACCCGGTCCGTCGTGCACCTCCAACCCCACCGAGTGGCCGAGCGCGTGTATGAACCTGCCCTTGTACCTGCCCCCGTAGGAGCCGTTTATCATGTCTGCAGCAATCGCGTGTATCTTTCTTCCGTCCTTCCCGGGCCTTATCGCATCTATCGCAGCCTTCTGGGCGTCGGCTACAAGCTTCAGCATCTCCTTCTGCCTTGCATTCGCCTTTCCCCCGAAGACAAAGGTTCTCGTTATGTCTGAGCAGTAATTGTTCACCTTCGCTCCCGCATCTATCAGTATGAAGTCGCCTTTCCTCAGCCTGGTGCCGTCAGGAGAGTGGTGCGGCTGCGCCGCGTTCTTTCCGAAGCAGACTATTGTGTCGAACGAAGGCCTGCTAGCGCCAAGCGACATCTGTATGAAATCGAACCTAGCGGCGAGCTCTAGTTCGGTCACGCCAGCCTTGAAGTGCTTCCGTATCATGCGCATTGCTGTCTTCGTAACCTTCGCCGCCTTCCTTATCTCTCCTATCTCCCCCTCGTCCTTTACGAGCCTGGTCTTGAGCAGCGCCTCGCTCACGTCTATCATCTTCTTAGGCTTGTACCTGTAAGAGAGCCTCTTGTAAGCGGCAACGGGCAGCATGTGCGCGTTTATGCCTATGCGTTTGCCTCCGATGAGCTTCTTCAGGCGCCTCCTCACGGCTTCGGCGCCTTCAGAGCTGCTTATCACTATCATAGAAGAAGTCTTCTGGTCCATCGCGGTCTGGTACTCCAGCTGCGATGTTATCAAAAATAGCCTGCTTCTCGTCGCTACAAGTATCGAGCCCTCGAAGAGCCCGCTGCGGAACGCGGTGAGGTAACGGAAGTTGGGGTCGAAGCCGTTCTCGTTGGCGAGAAGTATGGCTTCCACTCCCCCGAGGTTCCTGAACAGCTTGCCGAGCCTAGCCCGCTGCCAGTTCCTCTCCATCAAGCTCAACCGAAGAGGCTTGCGAGACCGCTTGCCGCTTCTTCTTCGCTCTTCTTTTCCTCAGCTTCGCTCTTCTCCTCCTTCTTGGCCGCCGCCTGTGCCGGTGACGCCGCTGGTGCAGCCGCAGCCTGCATTGTCTGCGCGTTCTTTATGACGTCCTTTATGTTGACGCCTTTCAGAGCGTTGGCCACAGACTTTGCCATTGCCTCGTCTGGCTGTTCCCCAGCCGCCTTGACAACATTCTTTATGCTGTCCTCAGTCACTTCCTTTCCGGCTGCGTCTATCAGAAGAGCAGCGTATATGTACTCCATTCTTGTTTCACCTACTTAGTATCAACACCCGCCTTGTTTGCGAGTTCCCCTGCCTGCGCCGCGGCCTTTGCGGCCAGCAGCTTGACTATCTCGTCCTCCGGAGCCTTCGATTCCAGGCCCACTGCGATCGCGCCCCTGTAGGCGCGCATTATGAAGATGTCGGCATTATACTGCGTGACTATGCCCCTGTCCAGGCTGAGCGCGTTCGCCTCCGCAAAGTTCCTCATTATCTCGCTGCGGACGAACTCCTGGTCCACGCTCAGCGCGATGTCGTTGTAAAGGAGGTTGCCCTCCAGCGCGACGCTGAGCCTCGGTGCTATCTCGAAGGGCTTTATGTCCAGGATCTTGAGCGCGTTAGCCACCGCGCCGCTTATCTTCTTGCCCTTTTCAACGAGCACCTTCCTCTTAGATATGACCACCTTCCCCTTCTCTATCTTTACGTCTATGCCCGCGCTCTTCAGCTCCGTGACTGTCTGGCCCGGAGCAACGCTCGTCTCGCCCGGCTCTATGGTTATGTCGTCGGGAGCCATCTGGTTCGGTTTTGCCCCGAGCCTCAGCTTGTTCGAGTGTATCCTCGCGTAGAGTTCGCTGGGGTCCTTGTTCGAGAGCACAAGCGCGAAGTTGTTGCCCATGCTCTTCTCCAGGTGAGCCAGCTTGTCCTTTCCGAGCGCCTTTGAGAGCAGTGTCTTCCTGGCTATCACCATGCGCGCATCTGGCTTCAGGTTGTTCCTGACCTTCTGGAGCAGCCTGTCCGGCACTCCGTCTATGGGCATGACAGCCGTGGTCTTGTAGCTCGCTATCTCTTTCTGCAGCTTCTTCACGTATTCTACTTTCTGAGCCTTGACCATCGTCATGATTACACCAGCTTGAGCGGTTTGCTCATAGTCAGCTTGACATAAACGCTCCTTATCCTGTTCGAGCCCACCGCCTTGTCAACATCGGTCATTACCTCCTTTATGTTGTCGTAGATCTTCCTGGCTTCCATCTTCTCGCTGCCAACTACGCAGTGAACCGTCGGCAGGAACCTGCCCCTGTTCTTTATCGCTATACGCCTGTTGGTCTCTCCGGCTGCCCTTCCCATGTCCTGCATGCTCATTACAGGCTTCGGCATCTTGTTCCTTGGTCCGAGGAAGGGTCCGAGCTGCTTCGCTATGTTCGGCATGAGATTCGGCTGGGCCAGCAGGTCGTAGTTGAGAAGAGAGTTCATTCGCTCCTTGTCCGTCGCTATCGTGGGAAGCGAGTTGCCGTCTATGACTTCTATTCCATTCTTGCTGGCGGCCTCGATGAAGTTCTTGTCCGTTGCAAAAATCGCAAGCTTGTTGGTCTTGCCGCGCCCGTTCGGAAGCAGCACGTCGACATTAAGCCTATTTGCCTGCTTGGAGAAGTCCACCCCCTTGAAGTTTATCGCAAGCTCTACGCTCTGCTCGAACTTCCTCTGGTTCTTATTCTCTTCGATGAACTTCTCGAACTCCTGGTACTTCTCTTCCAGCACTAAATCCCTCCTGCAAAACTGCAGTACTTGCGGGAGAACAAGTTAAGTGAATTGTCTGTTAAAAGTATAAATAGCTTTCCTATCGCAGCCAAAACATGCATGCGTCAGGGCCAGGCCAGGCTCCCAACCGAGGCCTTCCTTCTAGCGAGAGGGTTGACCTACGCAAAGTCTTTTATATCTATTAGCTCCATATTAATATGGTATTAATATGGTAAAGGCGCTTATTGACATAAGCGATAAGGCCAATAAAGTATTGATGATAGTCAAAGCCACGCATGGCCTAAAGGACAAGTCGCAGGCTATAGACAAGATGGCCGAGGAGTATGAGGAACTCGTCTTTGAACCCAGGGTCAAGCCGTCTTATCTAAGGAAACTCAAGAAAATACAGAAAGAAAAGATAATACACATGGGTTCTGCAGAAGATTTCAGGAAGAGATATGACCTGTAAGTGGCGATCCATCGAGCGTTCCCTATTCTGTGGGATCTAGAGAACACGTTGACAAGATATTCTCTAAACTTAGAAAAAAGAACAAAGGCAATTAGAGGCAATAAACAAGAAAATCAACGAAGTCCGTGAGGATCCGCGCAGATACAAACCCCTTCATCCGCCGCAGAAGGGTCTGTACAGAATACATTTCGGAAGTTTTGTGCTTACGTATTCTATAGATGAAGCAGCCCATGAGATTATAATTGGGGACTATGCCCATCATGATGACGTTTACGGCTGACCTACTCCTAACCCGCCCTTCACGTCTTAGACCAACTCCAGGCCGAGACCTTCAGAAGCTGCATACTGGTACTTGCCGACGGCGTTTCACGCAAACATTTAAATACGTTGTCCGCTAAGTAGTATCGATTAAGGGGGCGATTTCTCTGAATTCTGCTCTCCTACGTTAGAAAATCATCACGTTTATTGGTAGATAGATATGGCAGAGAAACCACACATGAATCTGATCTTCATAGGCCACGTCGACCACGGAAAGTCGACCACGGTAGGAAGACTCATGTACGCAGCTGGCGCTGTCAGCGAGCAGGACATGAACAAGCTCAGGGAAGAGGCGAAGGCGCTTGGGAAGGCGACTTTCGAGTTCGCATTCGTCATGGACCAGCTCAAGGAGGAAAGGGAGCGCGGAGTCACCATAGACATCGCGCACAAGGACTTCCAGACGCAGAAGTACTACTTTACCATAATAGACGCCCCTGGACACAGGGACTTCGTAAAGAACATGATCACCGGAGCGAGCCAGGCGGACGCTGCGGTCCTCGTGTGCTCTGCGCAGGAAGGCGTGCAGACGCAGACAAGGGAGCACGCGCAGCTCGCGAAGATACTGGGAATCAACCAGATCATAGTGGCGGTGAACAAGATGGACGCGGTCGGCTACGACTCCAAGAAGTTCGAGGAGACGAAGGCCCAGCTGTCCAACTTCCTGAAGGCGATAGGATACGACACCAGCAAGATACTCTTCATTCCTTACTCTGCGCTGCAGGGTGACAACGTGAAGGAGAAATCGGACAAGATGTCGTGGTACAATGGCCCGACGCTTCTCGGATCCCTCGACACGTTCACTGTGCCGCAGAAGGAGACGAGCAAGCCTCTGAGGTTGCCCATCCAGGACGTTTACAGCATATCGGGATTCGGAACCGTGCCTGTTGGCAGGGTCGAGACCGGAACGATAAAGCCAGGGGAGCAGATAATCATAATGCCGAGCGGCGCGAAGACCGACGTGAAGAGCATCGAGATGCACCACCAGCAGCTGCAGCAGGCCGAGCCCGGGGACAATATAGGCTTCAACATCAAGGGCGTTGACAAGAAGGACATACACCGCGGCGACGTGATAGGCCCTGCGAGCAACCCGCCCACGGTGGCGGACGAGTTCACCGCGCAGATCGTGGTCATAAACCACCCCACCGCGATAGCCGTCGGATATTCGCCCGTGTTCCACATACACACGGCGCAGGTCGCTTGCACAATAACGGAGATAAGCGAGAAGAAGGATCCAAAGACGGGCCAGACAGCAGCGAAGAACCCCGAGTTTATCAAGACAGGGGACGTTGCAATAGTAAAGATAAAGCCGAGCAGGCCGATAGTGGTGGAGAAGTTCAGCGACTTCAAGGCGCTGGGCAGGTTCGCCATAAGGGACATGGGTCAGACAGTTGCTGCCGGAGTGGTACTCGACGTAGTGAAGAAGCAGGGTTGATGAATGCCGGTAGCGAGAATCAAGCTCATAAGCAAGAACATGGCCTCATCGCGTGACATAGCAAAGCAGATAGTTGAGATAGCAAAGAGCATCAACGTCAAGAGCAAGGGTCCCATACCTCTTCCTACGAGGCACATGGTCATACCCACAAGGAAGACCACGTGCGGCGACGGCTCGCACACCTACGACCACTGGGAGATGAGGATACACAAGTGGCTTGTAGAGATAGACGGCAGCGACCAGGCGCTCAGGCAGATAATGCGCATACCCGTACCAGATGCCGTGCAGATCGAGATAACGCTCTCCTGATCGCGCTTCTTGCCTCTACTTCTTCGCCTTTGTTTCCTTCCTTAGCAGTTCGGCCTTGTCCGTCTTCTCCCATGTGAACTCAGGCCCGACCCTTCCGAAGTGGCCGTAAGCCGCAGTTCTCTTGAAGATCGGCCTCCGGAGATCGAGCTGCTTTATCATCGCTCCGGGGCGCATGTCAAAGTTCTTTTCGACTATCTGCGCTATCTTCTCGTCGCTCACCTTCCCTGTTCCCAGAGTGTTAACGTAGAACGAGACCGGCTTCGCCACGCCTATCGCGTAGGCGATCTGCACCTCGCACGTGTCGGCCAGTCCCGCAGCGACGATGTTCTTCGCTATGTAGCGCGCGTAATAGGCTCCTGATCTGTCGACCTTCGTGGGATCCTTGCCACTGAAGCAGCCGCCTCCTGACTTGCCGATGCTTCCGTATCCGTCTACGACTGTCTTCCTGCCTGTCAGGCCCGAGTCTGCAAGTGTGCCGCCAACGGTGAACTTGCCAGTGCCGTTGACTATGAACTTCGTGTTCTTGTCTATCATGCCCTTCGGAATCACTGATTTTATGACCTTGTCGATCACGTCGCGCCTCACCTGCTCTATGCTTGTGCCATTGCCGTGCTGCGCCGCGATCACCACCGTGTCTACGCGTTTGGGCTTTCCGTTAACGTACTCTACTGTAACCTGCGACTTGCCGTCAGGCCTCAGGTACGGAAGCACTCCCTTCTTCCTGCACTCGGTGAGCCTCATGACAAGCTTGTGCGACAGCATCGTGGGCATCGGCATAAGCTCGTCAGTCTCGTTGCACGCGTAGCCGAAAACGAATCCCTGGTCCCCGGCACCGATGTCCAGACCTTGCTTCTCGTCCACACCCAGTGCGATATCCGGTGATTGCTCCTCTATCGAGGTTATGACCCCGCACGTGTTCCAGTCAAGGCCGTCCTTCGCGTTGTCGAGTCCTATCTCCTTGAGCGAATCCCTGGCTATCTTCGGTATGTTCACGTACGCGCTCGTGGTTATCTGGCCTGTTATGACAACCATGCCCTGCATTATCAGCGTCTCGCAGTCAACGTGCGCCGCCGGGTCCTTGCGTATTATCGCGTCGAGCACCGAGTCAGAAACTATGTCTGCGACCTTGTCAGGATGGCCCTCGGTCACACTCTCCGCAGTTACAAGATATTTTACCATTTAGCCCCCTTTTCAAAACATGAGAATTCTCGTTATATAGCGCTTTTTGTCAGTTATATTCAAATGAGAATATTAACTGTTTTGTGCGATTCGGAGTATCGGACTTCGGCCTCTTTCATTGTTTCTATTATATCACACCTGTCTAACCATCTACGTACTGTGTTTCCCTGTACTCCGAGCATTTTTCCAATTCTCACTTGTGAAAACTTTCTTGTAACATAAAGCGAATTTAGCAACGAAATTATCGATTTCGAAGGAACCTTTACTGGAGTTTTAGATTTAAACTCACTCTTGATTTTTGCCCGAATCTTCATGCAACAACTCTAATTTTTAATATACGTTCAGAGCGGCAAACACGACAGGAAGTATTATTGTAGCGTCTCCATCTATAGTAGTGTATTTGGCTTTTTCTCTAACTTTTCCCCAAGAAACTGCCTCTGTAAGCCGTGCGCCAGATAAGCTGCCATCATACTGTGTTGCTGTCGTGATGTATACCGCATAATCCAATCCTCCTTTAAATTGTGACCACCATATAACGTGGTGCTTGCTTATCCCTCCGCCAATCATCAGCGCCCCGGTCTTCTTGTGGTCGAAGGCTATGTCGCTCAGCTTCAGTTCGTCGCGCATGAGGTTTAGTTTGAAGTTGTGCGTCTGCGAGAAAATTGACAGCTGCGTACCGAACGCCCCGTCAAGTATTCCTGGATTGAATATAGGAACGTTGTGCAGGTATGCCTGCCTGATTATCGAGCCCTTGTCCGTCATCCTCTTCCCGAACTCCCGCGTCAGCTCCGATGCGCTGTACTCTACCTTGTAATCGTCCGACTTGTATATGTCGTTCATTATCTTGCTGAAGTAGTTCTCAACTGCGAGCCCGTACTCCTTCTGCTCTATGAAGACGTTCCCAAGCCTGTAGACCTTCTCCCTGTGCAGCTTCGCATCGTCCGCGTAGAAGCTGCCGAGGTTGTACCTTCCCCCGTAGGCCCTTGCCAAGTCGTGGTCGAGCATGCCACCTGTTGTTATTATCGCGTCAAAGTGCTTCACTGACTGTGCCAGCGCGCCGCGGAGCCCTGTAGCGACTATGTCTGCGGGGAAGGAAAGGAAGTTGTAGCACGACTTGTCTCCCAGCATCTCTCCCAGGATGCCTATTCCGTTGACCATATGCTGCGCCGAGAAGCCTCCGATGCTCTTCATGCTCGAGATCAGTTGCTTGACGCTCATGTTCTTGGTAAGAACTATATCTCTTATCTCTCTGCCCAGAGTCTTATTCGCCATCAAGCAGCCTCGTTACAGATGTTAATGTACCGTTTATATTTCTAAGTCAGCTTCAGTTTCGAATACTCATGCAGCATTTATAACGTCTTTGCCTTCGAGGCGGATTGCTTCGCGTTTCTAATCATCCTTTCTATTCTCCTGTTGAACACAAGGATCGCTAAGCCGACTAAAACAACTGCAATGCCTATGATCAGCAATCCCGTCGGATTTGAACCGCCGCACTGGCATATCTTGTATACCTGCGCCTGCGTTGCATTTGCTGGTATGTTTGGGCAGGCGCACATAGCATTGCCTGTTTCAGCAAGCCAGGTTGCCAAAGACAGCGTCCCTGCCACTATCCAACCGATTCCACCGATAAGCGTGTGTCTGTTCATTTCAGGAACCACTTGGCGAGCTTCTCGAAGAGCGTAGGTTCGGTGCTCCTCTCAAATTCCTCCTCGTGGGTGTCGCCCTGCTGCCTTATCTTCAGCGCGTAGTCTCTCGCAAGCTCGTCTATAGCGATGCAGAAATCGGAGTTCTTGTCGATCATGTATGCTGGCTTGTGCTTCATCAAACTCTCGGCCACTATTTTGTCCTCTGGAACGGCCTGGAAGGACACGTCCCCGTATATACGCTCAACCTCCTCGCGCTCTAGGTCGAATTTGCTGTAGCCCATGCGGTTTATTATCAGCCTATGCTCTAGCTTGAACTTCTGGCAGTACTGCGCTATCTTTGAGCTGCTAGATGAAGAAACCGAATCCGGCGTGGTGAGTATCGCCACGTCGTTCAGATACCTGGCTATCTCGTTGCTGAACAGCCCCGGCGGGCTATCGATTATCACAAAATCAAAATCGGCCCGCGCCAGCTTTCCGTAAAACTTGACCAGATGCTCGGGCTTTGGCATCGTCCTAGAACCGTCCTGGTTTCCCGGTATGAGATAAAGGTCTATCGGTTCGTAGGAGAAGAGCGCGTCGCCTATCTCTGTGTTGGTGCCGAGTATGTCGAGGTATCCCTTGCCCTCAGCCTTGATTCCGAGCTGCTCGCTGAGGCTGGCGGATTCGGTGTCGCTGTCGACAAGCAGTACCTTGAACTTCTTGTAGGTCAGAGCAACGGCGAGATTGAGCGCGATTGTGGTCTTGCCAACGCCTCCTTTCTGCGATGCGAGAAGTATCACGTAAGGTTTCTTTGCCATGATCGCGCCCGTCCGACTCTTATTGAAAGTTTCGCCTGTAAGAATTAAATAGGTTGGGTAGGACTGGTGGGCGTGAGCATATGTCGAAATCGCCTCTTGTGAAAAAACCGGCACTGCCGGCGGGCATAACTTGGGGCTTGGAGTGTTCGGACTCGGACTCATGGCTGCGGCAGCCAGAGGCGCGTATGGCGCCTGACACGGATCGCGCAGTAAGCCAGAGTTCGCCGGGGTAGGGATTTGAACCCTAAATCCCGTAAGGGAACCGGTTTTCTTCGCATCACAAGTTCAGCTCTTGAACCCTAAAGATTCAAGACCGGCGCATTAACCAGATTCTGCCACCCCGGCACGAGCAGTATACGCGCTTAAGCTTAAAATAAGTAGGCGAGAGCCGCAAACCGCTATGGCACTGATAGATGATCAGACCTTAAAGCAAACGAAGACCCGAACGCGGTCAGAACCTCTCTGAAGCGAGCTCCGCTCCCCTGACCAGCGCCTTCAGTTTCTGTTCCGCAACTGCCTGAGTCACGTTTCCGAAGAAAGCGAAAGTTTCGAAACCGCAATCAGTGCCTCCCAACACGTTTTCAGCGCCAAGAACCTTCACAGGCCTCTCGAGCCTTGAAGCGACGGTCTGCGGCGTCTCAACGATCGGCGTCTTCACATCTATTACGCCGAATGCAAACTTCAGACCCTTTGGCCACCCGTGCTCATTGACGTAGTCTTCCAGCACAAGCGAATCGCCCTCGTGGTGCGCGTTTGCAGCCTCTCCCACTATTGTTCCTGCCTCCAGCTTGACTATCTCAGAAAGAACGAAATCGAAATCCGCGTCGCTCTTGTGGGATCCCACGTAGTTGCCATAGCAGTAATGCACTCTTATCCTTTCTTTCGGAAGGCCCTTCACTGCCTTGTTTATCGCCTCGACATGCACAGGCAAAGCGTCTTCAAAGCTTACGCCCCACCCGTTTGCTATCTGCTTCGACATTGCAAGGTCCGGAGCATCTATCTGTAGCAGTAAGTCCGGGTCGGCATCGAGTATCGCCTTGTACTCCTTTCTCTGGGCTTCGGCGTACGCGTTCAGGTAATCGAAATGGCTCGCATAAACCTCGCTCCTCGGGAAGAAGATGGTGAGCACTCCAGGAGAGGGGGAGTTGACGAAGATGTGTTCAGCTCCCTCTTCTCTGGCTATCTGTACAGCATCCAGAGCCTCCTGTCGCGCTTTTTCCTCACCCACATATTCCAGCCTGTCAACAACCTTTGGAGAAGCAAATACGGCCCCGCCTGCCGTTTGGAGGGTTGCAAATAGAGCAGGGTTGGATTCCTGAAACTCCTGAATGAGCGTCGGTCCAAAATCCATGGACGCCTTTTCGGTGCTGGAGAATCCGCTGTACCTGCTAGGCACGAACTGCGTATAGCCTCCCTTCCTCTGCTCACCGTTGCTTGGATAATCCAGGCCTCTATCGTTCCCGTCGGGGCGGAGCTGGCTCCGTAGCGCCCTTCTCTCCGCATCTATTATAGCTGCCCTGTGCGAGTAGTCTATCTCGCCTGTCGGGCTGCTTTTCAAAAGCCCGAGTATTTCCGGTGGTCTGAACCAGCTGCCAGTCATGGTCGTCTTTATTTTTTGTTTTGTCATAGTATATTGGAGACGCTGAGTCGCAGCCTATATTAATCGCTTTCTGCTACAAATATTCAAAATTGAATAAATATCAGAAAGTTTTATATAGGTTGGAAAAGAACTAGACTCATGCAGTTTCCTAACCTTATGGATATCCAGAGAAGGAGGAAGGTACTCGGGCTCACGCAGAGCCAGCTCGCGAAACAGGTGGGCATAAGCCAGTCGCTTCTGACAAAGATAGAGCGCGGTCTGGTGGTGCCCAATTACAAGACTGCTACGGAGATATTCGACTTCTTGGAAAGCAGCGAGAACACAGGTCAGAAGCTGGCCAAGGACTCTATGAATGCGCATGTGATAACGCTGAAAGCTTCAGATACGGTGCAGAAGGCGGTTTCGCTGGTGAAGAAGCACGCGATATCGCAGTTCCCCGTGGTGGGTGGCCACAAGCTCGTGGGCAGCGTCGCCTCCGTGGACTTTATCGGCCGTCCGAGAGACTCAAGGATAGGTGAGATGCTAGAAGAGCCGTTTCCAACGGTGAATGAGACGACGCCACTCAGCATAGTTAAGAGCATACTGAAGAGCAGCAGAGCAGTGCTGGTCATGAACAAGGGAGAGATAAGGGGGATAATAACGGCCGAGGACCTGCTCTAATCCGCTTCTTTGTTGATTTTGCGGTCTTTGCTTAGTTTCTTCAGGTATCGGTGTATGCCTGCCACAGTAACAGTCATGCCCACAAAATAAAAAATGTAATCAGCCAGTGTGGCTGCAGTCATAGTTATGTACAGGCCAGCCTGGGCGGGGCCGCCCAGCAACTGTATGAAGCCATGTATCGCGCCTATCGCTTTCGTGCCAGATTGAGGCAAAACGGAGTTCAATGCTGACTGTATTGTACTTGCTGTATTGGCTCCGGCAGATTTTGTAGCATCGAAAATGGGCTGGGTAATCGAATTTCCGTTCAACGTAGCAGTTTTCTCAGCCCTCAAGGCCGTATAGATGGGTATGACATCAAATTCAGTGAATAGAGTTGCGTAAAGCGCCCTTCCCCTCTTAACGTTCGCAAGATCCCAGAACTGTTTCTCAAGCTCTTTTCCCCATCCCGGGCGCTTCAGGCCAGGTTCCTTGGCATCGGCTGCTTTTTGAGGATTCTGAATCTGTTTCTCTGCTTCTTGCATGGCTCTCCACTGGTTTTTTGTCTATTTATATTTTGCCTTGGTTTTTGAACAAAAAGAACGGGAGGCCGTTGGCCGAGGATAAAGCAGGGTTATCAAACTATTAAATCGTATGCAACTTGCTTGAGAATGCAATGAAGGTAATCGGCATCGGTGTGTTTTGTTGAGGCAACACGCTCGTTCGTACACCAGCGAAGTTTCAAAATGCTAAAAACCGCTAGCGTCCGCATGCGTTCACACGCAAGCATTATAAGTATGATTGTCTAATCATATGTTATGGCCAAAGGCGGCGAGGCTATAAGCGCAATCCAGCTCGTGTTAGGCTCCAGGACTTACTTTGCGGCATTTTTTGTGATAGCCGCTCTGTCCTTCGTTGGCTACTCGTACCTGATCTCCAGCTCTTCGTTAAACCTTTCTCTTCCAAAACTAGCCATAGGGCTAAACGCCTATGCGCTGACCGCATCTATACTGATTGGTACACTACTATCGCTCTCTTTGGTGATGAATGCTTACGCGTTTATAAATGGAGCCGCGTTGAGCGGAAAGTTGGGCTTCGGAGCGGTGGCAGCCGCGATAATCCCTGGTGGTCTCTGCTGCACCTCTGTGATACCGGCCATCCTGGCCGCTTTCGGCGCATCCACCACTACAATAATAGGGGTAACGGGCGCGCTTCAGGGCCCATTCGCCACCTACGAGACACTGTTCGTTATAGCTTCTATAGGCCTGCTTTTGCTGAGCGTTTTGCTGGTATCGAGGAACATCTCCAAGTGTTGCGCGGTGAGAAAATGAGGGGTAACAAGAAGATAGCGCTAGTAGTGGTAGCGGCGGTAGCTGTAGCGGTCGCACTCGTTTTAGCCTTTAACCAGAGCGGCAGCAACGTTCAGGCGCAGAATGCGACCATAGGCTCTCGGGCTCCGAATTTCGGGTTCCTTCTGGCCAACGGCTCTGTGGCAAATCTTTCAGCATACCGCGGCCATGCCGTGGTCCTGTGGTTCGTGGCTACCTGGTGCCCTTCATGCGCGCAGGGCAACAGCGCAATAAACTCGAACTACAGCTTTTTCAAGCAGCACGGAATAAAGATTGTGGAGATCGAACTCTACAAGGATCTGGGGTACAGCGGCCCGACCATAGAAGGATTCGTCAATTCGTATGCGCCCGCCGCGTATTCGAACGGCACGATAGTGCCTGCACTCGCAGGCTACAACATGACTGCCGCCTACGATCCCAAGGGCTATCTGGACATATATTATCTGATATCAGGCAACGGCACGATCCTGTACATAAGCGGATCCCCAGCTGAAACGCTTGGGCAGCTGGCTCATGCAATAAATACCTCACTTTAAGTGGTCGGATGGGCAAACTAGAGGTCAAAGCGTTCTTCTTTGCAATAGGAGACTACAGCAGATTCAGCATATTGCGTGTGCTATCCGAAAAAGACCTTAACGTTAACGGGATAGTCTCCGCAACCGGCATCGAGCAGAGCAACGTTTCTCACCACCTGAGCTGCCTGCTCAACTGCGGCTTCGTAAATGTAAAGAAAGACGGCAAGGAACGCGTCTATGGCCTGAACAAAGAAGTGAAGCCCATGATAAAGGACATAGATCGGCACATAGAGAGGTACAAAACAAGCATAATCGCTTGCGACATCGCAAGCAAAGAGTACATTTCGAGGGTGATTGAATAGAGAATTTCGAGTACGCAATATTGGGCCAGGGCTCAGCGGCCTTCTCAGCTGCAATAAAGGCAAACAGCCTGGGCATCAAGACAGCGATGATCGGGAAGAACGCCACCGGCGGAACAGTGCTGGGCGGCACGTGCGTCAACGTAGGCTGCGTGCCAAGCAAGCGGCTCATAACAGTAAGCACATTCATGGAAGAGCTTAGGGAAAGGAGGTTCTCCGGAGTCAACTATAGTATTGGAAAGGCGGATTTCGGCAAAATCTTGGAGGACAAGGAGCGCCTAGTAGAGGAACTCAGGGAGGAAAAATACAAGGAGGTTCTAGAGAACCTCGATAACGTCACATACATAAACGAGGTGGGGTCATTCATAGGCAAAAACACAATAAAGGCCGGAGGCAGCGAAATAAATGCTGCACACATTCTGGTAGCCACAGGCGCAAAGGCCGCAGTCCCCGCAATAAAAGGCATCGATACTGTAAAGTATCTCACGAACGAGGAGGTCCTGTCGATCAAAGAGCTTCCAGAATCGCTCATAGTCGTGGGCGGAAGAGCGTTGGGATTGGAATTTGCACAGCTTTTTGCGAATTTCGGGGTGAGAGTTACGCTATTGCAGAGAAGCGACAGGATTATACCGAATTGGGAGCCCGAGATCAGCAGCCACCTCACCAAGTATCTGGAAGGCAGCGGAGTGGAAGTGTCAACCAACGTTCAATTGAGCGGTATCGAGGCCGGAAGCGATACTAAGACGATAACCGCGCAAACCAGCGGCGTTGAGAGAACATACGAAGCCGATGAGATACTGTTTGCTACAGGTAGAACCGCCAATGTTAAGGACCTGAACCTGAATTCCGCAGGCATACAACTAAACGAGCACAACTTCATAAAAACCGACAAGACGCTCAGAACAACTGCGGAAGGGATATATGCTGCTGGCGATGTAACGGGTGAGCCTATGCTGGAGACTCTGGCAGCCAAGGAGGGCAATATCGCAACCTCAAACATCTTCCAAAATGCAAGGAAGGAGATAAAGATAAACGAGGTGCCAAGTGCCATCTTCAC